>CAWBZX010000037.1:190000-415319 GCA_963793295.1 uncultured Saprospiraceae bacterium | reverse complement strand
CTATACAAAGTCGATCAGATAAATGCTTTCGGGACTGCTGCATTGCGAACAGCTCGTAACGGGAATACTTTTATTGCTAAAATAAAAGAGGAAACTGGTATCCAAATCAAGCTTATCCCTGGAGATGAAGAAGCTAGATTGATTCACCTCGGTGTCATTCAGGCTATTCCTTTAAACGACGAAAAGGGACTTATAATGGACATTGGGGGAGGAAGTTGTGAATTCATCATTGCAAACGATATGGGTGTTATTTGGGCACAGAGTTTTCCGATTGGTGTTTCCCTTTTATTTAGAAATTTTCACCAAACAGATCCGATTTCTCCAGAAGAAATTCAGGTCCTTGAAGCACATCTTGAAATCACGCTGCAACCATTATTTAAAATATTGGAAACCAATAAAACACCCGTCCTCATCGGAGCTTCAGGTACTTTTGATGTTTTAGATATGTTGCTGAGTAAACAAAGAATTTCATCCGTACACTCGATTGTGGAAGTAGAAGATTTTTATCCGCTTTATCAGCAATTTATGACTACTACTTTTTCCGAACGCCTACTTATAGAAAACCTCCCGGAATCTCGTGCCGAGATGATTATCGTTGCATTGGTGTTGATTAATTATATTCTTAAAAAAGCAAATATCCAACGCGTTGCTGTTTCAGCTTATGCGATGAAAGAAGGCATTCTTTATGAAATGATTCGTTGATTTCATCCTGAATTCATATATTTTTAGACTCCTCTAAAAATATATTTTTAAATCATTAAAAATATACCTACTTTTGTGTTGATTCATAAATACAAATTGTATGTATCGCTGATCGAATAATTGAATTTCAAACTAAAGCAGATTATAAAAAATGGCTGAAGTATTGGATATTTTCCTACATGAAGAGTGGGCTATTCGGGCCTTAATAGCTTCTTCCATGGTAGGGTTGATGTGTGGCGTATTGGGATGTTTTATCGTTTTGCGTAATATGGCTTTGATAGGTGATGCCCTTGCACATGCTATCTTACCGGGGGTGGTGGTTGCATTTATGGTTGTTGGATATAGTGCTTTGGGGTTTTTCACCGGAGCTGTTATTGCTGGTTTGCTGACGGCATTCGGAATAACCTGGATCCAGCATAATGTGAATACTAAAAATGATGCAGCGATCGGGATCGTTTTTACCGCAATGTTTTCTTTAGGTATCATGGGAATATCATGGATAAGCCGCGACCAGGGCGTGCATCTTGATCTCAAAGACTTTCTTTTTGGAAATGTTTTAGGGGTATCCAACCAAGACTTATATTTGACGGCTGGTATCACTATTTATGTACTTTTTAGTATTATCATTTTCTATCGTTATCTTTTTGTAACGACTTTCCAGTCGGTCATTGCAGAAACGATGGGAATTTCGACAACTGTCGTTCATTATTTTCTGATGTTATTATTATCTTTTGCGGTAGTCGCATCACTTCAGACGGTTGGTGTCATTTTAGTCGTTGCCATGCTTATCACTCCTGCTGCTACGGCCTTATTACTTTCGGATCGATTGCGATGGGTGCTTTTTATTGCAGGTTGCATTGGTTTGGTTTCCTCCGTTTTAGGGATGATATTCGCAGTTGTTTTCGCCACAACTCCAGGTCCTGCGATGGCCGTTACTGCAACCTTAATTTATTTGATAACGGTATTTTGGGCTCCAAAAAAAGGACTGGTCTTTCGTTTTTTCCAAAAACGGAAATTGCAAATAAAAATTGAATTGGAGGATACTTTAAAACAATCGCTTAATTTACAGGAGAGCAGCAATTTGAATTTTGAAAATTTGGTTGAAAAGTTGGGCTTTACCAAAAATAAATTAAACAAATACCTATCCTCGCTCAAAAAGAAAGGCCAAGTCGAATATGAGGATCAAAAGATCAAATTGACTACTTCAGGAGTTGAAAACGCGCGTCAACTAGTTCGCGCTCATCGCTTGTGGGAAACATACCTGGTTCAACAAATGGGACTTACAGAAGAGCAAATCCACGATGAAGCTGAAAAATTTGAACATTTACTAACCATGGACTTGTTAGATGAAGTTGACGAACAACTTGGATTTCCATCGATTGACCCACATGGTTCCCCAATTCCAGCAAAAAAGGGAGTTCCCGATTTTCCGCTTATCAAACTGGATATTTCAAAAGCTGCAAAAATAGCGCAAAAGCAAGTTAGTGATCATATTAGTTCTCAACTTTGGCAATTAGGATTATTGCCAGACACTTCATTTTCTATCCATAAAAAGGATGAAAATTTTGTTGAAATTAATTTGGGAAAAGAACTGATAAAGCTACCAAAAGGATTGGCTAGAAAAATAAATATTGTGAAAGTTTGATTTTCTCTTGAATCACTCCTCTTCTTCCGAACGCCCCATCTGATTATTATCTTCAAGCTCTTTAAAAAGGCTGCTTAGCCGGTACATCTCGTCCAAGGTTTCGTCAATATAAAATTGAATTTCTGGAATTCTCCTCACATGTCTTTTGATGCGATGCGCCAGTGCTTGTCGTAAACGATGGGTATTTGCATCCAGTTCATCAATTACAGCTTCTTTATTTTCACGATTATACACGCTCAGGTATATTTTAGCAAGATTAAAATCCGGAGACATTTTAACGGCAGTCACTGTAACCAGCGTCGAAGAACCATAGATATAAGATCCTTCCTGCTGCAAAACTATACCGATATTTCGTTTCACCACTTCTCCAACTTGCTTCTGTCTTTTCGTTTCCATTATTAAATTTATTTATTGGGCTAAATTATTGACAAGTTATTTTTTACGCCTGATTATTTGAAAGAATGGTCAAAATTTAATTCCGCTCGAAAAATCTCACAAAGATATTTAATTCAAATACAATATTACTAACCAAACTAAAAATCCTGGGATTTCATTTTTTTCTATTTTTGCATCAATTGATTGATAAGAAATTCGGTTCTGAAACAAAAAGGGATTTCCTTTAGTTCTATTTATACCATGCAAAATTCTGCAAACATACTGGACAGTCCAATCGAATACCTAAAGGGTGTGGGCCCTTTACGTGGTGATTTGCTAAAAAAGGAGTTGGGCATTTTCACTTTCCGTGATTTGCTGTTTCATTTTCCATTCAGGTATGTTGACAAAACTAAGTTTCATCAAATTCGTGATCTTTCAGTGGAAAGCGATGCGGTTCAGTTGCGCGGAACTTTGAGAAGACTTTCTGTTGCGGGTACGGGCAGAAAAAAAAGATTAGTTGGAAAACTGAGAGATGAAACGGGTGCGATTGATCTGGTTTGGTTTAAAGGGGTGCATTGGTTAGAAAAAAGTCTGGAAATTGGACAGGAATATATCGTTTATGGACGGGTGAACAATTTTAATGGCGTGATCAATATTCCTCACCCGGAAACCGAGTTGGTTTTATTAAGTAATACAACAAAAGCCAATACGTTTGCACCGGTTTATCCCAGTACCGAAAAACTGAATACAAAAGGGTTGGATGCAAAAGGACAACGCAAAATCATCGCTGCACTTTTTGACAAAATTAATGCAAATCAAATAGCTGAAAACCTGCCGGAATATATGCTTCAAAAATTCCGTTTCCCAGGCAGGTTCAAAGCTTTGCAGGATATCCACTTTCCCAAAAACCAAAAAGATCTGGACGCGGCGCGTAACCGCCTCAAATTTGAAGAGTTGTTCTTTTTACAATTGCGACTATTACAAATCCGGAGGAGAAGAAAGGATGCCATCAAAGGGTTTGTTTTTTCAAAAATTGGTGATTTTTTTAATCGCTTTTACAAAGAAAAACTTCCTTTCGAACTTACGGGTGCTCAAAAACGGGTGCTGAAAGAAATTCGTCAGGATCTCGGTTCAGGCAAACAAATGAATCGACTGCTGCAAGGTGATGTAGGAAGCGGAAAAACAATTGTTGCTTTGATGAGTATGTTAATTGCCCTCGACAACGGTTTTCAAGCCTGTCTGATGGCACCAACTGAGATTTTAGCCCAACAACATTTTAACTCCATTTCTGAAACGTTGAAAGGTTTAGGTATTCGGGTCGCTTTTTTAACAGGAAGTGTAAAAGGGAAAAAGCGAAAAGAAATTTTAACGCTGCTCAAAGAAGGTGAAATTCATATCATAATTGGTACCCATGCTTTGATCGAAAATCCCGTAGAATTTAAAAACCTGGGGCTTGCTATTACAGACGAACAGCATCGCTTCGGTGTGGCTCAACGCGCCAAACTTTGGAAAAAAGGTGTTGTACTGCCTCCACATATATTGGTTATGACAGCAACTCCTATCCCGCGAACTTTGGCAATGACCCTTTACGGCGATCTAGATATTTCTATAATTGATGAATTACCTCCGGGTAGAAAGGAAATAAAAACACTGCACAAAACCGAAAATAATCGATTGCGTGTTTTCGGTTTCATGAAAGAAGAAGTTGCCAAAGGGCGGCAGATTTACGTCGTTTACCCTTTAATTGAGGAATCAGAAACACTGGATTTAAAGAATCTGGAGGAAGGCTACGAGGTGCTTTCAAGAGAATTTCCAATAGATCAATACCAAATAGGCGTCCTTCACGGACGTATGAAGCCTGCTGATAAAGAATTTGAAATGCAGCGCTTTGTCAAAGGGGAAACACAAATTATGGTTGCAACGACAGTCATTGAAGTGGGCGTAAACGTTCCAAACGCTTCGGTTATGGTCATTGAAAACACAGAACGTTTTGGTTTATCACAGTTGCATCAGTTGAGAGGTCGCGTAGGTCGTGGCGCAGAGCAATCGTTTTGTATTTTGATGTCTAGTTTTAAACTTACAAAAGAAGCCAGAGAGCGAATACAAACCATGGTGCGTACAAATAATGGATTTGACATCGCTGAAGCGGATTTAAAATTACGTGGACCTGGGAACATTCAGGGAACACAACAAAGCGGCGTTCTAAACTTCCGAATTGCAGATTTGGCAAAAGATGGGCGAATTCTTCAAACGGCAAGAGAGATCGCTGCCAGAATTTTGGACAAAGACCCAACACTTGAAAATCAACTTAATCACCCTATGCGGGATTATCTAAAAAAACATGGAAAAAAGTTCAAAGCATGGAGTTTGATAAGTTGATTTCAAAAATGTGTGTTAACTTGAAGTTAATATCATTGATAAATTTGGTTATTTTTACGTTATTACACTTTAGAATCATTATTTAGCGTTTAGAAAAAAGATGAGATTTGTAATTAAATGGTATAAAACATTAGTAATTGTTGCTGCAACAATGATACTTCCTGGTATTGTTGGGGCGAATTGTTGTAATACATGTTTGAATATGCTTAATGTATCGCAATCTGATGAGGACAGTGATTTTGAAACTGACGGACCTTATGTTTTCTATAAAAAAGATATGGTCATTGTAAGAAGTGTTGAACGACAAAAAGATGGAGACCTTATAGCCAAAAAGCAAATTTACACTTCAAAAGAGGAAGTACCTATTCTAAATTGTAAAGTAGATGATGATTCAAAAGCATCTTTTAAAGTAAAATTACACAGCAATTATACTGTTCCTCCTTCCATTTATCCAACACCTAAAAGATTATTTGCTATTTCTGACATTGAAGGTGACTTCAGTTCATTCGCAACTACTTTACAGGGTAATGGAATTATAAATAGAAAGTTTGAATGGACTTATGGAGAAGGCCACCTGGTACTTGTCGGTGATTTCTTTGATCGCGGAAATAATGTCACGGAGGTTTTATGGCTAATTTATGATCTGGAACGGCAAGCTGCTGAAAAAGGCGGAATGGTGCATTTTATTAATGGCAATCACGAAGAGATGAATTTAAGAGGCGACACAAGGTATGTTAAAAAGAAATACTTCGAAGTAGCTAGTGAATTTCGAATAAAATACGCTTCTCTTTTCGGATATAACACAGAGTTGGGAAAATGGCTTCGAAGTAAAAATATAATAGAACGAATTGGAAACACACTTTTTACCCACGGAGGGCTAAGTCCTCAAATGGCAAATCAACATCTTCCGCTCAATAAAATCAATAATATTGCCAGGTCTAATTATGGAAAACCTGCCTGGAAAATCGAAAAGGGCGGAGGGATGCCCCAACGCATTTACGGTATAGAAGGGCCAATGTGGTACCGAGGATATTTTAGTGGAAATCTGGAAACCGATGAGGTCATATCCCTACTAAGTCTATACGGCGCTAAGTCAATTGTTGTCGGGCACACTATCGTACCTAATGTATGTGGCATTTACGACAATAGAGTAATTGCTATTGATGTAAAACATTGTGTGGCTGTTGAAAATGGAACGGTCAATGCTTTGGTCATTGAAAATTCAAATTATTTTGCGGTAAATGCATATGGCCTAAGAAGCCCGGTTTATCCAATGTTGACCAAAAATGAAGTGCTTAAAGTTTTTACTGCTATCAGAGAAAACAACCTTAAAGATGTTAAGCAATTTCTAATCAATGGCAACAACATCAACAAATATTACTCGAGTAAACAATATACTTTACTGCATTATGCCATTAAAAACAATCAAGCACAGATCGTCGAATTCCTTTTAAAAAAAGGAGCTAATATTGAACAAGTTTTTGATGAGCAGACCCCGCTAATGCATGCTATCAAATTGCAGCATAGTGAAATCGCTGATATTCTTGTTAAACACGGAGCAAATGTAAATACTTTGAATATTGAGCAGGAAAGCGCTCTTTTTTTCTGTGCCAGATATGGAAATATAGAAATCCTCAAGTTTCTAATCGCAAATGGTGCTAACCCACAAATAAAAGATGTCAAAGGCCGAACCGCTATTGATTATGCGCTCAAACATGAAAACAAAGCGGTCGCCGATTATTTAAAGTCGCTTTAAAGCATCAAGTTTTTCTATTGAAAAGTTTCTCCGCTTTCAGCCTTTAATTTTAGCAACTTCGGTACCTTAAATCTCGGACCGTGCGCTTTTTCAAATAACTTGCATCTTTCTACGAATGCCGCCACTCCATAGTCATTGATGTATTGTAAAACACCTCCTTTGAAAGACGGAAATCCCCAACCGTAAACACTACCCAGATTCGCTTCCGGTACAGATTGAATGATCTTTTCCTGTAAACACCAAACTGCTTCGATCACCTGAGCAAACATAAATCGCTCAATAATTTCTGCTCGATCATAATCTGTTTTCGAAGCTGGAAAATACTCTTTAAGGCCATCCCATAAGCGGCGGTTTTCTCCAGCTTTATAATCATAAAATCCAGCTTTATGAGATTTTCCCTGTCTACCGATTTCTTCAATCATTTTGTGCAAAACATCAACCGCCGGATGCTGGATATATTTTGGGCCATAATTAGTGGCTGCCTGATTTTCGTAACTCAGGATCATTTTCAAGGAAAGATCGTCAGCGAAAGCCAAAGACCCTTTGGGCATTCCAGCCTGTAATCCCAGGTTTTCGATCAAAGCAGGAGCGTAACCTTCCTTTAGCATAATCAAGCCTTCGAGGATATAGGTGTTTAACACTCTGGAAGCATAAAACCCCCAGCTATCTTTTACAATGATTGGTATTTTTCTTATTTTCTTTACGAAATCAAAAGCCCTCGCAACCGTTTCATCAGAGGTTTGCTTTCCTTTTACGATTTCCACCAAAGGTACATTTTCAACAGGTGGGAAAAAATGAAGACCGATATAGTTTTCAGGCCGCGTCGCAGATTGGGCTAATTTGGTAATCGGAATCGAAACAGTATTAGTTGCCAAAAAAGCGTATTCATCCATAAAGGCTTCTGCTTCTTTAGTCACTTTGGCCTTCACCATCTCGTTTTCAAAAACCGATTCAATGACCAAATCACAACTTTCGAAATCTTGGGAATGCTCCGTTGTTTTGATTTTTTTTAAAAGTTTTGATTTTTCTTTTTCACTTAACTTTTTGTTATTGACCAATTCGGCCAATTTTTGTTCGGTATATTCCTTTCCCCGGTCAGCAATAGCTTTCGAAACATCTTTCAAAACTACGTCCATGCCGTGCTGAATACAGGAATAAGCAATTCCGGAGCCCATCAAACCAGCGCCAACAATTCCAACTTTTTTAGGCCTAAACTTTCCAAAACCTTTGGGGCGGCTATCTCCTGCTTTAATAGCATTGAAATCGTACCAAAATACTTTGGTCATATTTTTCGCTTCTCTCTTCAACAACAGTTTTGTAAAATAGCGGCTCTCTATAAGACAAGCCGTATCGAAATCTACTTTTGACCCCTCGGAGAGTGTATTTAGAATGGCCTGCGGAGCAGGATAATTATTATACGTTATTTTGGTAAGCTGAGCTCCTAAAAGACGAATCTTGTTGGCTACCGCTAAATCCCGTGCTGTACCTTCGGGAATACTTTCTGATTCTTTATCCCAGGGCCGTCTTCCCTCCTGAGTACTTAACAACCAGTTATTTGCTTTTTCTATCATATCCTCTTCATCGCTGGCAAGTTCATCAACAATACCGGCTTTGAATGCTTCCTCAGGGTTGTAACTTTGCCCATTGGCAATTATGTGAAAAGCTCTTTCGATTCCCAAAAGCCACATCAATCGAATAACGCCGCCACTCCCGGGCATGATCCCCAATGAAGCTTCCGGATGTCCAAGCTGGATATTAGGTTTGTTGATCACAATGCGATAATGGCAAGCCGTTGCCATTTCAAATCCAGTTCCCAGAGCAGTTCCGTTCATTGCCGCAACTACCGGTACTCCTGGGCTTTCAAGTTCACGAAAAAACTTTTTTAAAGTCTGCGAATAATCAAATATTTCTTCTCTGCTTTCATTTTTAAAAATATAATCCAAATCGCCACCTGCCAGAAAACTCTTTTTTCCAGAAGTAAGTATAACTCCACGAAGCGCACCTTTTGCTTTCTCTTCTTTAAGATGTTCTAAAACAGGAAAAAAAGCTTTACCGATTTCGTGATTAATAATATTCACCTTCCGGTTGGCCATATCCAGGGTTAGTGTTACAATGTTGTTGTTGTCTTTTTTATATTTTATCATAAAGGGTTATATAACGTGGATTCATTGACAAATTCCGTCTTTAAAGTTTCAAATTCGTTCAATAATAGTAGCAATTCCCATACCTCCTCCTACGCACATCGTGACCAGTCCGGTTGACTTGTCCCTTCGTTCTAACTCATCCAGCAAAGTCCCCAGCAGCATACTCCCTGTGGCTCCGAGCGGGTGTCCCATCGCAATTGCGCCTCCATTGACATTTACAATATCCCCTGAGATATTCAAATCTTTTTGAAATTTTAATACCACAGCGGCAAATGCTTCATTGACTTCCCACAAGTCGATGTCTTTAGCATCCATTCCTGCTTTATCGAGTGCTTTTTTACTGGATGGTGTTGGACCGGTAAGCATTATTGTTGGTTCTGAGCCAACAACAGCGGTGGAAATTATTTTTGCTCTAGGTTTCAATCCCATCTCTGCTCCCTTTTCCTTTGAACCAATCAAAACTAGAGCTGCTCCGTCTACTATTCCCGAAGAGTTACCAGCGGTATGAACATGAAAAACATGCTCAACAAATGGATATTTTTTAAGTGCCATCGCATCAAATCCATATGCTCCGTGTCGAAGGAAAGCAGGATTCAGAGCAGCTAATATTTCGAGGGTTGTTTTAGGTCTTGGATGTTCATCTTTTTCTAAAATAAGCAGTCCGTTTTTATCGTAAATCGGAATAATGGACTTTTTAAAATGATCACTCTCCCAGGCATGCTGCGTTTTTTGCTGAGAGCTAAAAGCATAAGCATCCAAATCTTCACGAGAAAAACCTTCAATCGTTGCAATCAAATCTGCTGAAACGCCTTGTGGAACAGTACCAATCTTTCCCGAAACTTCAGGGTCAAACAATAAAGCACCTCCGTCACTTTCCATTTTTATACGGCTCATACTTTCTACACCTCCGGCAACGACCATATCTTCCCAGCCCGATCGGACCTTCATGGCAGCCAGGTTTACGGTCTCCAGGCCGGAAGCACAAAACCGGTTAAGCTGAGCACCAGCAACACTTTTATTCCAGTCGGCATAGAGCAAGGCCGCTCTTGCAATATCAGCTCCCTGTCCATCTATTGGCGTTACACAACCAATGAGTACATCATCAATCAATGCAGTATCGAGATTATTCCTTTTTTCTAGCGCTTTCAATAAACTTGTGAGCAGTTCTATTGGTTTTACTTCATAAAGAGCACCTCCTGCTTTTCCTTTACCACGGGGAGTGCGAACGGCATCAAAAATATAAGCTTCAGTCATATGTATTATTCAAAATATTAGTCTGGACAAAAATATTAATTCTACACTTGATAACGAGAATAATTATTAGTCTTAATTTTACCGGAATCAGTAGATAAATGTTTGGGTTAATGCAAAAGAATTACAAATTGATGTTTAAATCGCAAAGTTGTTCGAAAATAGTTTTATTCAAAACAACGAAAGGCATAAATATTAGAAATTAATTTTTAAAATCTAAAAGATTAAATTAAATGACCAGAAAAAAATTTAGATTAACGGGGTTTGCGCGTTTCTTTTTGGTAATGATCGTATTAGCACCTTTGGCATTTTTAGGGGCTTCTTTTTATAATGGAGAGGACGGGATCGAAAATTTAAAAAACCTGTTTAAAGGAAATTTTAATTTCGAAAAGAAGGAAATTAAAAAAGTAGAAACACAGGAGGAAAAAACCGATGAATCACAAGCTTTGGTCAATAAGGCTCCTTCTGAAATCGAAATCAATAGCCAGGTAGCAAAATTGCAGGATGAGTTGACTTTTAAAAATCAAAAAGTGGATTCTTTGTATAAAGAAAACGCAGCATTAAAATTAGAAATTCAAGAAAAGGATAAAGAACTCAACGAAGTAAAAGATCAATTAGAAAAAATAAAAAGTGCCATCAGTCAATAAGAGCTGGTTATTATCTGATATTGATTCCTATCTCTTTTTCCACTTACTATGTAGGCTATTGTCTTTAATTGCCAAGAAATTGAAATACTTGTTGGTTCAAAATAGCTGGAATGTATTTCCTTATTATTTTTGTTCCTATTTATTCTTAATAAAGAATTAAACAATTTTGCTTGGCATTCATACCAAAAATTCATTTACTTTGCGTTCTAATTTAAACAAAATTAAACTAGATGATAAAAATTCTTGTCAATGACGGTATGCATCCTGATGGACAAAAATTGCTAGAGGAGGCTAATTTTCAGATAGATACTCAAACAGTGGCACAGGAAGACCTTTATGAGGCTTTACCGAAATATGATGTAATCATTGTCCGAAGTGCTACAAATGTCAGAAAGGACCTTATCGACAAATGTCCAAATTTGAAAATCATCGCTCGTGGTGGAGTAGGTTTGGATAATATTGATTTCGATTATGCCAAGAGCAAAAATATTGAAGTAATTAATACTCCGGCAGCTTCTTCTCCTGCTGTTGCTGAACTTGTGTTTGCACATATGTTTGCTATTTCCCGGTTTCTTTATCAATCAAACAGGGAAATGCCCTCCAGCGGCAATACACATTTTAAAAACCTAAAAAAAGCTTATTCAAAGGGAACGCAACTAAGAGGAAAAACCCTTGGTATTATTGGCTTTGGCAATATCGGACAGGAAACCGCTCGTATAGGTTTGGCTTTGGGGATGCATGTTATGCCTGTTGATTTGGTGATCAATGAAACTAATCTTGCCATCGATCTTTATAACAATAAAGATATAAATCTCACGGTAAGGGTTCCAACAGTTTCCTGGGATACCATGCTTGCAAATTCAGATTTTATATCGCTTCATGTGCCTTTTGGCGGAAAAGCTTTAATCGGAGCCAAAGAGTTTGAAAAAATGAAGAACGGGGTTGTAATCATCAATGCTTCAAGAGGTGGGACGGTAGACGAAGAGGCGCTTTTGCATGCTTTGAATAGTGGAAAAGTTGCAGGCGCTGGATTAGATGTGTTTGAAAATGAACCTAATCCATTAAAAGCTTTGCTGGAGCATCCAAGGGTTTCCCTTTCTCCACATATTGGTGCCTCAACTTTAGAAGCGCAAAGAAGTATAGGATTAGAACTCGCTGAAAAAATTATTGCTTATTACAACGGAAATGGCAAAAACTGAAAAGTTAAGTTAAGTTTTGATTAAAAAAAATGTCAGTGGAAATTCCACTGACATTTTTTTGAAAGTAACCTATTAGTTTTACTAGAAATCAATCAATTCAACCTCGAAAACCAACACTGTATTTGGTTTAATTGCTCCTCCAGCTCCTCGTGATCCATAGGCTAATCCGGAAGGAATAATAAAGGTTCCTTTTCCTCCTTTTTTCAATAAAGGAATAGCTTCCTGCCAACCTGGAATCACTCGCCCCAGACTAAATTTCATAGGTTCTCCACGTTTAATCGAAGAATCAAAAACAGTTCCATCCAATAGCGTTCCTTCATAATGAGCTGTGATATCTGAAGCAATATTAGGATGAGCGGTCCCTTCTCCAGGATTTTCTATGATATAATAGATTCCGGATTCTGTAGATTGAGCTACAAGGTTATTCTTTTTGAGGTAATCTAAAATCAGTAGATTATCGATTTTAGCCTGTTTCTTTTTTTGAGCATCTTTATCGACAAAATCAATCAATTCAATTTCGAATACTAAAACCGAATTAGCGGGAATCGAACCAGCAGCACGGGATCCGTAGGCCAATTCAGAAGGGATTATAAATTTCCCTTTTCCTCCTTTCGTCAATAATGGAATAGCTTCCTGCCATCCTTTTACGACCCTTCCCAGTTGAAAAGTTAACGGCTTTCCCCGATCAACAGAAGAATCGAAAACAGTTCCATCCAACAAGGTTCCATGATAATGAGCAGTAATATTACTGTTCATATCTGGAGATGCTTTGCCATCTCCTTCTTTTTCTATCATATAATATAAACCTGAAGGCGTTGATTGAACATTCAACAGATTAACAATTGCATATTGAAGGATCAGATTTTTATCGATTTCGGCCTGCGTTTTTGGAGATTCTACTTTTTGAGCTTCGAGTTGCTTTGTTAGTTTTTTGGGATTCACTTTTTTGATCTGTGAAAAAGCACTAAAAGTTATCGCCACTCCCATCAAAAGGAACATCATTTTTTTCATTACTTCGTTTTTTATTTGATTAAAAATGGTTCTTTTTTAAATAGTGAAAAAATCTTATTTCCGATTCTACACTATTCGCCAAAGAACGAAAAAAATTATCTGTGATTTATCAATTCTACTTCGAAAACCAGTACTGAATTTGGTTCGATCAATCCGGGATATCCCTTTGTTCCGTATGCAAGCCTTGAAGGAATAATGAAAGTTCCTTTGCCGCCCGGTTTTAGCATTTGCAATGCTTCCTGCCAACCTGGAATCACCTGTCCTAAAGAAATCATCAGCGGAGTTCCTTTTCTGTATGACGAATCAAACTCCCTTCCATCCAAAAAAGTGCCACGATAATGAGTAGTTACCATGCTTTCAATAGTTGGATGTTCTCCTTCGCCGGTTGTTTCAATTTCATAATAGATACCCGTTGAAGTTCTTTGAAAGTCAAATAAACTATCGATCAGAAAGTACAGAATGATATTTTGATCTATTTCATCCTGTATTCTTGGATCAGCAATTAACTGTGTAGAGTATCTTCCTATAAGTTCGTCTTCATCTACTATTTTTTTGCGGCTTGGCTCTTTACTTTGAACCGAGGTTTCACAAGCGGAAAGCATAATCACAAATGATAGCGCAAAAAGAAATAATTTATTCATAAAATGATACTTACAAAATAATTACGAAGGCTACTACAACATTAATCAGCTGTTCGAATGATGGTTGTTCGCTGAATCCAGCAGCCAACGGTAAAAGGATCACCTACTTTGAGGTTGCGTTGAAACACATCTTCTTTACTTGGCATAAACTGACTATATCGTGCAATTAACCTGTTCGCTTCGGTTGCTGCACTTCGATCAACTCTTTTAGCGTTATTCCAGGAATCAATTGCCGGCCAGGTTACAATCTGGCTGTCGAAACCTCGGCCCGGACCACAGAGCGGCCCGCTCGATGCATAAAGTTTGCCAATAAGAATATGTGGATCGCCCCAATTTGGCTTATATTTTAAAGCTTCCAATGCATACTTTCTAGATAATGAAAAACGCTTTAATTCACCGTAATAAATTTTTGCGATAACCAGGTAAAATTGCGCTTTTCTCTCTGCATCGTCGGTTTGCTCTGCCTTTTCTTCGTAACATTTAATAGCTTCAACAAAATTTCCTTCACCGAGAAGATCCCTACACTGCGGGGTAGTAGTCACGCATTTGGCCTTGTAAATATCCAGCAAAGCGGCCAATTCAGGGTCATCCAAAGGGCAATCGCCCCATCTCAACCGCCCTAAAACAGAAATTACATTATCACAAGTGTCCACCGATTCGTCAAAAGAGATGGAGTATTTATTTTTATAATAGTCGCAATCATAAAAGCCTTTGATTCCTTCCATAGATTCTAATCGTGCCGGAGTAAAATCTGATACAATATCCCAGCCTTCTTTTGTCCAATCTTCAGGCGATTTTTTTTCTTTGTTCAAAGCAATGATTTCCAGCATTTGGTTGGCATACTGACTTGCTTCTTCATAAGGAACTTTCTCTTCTAAAATCAAATTAGTTAGTAGTGCTGTAAAGGGATTTAAAATAAAAGCTTGCGTTGAATCACCTTCCAGGTCAACTGATTTTTTAAACATTTCATACAGTTCGATATCAGTCGCATAACCATTGTATTTATAATATAAATCAAAAGCTTTTCTACCAATTACATATCCCTCTTTTCCATAACATTCTATTACTTCATCATAAAGAAGGAGTACATTTTTTACGTGTTCATCTTTCTTTAACGAATCCGTTTCCTGGGTCCAAAAATATTCGTTCATGATAATGCCATCTCCGTAAAGGGTATTTCGTTTTCCATCAGCAGCAGGGGCGGCTTCATATACTTTTTGCCAAAGCGGATAAGCTTCAGCATAATTTTTAAGCTTCATCTGATCACGATATAACACGTACCATTCACGGACTTCTTCCATATTGGCCAGGTCCAGCCAGTTTTTACATGGACTTAAAGTTTCATCAGGATCAGGGTTGTTTTTTTTTGGAGGAGGTTCAGGAGCCTGAACCGTTTCTGTTGTTTTAGGGGTACAACCAAACAAAAGCATTAGCAAAAAACTGAGTTGAAGTATGTTTTTAATTTCCATATTTATTACTTTTTGACTGATAAATACTTGATCCAAAACACAAAAAAGCTTCGTTCTATGTTTGGAAGCGAAGCTTTTTTGTGTTTAAATATTTTTCAGTTTAATCAGCGAAGCGTACTTTGACTGATTCACTGATCCAGCAACCTACTTTAACAGATTGCCCTGCTTTTATACCACGCATAAATCCTTCTTGCTTTTCAGGCATGGATGAATAATATTTTGACAACTTTGAGCTCGCTTCTTCAGCTACTTCCGAATCAATAGATTTGGCATATCCGTATTTATCCATAGCAGCCAAAATAGCAAGCCTTTGATTCCAGGAATCACCGCATGAGCGGGCAGTAGAAGCATACATATCACCGATCAACATATAAGGCCGGCCCCAGCCCGAACGCAATTTAGCTGCCTTATAAGCAGTTTCACGAGCTGTTGAATACGAATCCATTTTCCTAAATTGAATAGAAGCTATAGAAAAAAGATAACTGGCCTGCTTTTCTGAATCGGCTTCCGTTTCAATCGCTTCTTTATATTTGTCAATTGCTCCATTATAATCCCCTTCATCATAAAGTTCTTTTGCCCAAACCGCGGGGTTATCTTTAAGAAACTCTGCTTTTATTTTAGCATTTTCTTCCACTGCATATTTTGACCATTTTTCTTCAAGCTTTGCGAGAAAAACATCAGTGCTATCGCAACCTTGACGTTTTAGGGTCATTATTGCATTTTTCAGAAACTCCGGGTTATCTGGATTTGCTTCAAATTCGGGTTTAAACTTATTTTTGAAATAATCACAATCAAAAATGTAGTATTCAATGCCGCTGAAAACTTGGTTCATTGTCGTTTTTGCATACTCATATTGAGCTTTAAATTTTGTATTTTTCTCAATATTATGATCGCAAATATCATTGAGTGTTTTATAAATTTTTCGAGCTTCCGCTTTGTCCATTTTTTCTTGTGTAAAAAGCTCTGCAACTACAGTAGAATAAGGCGCCATTACTACATATTCGGTATTGTTTCCTCCTTTAGCGACTGATTGTTCTAAAACTTTTTTAGTTTCCATGAGGTCACTCGTAATTTTTTGACCTTCCGGACCCACTCCGTAAAACATATCAAAAGCTTTACGACCGTAAACAAAAGACTCATTTCCATAGCAGGCAACCTGCTCATCATAGAGCCTCATGATGATATCATAATACTCTTTTCTTTTTGCTTCGTCAGGTTCATTTTCAATTTTGTGCTTGTAAATAATGATCCCGTCTGAGAAATGAGAGGCCCGTTTTCCATCAGCAGCAGGAGCTAGCTCATAGGCAACTTTCCAGTTTTTGAATGCGCCGTCATAATTCTTAAGTTTGATAGCATCACGATATAATACATGAGCTTCAAGTGCTTCACTTTCTTTTGGCGTATCCGTAAATTTTCCACATTGAGCAAAAGCAACATTTGTAAATAATATGCTGAATGCCGTAATGAAAACTAATTTTGAAAATTTTCCTAATTTTTCCATGGTGTTAATTGAATTTTCGTTTAAAGAACCATTTGTCATCATTTAGGGTAAATCCAATGGTCATATTAATGTAGGTTTCTTTTAATGCTTGATCTGAACCAAACTTTCCAGCTTCAAAGGCAATATCTACAAAAGATACTCCCCCCCTCGGTAATATAATCGGTAAACCTAGCCCAAGTGTTATACCATAGCTAGTTAATTGTTTGTTAAACTCATCACTACGCGGATCACTACTATAAAAAGCGCCAAACCGATACCTCACCTTTTTCAGGTATCTATTATACGAATTATATTCTGGAATTAGCTCTCCTCCAAAAGAAATTTCATAAGCATTCTTTAAATCATCAGGATTTGCTTCATTTTCATAATTACTCCAAAGGGATTGGGAATAATTCACTCCAAGTTTCAACTTATTGGTTTTTTGATACATTATTCCTCCACTAAGTTCAGCAGGTAATTTTGCCGAAAGAACAGTAACCGGAACATTTCTGATAGAGTCAAAATTATTGTAAAATTTGTTGTATCTCTGATACAATTGTGATCGCTTTGATTTAACATTCATATCAGAATTTCCATATACACCGATCACAATCTTATCTACTTTATTTTTATCTACTTTGTTCTGCTTTGCATCTTTTTCATTTATACTTTTTAAAGGAATATCATATTGTATGCCTGCGTTCCAGACAAAACCATTGACACTTAGATCATCATGAAAAATATCCGTATAAGAAGCCACAAGGCTATCAAAGGCCACTTCCTGATCTCGGCTCTGTTTTCCAAAAAGATAGCCAAGATTTGCCCCAAAAGACAGGTTTTTAATTTTTAACCCATTACCCCACATAAATTTATAAGTTCCCCCAGATCCTTCAAAATTACTGGTGATTAGACCAATATCCTCCCTCATTTCAGTTGTTTCAACATTATAACCAACCAGCGAATAAGGCACCAAAGCAAAATTCATCCCCCAATCCACACTTGATTCTCTACGAGAAAGTACTTCGCTGATGGGGTTTGTGACCGGAAACCCTAATGAAATATAGGCAAGACTACCTGTCCACACACCCAATTCACTACTATTTGTCTTCAGACTGGCATATTTTGCCCGAACTCCAAATTCAAAAGCGGTAGCTCGTAAGGAACTGAGCGAAGCAGGATTGAGCAGGTTGATGTGGTAAGGATCTTGCATGGTTGCTGATAAATTTCCCATCCCATTCAGCGATGCAAAATTTTGATCCAACAGATCGCCCAAACCCAAACGAGAATAGGGGGAATTAGTCTTTGGTTGTGCTATGCTCAAAACCGACACAAATAAACACAAACAAGTAATAAAAATCTTATTCCAAATATTGGACATTATAATTTAAAATTTGATTCAATCCAACTAGGACTAAATTTGAGTTTACAAATATCTTAGTTTTCACTTTATTGGCAAAATAATCCGCATCTCCACCTGTTAAAATTATATTGAGCTGACCAAATTCTGCTTTATATAGTTCTATAAACCCTTCCATCTCAAGCAATGCTCCTAGCTGGCCACCTGTCAGAAGCGACGAATTCGTATCCTTTCCAATCGGCGAAGTCAATGTTTTACGAGCTACTAAAGGCAAACTTGCTGTAAAAGAATGCATTGCTTTTAAACGCATATTAATTCCGGGCGCAATATTTCCACCCTCATAAATACCTTTTGCACTTATAAAATCATAAGTGATACATGTGCCGGCATCGATAACCAGACAACCTTTTTCTGGGTACAAATAATGCGCTCCAATTACAGCTGCTAATCGGTCGTTGCCAAGTGTTTTTGGGCTTTTATAAGTATTTTTTATTGGCAGCGGCGTTGATGCAGACAATTTCAGATAGAAATTATAATGTTTTAAAAACTGCTCTGCTTTTTCTTCTAACCCCGCCACAGTCGAAACTGCCACATTTTCAATCTTTCTTTGAGCAATAAAAGCCTCGAGTTCTTTTACTTTCCAGCCTTTTTCCAGTACTCCTTTTCGAATTAGTTTTCCCTTTCCGAAAATGCCCAGTTTTGTACGGGTATTGCCAATATCTATTATTAGGTTCAACAGCCCTTTATTTATGATGATGCGCTTTAATCACAGTTGTGGTGTGATCAATGCTTAAAATGACGAACTCCTGTCATTACCATTGACATGCCGTGCTCGTCACAAAAATCTATACTTAATTGATCCTTTATCGAGCCTCCAGGTTGTATCACTGTGTTGATTCCAGCATTATGGGCTATCTCTACGCAATCAGGAAACGGAAAGAAAGCATCTGATGCCATAACTGCTCCTTTAGTATCAAAGCCAAATTGCCCTGCTTTTTTAATTGCCTGATTCAATGCATCGACTCTGCTTGTTTGCCCACAACCCATCCCGATCAACTGATTATTTTTCGCCAAGACGATCGTATTGGATTTCAGATGTTTTACACATTTATTCGCAAATAAAAGATCATCTGTTTCTTCATTTGACGGAACCACTTTGGTTACCCTTGTGAGGTCATTTTTATTTTCCGTTTTCAAATCAGCATCTTGCTCGATCACTCCATTGAGCAAATTCTTAAAAGTTGCCTTTTTTACAAAAAAGTCTTTTATTTTTAAAACGATACGCTTTTTCTTCTGTAAAAGTAATTCGAGTGCATCCGCATCATAATCCGGAGCGATCAATACTTCATAAAATAGTTTATTGATTTCCTCTGCAGTGGCTAAATCAAGTCTGCGGTTACAAATCAAAATACCTCCAAAAGCAGAAACATTATCTCCTGCCAATGCAGCATGCCATGCTTCCAAAAGGCTTGACCGGACAGCCATTCCGCATGCATTGGTATGTTTCAAAATAGCGAAAGCCGGGTCACCATCCTTAAATTCAGCCATCAAACCTACAGCCGCATCAATATCAACCAGATTGTTGTAAGAAACTGCTTTTCCACCATATGTTTCAAACATCTCCGAAAAATCACCATAGAAAACACCGCGCTGATGCGGATTTTCACCATATCGCAAAACAGACGATTCATGAATACTTTGTTTAAAAGTCAGATCTTCTGAGCCTTCATTAAAAAAATTGTAAATCGCCGTATCATAATGAGAAGACACTTTAAAAGCTCTGCGGGCCAACTCTTTTCGATCCACGATGTCTGTAAATCCTTGTTTTTCGGTAAGCAGGTTGTGGATCATTTGGTATTCTTCTTTGGAAGGAACCACTACCACGTCTTTGTAATTTTTAGCTGCAGCCCGAATCAGTGAAATGCCACCAATATCAATTTTCTCAATAATTTCAGCTTCATCATCAGTGCTTGCCAGCGTATCTTCAAAAGGATACAGATCAACGATCACCAGATCAAGTTCCGGAATTTCATATTCTTCCAACTGTGCCAGGTGCGCTTCTTCACGACGGGCCAACAATCCCCCGAACACTTTTGGATGTAACGTTTTTACACGACCATCCAATATGGAAGGATAGGAAGTGATATTTTCTACTGATTCTACAGCTATGCCCAATTTTTCAATAAACTTTTGGGTCCCTCCTGTAGAGTAAAGTTTTACGCTGAGTTTGTCCAATTCACGGATAATATCTTCCAATCCGTCTTTTGAAAAAACAGAGATCAATGCTGATTTAATCTTTTTTGCTGTCATTGCTTTTTATAGTAAAAATATATTTGAAAATGGTTTTCTCGAAAAGATGTGCAAAAGTAAGGATAATAGGTATAATTACAAAGCTTAGTTTAAGCTCAGAAAATTTAATTTTCAGTTTTTTAGCAACCTGATTATTGTATCTAATCCGGGGAATTAGTAAATCCAAAAAAAAAATTAATTCTGCAACCAACAGGCCGGGCAGCTTTCAAACGAAGGTAAGCTTTTTAGTCAACGCTGCCTGGTTTTATTTAAAATTATAAAAACACTTTATATGATTCATTATTTTGCTTTGCTCACATTTAGGTAGCCTTTAAAAGAAGTGTATTCTTTTCTGCATCCTTGGAGTTTAGTACTGTTAAAAGTGTTGGTTTATTAATCAACACTTTTACTTTTTAAGAAGCATTCAAAAAACAAATCCTGCAGTTATTTCAAAAAAATCTGCTTCTCCTCCATAAGCTCTTACATAAGCGCCAAAGAATGGCATAAAATTGCTATGCGAAAGAGTGTTATATGGATAGAAATTGAATCCCAACTTTGTAGTAAAAATACTTTGTCGGCCATAGTGATTATTGAGATACAGCCCTACCTCCCCCAAAAATCCTACATGACCAAATAACAACTCATATCCCAAATACCAGCTAAATCTGGAAGCATATTTAAATTCTTCTCCGGGATAAGCATAAGTATGTTTTATAAAATTGTATTTGGCAAAATTAAAAATATACTCGAATCCAGAATTGATCCGTGAATAACGATTTAACAATTTACACGCTCCCAAGCCTACCACATAAGCCGGATATTTAGGGCCGTTTAACCCCGTACTCGTCAAACCATAGCTTACCCGGAAAAAGGGCTTTACTCTTTTGTTTAAACCGGTTAATTCCAGTGGTTCTTCATCTACAACATTTACTGTTTGTCGGCGTAAATAGCGAATCGTAGTCCCAATGGTAAATGCGTTTACCCCTAAATTCGGCTGATGTATATTGCTACCCGAATAATGTGGGATCATAGCAAACAGGGATAAAGCTAAATCCTTTTTCAAGGTCCATTCATAAGCAATTCCCAATGCAAAAAAGAAATTAAATTTTGATCCGTAAACATTATTTTCCGGATTGTTGACCAAATGATAAGGTTGGTCAAGAAAAGCAATACCGCTACCAACATCCAACTTCAAACCTTTATTTTTACCTTCTTTCAAATAAAACGACATTGAAGGCAATATTCCAAATGCATTGCCGAGGATTTCATCATTGCCAAGATATTGGTAGCTCAAATTCAGTTTTATCAAAGGAAAATTATAATGTTCAGCCCATCGAAAAACCTTACCGGTGGTTTGCCAAACTGCTGCCATATAGACTAAACTTGAATTATCCTTGATCTCCGGATAAATCCGATTAGTTGGGATCATTTTGCAAAAGCCATAACCTAGCTCCCCTCCTAACTGAGCAAAACTGCACCAGGAGGTAGTCAAAAAAATACAAAGCAAAATGATCTTTTTCAATTTCCTTTATTTGCTGGTTCAATTAAATCCCAAAGATTTCCATATAAATCTTCAAAAACCGCGACTGTCCCATAAGATTCCACAGCGGGTTTTCTGATAATTGTAATTCCCTGATTCAGTAAATTTTGGTAGTCTCTTTCAAAGTTGTCGGTGTGTAGAAATAAAAAGACTCGCCCGCCGGTTTGATTGCCAA
The DNA here is from genome assembly GCA_963793295.1 of uncultured Saprospiraceae bacterium. Classification (GTDB taxonomy): domain Bacteria; phylum Bacteroidota; class Bacteroidia; order Chitinophagales; family Saprospiraceae; genus JAHDHW01. The sequence goes on along the minus strand of CAWBZX010000037.1, from coordinate 393,259 downwards.
TCCTGCTTTTCTGTTCTTCATTTGCTGCTTTTGCGAGAAGCAGGCAGCATTCGCCCGAGCTCCTCGGTGCTACCAAAACCCATCGTTTGGATTCACTCAGAACGGTATCTTCGATGAGTTTGAATTTCAGCTTTTGGGTATAAAATGCAATGGCTTCATCATAGTCATTTACGACCAAAGCAATATGAGCAATTTTTTGATTCACTTCATTATCTTTTGTAAAAAATGTAATCACTGGAGAAAGGGACCGTTCCATTCTGTTTCATATCAACGATGATTTGTCCGCGATGATGGGTTGAATGGTTGATGATGTGAAAAAAAATATCTTTGACGGAGTTATTATAAACCTGGCCCCTTGAATTAGCATATTCAATTTTGGCATCAAAATCTTTTTTTTTCAGCAGCTTCAATGAATTTTCAAAGTTGTTGCTATCCAATTTCTTTAGCGACTTAAGTTCATGAATTTCCCAAGCGCCAAATACATTAGGGTCGCGGGCGACCCTGCTATTCCAGATTTGTTGCGCATTAATGATGTGGTTGAAAAGCTCAATGGATCGTTCAGAAGTTTGGTCCGCGTTTTCAATTATTGCATCTGCCAGTTTTTGATTAAAATGATGAGTGTATTCGAATAATTCTTTGAAAAATATTTTCATATAATTGTGATTATTGCATTTTTAATGGCTCTAAAGTCAGTTTCCGTAGACACCTGGTTGATAACTACTTTAAAAAATATGTGAACTTAATTTATTTTTCACACTCTTAATGGTTGCTATTCAGATCGTGTCGTGATTGATTGTTGTTTCCTTTTCCAAAAAATTCCCAAATGCTTTGACAGCTTTCTCAACCAGATCTATTTGATTATTTTGAGTTTCCTGGAAAAATGATGTTTCTACCACCACTTTGTCCTTTTTTATTGTTCTTTTCCATATTCCTGTCACTACTCCATTTACGACGATTATCGGACGGAATACACCGTAAAAAGAAACTTTGCTTTTATGATCTTCGAAATGTAACATTGCGCTCCTGTCTTTGTAACTGATAAGATATTCATCGAAAGCCGGCAGTAAATGAATCGAATCCAAATTCTTTTGGGGAAGAGAAAAGGAGGAGTTCAACCAATAAATCTGATCCTCAATCTTATCGGAAACTAACTCATCTTTCACCAATTCCAAGGCATGTCTTGCATCGGCAACAGTTAGTCCTGACCACCAAACAAAATCCCGAAAGGTAGCCGGGCTATGGCTTGTAAAATATCTTTGTGCTAGTTTGGCCAATGCTTCTTCTTTGATGAATGTTTCCTTTTTTGGAACCCGTTCTTCCAACAAGGCATAAGTTTGTTGCTTACCTTTTATTGGTCCGCTGCATACTAATCCTTCCATTTCCGCATGCATCATTAAATGCGACAATCTGTTACCATCTGTGGCAATTTTCATGCTTTCAAATTTAGTTTTTAATTCGTTTCGGGTTAGAAAATTTCCATTGGCAAGCGCTTTTTCAATAATATTGTTGCTTTTTGAAAGTATGGTATCAGTCAAGCCTAATTGCATTTGTCTCGATTTTAAAGAAGCTTTAATCCTTGGTGCTGTTAATTCTAACATCCAGAAGATATCGTCTGCCGAAACGAAATGCCATGTTGGCCTGAGCAAATGTATCCGGATAATTTCCCCTTTATTAAAAGCTGTCTCAATTGCCTGGTCAGTAGCATCAGGTAATCGGAGGCCAATTGCCCATTTTGCCATTGGAAAATCCTGCGCTTGCATAGCACCCATCCAACTGACGATATCTTTCGCTGTCTGGAAACGATTTCCAGTAATTTGCTGGTTGAAAAGCCGGATAGCTAAGATATCGTTTAAGTCCATATTGGTTATCCGTTTCTTTAAAATCAACGTTGTATAATCTCACGAAAAGAAATGATCTGCACTGGTGCTATTCTTTTTCAGACTTGGCATTATTCCTCACCTGAAGGTTTAGGATATTACCCATATGGTAGCAAGTTCGACAACGAGCTTCATAACGCTCCTTTTCACCAATAACTACGGTTGCATCGTCGTTTGAAAGGCGGTAAGAATGAGTTGCCAGATTGCCACAGTGTTGACAGATCGCATGCACTTTGGTGATGTATTCTGCTACGGCAAGAAGGTTTGGCATTGGCCCGAAAGGGATTCCTCTGTAATCCATATCCAATCCGGCGACGATAACGCGAGTACCTCTTAGCGCCAATTGTTGACAAACATCAGGCAGGTTCATATCAAAAAACTGGGCTTCATCAATTCCAACTACACCGACTACCTCGGACAGTTCCAAAATCTTTAAGGAATTTTCGACAGGAATAGAAAGAATTGCATTGGCATCGTGCGAAACGACGTTTTCATTATCGTAGCGAGTGTCAATTTTGGGTTTAAAAATATCGACCTTTTGGTTAGCAATTTTTGCACGTTTCAGACGTCGGATTAGTTCTTCTGTTTTTCCTGAAAACATGGAGCCGCAAATAACTTCGATCCATCCGCTGCGCTGACCTTTAAAATGTGGTTCAAGAAACATCTTGTCTGAAAATTTATATAATTGTATTTAAGAAAGTATTTTTGTAAACTTACTCGTTTCGACTGAAAAATCTTTCAAAAAGTATCAATCGCTAAGATAGAGTTTTCAAATTGAAACGTTCATTTTTATATTCAATTTTAATAAGATCTGAAAACGTCCTTTTTTATGAATATCAAACAAGCCAATATAATTCTTGAAAAGATCAACCGTCTGTATAAAAGCATGACGCTTGATCCTAGTAATATTGACGAATTCGAACAAGATCTGATGTTGAGTTATATTCGTCAATTGCAAGATGCCTTTTCTTCTAGGGGAAAGACAAAAAAGAAATCAAAAACGGAACTTCCTTCAATCGTCCATATACCAAAACAGGAATCAAAACCAGAACCGAAGGTAGAGTCACCCCCTGAACCAAAGGTCATCAAACAGGAACCAAAGTCGACTCCGCCTCCCGAACCAGAACCAAAAGAAGTTAAAATGGAACAACCGACTCCTGAGTCAAAGCCAACTCCAGCTCCTACCCAAAACCCTGGAGCATCCAATGCTTCACCCAGCCTTTCAAAAGAAGACTTCAACGAGCTTTTTGATCAAAAACAAGCCAAGGAGCTGTCAGAAAAACTCGGTGAATTGCCCATCAAAGATTTGACAAAAGCCATGGGGCTGAATGAAAAAATATTTACGATCAACGAGCTTTTTGGTGGGGATGGCAAAGCCTTCGACACAGCCCTGAAAACGCTAAATACATTTAATAGCTTTGAGCAGGCCAAAGCCTACCTTTCGGAAAATATCGCCGGTCAATATGATTGGACTGAAAAAGGAAAAAAGAAAAAAGCCATCAATCTTATTAAATTGATTAGACGCAGGTACAATTAGATGAAAGTTAGGGCGAAAACTAGAAGTTATGGATTAAAATTGGATAACAAAGAATCCGTAACATTGTCTTACCTGACTTCCTACTATTTAACTATCTAAATGCTAACTCCTGTCAAAAGACTTTAAAAAATTAAAAATTTCATGAAAAAAATTGCAGTTTTTACATCAGGTGGAGATGCTCCAGGCATGAATGCATGCATCCGCGCTGTTGTGCGAACAGGACTGAAGAAAGGGCTTGAGGTAATCGGTATTAGGAGAGGGTATCAAGGGATGATTGAAGGAGATTTTGTTACAATGGATAATAGCTCAGTAGCTGGAATTATTCATCAGGGAGGTACAATACTACAATCTGCTCGTTGCGAAGAGTTCCTGTCGAAAGAAGGACGGCAAAGGGCTTTCAACCAACTCAATAAAGCAGGGATTCAAGGTGTTGTAGCCATTGGCGGGGATGGGACATTTACTGGCGCAAATATTTTTTCAAAAGAACATAACATTCCTTTTGTCGGAACGCCAGGCACTATTGACAATGACTTGTTTGGAACGGATTTCACCATCGGATACGATACCGCGATCAACACGGCAATGGCTGCTATTGACAATATCAAAGATACTGCTAATGCACACAATCGATTATTTTTTATTGAAGTGATGGGACGCGATGTCGGATTTATTGCTTTAAGGGCAGCCATTGCAACCGGTGCAGAAGCACTGCTTATTCCGGAAAGTAAAACAGATACCCAATCACTGATCCGTACTTTGCAAGTCAATGAGGAAAGAAAAAAACGGGCAAATATTATTATCGTAGCTGAAGGCGATGAATCGGGAGGTGCTTTCAAAATTGCAGAAGAAATCAAAAAAAGCTTCCCTTACTTTGAGACGAAAGTAACCATTCTTGGGCATGTCCAGCGTGGCGGCCGTCCCACATGTATGGAGAGAGTAAGAGCAAGCCGCATGGGAATGGAAGCAGTCATTGCCTTGCTTGAAGGTAAGTCAAACGTAATGGTCGGCCAGGTTCACAACGATATCGTTTTAACGCCTTTCGAAAAAGCTATCAAACACCACGAAAAAATAAATCCTGTTTTAATGGAAATGGTAGATATGCTGGCTTAAAAAGTAGGTGTCAGATTCAAAAAACCAACTACAATAAATAAGTGAATTGAAATACTTTTGTCTAATCATTAAACTTGCTTAGCAGCAATTTGTTATTGAGTTATAATTAGTTATCAAATCTCAATGAAAGAAGAAAAGAATCAGCTTTTTGAAAACATGAAATTACCCCTTGCTTTTTTAGGTGTAATCTGGCTGACTCATATTTTACAATTCATTTTCAACCTGAATTTTGGTTATTTAGGTGTTTTTCCTCGAGAATGGTTTGGTATAAAAGGAATCCTTGCTGCTCCACTTATCCATAGTGATTTTTCTCATTTAACTAACAATAGCATTCCTTTTTTAGTATTAGGTACGATGATGATATTTTTCTATCGAAGGGTAGCCATTTCAAGTTTTTTCATGATCTACTTCATCACAGGAATCGCTGTTTGGCTACTTGCTCGTCAAACGTATCATATAGGTTTGAGCGGCGTTGTATTTGGAATGGTAACTTTCGTCATGGGTAATGGTTTTTTCAGGCGAAATGTAAGGTCTATAGTGCTGGCACTTATTGTTTTTCTATTGTACAGTGGGATGTTGGCGGGAGTTTTTCCTATGGAAGATGGTATCTCCTGGGAAAGCCACCTTTTCGGAGCTATGGCTGGAATTTTTACTGCCTATTATTATAAAGAAGAAATAGAATCCGACGAAGAAGACTTCTTTCAGGAAGAAGAAGCTGATTTAGAAAACAGGTCCTATTTTTTACCTAGAGACATTTTTGAAAAAACCAAAGACGAGCGCCGTCGTGAAGCAGAAGGCAATAATGATGGTTGGTATTCAGATTCTACTTTTGATTTGTAATCGACGGAACTAAGCCTGATATTTTGAACATGCTAAAACGGAGCATATCTGATAATGAATAAAAAGAAACCGTGGTTTTTATTTTCTGCCAAAGAGGCGTCTACTCGCCCTATTTCATTTGTACCCTGCAAAAGGCCCTTTAGCGCTTTCAATCACTAAAGGGCCTTTTTTAGCACCTCTCCGAGCCGCCTCTTAGCAAGGCAAAAAACAGCCGTTTACATAACTGGTTCAACAAATTCTTTTTTCATCTGAGGAGAAAATTTGTCGAAATAGTGAGTAGTGGGTTCTGTTTTTGTGTAGCCGGTATAAGGTTTGGTCAGGAAAAACTGTGCTGCCAAATAACTTTGTTTGACATCTTTTCCTAGCAGAATAAAATGGTTTGCAAAAATAAATTTTGCTCTTTTGTTAAATTCCACATCAAAGGTAGGAAGAAAACTACGGCATGCTATTTCCTTTTCACGGGCGAAGTTATAGGCAAAATCTTCCTTTACACCCCTGCTTATTAACTCTGTAAATAAGCTAGCTGCTACTTCACCAAAAATGTCTTTACCAAATTCAAAGTCTATACCCATGTATGATTGGGGGAAATCTCTTTGCATATTCCACTCAGGCCAAAAATAAGTTGGTTGTCTCAATGGATTATATTGTTTTGTTGGAAATACATTGCTCTGAAATGGAATTCCGGTTTGGTATTCTTTATAATAATTGAACTTGGAATACCCTGGAGCCTGCACTTTACCATAATTGTATTCAAATGGATAATTGAAGTCTCCGTATGCAGGAGAAGGAATATTATTCATTCTTACATTAAACTGGAATTTTTCCAAAGCATTAAAGGCGGATTCCAATCCAAAATCACCTGGAGTAAAACTGCTTAACAACAGATCTTTGACCAATTCATCTTCTTTAATTTTTTCTATTTGGTCATAAAAAATCTGGCTATCGGAAATGGGATATTTTAAATCCAACAAGATTTTAAATGCGGCAAGATATTTTTCCGGGAATTGCTGAGTCAAAAAGTTAACTAACTCTTCAGCTTTTCCATTAAAATGAATCTTTTTTGTTTTCATCTTTTAAGATTTTAAAGTTACTAAATAGAGGATTTTATTTTTTAGATCATTAAGCGTCAAAGTTGACGGAAATTGCTCTAAAACCTCTTTTGATTCGAGAGTAAAATAAAAAGAATCAACGCTTCCTATAATACTATAAAACATAGTAGAATATGTTGTATAACACCTTTTGGAGTAGCCTAATCCTTACCTCCTAAAACGCCTTGTTTTTGCTGAGTTCCGAAGAGCCAGCCTATAAGATGGGTATAAGTTAATAGGTGATTTAATCTGATCATCTGCTTATTTACCAACCCAATACACTGATATCTTTCAAAGCTTTCAGGTTGAGGATTTTAACCTTTCGGTGGTCAATTTCAATCAAACGCTCTTTGGAAAAAGTGGAAAGGAAACGAATGGCATTGGCAGTAGACATATTGGCTAGAGCTGCCAGTTCGGTCCTTTTTAAAGAGACGTCAATAGTCGCATGATCGTGCTGTGTGCCATAAATGTCCAGGAGATGCAAAAGAGCGTCAGCGAGTCGAGCACGCATATGTTTTTGGGTAAGGCAAACCAAGCGGTTCTCTGCTTTTTTTAATTCATTGGCAAAATAGCGAATGAATTTGAAAGCCAGCCTGTTGTTGTTTTGCAACACTTTATATAAATCATTTTTATCAATAATACAGGCAGTAGAATCCTCCAGAGCGATCGCTGAAATCGGACTTTGGCAATCCAGCATCACTGATCTCAGTCCAATAAAATCAACAGGCTTTTTTAGTGCGACAATCTGCTCGTTGCCATCATGTCCCCACCGGGTGATTTTCACTTTTCCGGATGATAAACAAATGAGTCCCAGTGGCCTGCTACCGGTTTTGCAAATAATTTCTCCGGTTTTGAAAGACATCGTATATCTCGTTTCAAACGACAGTTCATGCAATTTACTTCACCCGGTTCACAGGATTGATCTTCAGTGAGGTTCGTTTTATGCTCGAATGGGTTATCCTTAAATGAGTTATTTATCATTAATTTTTTTCAAACAAGTAACTAATTAATCTGAGAGTTTCAAGGACAAATATCAATAGAGCTTATTATTATCAGGGGAAGTTCCGATAGAGATATACAAATCCATACTAAACCAAATGGAAGAATTCAATTTGACTATTTGAACCTATTAATTCGGAAAATATCACCATAAATAAAAAGAACAACCGGATCATTCTTACTTACAGATTATATTATTTGTCTATAAATCCATGCTTGGTTAATAGTAATTTCTCATCCTGAACAAGACCAATTCCAGGAGCGTAGGTTTTAAATTCCCTTTCAAAAGGATTGATTGCAGTACTTTCTTTTGTTAATAAACAATTAGAAAACGAACTTGCCGGAGTATCAATGGCTTCATCGAGTTTTATGACCTCCGCGCGATCCATGGCCACTCCTTCGGCTATTTCCTGATAATATTTCATCCCTGGTTCAGGTTTCGCCGGCATGAGCAGACCAGCTTTTGCGCCGTCTTTTCCAGCGACCCAGGCTCCGGAATGGCTGTCAATTTTTCCATCTTTGTACATATCCACTTCCTCACCAAAGTAAAAGACATCTTTCGTTTCTTCACAAATGGCAAAGTAATTTCTGGAAACCTCTTTCAATCCGCCATTTATCCATTCCCTCTCCTCGACAATGCGAGTGGTAATACCATCAACTTCTTTAGTTTCATCGAGTACCGTTATCGTTAGTTTTTCAGTTGCTGATTCCAAAACAAGCTGGAAGCCTGGTTCGAGTATAAAATAATCGTTTCGCCCGGTTGGCAAAAGTGTACGTTCCGACAAATTAAAATCTTTTTGCCAGGTGGCGTTCTGAGAGTTTGTTGTCTCAGGTCCTGTACAGCCAATTGCATACATCGCGATAATGATAAAAAGCTTTATCGAAGAATGAAGTTTGATTGTCATATTTTTTAATTTTTTGGTGCTTTGATTAATAAAGTTTTCTATCGCCCTAACCTCTTAACGCTCTAACTTTCTGGCATTCTTTCCTCTATTGAAGATCCTTTAAATTTCTTACAAACCCATTTACACCTTCACCAGTCATTTTTTTATGTAAAATTCTGGCATCCGCTATTTTACTGTAAGCTCCAACAACCACTTTATAAACGGTCTTTCCGTCTAACTCATTAATGTTTACGATAACCGGAATTTTAAACATTCGTTCCAGTTTTTCTACTTGTATCAATACATTTCCGTATTCGGCAAAGGCCCCAATCTGAACGCCATAACCCACTGGTTCCTGCTTTTTCACACTAAATTGAAACAATCCGCGCCCCGTGCCTATCGTTGTAGCAACTTCTGGCTTTACCGTTGCTGCTCCATCACGAAGGCGAACGGCTTCCGCAACCGCTTTATCAGCATTGATACGACCATATCCGTATTTTACAGAATGGCCGTTGATATATTCAGAAGAAGGCCCAATTTTATCAGCAGTTTTACTAATAATATCTTTCACTTCTTTTGCTGTCAGATCCGGATTCACCGAAAGCATCAGTGCGCAGACTCCCGCAACCAAAGGGCAGGCAGCAGAAGTTCCTCCAAAATGTTTGTACTTACTACCTCGCGACTTCCCATCCCGCCAAAAACGATATTCTCCAGTTTCGAAACTAACCCCCTCGTCCCACCAGGCACGGGCAGCAATAATTGGCCAGTCGCCGTTCGAAGGAGCACATATGGTCACTTCTCTGCCACGATTCGAATAAGAAGGATGCTCATCGCGGCTGGTACTGGCAGCAACTGCAATGACATCGGGATGAGCAGAATAAAAACTTATAAAATCCAAATCGTCGTTTCCAACCGCATAAATAATCACGCACCCCTTGCCTTTCCGTCCTTTACGCGAAGCTTTTGCAATAGCTTCTTCCTTCATTGGACTTAGCGCAAAAGCAGGATCAGTAGAGCCCCAACTGCAACTAATGATATCAGCTCCGTTATCGATACAGTAGTCAAACATTTTCTCTGTTGCCCGAAGGCTAAATGAAGTACCACTTAGAGGCATAAATTTAGCTTTAGGAGCTACACCAACTATTCCGGATCCATTGGAAGTCGCCAAAGCTACACTGGCACATGGCGTACCATGCGTAAAACGCTTATCTCCCTGTAACAAATTTGTAGATTGACTCCAAAGATCAAATGGCTTATAAATTTTATCTTTCAGATCAGGGTGAGTAAGATCGAATCCGTTGTCAATAATGGCGATGACTACTTTATTAGAGCCTGTATTTCCAATTCTTGTCCACGCGTCGATGACTTTAGAATCAGCCCCTTTTTTCAAAGGCCAATTAACATCCACAACCCGTCCATTATTTTGAAGGTGCCACTGATGCTCCAATAATGCATCATTTGGTTTTAAAAAATCGTATTCGTCCACAAAGGTATCGATATCCGGCTCGGCTAATTTTACCAGCGAAGTTTCTTGTAAAAATGAGGCGACTTTGAGTGGATTTGGTGATTTTTTAGTGACTCGAGCGACTACCATGTTTTCATCACGGCGCTCCACAATTTCGAGGTGATATTCATCAAGCGCCATTTGCTGCTCTTCTTCACTTACTTCATCATTAAAAATGATATAAATTTCACCAGTAGGAACAAGCGGACGGGTACTTCCTTCGGCATAATAAACATGAGTTCCAACCTCTATTTCTCGTTTAGCACGAACTTCGTCTAATTTGTCATCAATCGATTCACCCTCTTTTTCTAGATCGACAATATTAAAGCCCCCCAGACTGGCATAAACTTCTTCTTTGACAAATTGAGCCTTGGAAAGGTCTTTATCCTTTTTTGTTTTGAGGCCAACCAAATTATTGCTTTTGCTTAGAACGAGTTCTCCTTTGCCACTTTTAACTTTAAGTTTACTCATTTTTGGTTTTTTTTTAGTTTCTAATTTTATTAGATAATTTTCTTTTTGATGTTTCTTAAAGGAGATTTTTCTGGATAATAGAATCACCGATTCCCTTTGCAATATAATAAAAAATCAACATATTGAGTTTCAATAAAACGCACTCTAAATCAATCGGAATCAATCGGTTTCATTAATATTAACCGAATAACCTTTTAATATATTTTTAATGGAAAATGAATTAGTTTGCCATCAGATAAAAGTTGCTGGAAAAGTGCAAGGAGTATGGTTTCGGGACAGCACATTGAAAAAAGCACAAGAGCTGGATATCAAAGGTTTTGTAAAAAACCAAGCTGACGGTTCCGTTTATATTGAAGCAGAAGGAACGCCAAAAGCCATCAAAGAATTCATAAAATGGTGCCACGAAGGACCGCCTTTTGCAAAGGTGGATTCCTTAGAAATTAAAGATTTGGAATTGACCCATTTTGATAAATTTAAGATCGTTTGGTGAAGAGAATAATTTTTTAAACCTGTTTTGATGGGAAAGTCATTTTTAAAGTGTGGATCCCTGCTTCATATAGATAATCAATGTCGATATGATATTGCTTGCAAATACGGTGAACAATAGAAAGTCCTAGCCCTAATGATTCTTCAATATCCGAATCTCGTTTGAACCGCTTAAAAAGTACAGACTTTGGTAAGGTGAGCGCTTTGCCAGGATTTGAAATTTTAAGGGTTCTTTCTTTCTGTGAGATTTCAATAAATCCTTTGCCAATATTATGTCTTATTGCATTTTGGATCAAATTGGCAATAGCTATTTCGGCTAAAGTACCGCTCATTTCAAATTGAATAGGATCAGGTTTTAATCTTCTGATTTCAATATTTTGGAGTTTAATGACATCTTTAAAGTTTTTTAAGGCTTCGGTAACCACATCTTCTACAACGACTTTTTCTTTGTCGGCAAATCTTTGGTTTTCGATTTTTGAAAGTAGAATCAATGCTTTATTAAGCTTTGACAGCCGGTTAGTATTGTTGATAATTGCACCAAGGGCTTCCAGTTCTTTTTCATCCAACTTGTCCGATTGAATCAACAATTCCGAATTCCCTTTAATTATAGCCAGGGGTGTTTGTAGTTCATGGGAAGCATTTTCAGTAAATTGTTTATTTGCCTGATAATTTTTCCTGATTCTTTTAATCAATTCGAATAAATAGTCATTCAATTCATTGAAAATCGGAATCGGAGATTTTTCGAAAACCACTTTTATGGGTTCATCAATATCAAATTTTTCAAGTATCTGCAATGTTTTGTAAAGTTGGTTACGAAGCCTTATGCTGTAAATTCGATTGATCCACCAAAATCCTGCGCTAAGCACAATGACCATCAACATGATCAAGGCAAAAACATTTTCAAAAGACAAGTCAAAATTATTTTGAATGGCGAGGAGCAACAGCGAAGAAAGCAACAAAATGGCTGTTGAAAAAAGGAGGTATGCATATTTTCTTGGTATCAATTTACTTCAAATTTATAACCTATACCATAAATGGTTTTCAGATATTCTCCACAGTTATGATCTACCAGTTTTTTCCGCAAATTTTTGACATGAGCATAGATAAAATCAAACGAAACTGCCTCATCCATATAATCTCCCCAAAGATGTTCCGCAATAGAATCTTTAGTCACCACCCGTTTTTTGTTTCGAACCAGGTAAATTAATATTTCGTATTCTTTTTTGGTGAGATTCAAAGTGGTATTATTTATTTTCACTGATCGCTCATCGAAGTTAATTTGCATATTACCAAAAGCAATTTCTTTGCTTACCTGGTTTGTTTTGCGGCGTATCACTGCTTTTATCCTTGCGTTTAGTTCGCTGAGATTGAAAGGTTTGGTAAGGTAGTCATCAGCTCCTTCCTCCAGGCCATTGATACGGTCTTCGATTGAATTTTTAGCTGAAATAATGATAATCCCCGATTTTGATTCATCTTCACGCAGCATTTTGACAAGATTCAAACCATCCCCTTTTGGCAGATTAAGGTCAACCAACACGCAATCGTATTCATAATTATTAATCTTTTTGAAAGCCTCGACATAATCACAAGCTACTTCGCAGACATAACCTTCTTTTTGCAAATATTTGAGGATGATATTTCGTAAATCCGACTCGTCTTCAATGATCAATAATTTCATTATGTGAAAATACGAAAAAGGGTATTAAGCTGGAGAAAGGATTTGGCGCTTAATACCCCTTGAGGGTTAAAAAAATTAAAATATCTGGTATTGGAGAAAAAAGTTAATTTTTAATCTTCGTTAAGATCAGCTATATCTCCCTGGTTATTCTCACTTAAATTCACATCGATCTCATCAAAATCATCGAATCCATCTTCCTTCCAATCATCGGTCAAGGCACCCTGTTTTTTTTGATCAGTTGGTGTCTTTCTGATCACTTTTGTAATCACTTTTGGTTTTGACCGATTTGCAGGTTCTCTTTTATTTAGGGTAGCACTTCTTGCACTATTTGTACCGTTTTTGCCTTCGATACTTTTTGTGGCATGGGGAACCAACATCAAACGCTTTTTGTCAATTAATTGACCGGTCACGCTGCAAATTCCATAGGATTTATTTCGAATTCGAAGCAACGCATTTTCTAGATTCATGATAAATTGTTTTTGCCGAAAGACCATATTGTTAAGCATTTCCAATTCAGTCTGTTTGTTACTGTCATCCATCAAATCTCCCCCGTCTCTATCGCTGTTGTTTCCGTTTAAATCTGTAATTTGACTATTAATAAATTCAAACTCCATTTTTGCGTTCTCCAATTTCTTTTCGATCAATTCTTTGAATTCCATCAACTCAGCATCGCTGTATCTAACCTTTACTTTTTCCTCCATCTGTTTGGTTTTATTTATAAAATATCACAATTTAAAAAAACAAATCTGAAGAAATTTTGAAGATTCTGTCATTCCATTAAAAATAAATTTTATCTTTTATGTTTACTTATTTTCAATACAAAATTAAATTAGAAAGAAAAGATTTACCGATTTTTATTCTCATGGATTTGAACAGATAGTGTTCATGGTACAAGTTTTAACAATCATTTTCAATTCAAACTTTTAAATAACCTTTGATGGCAAAACTAAATTTAAAAAAAATAAAACAAAAACATAAAAGGGTGAAAAAAATAGGTTTGCCGCCAGGTTCTTTGATTTTTACGGGCAAACAAAAAATGGAGCAGTCCGATCTTACTTTAATGCTTTACAAGCCCGAAAAAGCAAGTGAAATTAAGTTTGACCATACGCACACCTACCAGAAAAGCCCTGATGAAATTGCCTGGTACGACATTCGCGGAGTCCATGATGTAGCTATCATTGAACAGATTGGAAAAGCTTTTGACATTCATCCTTTGGTCCTTGAAGATGTATTGAACACCCAACAACGCCCTAAATTTGAAGAATATGAAAACGGGATATTTATCATTATAAAAGCGCTTTCCTTTGAGCACGAAACTCAAAGTGTTCAGACCGAGCAGGTATCTGTTTTTTTTGGAAAAGGTTTTTTAATCTCTTTTCAGGAAGATAAAACTGATCTGCTTCAAGCAGTAAGAGAGCGAATAAACGGAGGAAGGGGTAAAATCAGGGGCCGTGGCTCTGATTATCTTGCCTATGCACTGTTAGATAATATTGTAGATTACTATTTCGTCATTTTGGATCAGGTGGAAGAAGAAATAGATAAAATGGAAGAAGCTATCCTTTTGAATCCGGAAAGCCATATCAAATCAGCCATTCATCGGCTTAAAAGAGAATTACTAATGGTCCGAAAAAGTATTTCCCCACTTCGAGAAGCCATATCCAGATTTTCGAAATCTGAGCATCATTTAGTCGATGAATCTTCCTATGTATTTATACGAGATTTATACGACCACACCATACAAATTATGGATATGGTTGAAACCTACAGAGATACGCTTTCCGGCTTGCAGGATTTGTATCTTTCAGAGTTGAGTTATAAAATGAACAATGTGATGCAGGTGCTTACGATTATGGCCACTATATTTATACCTTGTTCATTCCTAGCTGGAGTTTATGGGATGAATTTTGAAAACCTGCCCGAACTCCATTGGAAATACAGTTATTTTGTCTTTTGGGCAATAATCCTTGTAATTATTGGAGGTTCGATGTACTACTTCCGGAAAAAAAGATGGTTATGAAACTTTTTTAAAGAATGACTTTATTTTTAACCAATAGCTATCGGCAATATGTTCCTCTTCCATCTTTACGACCGTTATTTCTTCAGGCGTTTCGTTAACTTCTTTTTCTTCTTTTGATTCTTCCATAAAAAATCCTGAGAAAGCATTCATCTCTTCTCCAAGATAATTTTCAAACTCTTCAAAAGGAGTTTTGAATCGAAATTTATTTAAAATAGGCATATTTGATTTCTTTTGATTTTTTAAAATTACAAATCTAAACATAATCCACTGATTATGAAGCAATTTACACCCTTGATTCTGAATAAATTCTGAAAAAAGACATCAAAATTTAAATTATTCCGAATAAATTTATGTTTAGCTTTGCATTTGTTGTCAATTTCAAAAAATCGATAGGAATAAAAAATTATTTATGAGCTATTTGCTATTGTAAAATGAAAATAAAGAAGGTATTATCAAGAAGTTTTTAAATTTATTTTATGATAGCTAATCGAAAATTTGACCCAATAACTTATATATTTCAAAAAGCCTAAAAAAAGCATGATAACTACAGAATTACATCAAGCAAAAATCATCAACCCAGGTGAGTTTGAAGCTCATGATCACTGGTATCCAAAGGCGCTCAATGCGACAATTCATCCGATGGTGAACTTCTTCTTGAACCTGGATCAAAATAGAATCATCAATCGGTATTGCCATCTCCATCCAAAAGTAAATGCTGATGCGCTAAAAAGTTTATTGAATCATCGTTCAAAATATTTTCTTTGGGGTGGCGCTGACTTGCTCAATGTGACCAATGCCAATGGCAAACGACAAATGGTTATCATTGAAAACAATTCCTGCCCTTCAGGACAAAAGTCGATGCCTTTATTGGACGACCACAAAGAACAAGGGAGTTATCGCTGGTTGATTGAAAATACTTTTAAACCCTATGTAAAAAGAAAGCGAAATGGTATCAAAGGAGGGCTTGCAGTGATTTATGACAAAAACCCCATGGAAGCCAGTGGCTATGCTTCAGTCATTGCTGATGTGTTTGATGAAAAGGTATTTTATGTTCCTTTTTATAATTCAGATAAAAATCCTCCTGTGCGTTTTGACGAGGGGGTCATGTTTGTTCGAACCAATGAAGACGAGTGGCAACCCATTCGGGCAGCATTCCGTTATTTGACACAAAAGCCCTGGAACCGGCTCCCTATGCATACAAAAACCACAATTCTCAATCCAACCATTGCATGTCTTACCGGAGGACGAAATAAAATGGTTGCTGCAAAAGCTTATGATATTTTTAATACTGAGTTGCAGGAAAGTGGCTTATTTATCAATACTCCTGAAACGATCTGGGATGTGAGCAAAAACGAGATTCCGCTATGGATTAGAAAATTGGGTGGTCAGGCTGTTATTAAAGTTCCTTACAGCAATGCCGGGCAAGGGGTTTATACCATCGTGTCTGAAGAAGAATTGGATGATTTCATGGAATTAGAATTTGAATATGACCGGTTTATCGTTCAAAGCCTCATTGGAAACTACAACTGGAGTTCTACGACTAAATCCGGAAAACTCTATCATGTAGGCACTATTCCTAATGCTAAAGGTGCAACTTACGTTGCTGATATCCGCATGATGGTTAGTTCCACAGAGAATGGAATTCTTCCTTTATGTGTGTATGCCAGACGTGCTGAGTTACCGCTGCTCAATGAGATTGACAATGGAACAAATTCATGGAAAATGCTTGGTACAAACCTTTCTTTCAAAAATCCGGATGGCAGCTGGAACAGCGATACCAACAGATTAGTTTTAATGGATCGCCGCGATTTCAACAAGCTGGGCATAGGGCTTGATGACCTTATCGAAGCATATATCCAAACTGTGCTTTCCATGGTAGCTATTGACAAGATGTCCAGTACTTTGGTCAACAAACAGGGAAAGTTCAGAATGCGTCTTTTTAAATCCCTAAACAATGATAAATCCTTGATTGACGAGATTTTACTTTAAAATTTATATCGATGGATAAATATAAAATGCTGGTTTTAACGGACCACAGCGGACATAGTAAAGAAAATTCTATTTACGCTTTATTAGCTGAACTAAAAAATCATGTTTATTGCAAAAGTATTGATGTTGCCAGTCGTGGCATTGCTCATAACAACTCTTTTTTTTATGATCTTTCAAAAGATGAGCTATTCGCGAGTCGTGTAACAGATCAATTTGAATTTCGCGAAGATGGTTTTAGTTATACCCAAAACCTTAAGCAAGTAGATTTATCAGATTACGATGTGATTTTGATGCGATTGCCTCATCCAGTGACTGATGATTTTTTTCACTTTCTAATGGATAACTTTCCTGAAAAAGCCATTATTAACCGTCCATCCGGAATCATTGAAACAACCAACAAAACTTTTATACTAAATTTTCCAGAAATAATTCCTCCGAGCCGGTCCATCAATTCCATCCAGGAAATTGAACAATTCAAAAGCCAATTCCCCATTGTTCTTAAACCACTGAGAAGTTATGGAGGAAAAGGTATTGTAAAAATTGTGGAGGAAAGCGTTTGGGAAGGGGATGATGAAATCACATTTTCTGAATTTAGAGAAAAATTGAAAGGTAAGCCGGTTGAATATTTAGGCATGAAATATTTGAAAAATGTCCATGCCGGAGATAAAAGAATTATCGTTTGTAATAAGAAAATCATGGGAGCTTCTCTTCGAATGCCTGCGAAAAATTCGTGGTTGTGCAACGTTGCACAAGGAGGAAGTTCTCACTTCGCCATGCCGGATGCTGAAGAAAAAGAGATGGCGCGTCAATTAAGTCAGGTTTTGTTAGACAAAGGCATTATTCTTTTTGGTTTCGATACGCTTTTGGGCGATGATGAAAAACGAAAACTTTCAGAAATTAATACCTTAAGCATTGGAGGATTACCTCAAATCGGAATATTGGCAGGTAAACCGGTTGTAAATACTACCGCTAATTTAATTTGGGACTATATTAAAAAAGAAGTTTATGGAAACTCCAAAGTCGTTGTACGGTGAGGAAGGGGTTATAATAACAAAATTGAATATCGAGAAGGCTCCGAAAGGGAAAATTTCCAAATTTTTATTGAACCTGGTGACCGACGGAATGGGAATACCGATCTATGTTCCAATAATTGTTGCTCGTGGGAAAAAGGATGGCATTACTTTAGGTTTGACAGCAGCGATCCATGGCAATGAGTTGAATGGTATCCCTGTGATCCAACGGATTTTTAATGAAATTGATATTAAAAGCCTTAAGGGAACAATCGTTGGAGTACCAGTCTTAAATGTTCCATCATTAATTCGCAAAAAACGAAGGTTTATTGATGGTACTGACCTCAATCACATTATGCCTGGAAAAGAGGAAGGAACCGTCAGTCAGGTTTATGCCTTCCGGCTTTTCGATAAAATTATTAAAAAATTTGATTATCTGATAGATCTCCATACCGCCAGCTTCGGACGTATCAACTCTTATTACATCCGGGCTGACATGAAAACCAAAAGTACCCGAAAAATGGCACTGCTTCAAAATGCTCAGATCATTGTGCACAATCCTCCGTCGGATGGAACTTTGAGAGGTGCTGCAGAGGAACTGGGAATTGCAGCAATCACGCTTGAAGTAGGTGATCCCAATCGTTTTCAGAAAGGTATGATTCGTTCGGGATTAACAGGGATCCACAATGTTTTGCATGAACTTGAAATGATCGACGGGCAAATTGATAAACCTGAAAAAACCGCTGTAATTTGTAAAAGTTCGTACTGGATTTATACTGATATTGGCGGAATACTAACCGTTCATCCAAATGTTACCGAACTAATTAAAAAAGGGCAGGTTGTCGCAACAATGCGCAGTATTTTCGGTGACGTAATTAAACAGTACTATGCTCCTGAAGAGGGCATAGTCATTGGCAAAAGCAGCAGTCCGATCAATCAAAGCGGTGGGCGTATCCTCCATTTGGGTATCATACAATAATTTCTTCTTTCAAAAACGTTATCGAAAACTTTATTTTTTTCAGTGATTAAAATCATTTCAATATATGACTCCTGTCAATGGATTTAAGGTTTGAGTTTGCTATTTTTGATAATAAAAAAAAAAGATGATAATCACCGATAACAAAACACTTTTTGACGTTAAAAGAGAATTCAGTCAAAAATTCCCTTACCTGAAACTTGAATTTTATGCCAAGGAGCATAAAGAGGGCGAAGGTTCTGAAGATCAACTCAAAATCGATGGAGACCTGACAATAGGTTCAATCAGTTCAACTCATGAAGAGGGTGACTTAAGTATTAACGGACACCTCAAAGTTGGTACCTTTGAAAGAATGTTTTTTGAAAAATATGGGCTGAATGTTCAGGTTTTTAGAAAATCCGGAACCATTTGGTTGCAGACTATCAAAACGGATGATTGGACATTAGCAGAACAAAATTCAAGAGGAGAAAAATCAGTGACTCAGGAATTATAAAAATTTCTGACCCAAATAGATATCCAAGGTTTAAAATTGTCATCCAAACTGGCAGGCAATTTTATAACGTATTTCAAAGAATGGCAGCTTTATTCAAAAGGTTGTCATTTTTTTTAAGATCTTGTTTTGATCCTTATTGTACCAGTAAGCGAGGTGATTTCAAACAAATCCACGCTAAAATAGCCAACTATGATTCAACATATTCTTGTTCCGACAGATTTTTCAACTTGTGCGACCTTTGCCGTAAATGCGGCAACCTTGTTGGCAAAAAAACACAATGCTAACCTTCATATCATCTCGTGTTCATCGTTTGTTGAAGGAAAGCCAATAACCCAAAACCACGGAGAGGAAGATGCCGTTCACAAACGGAAAATCAAAAATACAGATCTGCTTTTGAAAGATCTCGAGAAAAGTATTAAAGCAAGCCATAAAAAAATTACCAGTAGGCAGGTTTTTGGTTCTTTAGTCGAAGCTATTCAAACCTATTGTGAAGCGAATCAAATTGATCTCATAGTCATGGGGTCTCATGGAGTAAGTGGAAAAAACGAATATTTCATTGGATCAAATACACAGAAAGTTGTTAGAAAAATCCATACTCCTGTTTTGGTGATAAAAAATCCACTCGAGAACGTTGACTTTAAAAAAGTCATTTTCGCATCAGAATTTAACTTAAGTGACAAAGCCGTTTTTGAAAAAATGCTTGAATTTGTAAAAATTGATCAGCCAGAAATCCACCTGGTGATGATCAATACTTCAAGTTGGTTTGGTCAGCCATTTGCCTTATCCAAAGCTGCAATGGAAGGATTTAAAAAATATTGCTACCCACTGGAATGTCATTTACATTTTTACCGCGATTTTAATGTTGACGCAGGCGTTCGCCATTTGTCGGAAGATATCAAAGCTGATCTGATCACAATTTCTAACCACGAAAGACGTCCCATTAAAAGGATCTTTACGGGTAGTTCAGTGGAAGCACTAGTCAACCATTCCGAGATTCCAGTTTTAAGCATAGATTACGCAGATTGAGTTGAATCAACTTTTCAAATACTGATTAGTTTGACGGAATCAACAATAAGCTATTTCTTTCCGTCACTTAAAATAAAAACTCTCGATAAAACTTATTCAGTTTTATCGAGAGCAAACCATCACGACTAATTTGTTTTAATTCCTATTTATAACAGCTCTGTTACAATCGGAATTTTAGGTGAGGGCTAATGGTTTGTTATAGGCATAGTTTAACAAATCAAAAGTGGTAATAATACCTTCCAACATTCCTTCATTATTTACTATTGGAATGGCATGGAAAAGGTTTTCATTAAAAATACCGGCAGCTACCATCACGGTAGAGTCAGATTGCAATGTAGCGACATGTTTGGTCATTACATCTTCGACCAGCATGGATCGAAGGATAGCTTTATTATAATCTTTACTTTTTTTATTGATAAAAAAAGTAAAGGTGTTTAATAATTTATTATGATCCGTAGAACTGACTACGCCCACGACCTTTCCCTTGTCGTCAATCACCGGTAAATGATGAATTTTGTTCTTTTTAAAAATTTCATCAACCACGGTCATATTATCATTAGGGGAAACAGTCATTACTTCACGTGTCATTATTTCCTTAATACTTATATTCTTTACCATGTCTTAATTTTTAAAAGGTTGAATAATTTTTAAAAGGATTCTGTTTCTGTCATTCCAGCATTTTGAAAAGCAAATAACAGAATGTCATGCGTAGTAACAATACCTACAAGTTGCTCATTTTCTACTACCGGAAGTGCGTGAAATTTATTGGCCATAAAAATATCTGCTGCCAAACCAACTGTATCTTCGCTATCCAGCGATACCGGATACTTGGTCATTATTTCACTTGCTATGGTGTTATCATACCACTTTTCAGAAAATGATATTCCGCCTGTGTCAAGTGAAATATGATAAGAAAGTTTTAAAAAATCCTCTTTGCTTATTATTCCCAAAAGCTGATCGATTTCATCAACTACAGGAATATGATGGATATTGTTTTCTTCAAATAAGGTTTTCACCTTTACAATGCGATCATCTGCATGGGCGGTAATGAGTCTGCGTGTCATAATTTCGGATACTGGTGCTTGGATATTCATTATATGTAATTTTTAGTGTCAGAGATTATTCGCGAAAAAAGTTTGCGCAGAATCAAAATCTCCAAACAGGGTCAATAAATTCATAAAGGATACAAAGGTTTCGTCGACAGCTACTTCAAGATTTTTATAAGAACTGTATTTTTCAGCTTCGACAAGTTTCATGTTTTCACTCACATCTTTTTTATATTGCTCAAAAAGTGCTAAGTCCGTTTTATCTGAAAAAGGTAAATGCTTCGCATCCCTTACAATTTCCCAAAGATATTTTGTTTCATCAACCAAAAATACCAACTCATCCGTACTGCAAACTAAGGTGTTGTCTTCGCATGATGCTTCTGACAACATACTCAGCGCTCCTTCAAAATCCCACAAGTAGTCAAGAAAATACTCCATGTGGTAGCTGCGCCGAATTTCCATCATCTCATACTTGATATGATCAAGTTGAATTAATGCCGAATACTGGTCATCGCGTAAAATAGCGTTTTTTGCATCGCCCAACCAATCATTGATATATCTCAATCTTTCCAGTTCATCAAAATCATTGCTAAACTGATATTGGTATTTATTTTCGAATTCTTGCCAGCGGGCATCTAATAAAAACATAGAATTAGACGCTTTGTCCAATTCGCTGTTGTATACATAATAAAGCACTGGAATGTACGCTTCATCAAAATGCACCATGTCTTTTTTAATACCAGGCTTATTACATGAAAACATCAGAACAACTAATGTGAAATAAACCGGGTATTGAAAAAGAAATTTCATGGTGCATTAATTTTGATTTAAGCTGAAAGTTTCAGCACTTGTATTTACAAATTTTAATTTTTTTAAAACTTGTTGCCCTTAAGAAATCGGAATTCTCTTTTTGGGTTCAACTTTTTTTACAACTGCTTTTGGAAGATTAACATACAGCAAACCATCTTTGTAGGTAGCTTTGATCTTATCTTCCTTAACACCTTCAGGTAACCAGAAAGTACGTTTGAAAGAACTAAAATTAAACTCTTTGCGAGTGAAACCTTCTTCTTTTTCTTCCTTTTCAGATTTTGTTTCGGAGCTGATCACTAAATAACCGTTTTCAACTTCTACTTTAAAATCGTTCTTTTTCATACCTGGAGCTGCTACTTCCAGTTTAAAAGCATCATTTGTTTCCATAACATTAATAGCTGGAGCTCTCATCATCCTGAATCGACTGTCAAAAAAGTCATCATCACGGAAAAAGTCGTTCATCATGGTATTAAAAGCAGGAAACAATTCATCGGGTTTTCTCCATTTAATCAATGACATCATAAAGTTGTTTGTGCCTTAAAAAAAGGCGGGTTAAACAATCTATTTTAAAAATCCGGGTTTAATCTCTTTCCCCAGACATTTCAAAGGTAAGTGAGTAACAACAAATTAGTAATGATAAATATCAACCGGTTGATTGATATTTATCATGCCAATATCCTAATATCATATTTAATTTTGAACAAACGGATGCTTATGAAAAAGATATTGGTTCCCATTGATTTTAGTCTCGCATCAAAAGCAGGTTTTGATAGTGCCTTACAGATAAGTGCGAGCACTCGTGCTGAAATTTTCACACTTAATATTTATCAAAAAGTGGCCAATAACTATTCTCCTGATGTATCGCTGTTAATGCAGCAGGAAATTGAAAAAAAGCGAGCGGCGACACTTGTCAATTTTACAAGTGTTCATGCAACGCTACCTACCTCGGCTACCCAGGTAAAACCAACCATCCACAATTCCATCAGATGCGGTGATATCGTGGGAGAAATTATTGCAGCAGCTGCTGAATATGATGTCGATTTGATTGTAATTGGCACCAAAGCCAAGCATAATATTTTGGAGTATATCTTTGGAAGTGTTTCAACTAATTTGATTAATAAGTCAATGAAGCCCGTTTTGATCGTTCCGGAAGGGCTTCCGTTTGTAAAACCAAAAAACATTGCCTTTGCCAATGATTTCTTAGCTGACGATATACCGCTTAAATACCTGGATAACTTTGCAGGTATATTTGGAGCGGCTATTCATCAGGTACATGTCAATATTCTACCAAGGGATTTTTCTGACTTAAGAGAAGAAGTTATTGAAACTTCGGATAGTGAAGTCGAGAAAGAGAACTTCAAACATACTACGGTGATCCGTGATACATCCGTTAAAAAAGGGCTTGATTTCTTTATGAAAACACACGATATTGATTTGTTGGCCATGTATCTTCCACAACGAAGTTTTACAGAAAAATTACTGCACAGAAGCGTGTCCAAACAACTAACTTTGAGTAGTCAAATTCCGTTGCTGATCTTTAAGGAATAATTTAAGTGAGGTATTTATTTTTCCAATCGCTCTCTCTCTTCCTCCTTTCATAAAAATAAATGTGATCTATCTGAAGAAAATTATAATCCTTAGCTACTGCGAAACTCCCCTAAATCTGTCGGATCAAACATTGAAATTGATAACGATGTGCTTACTTTCCCAAATAAGAATGCTTTTAGTATTCTTTTTTTGTATGGTCCAATCAAGAAAATGAAAAACTAATAAAATTCACTAATAAAATTTCAAACATGAAAAACAAGAATAACTTAACATTATCGCTCAAAATATTTAGATCTGTAACGGTTTTTGGACTCCTGATTTTATTATTTAGTTGTTCAAATACGACTCCCCTTAAATCCCAAATGAATCAAGGTAAAACTAAGGTGACCAAAGAGGTCATTTGGCACATCAAAGCAATTAATTCGGAAGGCAAATTTCTGGATGTTAAGGCTTTCGATAAAAAAGGGAATATTTATAATGTCAAAGCTATACAGGATTCTGATCAACGATATATTCTGGATGTCAAGGCCTTAGTGGGCGAAAAAAAATTACCGGTTAAGATGCTAATTAGTGATGATAAATATACACCGGTCAAGGCCATTGGCGAGGATGGTACTATTTATGACATCAAGGCAATCACTCCTGAAGGAGAAAAAATGGACGTCAAAGGAATCAGACGTGCCGGAAACATCATACACTTAAAGGCAATTAGTAAAGGAGGAGATTTTTATGCTATAAAAGCAATTTCACCTGATGGCCAACTAAATGATGTTAAAGGGGTCAAAATGTCTGAAGAAAAACTTGAGTCAACGGTGTATGGAGTTAAAATTTTTGCGCATATTAAAGCACTGCCACAGGCTGGATGTGTTGGAATTAATTCTATTTGGCACATTAAAGCAATCAATCATGAAGGTAAAGCCATAGATATCAAGGCTTTAGACAAAAAAGGGAATATTTATGATGTCAAAGCCTTACAGGATGCTGATCAACAAAATCTTTTCGATGTCAAGGCTATGGTTGGCGGAAAAAAATTACCGGTTAAAATGCTAATTAGTGATGATAAATATACACCTGTCAAGGCCATTGGCGAGGATGGTACTATTTATGACATCAAGGCAATCACTTCTGAAGGAGAAAAAATGAATGTCAAAGGAATGGGGCGTTCCGGGAATATCATACACTTAAAGGTTATTAGCAAAGGAGTGGATTTTTACGCAGTAAAAGCGATTTCACCAGATGGCCAACTATATGATGTTAAGGGGGTCAAAATGTCTGAAGATAAGCTTGAGTCAACGATGTATGGAGTTGAAATTTCTGCGCATATTAAAGCGCTACCACAAACAAACTAAATCGGCCGAATAACAAATTATTAACTGGTTTTTCGCATGCGAAAAACCAGTTAATAATTAATAAAAAACATTACCTAACTTTGATCAAAATAGCAAAATAATATCTAATAAAAAGGGTTAAAAATTTGCTGTAAAAAAACGAAATTTATTTCATCTCTCTCAAAACAAGCAACGGTACAGGACTATTGAATGCTTCTTTTCGGGTAACGCTTGGATTGAATATTCCTTCTAAAAATCTACGTTTTCTGGTAATCATGCAAAGCATATCCGCATCATTTCTTTTTACAAAATCATTGATCCCTTCATTAATATTTGAAATTCCGATATTTTCGTGGATACTGTAATCCATCCCTTTTAAATATTCGTCGATGGAAGGGCTGACACCATTCTTATCATCTGGCTGAGCAATGTGATAGACCAGTATTTGGGATTTATAGCTTTTTGCCAGTGCAATCAAAGGTTTGATTTGTTCTTCAGGAAAGGGTTCGCTTTCGTCCAGTGCGAGAACAATTTTTTTGAAAGGTTTAAATTGATAGCCACAAGGAATTGCAAGAATTGGTTTATTTGCTTTTTTAATCACACCAACGGTGGTACTCCCGATGAATATTTCATTCAACCCGGAAGATCCCTGGGTCCCCATAATAATCAGGTCAATATTATTTCTATCAGCAAAGCCTGAAATCGTGCTTATCGTTTGACCATTAATCGTCATAGTTTCTAAACCTGATTCTCGAAGTATGGTATTTCTGTATTTTTTGTCTAAAAGGGAAAGTTGTGTTTCATTTTCTTCTTTCAGTAAATGTACAATATTTTTCATGCTGCCAGCCGGACTGTGGGCCTGAAAGATACTCAGCAAATATATTTTGCTTTCAAAATGGTTAGCCAGATTGATCGCATAATTTAAAGCATTTTCAGCATTATCTGAAAAATCTGTTGGAACGAGGAGTTTGTTCATAGTTTTTGTATCACGTTAGGTTTGAAAATGAATTTTAAATGTACAAACTTAAGCTTCAAAATGATAGATCATCAACGGATAATTAGTATCCATTGCCAACTGACGAGTGGTACTTAATCCAAGCAAATTGTCAATATAGGCACGATGGCGGTTTACCAAAACAATCAAATCGACTTTATTTTCTTCAGCGTATTGGTTGAGTCCGCTTATTACATCAACTCCATTGATGGAAACCATATTGAAAGAAAACGTAGGGTCTCCATCTTTGAAAAGTAAATTAAAGAGCGAATCTTCGATTTCAGAAAAGTCAACATCATCTTCATCTTCTATATGAATAAAATGAAGACTTGCACCAAATTGATTAGCTAAATCAATAAACTTTAAGATCATTTTTTCATCAGCGGAAGAAAAATCGCTGGCATACAACATATTTTCGAATGGCTTGTATTTGATGCCTTTAGGAACTAATAACACTGGACATCCGGCTCTTTGAGCTAATTTTGAGGTAATACTTCCTGCTAATTGCTCCAGCCAATTGTAGTGTCCTTCCGTCCCGGCAATGACCATTGCGGTTTCTTCTTGCTTGGACAATTCGACGATTTTCTTTACAACCCTTCCTTCCAAAATTTCAACTTCAACTTTTGTCATCACATTTCCTTTGTCCTCAATGTCATTGACAAAGTTGTTGAGTTTACTCAACAGATAATTGAATGGAGTATCACCGGATTGAAGAGCCAGGCGTTCCATAGCATTTAACTCCCCTCCGTAAACGTGAACTACTTTTAGTTTGTATTTAAAAAATCCAGCCAATTCGCGTGCAAACAAATAAGCATTATGTGCAACTTTCGAAAAATCTACAGGAACAATTATCGTTTTCATTCTATTCTTTTTTTAAAGATTTCAAAAAACAATTTTTCACTCATCAACGTGTAAAATAAAAATTGGAAGCTTCGAATGAACAGCAACCTGGCGTGTAACACTTCTATGAAGCAGATTTTCCCATATTTTTCTGTGCTTGGTGACCATTACAAGAAGATCTACTTCATTGTTGTCCGCGTATTCGTTAAGTCCCTCCCAAACCGTACTGCTTTCTACTTCAGCCATCTTAAATTCAAGCTTTGGTAATTTTTCGTTTAATTGTTGCTCCAGTAGCTGCTCAGTCACTTTATAGCGACCTGCTTCTTTGTTTTCATGAACATCAACCAAATGAATACCTGCAGAAAATCGTCCAGCAAAATCGACTATTTTTTCCATAGTATCGCTATCAATTTTTTCAAAATTACTGGCATAAGCAATATTCCGGTATGATTTAAATTTTGCTCCGTTGGGAACCAACAATATCGGACAGCGCGCATGTTTTGAAACATCAGATGATATACTTCCAAAAACTTTTTCCAAAATCGTGTTGTCACCGGTTGTACCCATGACTATCAAATCAATCTCTTCTGTTTTAGAGATTCGGATGATTTCTTCTGCTGCAAAACCACTGATTATTTCGTCACTGACATCGATCAATGTATTGACCGAATCTTCTCCTTTATGCTCTTGATGAATAAACTTTTTCATCAATTCCCGCTTCGGTTCAATCATTAGTACACTTGCATTGGCTCCAATCGGATAACCAGGAGAATAAGATGGATGATAAACATGTACCACTTTAATGCTCGAATTAAAATATTCGGCTAAATGAAGTGCATACTGATACGCCCCTTTTGAGGTTTTAGAAAAATCCGTTGGTACAAGAATATTTTCCATAATAAATTGATTTGAAAAGTACTTTCGCAAAAGAGCTTTCAATTCATCTAATTCAAGTTCATGGTTATTATGGTGAAAAATAATATTTCCGTCTATCGTTATTGCAGGTACTCTGATCAAATTATACTTGAGAAATGTTTCGATATCAGTAATTTCCTCCACATCAGCATCTACTGAAAGAGACTCCATCGCCTTTTTCAACATTTCAAGCATTCCTTTATGCCGATTATCTTCTAATCCAAGTAACTGAATTCTTTTCATTTCACCCTTTTAACCCTTTAATTTCAAATATTCTGATCAGATCAACTACACCGTTTTTTGATTTTTCAAAGAAAGCGAACGAATAATGTCATAAGTAGTAAGAATTCCTACTAACTCACCATCATCAACAACAGGTATCGCATGGAATAAATTTTCTTTAAAAACTTCAACGGCTACCCCTATCCGTTCATTTGAAGATACTTTTGCAAGACCAGTAGTCATGATTTCTTCAGCAGTATAATTATTCAAACGAGCTTCGTTAAGCATATCTTCGTATCCACTGTCATAACTGACTCCTTTGAGAAAGTACAACAAGTCTGTTTTACTTACTATTCCGACAATACTCTTATAGCGAACTATCGGTATATGGTGTATTTTATGTTTATCAAAAATTTTTTTTATTTCAGAAAGTTTATCTTCTGGGTTAGCGGTTAATAACTTTTTAGTCATAATCGTTGATACAGGTGCAAGAATATCCATAATTGTCTTTTTATGATTAAATTAATAAATTCTTCTATACGCAATTTCTCAAGAACTGTTCTAATGCTCGGTGACGATAGTCAAACTAAATAATGACTTTTGTCATGCATCTAAATTTGTTATTTTTTAATACCTTGCATTATAAATTTTAACATTTTGGATACGAAAATTCACACAGGCAAATATTCAGAAGATGCCAAAAAATTAGAGGCTATCTTCGAAACTGCAATTGATGGAATCATCACAATTAACCACCTGGGAATTATAGAATCTCTGAATTCAGCTGCAGCAAAACTATTTGGATTTTCAGCGGAAGAAGTCATCGGAAATAACGTAAGTATACTCATGCCTGAGCCAGATCATTCGGCTCACGATCAATACCTTGAAAATTATCAAAAAACACGGAATCCTAAAATTATAGGAATAGGCAGAGAAGTCACCGGAAAAAGAAAAGATGGAACGACTTTCCCGATGCGACTAGCCGTAAGTGAAGTAAAACTAAACACAAGGACGATTTACACCGGAATAGTCCATGATCTTTCGGACGTAAAAAATGCGGAAAAAAAATTCAAGCTATTAAATGAAGAGCTAGAGTTGATTGTAGAAGAGCGAACCGAAAAACTTTCAGAGGCGGTCAACAAATTGCTGGAAACCAACCAGAAGCTCGAAAATGAAATCATGGAACGTGAAAACATAGAAGAAGCACTTCGCCAAAGTGAAGTTGAGCTTAGAATCGCTCTGCAAAAAGAAATTGAACTCAGCGAGCTAAAAACCAGATTCGTTTCAATGGCATCCCATGAGTTTCGGACTCCGCTCAGTACCATTTTGTCTTCCGCTTCCATCATCGGGCGTTATACCCAAAGTGAAAATCAGGAACATCGCGAAAAACATATTAATCGTATAAAGTCAGCTGTTAATAACCTTACCGGAATACTCAATGATTTCCTTTCATTAAGCAAATTGGAAGAAGGAAAAATTGAATACCAACCCACTGAATTTGAAATCAGCCAATTCTGTAAAGAAACGGTTGATGAAATACAAGGTTTGTTAAAGCCCGGACAATACATTAAATTTGAAGACGAACTGCCAGAGACGATCGTGTATCTGGATCAAAGAGTCTTAAAAAATGTACTTTTTAATTTACTTACCAATGCCTCAAAATATTCAGAAGAAGGTACAAAAATCACATGCAGATATACTATTACAAACCAATATCTCCATATTCAAATCATAGATCAAGGCATTGGTATTCCGGAATCTGAACAACAACACTTGTTTGGACGTTTCTTTAGAGCATCCAACTCTATGAATATTCAAGGTACCGGACTTGGATTAAATATCGTAAAACAATATGTGGAATTGATGAAAGGTACGGTGAGTTTCGAAAGTGAAGAATATAAAGGATCTACTTTTTCAATAATTATTCCTTTAAAAAATACATAATGCAAAAAATATTAGTGATTGAGGACAACCAAGATGTAAGAGAAAACTTAGCAGAAATACTTACGCTTTCCAATTATGAGGTCATAACGGCTGAAAACGGAAAAGTAGGCGTTCAGATGGCCTTACAAGAAAACCCTGACTTGATTATCTGTGATGTGATGATGCCCGAATTAGATGGTTTTGGGGTCTTGCATATTTTGAGTAAAAAACCAAAAACAACGGATATTCCATTTATTTTCTTAACGGCAAAGGCAGACAAAACAGACTTCCGAAGAGGAATGAACCTCGGGGCAGATGATTACATCACCAAACCCTTCGACGACATGGAACTCCTCGATGCGATTGACGTTCGACTGAAAAAAACACAACGAATCAAAAAGATATTTGATGGTTCTGCTGCTTCTTTAAATACGCTGATCGATGAAGCCAGAGGCAAAAAGGCATTAGAAAAACTATCCGAAGAAAGAGAGATTCGTCATTTTAAAAAGAAAGAAGTCCTTTATCAGGAAGGCAATTTGCCCAATAAGATATTTTATATCGAAAAAGGTAAGGTGAAAATTTACAAAATAAATGACTACGGTAAAGAATACATTACCGAGATCTATTCTGATGGTGAATTCTTCGGGTACCATCCACTAATCGCAGGAACTAAATACATTGACTACGCGGCCACCATGGAAGAGTCTGATATCTGTTTTATTCCAAAAGATGATTTCACCTCGCTGCTTTATGGCAACCGTGACTTTTCGGCAAAATTCATTAAAATGCTGGCCAATGAAGTTGAAGAAAAAGAAGCTCAGTTATTGAGTTTGGCTTACAACTCCATTCGAAAGCGAGTCGCTGAGGCTTTGGTTGATTTGGAGGAACGTTCTCCTGAAGGAAATACCAAAATATCTATCCAGAGAGACGATTTAGCCAGTATGGTTGGTACTGCCAAAGAATCAGTTATTCGTACGCTGACAGATTTCAAATCAGAGCAACTGATTAGTATAGAAAATGGCCTGATTACCATTCTGGACCTCCAGAAGCTAAAAGATATGCCGAATTAGAGAAAAAGGTTAGAAGGTTATGTGGTTAGAAAGTTAGGAGGTAAAACATTCAATTTCAAACCGTTTAATTTCTTAATCTCCTAACCATTTGATGTTCAATCCCTCTAACTTTCTAGCTTCTTCATCTCTTATCCTCCTAACCTTCTGGCTTACAGCCATTTTATAGTAAGGTCGATTAGCTTTTGCTTAAAATTTGTATAGGGTGGCGTCATCAAATCTAAGCCACTTATTGGCGACCATTGTTTCAATATAGCTCTTGGGTTAGAAAAAGCTTCAAAGCCATAATATCCGTTTCCTTTACCGATTCCACTATTATTTGACCCTCCAAAAGGCAGATTGTTATTATAAAAGTGAATGGCATTGTGATTTACGCAGGTTCCACCAGCTCGGGTATTATTGATGATTCGATTTACATTTTTCCTGCTACTGCTATAGATGTACAAAGCCAGCGGTTTTTCATTTGAATTGATTCTATCAATCACTTCCTGCAAATCTCTGAAGGTATGAACAGGCAAAATGGGGCCGAAAATCTCTTTGTTCGACAGATCAGAATCATCAGAAATATTCGTCATTATCGTTGGCCCGAAATAATCCTGAGAAGGGTCTGTTTTACCGCCATATTCGACCTTTGCTCCTTTAGAAAGAGCATCTTCAAAATAACTTTCTATTCTTTTAAAATGCTTGTTATTTACAATTCGATTGTAGGAATTTGATGAAGAAGCGTCTTCCCCGTAAAATGTTTTTAGTTTAGCTTTTATTTTTTCCAAAAATTTACCTGCAACTTCTTCATGAACAAAAAGATGATCTGGTGATATACAAACCTGCCCGTTGTTGATCCATTTTCCCCAGGCAATACGATGTGCAGCATCATTCAGATTGGCCGTCTTATCTACAATTGTAGGTGATTTTCCACCAAGTTCAAGCGTTACTGAAGCCAAATGTTCTGCCGCTGCTTTCATTATGACTTTACCAATCTCAGGAGCCCCGGTGAAGAAAATATGGTTGAAAGGAAGTTTTAATAATTCAGTAGATGCTTCCACACCTCCTTCAATTAACGCTACCTCAGATTCATCGAACAGTTCACTTACAATTTTTTTCATAATCGCCGAAGCATGCGGAGTATACTCTGATGGTTTTAGGATTACACAGTTGCCGGCAGCGATTGCCGAAATCATCGGTCCGAAAGTAAGGTTTATGGGGAAATTCCAGGGTGAAATAATCAATACGACACCCTTAGGTTCATAATGCACATAAGAGCTTGTGCCTATCTGGGCCATTGGAGTATCCACTTGCTTTGGGCGCATCCACCTCGACAAATAATCTCGGGTATGTTTAATATCAGAAGTGACTGCATAGATCTCTCCTATATCAACTTCACTCGGATGCTTTCGAAAATCATTATATAATGCTTCTTTGATTTCGGGACGATATTTTAAAACCGCTTTATGTAAACGGTCCAGTTTTCGTCTGCGGTCATTGGCAGTAGAATTTGCTATTTTTTGTTGATTGGCTTTTTGTAAATTAAAAACTCTTTCAACTTCTTTTCTTATTCCACTTAATGTTGAAGAGGTGCTTGTGGTTGTCATAATATTATATGTTAGGACGCTGAGAGACGCTGAATGATATGATTAATTATGTTTTTAGGTATTCTCGCCAGGGATTCTTTTTTCGGTGATTTTTCTAAAATTACTAAAAACTCTTCTTTTGATAGTTATTTTATTGCCAAAATTAATCAAAAGACCAACTTCTATTTCGGTGGCCTTCAAATAATTCACTAATTGGACTTCATGTATAGGGTGCAGATCTTCTACTGCTTTTAATTCTACTATAACTTTATCATCAACAACCAGATCCGCTCGAAAATCACCAACTAGCTCTTCTTCAAAATAAACTTTTATCGGATCTTGCCTTATGACTGAATGACCAATTTGTTTTAACCTTAATTCAAGTGATTTTTCATAAACACTTTCCAAAAAACCACTTCCCAAATAATTATAAACATAATAGGCTGCTTTAATTATTTGTTCTGTAGTTTCGGTATGTAAATAGTTTGAATAGTTTTCATCCATCTCAAAAAATCTTACTTAATCATAAAAAATCAGCGTCCCTCAGCGTCGAAATTTACCCGGCAATCATATGCCCTCCATCAGCTGTATAAACTCCCCCTGTGCAATAACTTGAGGCGTCAGAAGCTAAAAAAACACCAAGTCCTGCCATTTCATCTGGCAATGCCATTCGACCAGCTGGAAGGTGTTGCTCCATTTTTTTAAGGATAGCTTCATTCTCCCAGATTGCTGAGCTAAATTTTGTTTTTACCAGCCCCGGACAAATCGCGTTTGAGCGAATACCATCTGCACCCCATTCCTTTGCCTGATTTTTAGTTAACATAATTAGCGCTGCTTTGCTGACACTGTAAAGCCCCAATCCAAAAGAAGGTTTCAATCCTTCTACGGAGGCAATATTGATAATCGAACCACCGCCTCGTTTTTTCATAATCGGATGAACTAAATTGCAAAGTGCAAAAGGCCCTTTTACATTGACATTCATGATCTTATCGAAAACATTTCCATCAGCTTCCGCTATCGGCCCAAACACAGGGTTTGTTGCTGCGTTATTCACCAAAATATCAACACCACCATATTTTTCAACGGTTTTGTCAACCAGATTTTTCAATTGAGCATCATCGCCAACATGGCAGGCAATTCCAATGGCATCCAACCCTTCTTTTTGAAAAACGCCTGTAACAATATCGACGGCTTCCTGCTTTCGACTACTGATTACCACTTTGGCGCCAAACTCCGCCAGGCCACGAGCTATCCGCTCACCGATCCCTTTACTTGCTCCAGTAATAATGGCTACTTTACCACTTAAATCAAACATAGTCTTCGCAGCTTTCGAAGTTGGCTTTTCGCTCATTTCAATTTTTTTTACATAATTTAAATAACCAATTTAACAGTTTTTGGTTGTAATTTATAATTGCTTGTCTTTAGCTCGATTGGAGAATAAAAAATTCTTACTACTTTTATAAAAATTACGCTTAAATATGTCAACCACAATACCCAAATCGACACTTGAATTTCTCAGAGATTTAGCTAAAAATAATAACCGGCCCTGGTTCAACGACAACAAAGATCGGTACACAGCAGCTCACGAAAATATGATTGAATTTGCTGAAGCCTTGATCGATGAAATGAGCCATCACGACAATCTGGTGCCGATGACCGGTAAGAAAAGTTTGTTTCGAATTTACCGCGATGTACGATTTTCGAAAGATAAATCTCCTTATAAATCCAACTTTGCTGGAGGTTTGAAAAGAGCGACGAAGTGGTTACGTGGTGGTTATTATTATCACATTCAACCCGGTGATTCCTTTGTTGGAGGAGGATTTTGGAGCCCAAATCCCGCTGATTTGAAAAGGATCCGCGATGAAATTGCTTCGCATGATCAACCGCTTCGAAAAATTATCACTGATCCAACTTTTAAAAAGACCTTTGGTACATTGCAAGGCGAAACAGTAAAAACAGCACCAAAAGGTTTCGACAGAGATCATCCGGCGATTGACTTGCTTCGTCACAAACAGTTTTTGATAAGCCGCTCTTTTTCTGATCTGGAAGTCACTTCCCCTAAATTTTTAAAAGAGTTGATTCAAACTTTTCAAAATATGCGCCCTTTCTTTGATTATATGAGTGAAGTGTTAACCACCGATGCTAACGGAGTTCCAATTGAAGATTAAAAAAAGTGCTGAAATTTTAAACAATGAAATTCCAACTCACCCTAATTTGCCTCACCGCAATACTTGCCTGCAATCCTTCAACAGAGCATAACCAACCTGCGAAAAATGATATTCAAAAAAGCAATATCGACGTAGAACAAAAACTAAAAGACCTCGGGATCGAACTACCCGAAACGCCGACGCCAGTTGCCAACTATGTCAACGCAGTACAAAGCGAAAAACTCGTTTTCCTTGCTGGCAAAGGACCCAAAAAAGCAGATGGAACTTATATTAAAGGCAAACTGGGAAAAGATCTTAGCATCGAAGAAGGAATCGATGCTGCACGCTTAACTGGGATCATCCAGCTATCCGCGCTCAAAGGTTTCCTCGGCGATCTCAACAAAGTAAAACGTATCGTTAAAGTAAACGGAATGGTCAATGCTACTGAAAATTTTGAAGATCATCCAAAAGTCATCAATGGGTATTCTGATCTGATGGTTGAAGTTTTTGGTGACCGTGGTAAACATGCCCGCGCAGCAGTTGGTATGGGATCTTTACCTTTTAATATTGCGGTGGAGATTGAAATGATCGTTGAAGTTTATTAGCTTCTAACAAATTCTAGGGAATTGCTGCAATAGCTTCATTTGATCGCAAGTTTTTCAGTAATCGTTCTACATTTTGCCTTAATTGTAACAGATTCAATTTCGTCTGTCCAATTCTGCTTATTTCCGCTTTTGTAAGTGTTGGCAGGGCCGGAAGTTTTTGAAGATATTTGTATTCTAAGTTGGTCTGCTTTAGCGATTTGCCCTTTTGCTTCACTCAAAGCCGGATATTTTGAAAGAACTTCTTTTTCTCTTTTCATGTTCTCCATTGCCATCATTTCGGCTATTGTATTTCTGTAATTTGCTTTTAGAGGATCTTCGAGATTTAAGGCCAAAGCGATTAATAAAAAGATGATTGTTGAAGCTGCGAAGGATACTATTTTTACTGTTTTCATGATCTTGGTTTTTAAATTTTTATTTTATTTTTAATGCTAAACTAAAGGGAATCCTTTTTCACTCCATTCTCGCAATCCTCCTGCAAATCGCCAAATGTTTGTATATCCCGCTAGCTCTAGTTGTTTGTAAGCATAATAACTAGCCATGCAATTGACATCAGAACAATAGACGATTATTTCGTCGTTCTTACCAAATAACTCAGTGGCTGTATCCATCGAATTGATGTTCAATGAATTGGGGATGTGCGCTTTTTGAAAAGCGCTCGCACTTAGTGTGTTTACGAGATAAACATTTGAATTTTGATTGATTCTGTTTTTTACTTCAGTTGCATTTAATGTTTTCATGTTTTTAGATTTTTTTGAATTCGATACAACAAAGAAAGCCTGAAAACACTGAGGATGACAACAGCATTTGATTGAATCGGGATATCCTTTGAGTGAATCGGGATTTTAGATTATTCCTTGGAAAGTAAAGTTTATGCAGTATACAAAACTACAGTCTGATTCTTGCCGCGAAGGAGCATGTCGCCCATTTTCCGAGGTTCAAAAACATGTGGCGGCAAAGCTAGTTTATCCAGTAAATATTTGGAAAATAAAATATTGACTTTCAGCTCGTTGCACTTGGATTGGATGCGAGCTGCCGTGTTGAGTACATCGCCTGAAAATGCAATATCTCGTTTAACTACGCCAACTTCACCAGCCATCACAAAACCATAGTGCAGACCCGCTTTGAATTCCGGGTTTACACCATATCTTTCAAGATAATAGTCCGTTTTCCGAATAAGCGCTTGTTGAATATCAAAAAAACACCGCAGGCAATTGGCATTTTTTTGGCCATTTTCCATTTTCCAGCTGACCACTATTTCATCACCCACATATTGATAAATTTCTCCTTTTGCATCTAAAATACTTGGAGTCGCATCTTTAAAAACTTCTTTTATAAAATTGAAATATTTTTCTTCCCCTAATCTTTCAGCAATCGTTGTGGAAGAACGTAAATCCAGAAACATAAAAATGCGTTCTTCCCTTCTCGGTTTAAAATATTTACCCAGTAAAAAATCTACAAATACTCCTGGACCATATTTGTCATTCACCATCAAAACAATCAAAGACCCTAGAACTATAAATAGCCAGGCAAAGTAGCTTCTTAAATATTTTACTTCAACAAGATGTTTCCAAATTGCGTTGCGTACTTCAGAACTAACTATCGACTTATCCAATTGTTGTGATGACAAAAATAGACCACCAACAATTGTAACCAACAGAAAAACCAAAGTAAAGCTGACAAAAATGTAAAACAATGCTCTTAAATAAGGCAAGTTACGCAGCCAGTTTTCCATAAGCTGAACTACAAAAGTTCCCCCAATTATCCCGGCAGTTGTTGTTGCAATTAGATTGGTGAAATAAAAATTTGTGAAATTGTAAATTTCCGGATTACAATCAAAATAGGAAAGAACCTGGTTTTCGTAAAAAAAAAGGAATTGTGAAATGATCAACCACGAAAAAGTGATCCAAAGTACTTTTATTGCTTTTTCTTTCAATCTGATAGCTTCGGCTAATTTCATAGATTTTAGATGGATTGTGGATTAAAATGAAAAATTATTGATGCACCAATTTTTATAACTTAAGATCTTCTCTGACCTGACTTCAAAATGCTGCATCAAGTTATCACAAGATAAGATCACGGACGTTATTTTCCATTTACGGAATATTAAATAAAATTTGCACACCAAATACAACAACATAGTTTCTACCTCAATCCAGAGAAAACTTTGGAATTGCCCTAGACCTTGTAATCACTCTAAGAATAGGTTGTACTGAAAATTAAAGATGGAAATTATTTTAGCCGAATTTCAAATTCTTGCTGATCGGGGGTGAAATTAATCTTAACATCTTCAAACCTTGGCGGCCCAAACTTGCCTCGTGCATTATTCGAAAACCCGTAAGCTTCTGTCGGTATTTTGAAAAGACTATTATCTAAAATTTCATTGGAATTTTCATCATGAAAGATACTGATCGCGTATTCTCCTAAAGGTAAGTTTTCCATAATTACTATCATTTCGCCAGTTTGAGTCACAGGCTCAATTTTTCCAATCACCATATCTTCGCCAAGAAATACCTGAGTGGAGTCAAAAACGGCAATCCTAATATTCCCTTCGACAGATTTGATATTTGAAATCTTTATTCGTATAGTTAAAGAATCGCTGGTTTGACCGAAAGAGGCATAACTAAATCCTAAAAACAAAATCGTAAACAGCCTTAAAATCGTATCTTTTTTCATCATCATTATTTTATCAACAAATACAGTTGCAATATCTAGTAATAAAATAAATTTTAAAAGGTTGAAGGGTTTAAAACGGGATCTAAAAAGAATGAACCGGGAATAATCGCCCGGCAGACATAAAAAAAGAGTTATTTCAAATTAAAACAACTCTTCTATTTTCCTTTTTTCAGTTTTTATTAGTCCTGCTTTGCAAATACTTTCGTCAACAAATCAGAAGTTCTTGATGATTGATTTTCACGAATATCCAGCTCCTTTTTTTCAATCAGCGAATACATTCCATCGAGTCCTTTTTGGGTAACATATTCGTCCAGCTCAGGATTCACTTTTTTGACAAAAGGGATCTTGTTGTAAGTCTGAACTACCGACCGCCAATATTCCCGTGCATTAACTTCATCAAGTGAATTTTGAACGACAGGCATAAATTCATTGAAAAGTTGCTGACTGGTTGTTTTTTGCAAATAACGGGTTGCCGCATCTTTTTCACCCATCAAAATATCCATCGCATCTGTGAAAGTCATTTGCTTGATCGCTGAAACAAAAATCGGCTTTGCTTTAGCTGCAGCAAGTTCGGCAGCTCGGTTTAGTCGTTCAACCAGTTCATCCTCCACGTTTTCAAAACCTGGAACCATCTTTACTTTATTGACTACTTGCTGTGCCTCTTCAGGCAACAGGATTTTGTAAGGACTCTTGAAGTAGCCATCTTCTGCAGAAAGAAAGTCCACCGCTTTTCCCACTCCAACATTAAGGGCTTCTTTTAAACCATTTCCAACATCTTCCTGTGACAATCCTCCGCTTTCTCCTTTCAAAGTCTTTTCCGCTTTTTTCAGCAAACCACCCAGGTTTTGAGCAGACATGGAAGTCATCAATGCAAGGGATAAAATAAGTACTAGAAACTTTTTCATATTATATTTTTTGTGAACAAATATACACCTTCTCAAACGACAAGAATAGTGCCTTGTGTATTAAGGATCTGTTAAAGAACATAAATTTAATTCGGAAAATAGCTGGATATCAAATCGCTTAACCAAAAGGAAAAGAAACTGATAAATTTAAAATGCTAAAAATAATTTGTCATGAAGCAATTACACTGATGTTTCAATCCTTCAATTGATTCAAAATACCCATCAAATCGAGTTCTTGCCAGGAAGTTTTTATCTTTCCATCTTCCATTTCGTAGATCACAATCCCTGTTGAGGTAAATTGCTTGCCAGTTGCTGGAATACCGAACATTTCGGCATGATGCGTAGCGACCACTTCATATCGGATAGCTACTTTATTTCCGTCAGCAAAAAGGTGGGTTATCGTAAAATGACCATCGGGAAATGCTTTCCTATAGCTTCTGATTAATTTTCGCATCCCTTCAATCCCTCCTGTTTGGTCGGCACGCAGCGGATTTCCATCGCTCCAGTCTTTATGAAAACATCGTTCCAGTAGTTCTTCATTGCGGTTATGGTTCCAACCTTCCTCAAACCAGATTCTGACCGTTTCTTCATTTTTTTTCTCTGCTTTTAAATCCTTAAGTGTAGCGCATTGCATTAATAAAAAAGGTACTATAGCCAAAATAATCAGTAAGTGCGAATGCTTTTTCATAATGCGAGGTTTGTAGCGTTTGCGAAAAACGATGCTTGTTTTATCAATTCATGAATTGATCACAGACGAACCAATTTAACAAATCTAAGTTTCTAAATTTAGTAAAAACTAAATCGAATTCGAAACAAAGGACTTTATTTTTTAACATTTAGAACTTTTCAAAATAAAAAAGCTTATCCCTGACTTCCGAAATGACCTTTTTTAATTTTGAATAGGAGCGTCTCTATCTTAGTAAAGAGAACATCAACTGATAAAATGAATCTTATCCCAAAAAGTGCTAAAACCCAATCAGATATGTGACAGGTATTTATCTCCTCACTTTATACCTGCAGATTTGTACCCCGTAAGATGTTGTGGAATTCCACCAAAATGCTAAAGCTTTGGCTTGAAATGTTGTGATTGGTTTCTCTTCATAAATGACTCTTCCTTCTTGCAAAACTACTAAACGATAATCTTTTTTACTGCGATGCCCACCGGACATACCTTCGGTGTACTTTTGATTTCTCATATGCATAATGTTCAAAGTGTAAGGAATATGTTGGATTATATTAAAAATGCCAATTGAATACATCTTGTTTTTTTAGCAAAAAATAAAATGCTACAGTTAAGGTCATTCACGCAATTAAATACTACATAATAGAAGGGAGTAATTTCAATATATTGAATTATTTGAATTAATCAAATATCCTGATGGTAAACGGCAAATATTTAATCAGAAATTAAAAAGAAATTATTAATGGTTCAACATGGAGAAAAAATATCACTATTTTTAAAACAAAAAACATAAATTCTCTTATTGCCAATAAGTTATAAATAGAAATAAAAAATAACTTGTTCTCATTTATACGGTCATAAGTAAATTATTCAGGATATGTTAAAGTTTAATTTTTTTTAGCGGGATCGTTCCTATGCGGAAAAATTAGCGCTGAAAATAAACCCAATTGCTTCATGGCTATCTATTTTTTCTAGAAATAAAATTCCTTTTCAACCAATTATAAATAGGAATTTTTAGAATTGATTAAAGTCAATTATCCAATTGATAATAGTCATTGAAGAAGGGAACACTTGTGGATATCTTTGCAGCATCAAGTGAAGGATAAACGACAGGCTGAAAAGTCAGCCAAGTTAAATTGGCATTGAACTCGGAAATTTATTACTTCTGCAGAATTAATATCGGGAAGAAGGAAGTGGTAATTTGGCTAGATTCTGAGCAAAAGAATTTTTCGAAATTTGCATGTGATGATGAAGTCTCAATAACTGTAACTTGGCATTTCATAGTTCTTTTTAGTGCTATGAAATGGAACGGGATCTTACCTAGCGTGAGTTCCCGTTCGTGTTTTTATTGATGATGCAACGCGTTCAACATGGCTTTACCCGTTTCTTTCCTCTTTGCAATACCTGCCTGCTTTTACTACCATAACGATAGATGGTTATTCCTTTTGCTCCGGATTGCCATGCCATTTTAAAGGCAGCTGAAACCTCCTTTCGGGCAGCGTTCGTTGGAAGGTTAATGGTTTTAGAAACTGCGTTGTCGGTATGTTGCTGAAAAGCAATTTGATGTCGAATATGATACTGCCACGGAATTTCAAGACTGGTTTTAAACAATTCTTTTATATCCGCTGGAATAGCAGTAATATTTTCCAAGGAACCGGATTGATAAATTTCTGGGATCAGTTTTTCCGACCAAAGATCTAATTCTTTGATTTTTTGTAAAAAATATCCGTTGACTTCCATTTGGATCTTATTTTCTAAAATGCCTATCCGTTTATATGCCAGGGCAAAAAGCGGTTCGATGGAAGAGGATGTATTTGCGATAATGGAAATCGTGCCAGTGGGTGCAATGCTCGTCCGTGTCGCATTCCTCAATGGCTCATCAGGATAAAAGATACTTTGTTCCCATGCTGGAAAAACCCCTCTCTCTTTTGCTAAAAGCGAAGAGACACGCTTACTTTTTTCAGAGATAAATTGCATCAGTTGAGCTCCTATTTGCACTGCTTCATCGGAAGCATAAGGAATTTCCAGCTCTATGAGCAACTCCGCCCAACCCATGACACCCAAACCAATTTTTCGCGTTTGTAATGTTTTTTCTTCAATACGCTTTAACGTGTAATTGTTTACAACAATCACATTATCCAGAAAACGTACTGCAACTTCGATGGTCTTTTCCAGCTTTGCCCAATCCACAATCGATTTTCCGCTTTCTGCTTTCACCATCTTTGAAAGATTGATTGAACCCAGATTACAGCTTTCATATTCCAGCAGCGGCATTTCACCACAAGGATTTGTGCAATTTAGTGTTCCCAAGGCAGGAGTCGGGTTGTGTCGAATGATGGTATCTGAAAAAATTAAACCCTGTCCCTCCACCACTATGATGGATCAGCGCTGCTTCTTTTAATGTAGTAAAAATACCTTCCAGACTATCTTCAAGAGGCAAAACAAAGCAAGCACTTACTTACCCTATCGGACGCCCGGCACTCATCAAAGTAGGAGAATTTGGGAGAAAATCTAAGGAAGACATAAGATCATAAAACGCAGCTTCCCATTTCTTTACGGCCGTACTTTTTCCAAAATTAAATTCGGCTTGTGCAATCGACTTGGCGACTCTTCGAAACAAGGCTTCGGGAGTTTCGATTATTTTTCCTTTTTCATCTCTTCCCAAATAACGGCTGTCCAAAATTTCAAGCGCATTTTTTGAAAGTTGTGGAAAGGATATCGA
This sequence comes from uncultured Saprospiraceae bacterium, assembly GCA_963793295.1. Taxonomy (GTDB): domain Bacteria; phylum Bacteroidota; class Bacteroidia; order Chitinophagales; family Saprospiraceae; genus JAHDHW01. The sequence continues at coordinate 351,279 of CAWBZX010000037.1, read as the reverse complement.
TGGCGTTTTATTTTTCAAATTTAACTGGATTTGAAAAATTTAGAAAAATCGTTGCACTTCATTACATTTTGATCTATGAAGAAAGGAAATTTAAACCTACAAGCATCTGATGTTTGTCATTTGAATAATTGATTTTTATCATCAGCAAAAAAATCTTGTTGAAGAATATTGTTCGAAAAAGCATTTATCTATCAAATTTTGATATAAAAATCAACCCTCTTGTTGATAATAATCATTTCATTTCATCAAATCTGATCACATATTTGCGGTATAAAATACCGGGTTACCGGCCAATAATTTTATAACTAAAAAAATGGAAAAATGGAAAAATTACTGTCAAAAGAAAAAGTTTCCAAAAAAATAAAAGATTGGAAAGAAGAGGTACTTGATCTGAAAGTACAACTTGATAATACCATGGAAAAAGCGCAGGAGGCTTTTGAAAAACAAAAGGAGAATTTGAGAACTTGGATAAATAATGCTGAAAAAGAAATACAAAAAATGGATGGGCTTAGCGAAGAAAAAGCAGCCCTCATCAAAGGCAAACTCCAGGAATTCAGAGTGCAGCTGGCTTTAGGAAAAGCAGAAACAGAAGACGTCCTGAAAGAACAACAAACAAAGATTAATCAAGCTATCCGGGAATTAAAAATCTTTATTACCACTACTTCGGAAGACTCCAGGGAAAAATTGGAAGATTTCGGCGAAGACGCAATCCAAAAATTAGAAAATTTCCAAACGAAATTCGATCTGTTAAGATTGCAGTTGAACCTTGGTAAAAAGGAAGCCCAACTGTCATGGAAAGAAACACAAAAGGAAGTCAGGGACCGATTGCACGAGCTGGAAATCAAGTTGAAAAAAGGAACTGATGTGATTTCGGAACATTGGGAAAATTTCTCAGATGAACTTTCAGAATCCTGGAAAGATTTAAGAAAAGTGATTAAAAATTAATCCAACCCGATAAATAAATGCAGAAGTTGTCAAGGGTTTTCTGTTGATGATTTCATAAAAATGCTGGAAAATGCCGAAGGAGGAATAATGGTAGAAGGATTTTATCCAAAAGATCCGAAGACTACTCATTTTTATGCCTTTGGATTACAGAAAAATCAACTTCTTTTTTCACATAAACCGCTTTAAAAAAATTGATTATAAATATCGATTTTTCCCATTGATCAAAGTCAATTACCCAGTTGACAAATGTCATTTACTTCGGGAGGCCTATTATATATCTTGGCCCTACTGAGTAAGAGATAAAAGACAGGCTGGAAAGCCAGCCAGGTTAAATTGTCAAGGAATTCGGAAACCTTTTTCAGTTAAGGCTGTGAAGTGGAAAGGAAGATGTGTTAATTTAACCAGATTCCGGATTTTTAGGTGTCAAATCTAAAAAAAGGATGAAGTCTCAATAACTGTAACTTGGCATTTCATAACACTTTTGAGAGTTATGAAATGGAACGGGATTTTGCTTTAGAGTGAAGTCCCGTTCGTGTTTTTATTTTAAACGTTTGTTTAAGGAATCGCTGACCGAAAACCTGGTAAACCACAGCAATCTGCCGGTATTGAGCGTCAATCTGCAAGATTGATCTCGGGACCGATCACTGACATTCTCTAAATGATTTGTCGCTCTGATTTTATTGGCCGGGAAACGACCCCACGACTGAGCATTTCTGCGATCCCAAGTTCTTTGAAATAAATAACCGTCAATATGGATCCTGCAACCCCTAAAACACTCCAAAGGATAATTAAAAAAGTATCCGGGCTTAAATCCTGAATATACATACTTAACGCCATTGCCATCAAAGCAAAACCAAGTATTGTGGATTTTACCAACATTACTCCTGTGAGGATGTATCCAAATTTCTTTTTCCGAATAAATCCAAAAACTCCCGTTAGCATCAAAGGAATGACAATACCCAAATCAAGGGTGTAAACCATCAATAATGGTTCTCCGTTGGGCGTGTCGAATTGAAAACCAGGTACTGTGAAAAATGAAATCAAATCTTTTAACCATAAAAAAACCAACATCAGAGAGATTAATGATAAATAAGAAACGATCAGTCTTTTGGTGTTTTTATTATTATAATAAAAGGACTTTTCAAAATTGAAGAGTTGAAAAAACACAATGATTAGCGAAAACAAGGAAAGAGAAAAAATCGCCAAGTGAAAAAAATAAAGAAAAGTAAGTTCGGTCACAAATACAAAAAAAGCATAGGTATAAACAAAGTAGAAAACCACTCCGGCAAAAATTAATTTCCAAAAGATATCAGCTTTGATGACCGCTTTATGGATCGCTAAAAACAGCAAAGGAGCTGCAAGGATTAAAGTGACCATATCCTGTCCTAAAAATTGCGTTCTGACCCATTCTCCATCCTGGTAAATTTCATTATTAAAGACACTTATCCCGCAAGAAATAATAGCTAAAACGCCAATAGAGTAGGAAAATATTTTTAAAATTTTGGTGCTCATTTTATAATAGAATTTATTCTCAAAATCCTTTTAAGTAAGAATCTACTTGATCCTGTAAGGGAAAGTTTTAGCTCCCTGCCTGCTGATGTCATCAATAATGGCATTCGCTTCACGACTCCAGTCTGCATAAGCAGTAAAAGCAATGGACCACAAAACCTGACCCGTATCTTTATCTATTAAGGAATAACTTGCCTGGACTTGTTTAGCGGTTGTATTTCCTTGTGGCACTACATTCCACGAGTTCAAATAAGCTATCGTATTGATAACTTCATTGGCTACATCAATTCCAAAAGAAGCCAAATCACTCATAAACCGGTACTTTTCAATTTTCCCGCATACCACCGCATCAACACCAAGCAGTTCCGCTAATCTTTCCGGACGTTCGTACCACGATTCTTTGATATCGATCCCATTTTCTTGTAGCAGATCAAGGGTGATCCTATGATCCTGTACATCCACCCGGATTGGTTTTTTTCCGCTTTTTGTACTTCGTAAAATTTCGTTTAAAAAAGAGATTTGGAAAGCTTCGCTTTCAATCCTTTCCAATTCCCTCCAATCTTCTTCTGTCATGTTTTCAGGTTGTTTTCCCAGATAAATCATTTCAAATGGCAATACAGCAATTATTTTATGGTTTACCGTAATTGCTTCAAAATTGCTGGATATATAGTGTGGTGGTTTACAAGCAACTATTAGTAATAAAAAGAAAAATCCAATATAAAGGATAAGTCGTTTCATACGTTTCATTTTTTTATTCAAAAGAATACCTCATAGCTTGCTCTGGGGCTAACTACCAAGATTTGAAAGACCTTTTTCCAGGTTAGTCTTGCGGGTAATATCCCGATGGCTTGCAAGGGTTAGTTAGCAAAAACTAATTTATATAAATGTAACTCTTAGTGATAATGAAAGCGCTGATTTTTATCATGTACGGGTTTGATTTTTAGGTTTAACAGGAAATTTTAATGGGGTACTTAAGTTACGATTATTGATAAAAATCAAGTCACCATTTAACAAAACTCATTGCTTTTCCCTGCTATTTTTATTTTCTTCCTTTCAATTCATTTGTTCAAAAAAAAATTAAAATCATGCTTACAAAAATTGCTTCAACTTTTAAGACCGTTGAATTTCCAAAACGAACTTTTGCTTACATCCGAAATGTAGGCCCGTACATGGGAGACACCACATTATTTGAACGATTATTTCAAAAAGTCCTCGACTGGATGACGCCAAAAGGATTGCTCCAGCCTACTTCAGAATCCATCTCGATATATCACGATGATCCTGAAAAAGTACCAGTTGCAAATCAACGAATAAGCGTTGGTTTCACTGTACCGGAAGGAACGCAGGGAGATGGTGATATTCAAATTATGGAAATACCTGCTGGAAAATACGCAGTAGGATCGTTTGAAATTTCGACAGAAGAATATGGACAATCGTGGGAAGAGCTCTTTAAATATATTGGCGAAAATCATTTAATTCCAGGGAATGGAGTGATGTATGAATCTTATAAAAATGACCCGCGGCAGCATCCGGAAGGAAAACATGTGGTAGATATTTGTGTGGCAATACGATAAACAAGTGTTAGGATGATATCCAACTCTGATCCAACACTATCACCCGCCTAAGTGGTTGGCGATAGTGATGAAAAACTATTTCTGATTTCTTATATCAAGCATAGAAACTATTCAATGTTTTTTGTTTTAAAACACGAACAAAAAAACACAGCTATTTTGCTTCAACCGCTTTCTTCATTTTCAATAATAACCCAATTCCAATCGTAACAATTGGAATGATAAGATAGGTGACTCCCACGTCCGAAACATAATCCCAAAAAGGCATTTTTATCGGTCCCCAGGAAAACATAATTAAATCAATCCCAAAACTAATGGCAAACCAAAGCAGCCCTAATAATAAGCCAGCTGTCCGGAAATTGGTCGTCCTGTTTTGAAAAAACAAGACCGAAAAGAATACGGCTACCAATGTTACGGTTACTGCCATAATCGACTCGAAAAGCGGCCGGTTGTTTTCATGGATTGTGAAAATCCCCATCGCCACTAAAAAGGGAATCAGCCAAATCAAAAATCCAAATAATATAATTTTACCTGTTATTTTCATTTTTTTGAATTTGATTTGAATTTATATTTTTACATAATCAATAATCCTCCATCTGCAATAACAGTGCTTCCCGTCATGTACGCTGAAGCATCGCTAGCCAGAAAAAAAGCAACATTTGCAATGTCTTCCGGAACGCCCATTCGCTGAAGCGGGAGCATAGCACCAAAGGCTTCGGTTTGTTTTTGCATTGCCTCCCGTTGTTCCGTTGAAATATCTTCTCCAGCAATTTTTTGAACACCTGGTGTTTGTATACCACCGGGCGCGATATCATTGACGGTAATTCCAAAAGGCCCGAGTTCTTTAGCCATAGCTTTGGTCAGCATCCTGAGCCCTCCTTTTGAAGAGTCGTAGTGAGACAAATTGCCAGTGGGCTTGAATGCGTCTGCTGAAATAATATTGATAATGCGTCCACCATGCTTTTTTTCCATCATAATATTTGCCATTGCCTGGGATAGAAACATCGGGGCCTTCAGATTAATATTGATGGTTTTGTTCCACAGCTCTTCTGTCATTTTTATAAAGGGCATGTACCTGTAAACTCCTGCATTGTTGACCAAAATGTGAACATCACTAAACTCATCCAAAAGTTTTTTTGTGATTTTTGAAATGTTATTAATGTTTTCTAAATCCGCTTGTACATATACTACTTTACCTCCGTTCTTTCTTAGATCTTTTAAAACATTTTCAACTGCTGAAGGCTTCAGTAAATCAACAATTAAAATGGAGGCACCGCCTTCCGAAAGCCGTTTTGCAATTCCTTTTCCGATACCCATAGCGCCACCTGTGACGACGGCAACTTTTCCAGAAAGGTCAAATAACTGAGCGATATTTTTGTTCATAACTTTTTTTTTAAAAAGGGTTTAAAACAATGTTTTGTATTAAATTCTAATCTTGAACTTTCTCCCTGCAAATTAGTCATCATAACCTCTTAATTGCATTGAAGTTCGTCAAGGTAGAATATGACTTTTATCATCTTCCTTTCTGATAATCATCATTGAATCAAAACCCGTTTATCGCGTATCTTGCAAACACTGATAACCAACTGGTTATCAGTCAGTTTAAAAAACAGAAACCATGATAAATAAAATTCCAAACAACAAGGACATCGCGAGAGTTCTGGAAGAGATCGCTGATTTGCTGGAAATTCAAAAAGCCAATCCCCATCGCATTCGTTCCTATCACCGCGCAGCCCAATTGATCAGACAAAGAGAAGAAAACCTCGCAATTACTGTTGCCAAAGGAAACGGTGAAGCGCTGGAAGCGATTCCTGGCATCGGAAAAAGCCTCGCGAGATTGATCAAAGAGTATGTACAAACGGGAAAGTCGCAGTTGCTACAACGTTTGCAGGGAGAGGTTACTCCTGAAGAGCTTTTCGAACAAATACCCGGTATCGGTAAAGAAACCGCAGAAAAGATTGTCCGTGAATTACACCTTAACTCCTTGGAGGAACTCGAACAAGCGGCTTACGACGGTAGATTGGCAAATTTGAAGGGTTTTGGAAAACGACGAATCGATGCTATCCGGCTGGGCCTTGCAGGAATGTTGAGTGGTTTTGCGCGGAGAAGAATTTTACATCAGGCAGCAGAACTCCAGGCGCCATCCGGCAAACCGGATGTTTCATTACTGTTGGAAGTAGATAAAACTTACCGGGAAGACGCCGTGAAAAATAAATTGAAAAAGATTGCACCCCGCCGTTTTAATCCTGATCAGGAAGCTTGGTTGCCGATTTATCACACAGAATTGGAAGACTGGGATTTCACGGCGCTGTACTCCAATACAATACGCGCTCACGAACTTGGAAAGACTCGCGATTGGGTGATTATTTATTATGAAAAAGACGGGATCGAAGATCAGGCAACCGTTGTAACTGAAACAAGTGGACCACTGGTTGGTTTGCGAGTGGTGAGAGGACGAGAACCAGCCTGCAAAGATTATTATTCAAAGAAAGGAATACAGCAAAAAGAGACCAATAAGCACGTTTCATAAAATAGTAGTTTGCCCTTGTCTTCTATTTTCCCTTCCAGGGAAAAATCTAAACCACTGACGTATATCAATATAATATTTGATAAAAGTCACTTATTTCTTTCGTTCTTTTCTCCAACTTGACACCAATCGAAATACCAAGTAAAATATGGAGAATCATCAGCTGAGCACAGAACAACTTCGAAAAACCTATTCCCCCGAAGTATTTGAAGGTTTTAAAGAAGCAATCCCCAAATACCGGAAAGCAATCATTGGCCAGGAGCGAGCTGTAAAAGCTTTGCGGTTTGGCTTGGGTAATCGTGCACCCGGATTTAATGTTTACGTTTCCACCTCAGACAATAACGGAAAATACAGTGTTATAAAACACTTTCTCAAGGAAATGGCAAAGAAAGATCCTCCACCAAACGATTGGTGCTATGTCAACAACTTCAAAAACCCCTATTGCCCGAATGTAATGCGCTTGCCCTCTGGTTTGGCCATTGAATTAAAAAAAGATATTGACAGCTTTATCATTGATGCGGAAATAGCGCTGGTCAAGACTCTGGAAAGCGAGGAATTTCTCCAAAATATAAATTCGATCAAACAAGAGCTTGCCGAACAGCAGCTACAACTTTTTTCCGAAATCAACCAAAAAGCTGAGAAGGAAAATTTTGTGCTGAAACGAACGCCTATGGAAATCATGACAATTCCAAAAAAAGGAGATCAGGCTATGACCAGCGAAGAATTTCAGCTTCTTCCGGAAAAAGAAAGAAAGAAGATTTTAAAAAAGCAAAAAGAGTTTCAGGGACTTCTCCAAAACCTCGTCAAAAAATCACTTGAACTCGAAAGAAAAACGACAGAACAATTAATGGGATTGGAACAAAATAATGCCCTTTTTGCTATTGAAGTATTGCTCGAAAATCTCCTTAAAAAATATAATGATGTGCCGGAAGTGCCGGAACATCTGGAAGATTTGAAAAATGATATTCTCGAAAACCTGAGTTTTTTTCTCCAACCTGACCCCCCTAACATGCAAATTGCCGGAAGGAATGCACAGAAAAAAATTCTACGTCAAAGGTATGAAGTAAATGTGATTGTAGACAATTCGGAACTGAAAAATGCACCGATCATTGTGGAACTTAACCCAACCTACAACAACTTATTTGGAAAAATTGAAAGAGAGTCCGTGATGGGTACGCTCAACACCAATTTCACGCTGATCAGGGAAGGGGCCTTGCATCACGCCAACGGAGGTTATCTCATTATTCCGATTGATGACTTGCTCCGTGCTCCTTTTTCGTGGGAAAATTTAAAACGTGCCATTCGTAACAATCAAATTGAAATCGAAGACGCTACTGAGAAGTTGGGCTTTATCACAATTAAAAGTTTGAAACCCGAACCCATTCATTTGGATGTCCAGGTCGTTTTGGTTGGACAACATCATCTGTTTCAACTCCTTTATCAATTAGATGATGATTTTAAAAACCTATTTAAGGTAAAAGCCCACTTTGACTCCGTGATGCTTGCTTCTAAAAAAAACCTGAAGGAATTTTGCGGTTACATTTTTTGTGTTCAAAAAGAGGAAAATTTACTCCCCGTCAACAACAATGCTCTTGCAAAAATGATCGAACAAGGTCATCGCCTCGCTAATCACCAGGAAAAGATCAGTACCGAAATGGAAGAAACCGCTGACCTTTTGAGGGAAGCTCATTATTATGCAAAGGAGGAATCGGCAACTGAAATTTTGGGGGAACACATTCAAAAATCCATCCGCGAAAAAATCTATCGCACCAATTTGCTGCACGAAAAAATCAAAGAACTGATAGAGAAAAAAGTTATCATGATTGATGTAGAAGGTGAAAAAATCGGTCAGATAAATGGCCTGTCGGTCATTGACATCGGCGACATTGCCTTTGGTCGTCCGAGCCGGATAACGACCAGTATCAGTATCGGTAAAGGCGATATCATTGATATTGAAAGGGAAGCTGAGCTCGGTGGAGCGGTTCATACAAAAGGGGTATTGATCCTTTCTGGGTTTTTGTTTAACAAGTTTGGAAAAGACAAACCTTTGAACCTTTCCATCCGTCTCGTTTTCGAACAAAGTTACAGCGGCGTGGAAGGCGATAGTGCTTCGAGTGCAGAATTGTACGCAGTCCTTTCGGGATTGTCAGGACTTCCGATCAGGCAGGAAATAGCCGTGACCGGCTCGGTTAATCAAAATGGTGAAATCCAACCAGTCGGAGGTATAAATGAAAAAATTGAAGGGTATTTTGAAGTATGTCAGCTACATGGATTAACCGGTAAACAAGGGGTTATTATTCCTTCTGCAAATACTGCGAATCTAATGTTAAAAGAAGAGGTAGTCAAAGCAGTCGACGAGGGCAAATTTAAAATCTGGGCCATCCAATCTGTTGACGAGGGTATCGAAATTTTGACAGGAACGAAGGCTGGAGAAACGTTTTGGGATGAAATTAGTGGTACACTCAGTTTTGAAGAAGATTCCGTTTATTTCAAAGTCAACGAACGCCTTGAGCAGATGACAAAAACTTTGAAAAAATTGAAGCAAGAAGGAAATGGATTGGCAAAAATGGAGGATTGATAGTCTTGATTCCGGTTTGGCTATAATTCATTCTTTTCCTTTCGTCAATTTTTCTGCGCGTTTTTTTATACCCAGACACATTTTCCTATCCATAGCAAAAACAATAGGTTCTATGAGCGGTCCAAATATAAATTTATTTTTAAAGGAAGGATTATAGGCGATCCTATTCCTTGAGAAAAATCTGGAACGGTTTGTACCAATTGCTTCAACATACCATAACCACGTGAGACAGAAATAATTTGAAGGATACGAAGAGGCTTCCGGGTCAAAGGTAATGCTTTTATCCATAGTCATAACCAAGGCCAATCGCCATCGCTTTTCCCGGTTCACATAAAACCAGAGGGTAAGCATCCTTCGGACCAAAAGGTATTAATTCCCCGATTTGGGGGTTTTGAAATTCTTCAAGTATTTCATCCGAGTTATAAATGTTCATGCCCGTCAGATTTTCCAGGGCTTCATAACTATAAAAACCGCCCCGCCCTTGCCCCATTTGAGCAATCCACGGCCAGACATTTTCTGAAGGGGCGTTTATTTCGATGGCGTGGGTGAATTGAGTGTTGGGTTGTGAAACTATTTCATCTCCGGACAAAGCTCGCTTTGCTTCTTCTTTGCTCAATCCCCATCGATCTCTCAGCGGTTTTAAAAAAAAGGTAAGGTAACAGGCAATTATAATGAAAATACCTTCAATACCTTCTATCAAATGATAGAAGGTAAATCCAGGTTGCTTTTGTTCTTTGATTAAATCGGTACTCATTTTAAAATTTAGTTATTAAAATAATCAGCCATTTATAAAACCGAGAATTCAATGTATTGCAAAAATATTGGAATTGATTATTAACCTATTTCCAATAATATTTCTGTATTACTACAACCTGGAAATCCCACGGGCAGACAACCAATCCAAAAACCGAGGCATTCCCTCTTCTTTCATTTTTTCAATATTAAAAGATTGGATTTCTTTAGATTCCACCTCAGATTGGGTAAATTGACTTACTTCGTAGCTGCAACTACAATATTTAGCACTTATATTGCTATTTGTAGTTGTGACTAATGGCTGTGGATTGTTATTTATGGGCATTCCGCAACTTTGACAAAACTTTTCCATGGAGTTCTCTTTTTTAAAAAAATTTAAAATTTAAAACCTCCTCAGACGTATCGTCTGAGAATCTCCCACTAAACTAATTTCATGAAAAGTGTTTCGTGTGTTTTAACAACATTCCCCAAAGCCAAAGCACCTCTTATGTAATTTTAATAAAGAATTAATTCTAATGACCTGATTTTTATCACCCTGCCAGGATGATCTTAGTCACTTTAAAACAGTTTTCCTTTTAAAACTAGAAAAGCAATTCTAAACGAAAATATCCCCATCCGATATGCCAGATTAGGTAATAGATAAGCCGGAACGAATACATGGAGATAAAATCATATTTTTTAAAAATTACCAATTGTGTTAAATTGAATAAAAACAGGTTAACGCCAACAGCAACTATTGCCCAGCCTGGGAATGACTCCATAAACAGGATTTGATAAACAGGCTCCAACACCGCTACAATTACAATACAAAGCCAAATCAGCTTTTCGCGATTGGCATTTTTAAAAATAGAAGTCAACAAAAACATAAGCACCGTCAGGGGCAAAACATGAAAAACGATTTCAACAAAAAAACCAATAGCCGGATAAAATAACAGGGATTCAGGAAATGGAATATTCATATCCTCCGGATAAACAATCTCCCAATCGATCAAAATAGCGATGGATGCAAATACTACCACCAACCAGGCATAACGAAACGCCTTTTTGAAATTTTCCTTTTTACAAATGATAAACCACCTTTTAACAAGCAAAAAGGAGAACAATAAAAGGCCTAAAATTCCACTGCCAAGAATTGCGATTATTGGATTTATTTCACCAATAAATCTTTGAAAAAATGAAGGATTTGAATATTTCAATATTCCTGTCATTCCCAGCACTCCGATCACTAAGGCTGCAAAGATTTTATATTGAAATCTGTTAGTAGAAATAAATTTTTGAAGTCTTTTCATACTAGATCACATTGCAATCGACAATGATAATTTTTATGTTTCAAATTCAAATTCAAATAGATATTGAAATTCGTTCAATTTGATAAAATGAACAATGTCTTTACTTAGCTTTGGCAGTTGGAGGATTATTTTTTGAGGCCAAATTCTTTGTGATTGTTATCCAATGTTCTGTTGCCAATTCGCTGACTTGTCCCTTCTTAGCAAAATCGAATTTCCTCCAACTGTGATGTGGATTTTCAAGTATTATTTTTCCGTTTTTTGTTTTTTTCAAAATCATCTGGAAAGCTTCCTGGAATCTATGGTCTTTAAGCGCTTTGTTATAAAAAGAAAGGATATAGACGTAGTAGAATAAGTTGTATCTTAAAAATGGAAATTCAATTTGAAAAAAACGGGAGCCTATTCCAAAAAAACAGGGCCCTAAAGGTTTTCGGGTAACCCAATGTTGTAATAGAAATTCAACCCCTCTACTTAATTGGTCTATTTCCTTTTTGCTATTTTTTCTAAAGCGAAAAGCGTCTAAGACATACAAAGTAGTTCCCGGATTGCTGGAATCGGTCTGCGGAGATTTTCCAAGTTTTACGGTATTGCATCTCCATCCACCGTCAGACCATTGGGTATCCAAAAGTTGTTGATAGCTTTTTTCAACTCTTTTATCTGTTTTTCCAAGTCGCCCGAATGCTGCAAGAATACGTGCAGTCATACAAGGAAATTTTGAACTTGTTTTGGAGTACTTGAAACTGCCATCAGGCATTTGATATTTGAAGACAAAGTCCATGATTTCTGAAAGAATTGGGTATCCTTTAGTAGTCGCACCAAGTGCTCCGAGAACGCCTAAAGTGTCAATGGTACTATTGCCATGAGGAGCATGAATATCCCCATCTTCTCTTGACCAAAATGGCCCTCCATTTTTATTTTTTTGGTTTAATATTGATTTAATTTCTGTCGAATAGTTCATTGTTTTTGCCACTTATTTTTACTTTTTAAAAAACTTTAAACCCAAGGCTGTTATTAAAAACAATATACATGCATAAACAAAAATATTCCCAATCCTAGAAAAAACTGTGGTAGCTGACTGGACAGGAACATCAGCATACAATAGTTTATCATCTGAATTGAAAGTGTTCAAATCTGCAATAAGTTTTCCTTGATAATCATAAACTGCTGACAATCCACTTCCATTTGGCCGTATTAGGGAAACCCCGTTTTCAATAGCGGTAAAACTTGACATTTGTGCATGAAAAGGCGTTATCTCCGCCCAATCGTAAGCAGGAACAAGCATGATATTTATAGATTGTTGACCTGCTTGTTTTGTGAGATTTGGTAAATCTCCGTCGTAGCAAATCACGTTGCCTAATCGCCCATATTCTGTATCGACAAAGGGTATTTTGAAATCACCAGCATTAATGATAATAGCTTCTGATTGCGGAATAAGAAATGATTTTAAATATTCCCAACCAATACTACCGTCAGGTTTTATTAAAATGCTTTTATTGTTAAGGGGTTTTGGTTTGGAAGTCGTGTTTTGTTCGAGATAAGCAATCAGGATATAAGCATTATTTTGGATGGCAATACTTTTGACTTTTTCTTTCAAATAATCAACTTGCTGTGGATTGAGTATCAATGAGTATTCATTCCAAACAATAATTTTAGCTCCTTCTTGAGCAGCTTTCAGCGTATTTTCTATCGTGTTGTCAATCGATGCGGCATCAGAGAAAATCCTTTCCGGAATTTCACCAGTTGATTTTTCTGAATAAGCTTTCAATGCTTCAAAGTCAAATCCAAATACATTTTGAAGGCCAGGGTCGCTAGTGATTGCGGCAATTTTCACTTTTTTTGAATCAACCGGAAAGGAGTTGATACGCATTTGCCCATAAATAAAAACAAGTAAAAATATACCTACATAGATGAGTACACTTTTTCGTTTGGAATAAACATTTGATCTATTTTCATAAAACCAGTTCATAGTCGAACCAAACCAGCTTACAAGAAAGGAAAGTCCAAACAAACCTGTAATAGAAACGATTTGAGTTAATTGATTTAAAGGATATTGTGTATGTGCAACCGTACCCCAGGTACCCATATAAAGGGAACCTAAATATTCTAAAAGCACCACTGACGATGGAAAGATTAAAGTGGTATAAAATCCCTTACCCTTTTTGTACAATAATCGGTCAATAAGATATGCAAGGCTATAGGATATGCCAAAAAATAACCCATTTATAATATAACCTATGACCGGGCTATACACAGAAAGGCAAGTTCTTGAAATGATACCTGCCACAATTGCAACCAAAACAAACATTAAAAAACCTGGTGTTTTTGAGTTTCGGGTATAACGTAACAATATTACGGGAGTAATCCATGCGGCGATCGCCCAATGCCAATTGAGTCCGAAAGCTGTCATTCCTAAAAATCCCAAAAATAAAAGAGATGCTTGTTTTTTAAATGGGCTTGTTTTCATTTTTCAATTCATTTTGATGGTTATACAAATACCACATTCCCCATAAACCATAGATTGTTATTAAGGGTAAGATAATTGAAAATGAGACATATTTGTCAGGATTTAAAGCCATCGCATTTTTTCCAATAAACATGGCAGAAAGATTAACAATGGGCCAATAGATTGAGATGGCCAAACTGCCAAACATGGAATAAAAACCCCATTTTTTTCTTTTTAGCAATCCAACTATTCCTGCAATCAACAATGGGATATAAGCTAATGTATCTCCCAGAGCAAAACCTTTTGCCCAAGCGATCCCCAATTCTGTAACTTCCTCAACTGATTCTTGTAATCCAAGAGATACAGTTGCGTCATAGTTTATTAGACAAAAAGTCTGACCGGCTAATAACAGCAATGTCAATACTATACTTAGGGTAATGAGTATCCAATATTTAATACCTCGTCGATTGTTCATAATTTTAGTCTTTTGTTCATGATTAAAGGGGGTAATAATTTTTCGGATTTAAATTCATTTGCTTTATCATCATTTTCTGCTTTCATTTAGTTGAAAGAATTCTAAGAATCTAAAATGAGAAATATCAGATCGAGGTAAGACTTTTATCACCCTGAAGGGAAGGACGTTTAAAGTCTCCCATGAGAACTATAAATGCCATCGCTGTCAACAAAAAACTTACAATTTCAACAATTTCTATCCATCCAATGACACCAGTTGTCAGGTCAAATGTGACCGGGGCAGCATAAGCAACAATATTCGTTATAAAAATGACCAACAAAAGCCATTGCTCTTTTATTTTAAAACTTTTATAAATGGCAATGAATCCAACAACACCGGTAATGATATTGAAGCACCCTAGCAGCAGTATTAGCAGGGTTATATATTTCGCCAGGTTATGGCTGATGTTGTCAAGAGTTCCCCAGTCGAGGTTAGCATAAACTTCAAGATTGTCACTGATAAAGTGCGGCATCAGGATAATTTGGATACCGTAAAGAACCATGAGCAGGCTGCTCAGAAGGAGAATGTACCGTGCAATTTTATATTTCATAGTTCATTATTCTATTTATTCTACTATAAAACCCTCGGCTTCCAGTTCATCTATAAAACTTTCATTCACTTTCACGTGGATAATTCGACCAGTAGTACAAATACAAGCCTCACAAGCTTCAGCATAAGCTTCATTAAAGTCCATTGTGATTTCACAAATGTTAACATCATTGTTTAAAAAATAATCCTCCGCTGCTTCCATGACTACAGTCTCCGGATCACTTTCATTAGTTTGCCATGGATCAGCACATTTCGTTTCGATGTATTGCATCCAAACAAATTGGTCATAATGACATTGGAAAAACTGGAGCGGCAAACTTAGAAGTAACATTAATTTCAACGTTTTCATTTTTTGAAATTTTATTATTTAAAAGATGTCCTGCCCCTTCTAAATTTTGAAAATTCAGTACCCTCGATTTGAAAACACATTGTCGCCAGTTTCTATGAACCTTACTTCCAACGTTCCAATTTTGGAAGGCCTCGCGTAAAAATCCAACCCACAAACCGAGGCATCCCTTGCTCCTGCATTTTTTCAATACAAAAAGATTGCATTTCTTTGACGGTCATATCCGGTTGCATAAATTGACCTTCCGCATAACAGTAGCTACAATATTTTTCATTTTTGCTACCATCTACATTTGTTCCTCCTAACTGGGGATCTTTCTTCATGGGCATTCCACAACTTTGGCAAAATTTTTCCATGATATTCTTTTTTAAAAAATTATTAAATAACCAGACTTAGTTTCTATTAAAAATATTCCCCGTTCCAGTGATTGTGGTGTTGATTGCGGGATACCCTTTATAATATACATTTCCGGTTCCGGTAATCGTGACATTTAAAACATCGTTGACATGGACTTCGCAATCTCCGCTTCCGGCAATATTGATATTACAAATATCAGATATAATAGGAAAACCACTGTAGTTGCCAGAACCGGCAATATTGATACTCAAATTTTTTAATGCCGGAAAACTACCTTTTCCTGTAATATTTCCACTTCCTGCGATATTGATAGAAAAATTTTCTGCTCCGTCAAAAGTATTTAAATCAATATTTCCAGCGCCACTGATTGCCAGGTTCAAATCCCCCTGGTCAATAAAATCATTGAAAGTGATGTTTCCCGAGCCCTCGATATAGACTTCTTCAATATTCGGAACTGTGATGTAAATAGTTAATTCATAATTGTTATAACATCCGTTTTTCAATTCAATATCCCAGACATCTCCAGTGACATTGGTTTCAATCCGGTCAATAATATTTGAGTGTCCAACTGCAATAACTTCCTGTTCCGTTCCTTGTGTGATAATTACATTATTTGAACCCATTGAGTTAATTCCTGTGAAATCGGGAACAGACAAGGTTCTGCTTACTATTTGCCCGGTTCCACTAATACAGGTATCATTATCTTTACTGCAGCCTGAGAAAAGAAAACTAGTAAGAAGGGCTACCAAAATTCCAGTTTTAAAAAAATTCATAATATTTGATTTTAAGGTTAGCAAAAAGTTGATTACCCTATATATTCGCTGGTTTATGATGTCTTTATTTTTGAACTTTCAGGTTCTTTATTTTTTAGTAGAAAGCCGGTTATGATTAAAAGAAATCCAATTGCATAATAGGGGAAATGCAGATACGCGAAGAAAAATCCCAGAAGTACTTCAACCGTCAACCAACCTGTTAAAACAACTCCTTCAAAAATGATAAACCATGGATGATTTTTTACCTCATAATAAACCAAGCCTGCAATGACCAAACTCAATACTCCGACTAACGTAAAGAGTATAATTCCGGGAATCAAAAAGTTATCGAAAGGGGTCTTTTCCAACATATCCGTTGTAAATGTTAGGTTGCTACCGCTAGGTTCATCAATCAATCCCAAGCCTCCCAGCATAGCTGTTAAACCTAAAAAAATTAGCAGAGTCATTGCGGTTATTCTTAGTCTTTTCTTTTTCATGATGATCGATTGGGTTTAAAAATCAATCATTAAAAATCTCAGAAGGGAAGCGCCACCAAATAAGAGAGACAATAGTCAACAAGCTCACTCCCAACGCTCCAACTTTATTAAAAGTAGTCGCCAAACCATTCCAGAAAACCACTACACTAATCAAGGAAATAATAGAAGCATATAAAGCTAACGGTTGCCACCACTCATTGGGAAATATCCAACCTTTAAAACTAAACGCAGCTACTATAATTCCGACAAAAGCTGCCGCGTAAAGAATAAAACATAAAACGCGAGATACCCAATCATTGAGGATGCCACCCAACAGCCAGGACTTGTAGGAAGTGGTTTTGGACAGGTTGACCCCTACGGCGGTTGACATACCCATGTAATGTCCAATGCCGTGTGCCAGTAGCACAATAAAAAAAAGGAATCGAATGGTTTTGGGGTTCATAGCTACGTTTTTAAATTTTATAGATAAAAATTATTATCTCTCTTTTACCTATAAAATCACTGCTCTGGTTTTTTTTGAGGTCTATCCTTTGTTAGCTGCCCTACAAACGCTATTTAAATTTCACTTTTACAAAATCTTGAAAATGAGTGAACTATGCATTGATGAAAATCATTTGAGGAAATGAACTTTGTCAACCCTCCTGACTTCATGAAGCTCCAACTTGCATACAGATAAATTTATTTACTAACCCCCCTCTGCCATTGGCAGAAAAAAATATTTTGAGATGGCTATAAATTTTAAAAAATATGTACAAACGGGTGAGGTTTTTTTGAAAAAATTAGCTGCCCAGTTAGGAGATCCTGAGGATACTGCACGAGCAGGTCGGGTACTTCGTTCTGTGCTTCATGTTTTTCGGGATCAGTCCACTCCGCAAGAATCTATACAGTTGATTTCGCAATTGCCTATGTTCATTAAAGCCATATATGTAGATGGCTGGCGGATCGGACAAAAACAGATCAGAATTCGGCATTTGGATGATTTTTTAAATGAAGTGCAAGAAACAGACAAATCGATCGGTAGCTTTGATTTCCCAAATAAAAATGCGACGCAACATGCTGTAAAAGCAGTATTTCATGTCATTAAAGAATATGCTTCGGAAGGTGAAATTGAAGATGTGATCAGTACTTTACCTAAAGAATTGCGCCCATTGATGGAGGATGCCTGATTTTTTGTTATTTAGTTAAATGATTGGGCAACTTATTTTTAAAGGATTGTCCGTCTTCCAATATTCGTTTTAAATTTTCGCCTTCTTCTTTCATATGGATTTTCAGATCCTCTATTTGTTGGGGAACTAAAGTTTTTAATAGCTTGTCAAACCGAAAATTTAAGGTTGCCGTAAAAATAGAGGTACCATTTTTTTCTTCTATTTGAAAAGCACCATTTTTTAAAATACAGGATAAAGGAAAGGTGGTTTTGTACTCAAAGAATTGATTATCAATGATTTTTGTAACAAAAAATTTTAACCGATGAAGTTTTCCATGCAAATATTCTTCAAAAATAATTTCTGAGCCTACCTCCCCTAAATTTCCTTTTATGACCTTGCAACTAACGTGGTCTTTATGCCAATCCAGATAATATTGGTCAATTTTTTTAAACCAGTTAAATATTTTTTCAGCTGGTACATTTATTTCAATACTGTCTTTGAGTTCTTCCAATTTACTTTTTTTAAGGCTAGTTCCTGAAATCTTACCTTTGTAGAAGAGTCAAAAAATTACCCTTGCAATCAAAAAACGTTTTGAAATGTTCATCAATAGCGATACAAAACATTCAACTCCGCATAAGGCATAGGCATGGTCTCCGCTATTTGCTCATAAACGTTTCCACCATTTTGCAGCACCTCAACTATTGCGAGATTAATCAGAGAAGTATTCGAATCACTTTGCTCGTCTTCTACAATAATTGAATTGTTTGATTTATCATAAATTCCCCAGATTTCTGCATCCTTTCGCACAAAAAGCGTATCCACTTTTCCGTGAATTGCTGCTGGGATAATTTCGGAAAGATCGAATGAGGTTCTTGGCGTATTGTGTAATTCATTGATCGATTCAAGTTTTTTTACACGATCCATAGTCAAATTTAGCATAGAGTTTTTTCCAAATTTTCTTATGCAAATTCTGGATGTCCATATGCTCTGGATTCAAATCAATATGTTCTTCCAAAAGATGAGAATAGGTATTTGCTTTTTTATAAATGAGAAAAGAAATACTCTTGTCCTGCAATAACTAAAGGAATGTTTTTTCCTCCGATAAGTTGAATGATTTTTTTATCAATTTCCCGGAAGAATTTAAGGATTTCATCTTTCTTAAATTCTCCTTTCCACTCACCTTGTCCGTGGAAAGAGGCCTGTCCATGTCCTTCATGCTGGCTTCTGAACTGGAGAAATTTTTCCTTATAATCGTAGCCAACCACTTCTTCCAGCTGTTGTGGAGCATCTACGTAAACTTCCTTCAGCCTTTCGCGATTGCCTTCATAGAAAGTAATGTGGTGGAGATTCAGTCCCAGTACAAAGAAATTTCCCGTCACCTGAAAATGCAGGCACTAATGGACGGAGATAATATTCACGGGCAATATGAACATAGGGTTCGACCTGAAACGGAAGATTGTAATATTTCAGCGAATTGCTGGTGAGAAAAACGGCAAGTCCTTCTTCCTGCTTGCGCCAGAATAATGGATTTTCCATCAACTCTTTTGCAGGCTGCAAAAATGCTTCAATATTCTTTTCGCTCCCAACCTCGTTCCTTCAAAGTCTTCACCGACAGCTTTCAATTGATTTTTAAATAGCGAGTCGGTCCTGTTCATTGATCACTTCCATGCCACTCCGGTGAGTGGGCAGATAAAAGGAAACGCAAGTAGCATATCGTGTCTTCAGCTAGTATTTCAAATTCCTTTTTGGTTAACTTTTTCATTGTATCATTGGTTTTTTAGATAGTGTAACTCTTTTTAAAAATTTCTTCCTCATCAAGAACATTTTCTTCCACCTGCAACAAAAAGAACATATTTCCTTCGGTATCTTCACACCCTGCAATAAAGCCAACAGTCGGTATTTCTCTTTTAGGTTCTATAATTTTTCCACCTAATCTTTTTACTTGTATCAGCGAATCGTCGATGGAATCTACTTCGATGTAATTCGTGATTTTATGATTGGGTTTCACTCTTTTGGCAATTCCGCCGGAAAGTCCTTGCTCACCAGTGGGTTTTGTAGTTTCTACAAAGTAATGCTCCCTCCGGAGAATGCGGATATTTGTAAATTTTCCATCCAAACAACCCTTCATAAAACTTCCTGGCTCGCTGTACATCATCTGCTGAAATGTCAAAGTGAACAATTGTTGTCATTTTTTTTTATTAATCAAAGTAGTAAAGAATGTATTAGAAAGAATTGATTTTCATCAACCTGACCCAATGATGTTTGTCATTTCAAACCATGTACTTATCAGCTTACTTTATGTTTAGATAACTTATCTATGAAAAAACACGAATACCTACCGCACACCGCCGATATCCGGGTGAAAGTGGAAAGCGATTCACTCGAAGGTCTTTTTCATGCAAGCCTGGAAGCTATTAATGAGGTGATCAAAAAAAAGCACCGAAAAAAAAATAACACAAAAGAAATAACCCGAAGGATCGAAGTAAATGCTTCGGATGTCACTGTTCTACTAATCGATTTTCTTTCCGAAGTGTTGACTGAAACGCATACCGAAAAAGTCTTATTCCCGAAATTGGAAATATTGCGTTTAACCGACCATTCTATTGCTGCAAAAATATCAGGCTTTCCTGTCGATTACTTTGATGAGGATATCAAAGCAGTGACTTACCACGAAGCAGAAGTGATAAAAAATGAAAAAGGCAACTGGGAAACGATTATCATTTTTGATATTTAAAAAGAAATAAAAGCATCATGATCCAAAAAGAACAACTCGTAAAAATAGCCGATTACCAATGGGAAATCCCTAAAACTTATCGAAAAGATATGCGCGTACCTGCCCATATCTTTGCTCTCGAAGAAATGCTCGATTCAGTCCTGGATGATCGTTCACTCGACCAGCTTGTCAATGTTGCCACTTTGCCCGGCATTTTAAAAGCTGCTATCGTCATGCCTGATGTTCACGAAGGTTATGGTTTTCCCATCGGAGGAGTTGCAGCAACACGTTATCCGGACGGTGTCATTTCTCCAGGCGGAATTGGCTACGATATCAATTGCGGCGTGCGGCTCTTAAAGTCTGATCTGAATTTTAAGGACGTAGAAAACAAGTTGGATGCTTTGGCAAAAGAGTTATACGCCCAAATTCCTTCGGGAGTTGGAAAAGGCGGAAGCGTCAAGCTTAATATCAACGAAATCAATAAGGTTTTAAAAAATGGAGCAGAATGGGCAGTCAAAAACGACTATGGCAAAAAAGAAGACCTCGAATTTATGGAAAGCCACGGAAAGTTGGAATTTGCTGATCCTTCTTTTGTTTCGTTAAAAGCTAAACAACGCGGACATGATCAGCTTGGAACAATTGGCGCAGGCAACCATTTTGTGGAAGTGGATCGGGTAGATGAAATCTTT
This sequence comes from uncultured Saprospiraceae bacterium, assembly GCA_963793295.1. Taxonomy (GTDB): domain Bacteria; phylum Bacteroidota; class Bacteroidia; order Chitinophagales; family Saprospiraceae; genus JAHDHW01. The sequence goes on along the minus strand of CAWBZX010000037.1, from coordinate 330,105 downwards.
AACACTGAAGCTGCGGAAGCATTTGGTCTGCACAATGAACAAATGGTGATTTTGATTCACACCGGCTCAAGAGGTTTGGGTCACCAGGTGGCTACCGACAATATCCGCATCATGATGAGTGCGATGGAACAATATGGCATCAAACTCCCAGATCGCGAGCTCGCATGCGTCCCATTCAATTCTAAAGAAGGACAAAATTATTTTAAAGCAATGTGCGCCGCTGCCAATTTTGCATGGTGTAACCGGGAGGTCATCACTTGGGAGGCTCGTAAAGCATGGAAGCAATATTTTCGATAAAAAAGGCGGAGAACTGCAATTGTTATATGATGTTGCACACAATATCGCAAAAATCGAAACACACCTGGTGGATGGAAAAAACCAAAAAGTCATCGTTCATCGCAAAGGGGCGACACGCGCTTTTGGCCCGCACTTCGAGGAATTGCCCGAAGTTTTCCGTCATGTGGGGCAACCTGTCATGATCCCGGGTAGTATGGGTACTGCTTCGTATGTTTTGGTTGGCAATCAAAAAAGCATGGAACTTTCCTTCGGCTCCTCCTGCCACGGAGCAGGAAGGCGTCTTTCCCGCAGGGCAGCCAAACGCCAGGTAGATGCTCCTTCGTTAAAAGCTAAGCTTTTGGAAAAAGGTATTTTTATCGAAGCAGGCTCTTTTAAAGGTATCGCAGAGGAAGCTCCCATTGCCTATAAAGATGTAGACCTTGTCGTAGAAACCGTGGATAAAGCAGGAATTGCACTGAAGGTTGCAAAATTGCGCCCTGCAGCAGTAATAAAGGGATAATTATTAGATTATTTTTTTGAATTTAAAAAACGATAAATCTTTGAGTTAATTGATGAAAATCAATTACGGTTTTGATTAATGTCATTGAGTTACTTGTTTTTTGCTTCTATATTTCCAACGTAGTTTATTAACCAAAAAAATAAAATCATGATAAAATTAAAAATGTTTGATTTAAGTATTGGTGGGACTGTCGAGCGATTTTATTTAATGATGGCGGGAGTGATCGTTATAGGTTCTTTTGGACAGTTTACGCTTGCAGCTATTTGGGCTTTAATACTCTCAGTTAGTTTTATTCTTGGAGTAAGTATTAAACCAGAGAAGAAAAAAGCAATTGAAAAAATGGAAGGAGAAATTATTCCATTGGACAGGGAAAAAGATTTACAAAAAGCAGGGTAAAAACCAAAACTCATTTTGGATAAACCGGTCTATAAAAACATTTCTCTCAAAAAAATATAGTCATGGATAAAAATAAAATCAAAATATTAAAGGATGTCAATCCTGATGATGTTTCCAAAACCAAAGCACCCAACCCAAATCCAGATAGTTGGAATGAGAAAGATTTTGAAGAAGATCACACTGGAAACGACCTGGATATTCCCGGAGCGGAATTAGACGACGAAAATGAAGAAATCGGAAGCGAAGATGAAGAAAACAACTATTATAGTGTGGGCGGAGATCGTCACCATAATTTAGAGGAACACGACTAGGAATAAAAATAAGTTTTTTTAAAACAACATAAATAAGAGAAAATGATTGCTTTTGGCCCCATTCCATCAAGAAGGTTAGGACAAAGTTTGGGAATTAATAATATTCCTCCAAAAAGTTGTTCTTACGACTGTGTTTATTGCCAGGTAGGACCTACTGCTGATGTGGAGATTAAACGGCGGGAATTCTTTGAACCTGAAGAAATTGTTAATGCTGTTCAGCAGAAGTTAGAAGAATCTGTAGCAGCCAATGCGCGGATTGATTACCTTTCTTTTGTCCCTGATGGAGAACCAACTTTGGATATTCACCTCGGAGAAACCATAGATTTATTAAAGACCTTTAAAATTAAAATTGCGGTCTTCACCAACGCATCACTTCTTTGGAGAGAAGATGTTCGAAAAGAGTTGGGAAAAGCAGATTGCGTTTCCATAAAAATGGATGCAGCGCACGTGGATTCCTGGCAAAAGATCAATCGACCAAATAACATGTTATCGCTGGAAACCATTTTTGATGGCATATCCACTTTTTCAAAAGAATTTCAAGGAGAGCTGATCAGTGAAACTATGCTCATTCAGGGTGTGAATGATAATGAAGCAAACTTGAGAGCAACTGCCGAATTCCTCAAAAGAGTAAACCCTTCAATTGCTTACCTCGCTATTCCTACCCGCCCGCCAGCAGAATCGTGGGTGCAGTCACCCGATGAGCAAACGTTGAACAAGGCTTATCAAATATTCGATGAGCAGCTTAATGAAGTAGAATTACTTACTGGTTTTTCAAGTGAAACTTTTTCGGCAACGGGAGATACTGTCCAAAGTATACTCGATATTACTTCGGTTCACCCGATGAGGGAAAGTGAAGTTTTATCCTATTTACAGAAAGGTGGAATTGTCAAAGAACAATTGAACATATTGATTACGGATGAAAAGTTGGTTCGGGTGGTTCATGAAGGACAGCCTTTTTATATTCGAAAATATTCCTCGAATAAGAGAGAAAAAGTCGAGTTGGACGAATAATAAAAATTAAACCACCATTTTCTTCCAGAAGTATGGGAGTTCATTCATTTTTTCGGTAGCATAGGTTTTAATAATCCCCTCATCTACCTGGATATCATTCAATTTTAAATGTAAAATCTGAGGTTGGTCGATCGGTTTTCCTATTTGGGAAACGATAAAAACTTGGGCTTTCTTTGCAAAATGATTCTCTACAATTGAACGGCTTAGATCCATTGCAAAATGATTGTAAATTTTTCCTACATGGCTTACCGGATTTTTTCCTGAGGTGGCTTCCAATGTCATAGGAAAATAAGGGGTAATTAATCCATTAATACGATTCCCCCGCCCCACTTGTCCATCATCGCCACTTTCCGCACTGGTACCGGTTACGGTAAGATAAAGGCTCTCTCGTTCATAATCGTCGGCAGTATTGATATAAATCTCAGTATTAACTAAAGGTAACTTCGAGAAAATATAAGCTTCAATCTTTTTGATCTTCGAAATGTAATCCTTCAAATTGAGAATGTATTGGTCAATCATGGCAATAGAAATCGTAAAATAGCTTTTAGATTGATCTTTCACACCCATCACTTTTATATCTTCTCCGATAAAAGGGAACTTAGCTTTTGTTTTCGGGTGATTCAGGAGTTGCTCGATTTTAATGATTGTATTTTCCAAAAAGGTGTTGGGGTAGTATCCTGCTCCTAAGGAAGTGTCATTAGCCAAAGGCACCTCCCCTTTTCCGAAACGGCTGAATAGTTCAACCAGATCTGCGCTACCTGGTCTTATTTTTATAGCAATCTTCAAATCCTTTATCGCATTAACATAACGAATATTATCTAAAAACCATTTTCTTATAGCTTCCACGGCAATTTCTTCCACTGGGATTATTTTACCTTTTACCTCATGAGTAGCTCTGCCAGCGATGATCAATGAAATAGGTTCTATAATTTTACCACCTTTAAATTTAGGCTCCGATCGACCACCGATCAAAAGGGCTTTATCAACATTGTGGTGCATGATGGCGCCAAATTCATTGAGGTAATATTTGGATAGTGCTATCGAGATTTGTTCGGTTACCTCATCACAAATCGTATCGGGATGTCCGATGCCTTTGCGTTCGGCCATTTCGATACGGTCATCACTGAGGTTGCCTAATATAATATTCATAGTTGTTTATTTTTTCTTTAATTGTATCAAGAATGTTTTGCCACAAATTTATTCTTATCCAAAGTCCGGTAGATAACTTTGGAAAGTTATCTATTTAAAGAAAAACTAAACTTAATTTTTATCAATTCCGGAGCTGATCTTTGTCATTCCCTATGAATTTTGCACTAATATTTTTTAAAGAAATACCCAAAATAATTTTTCCTGAGAAGTCTAGTCCACTCCATTAAGAAATGTCATATCTCCTGTTGATATAAATCATTTCTTTTATATTTCTTCTACTTTAAATTAAGAACGAAATTTTAAAGGCAACCAGTCTTGATTTTGAAAAAGTATTTTTTTTTGAGTGACTAAAGTGGTCAGTTCCAATATACTTTTTAAAAAAAAGAACACGGAAAAGCTTTTGTAAATGAAACCAATTATCTAAAAAAAAAATCATGATAAAAACTAATCCATTTCGCGAAAACGCCAGGCAGTATGATGCATGGTACGACAAACATCCTTATGTATTTCAATCTGAAGTCGAAGCTATTCGTCAGCAATTAGCAACACTTCCACAAAACATTGCAGGTATAGAAGTAGGTATTGGATCCGGCCGGTTTGCAGCTGCTCTGGGCATCAAAGAAGGAATCGAACCTGTAGAAGAATTAGCAGCATTAGCTACCAAGAGAGGTGTAGAAACCATGATTGGTGTAGCTGAAAAATTACCTTACCGCGATTTGCATTTTGACTTTATTTTGTTCGTCACCATTTGTCATCTTGACAACATCACAGTGGCCTTAAAAGAAGCGCATCGGGTATTAAAAAATGAAGGTTCTATCTTACTTTGTTTTTTGGATAAAAGCCAGGAAATAGCTAAATCTTATGAAGCCAAAAGAAACCAAAGCCATTTTTATCAGGATGCAACCTTCTACTCAACAGATCGCGTTAGCACACTATTAAAAGATGCCGGTTTCCGAAATATAGAATTCACACAAACACTTTTTGGAAAGTTGGATGACATCGATGAATTACAATCTCCAAAGGCTGGTTTTGGCGAAGGGTCTTTCGTAGTAGTAAAAGCAGATAAGAAGGTATAGTTTGTAATAGTTTTTTAATTTGCTGAGTGTTAAAGTCATTTTTAACAATTCACTTTTTATTGCTTTACTTCATGATTCTCCTCTGGCACCTCAGTCGGAGGTTCTTCCAGAGGAGGGATTTCTTCAGGTGATTCTTTCTCCGGCGCGGGTTCTTCCAGAGGAGGAATTTCTTCAGGTGGTTCTTTCTCCGGCGTGGGTTCTTCCAGAGGAGGAATTTCTGGGACAGGTTTTTCTTTCGGCTCTTTTTCGGGCGGCACTTCAGCTGGCAATGGCTCTTCTATCGGTTCTTCAATTGGTGGAATTTCAACTGGTATTGGTTCACTTGGCGTCTTGGGCATGGGAGTAATTTCGGGTGGCACGGGTTGAATCGGTGGTTCCTGGGGAGGAGGAGGTACTTCTTTTGGAGGATATTGCTCGCTACCAAAATTGTCAATCTCTAGTATCCTATTCATAAAAAAATCTTCGAGGGATCGAGTCATGACTTATTCAATTTTCTTTATTAAAAATAACTTTGGACGAAGCGTTTTTTCCTTTGTTGCTTTTCCCGTAGGTTTTCATCATTTCGATCACTTCATCATCAGTCACCTGGGGAAATGATTCATAATATTGGCCTACAGCATAAAAGTTGAAAGGGGTCGAAAGACAAATCACCTCATCCACTGCATCTGATGCTTCTAATCTTTGGATCGTTTTAGGAGGAGCAACAGGAACAGCAACAACAACCTTTTTGGGATGGTGCTGACGAACTAAATCAATCGTAGTTTCAATAGTGTAGCCTGTAGCAATACCATCATCCACAATAACCACAATTTTATCAACGAGGCTTATTGGTATTCTTCCTTGATAATATTTTTTATATCGCTCACGAAGTAATTCACGGATTTTTCTGGTTTCATCTTCGATGTATTTTTCAGGAACTTCGATGTCATCATTGAGTACCCGTGTTTCCAAGCTCACTGCACCAATGGCATATTCTTTTTGAACCGGATGACCGATTTTTTTGGAAAGAACTATTTCCAGTGGCAAGTTTAACGCTTCCGCTATAATTTTTCCAATAGGAACACCTCCTCGCGGTACGGCAAGGACTACGCCGTCGCGGTTTTTAAACTGTTTTAATTTTTCAGCAAGCAAGTATGCCGCTTCGGTTCTATCTTTAAACATAATCATTGATTTTATTTTAAATATTTATTAAACCAATTGGCCGCCAACTCAGCGACTTCCTCCAATTTACCTTCCTCAGGAAAAAGGTGGGTGGCATTCGTTACCAACTCCATCTTTCGAACTCCACTCAATTTCTGATAAGCCTGATCGTTCAACTGGATAACCAGTTTATCCCGCTCACCAATAATCAAGAGCGTAGGTGTTTTTACCAACTCTAAATCCTCCATTGCCAGGTCAGGACGACCACCTCTTGAAACGATCGCTTTGATTGATGCACCCATTTCAGCAGCCGCATTTAATGCAGATGCAGCGCCTGTACTTGCACCAAAGTAACCGATGTTTAGCTTCATGGTTTCGGGAAATTTTTGCACCCATCGTGTTGCAGCAATCAAGCGGTCTGTCAATAAATTAATGTTAAAACGATTTGCATAAACCTGATCTTCTTCCTCCGTTAATAAATCAAACAATAAAGTCCCAAAACCTCTTTTTTGCAGCATCTGGGCTACAAAATTATTGCGGGGACTAAGTCGACTGCTGCCGCTGCCGTGAGAAAATAAAATAATCCCTTTAGCATTTTTTACTACTGTGAGTTTACCTTTTAGTTCTACAGAATCCGTGGGGATACTAATTTCCTGGTGATCTATTGTGGTTCGCATAATTGTATTTTTTTACTCTTCTTACAAAGTGAGTTGTTTTCTCCAACTTATCAATGATATACATCAAGAATTGAATTGACAATTGTCAATGTGTAAATTGATAAACATCATTCACTTAATGCCAGAAGTCCTTTATTTTTAGTTACAAAAAAAACAATGAAAGAGAAAGAGATTCTAGAACAGTTGAATAATATCCAATTTGACCATACGAGATGGTTGAATGAGTTGCTCTTTTCTGCAAAAGAAATCGATCTTTATCTGAATCGGGTTTTAGAAATGGTGGATGAATTTGATGATAAAGCGAAAGAGGGAGAACTTATGTCAATGTTTGAAGAATTTGAAAAACAAAAGAAGCTGGCAACCAATCTTCAATCGAAAATCAGGAAACATGTGGTCAGCATTAGTCATTTGACTCATTCGAATGGAGAATTAAAGGCAATGATCGATTCTACCCATGGTCAAACACGAAAGGAAATGGAAAATTTCCGCCACCAATATGTCAATTTGAAAGAAAACTTTCACCGCTTTTCTGCTTTGCAGGACTAAGGTGGAAAATATTTATTAACCAAAAAACAAAAAGACTATGTCAATCTTAAAAGTAATCGAAGTAATGGGTTCTTCCAACAAAAGTTGGGAAAACGCCGCTCAAAATATCGTGACTGAAGCAAGTAAAACGGTAAAAAATATCCGTTCCATTTATTTGGAAAACATGTCAGCAAAAGTTGAAAAGAATAAAATTACGGAATTCCGTATTGACGGTAAAATTACTTTCGAAATCAAAAATAAATAGCGTGACCAAAAACAATTAAAATTGTTCACGAATCAGATTTATTTAAAAAACTAAAGTTTGAAAAAGGTAAGTTTCTTCTCTTGTAAGCAACTTGCCTTTTTTAGTATTGAATGTTTATTTTAAAAAAAGGAAGGGATCTTGGAAGAAAATGCCTTGCAAAAACCTGTTAAAATCCGGCCTGTCCTTGAAACGCGATATGTGTCCAAAGAAATCAATATTATAATTTGCGGATTGCCTCCGCAGGGCGTAAGTGGATCGCCCGAAATGCAGGATAAATTGATGCGGCCACTGTTGTGATAAGAATCCCCAGCGCCATTAGCCAATATACTTCCGGAAGAACTTCGGGATAAATAAAATCCGCCATTCCAAACTCCTGCAAACTCTCCGACCACATCGACAAATTGATACCTGTATGACCCAATAGGGTTATCGTCAAAAATCCTAATAAAATCCCGAAAGGTACAGCAGCGATACCCAATAGGATGGTTTCGAAAACAATCATCAGAAACACTTTAAGTTTATTCATCCCGATTGCCATTAACATACCCAACTCTGAATATCTTTCCAGAACCGCCATTAACATAGTGTTGATGATTCCAAAAACTAAAGCCAACAAAATCAGGATCAGATAAATATAGGAAATCGTTCCGATCATGGACTCGTACAATTCCAGGTCAGGCGAAATCTCTCCATAAGTTTTAACACTGAGTTCTGGAAACACTTGTATTAACTTTTGTTTTACAGTGTCCAGTTGTTCGATATCCTTCAACAGGATCGCAATTTCATGCGCCAAATATGGGTTTTCTTTTTGTAAAAAAGGATCAGCTACCTGTTCGGAAGGAAGGCTTTTATTTCCGGGCAGAAAAATCTGGTTTAAATCTTTTCTTAAAACGAAGACATTACTTTTATCGAAAATATTATTGCCCGAATCAAAAACACCAACGATTCGAAAGGCACCGGCGGTAATCTCTCCTTCCAGATTTTGAAAAGTGAGTACTACTTTTTTTCCGGTATTCAGATGAAGTTGCTCAGCTATTTCCTGACTAATCAGAATTTCGTTTTTCCTTTTACCTGGAAAATATTCGCCTTCTTTTATTTTTTTATCAAAATGGGTCAAAGCTATTTCCGCTTCAGGTTCGACGCCTCTAATTTCCACTCCTGTTGCGCCCCTGCCAGACGAAATCATGCCCGTCACCAATGTTCGTACTCCTGCCTTGCTGACTTCTGGCAGGGCTTTGATTTTTAGTAATAATTCCTCTCCATTTGTTAAATAATATTTACTCTCCCGGTCTTCATCGAAATCCTGATGGTGAATTTGAATATGCGAAACGATATTATCGACCGCACTACTGATATAACTTTTGACCATACCCGTAGAAAGCCCGGTCATGAATACAGCGGCCCAGATCCCTACCACCACCGCTCCCATTACTACCCGGCTGCGCATTTTATTGCGCCAGATATTTCTCCAGGACATGATAAAAATCATATACAAGGATTGCGATAGAATTTTATTTTTAGCGGGCCTTGCCTTCACTTTTTTAAATAATTTACTTTTGTATAATTAGGGTCTCATTGCTTTTATGACATTTATTTTTAAAACTTTTCTGATTGGATAAATGGATAATAACAAGGTGAGTATAAAAACAATCAATGCCTGATTAAAAAAAATATGCCAGTCATAAGACGCGGGCATTATAGGTTCAAATCCAAATTTTTCAAAGGTGTCCATCAGGCTTTCGATACGAATGGGATGCTCATGAAAATAATAAGTTATCGGGGCAGCTAACAAAATTCCACCCATGGCTCCGAGCAAACCAATAAGGATCACTTCCAACCAAATACTTATTGCCAGTCTAAGTTTTTGCATCCCAACAGCCACCATAATCCCCAATTCGAACTGCCGCTCATTCATCATCATCAGGATGGTTCCAAAAATACCGAATGAGATAATCATGTATAAAATGAAATAAATGATATAATTACCGGACACGTCCATTTCCATTGCCTGCACCAATTCGGGCATCATTTCTTTCCAATCCATGACTTCGTATTCTTCCAGGCTAATATGATCCGAAACCGCTGCCAAGGTGTTGGGAATATCTTTTCTGTTGTCTAATTTCAGTGCTACAGAGGTTACCAGATTTTCTGCACCGAAAAACCATTGTGCTTCTTTCAATGGCAGATAAACCATTCTTTTATTTAATTCGGGCGAAGCAAAATGGACCATTCCTTTGATCGGATATTTACCCACTGCATTTACGCCATGATAGCCTTCACTCAAAAAAACCAGGGTATCTCCCAAGTTCATTTTCAGTTTTTCGGCGACCCCTTCAGCGACCACCACACTCTTGTCATCGTGGTTAAAATAACTTCCTTTGCTTAGCCTATCTTCTAAATTTGTCAGTCGATTTTCTGTAGCAGGATCCGTACCCACCATCATCACTCCAATGGTCTGATCAAAAAAAGCAACTAATGCAAAAGACTCTATCCTGGGGATGATCGCCTTGATTTCGGGAACCTCTTTTTCCAGCTGTATCATTTCATCGCTTACCGAAAAAGCCTTGTTAATGGTTCGGTCTTTCCAAAAACCTTTGCTATGAATTTGTACAAAGCCATAGTGAAAATTGACCACATTGTCGATCATATTATCCCAGGCTCCTTTTTCAAGCGCATCGAAAAAAGACGAAAACAATACAGCAAAAGCTATGGAAGAAGCTGTAATCCATGTGCGCCTTTGATTGCGCCAAACATTCCGCCAGGCAAGTTTTAGAATCATAGATAGTTATTTACTAACAACTTCGAGATTCCGAAATTATCACTTTACAAAAATATCGGATTATAAAAGTCTATAAGTTGACAAAAATCAAACAACTATCTGATTTTCATCATTTTATAAATGGATAAATATTTGAAAACTTGCAATTGAGAAAATTCAAAAACCAGTAAATCATTTAACCATGAAAAAACATACGCTATTTATTACAATGCTAATGCTGCTTTTTCTAAATGAAACAGCACTATTTGCAACTTCATTTCAAGGGAAAGAGAACATAACTATTTCTACTGAAGTGAAAGAGGACCTTTATCTTGCTGGAGGAAATGTTTTAATTGATGCGCCAATCCGAGGTGACTTGATTTGTGCAGCAGGAGATGTCACGATCCAGGATACCATTACTGAAGATGTAATGCTAGTTGGAGGAACACTAAAAGTAATGGGATATATCGGCGATGATCTACGAGTCGCTGGAGGAACGATCACTATTACGAATGTTATTAACGGAGACCTCATCATTGCAGGTGGAGAAGTTACAGTCAGCAAGAACGCTGTAATAAATGGAAACCTCCAAATGGTCGGAGGAAAACTTACTATGAACGGAACGGTCAGAGGAATTGCAAATCTGCGTGGTGGAGAAATCTTTTGGAATGGTATTGCTGAAAATAAATTATCTGCAAAAGGAGGCAAGCTTAGTTTTAATGGAACAGTTCAAGGAAAGTCACAACTGGCTGCTCAAACAATTGAACTAGGTAGCGAAGCCAAATTTTATAGTGATGTCGACTACTGGAATTCCGAAGGCGAACTTGATTTTGGGAATGCCTTGTTGAGCGGAGCGACTTCTACTTATAACCCTGAATTAAATGTATCTGATAGCGATATCAACTGGCGTTACCTCGGCGTTGGCTTAGTTGCATTTTGGATATACCGGTTGCTCGCGGCAGCTTTAATATTAATTTTACTCATCTGGATGTTCCACCACTTTTTTTCTCGCATTAGTGAAGAGACAACTCAAAATTTTGCAAATCACCTGGGTTACGGTTTTCTTTACTTGATTGGTTTACCCGTATTAATAATTATCGCTTTTGTGACAGTTATCGGTATACCAGTGGGAATGATGATGATGACGATGTATGGTCTTACTATTGCATTGGGCCACATCCTGGCATCCTTGCTTATCGCTTATGGTTTGAATGCTTATTATGAGAAAAACTGGAATCGAAGGAACCTGTTTTTTGTCGCCTTGGGTAGTTATCTGGCGCTAAAATTTATCACTATAATTCCATTTTTAGGATTTGTTGTATCACTCATTATAGTAACAACAGCTTTTGGAACGATCCTCTACATTTGGTGGAAAAACAGACAAAGGGATACTGATCCAATTATGGAATAATCGATTTTTTAGCTCTTTAAAACAAAATGCCCTTCAATCTAGCTGGTTGTAGGGCATTTTTATTTAAAATTAGCTTGTGCTAGTTTTCATGTTCGGTATAAACTTTTGCGCCTTCTTGTTTGATAATACAACCATCTTCTGAAATACAAGTGACTTTTCCATAGATACTCGACTCAAAGCCAGAAGTAAAAGTATGCTCCTGAACGTTGATTTGCATATTGACATTTAAAACACCACCTGCTGGCACTCTTACAGGAGGAGCAGGAAATGTCACTGCAGTAGATCCTTCGGTAGCTACAAAAGTGAAATGGGCAAAATCTACGGCAAAAGTCGCCCCAGCAGTAATTGTGAAAGTCGTGGTAACAGCAGATCCAATACTATGCTCAACTCCAGTCACTAATTCGGTTTTACTTAAACCAAAATTTTGGGTACTTGGAACGAAAAAATAATGCTCTGATTGGTTATCGTTTTCGTTTGTTTCAGCAACACTATTCAAAGTATCTATTCGAAGTATTTCTTTATACATACCGCATCCTAAAGGGCCGATTGGGCCAAAACTTATAGGATCAAGCGCAAAAGCACTAAGCTGTGGTCCTGCAACGGCTTGCTCAAAAACGGGAGGGCCAGCAATAGTATCAAAGCCATAATTTCCAACAATTGCCTGAAAAACCATGGGTTGAATTCGCTCATGGATGACGTACGCATTGCTCACATTACCGCTGTCGCTATTCAAAAGGTTTCGTTCGACCGTAAATGTAGTTGGAGAAACAATATCAACAGAATCGTTGATGCCTAATTGTTCCACCATAATTTTATCGATCAACGGATCATATATTTTTTCACCATCCCAGGTCAAATTCGGATTGGATGGTGGCGGAGCTTGTTGACATTGTTGACAGGAAATGACGAGTAAGAAACTTGATACAAGAAAAAAGGGAATGTAATTTTTCATAATTTTTGGGTTTAAAAGGTGGTGAGAAGATGGTCATTTTAAAATTGACCTTAGATCAGATCACTTAAATTAATGAAAAATTTGCAAAAAAAGAAGATTAAGGCATTCATTTTCAGTGCATTACCTTTTAAGAAAAAGCAATGCAATCGAATTTTTGTTATTCCAGTCGATATTTAACGGGCAGGATAAATTTCATTGTTACCGCTGATCCTTCCATCATAGGGGGATGATAAACCTTCAACAATTTAGCAACACGAAGTGCTTCCTCAGCACATCCGCCACCAACATCTTTCAATATTTCGAAGCCATCTAATGAGCCATCGCTTTTTACAAGAAATCCAAGCACCACAGTCCCTTCAATGCCATTCATTCTTGCAAACGCGGGATATGTGATATTTTTGTAAACGGTCATCAAAAGCGACTTGGTAGAGCATTCCTTTTTTTCTTCCAGGTCTTTCATTTCCAGACAGTTAGAACCAAAAACAGGAAATTCATCAGGGTTCACGAAAACCAAATCTTCTATTTCTGCAAGGGTTCCTTTTAATGACCATGCCACCCATTTTCCATCCTTTTTGACTGTAAAATTATCTTCATAAAAACCATCAACTTTATCAAAAATAGGCTCGGAAATTTGAAAGCCTAAGGAATCCAAAATACCGTATTTTGAGTTCAGGCGATAGACCACAAAACTGCCAGAACGATAAAGCGTATCATATTCTGATTCAATTAAAAATTTCCCTCTTTTATCGATCAGTTGGTATTTGCCATCTAGTTTTACCAGTGCAGATGAATATTTAAATCCTTCCGCTTCCTCAAAAACGGGTTTGATGACCCATGCTTTTTCCTTGTTGACATAACCCCATTTGTTCTTATTTTCTTTCAACCAGAGCGATTGGCCAAATAGATTTGCAGCAACAAAAAGCAGGATCATTCCAAATCCAATTTTTTTCATAAGTATTCCTTTTTACTGTAAACAAAAATAAATCATTTCAAACAAAGTATTTTTTATAGAAATCATCTTCCTTTTTCGAGGATTTCATTTTGCTTTTTTAGCAACTCGGTAACTTCACTTAACAGCTCTATGTCTTTTGGAGTCTTCAATGTCTCATCTTTAGGGTCTTCTGCTTTGTTTCTGATAATATTGATAAACTTCACCACTATAAACACCGTTATTGCTACAATAAGGAAATCAACCATTACTTCGATTAACTTTCCATAACCAATTGCAATCTCTTCAGAGTTAGCAATTCCATTTTCAATTATTGCTTCCCTGAGAACTATTTTTTTATTTCCCCAATTGACTCCATCAGTCAATAAGGACAAAGGCGGCATAAATATTTGCTTTACCAAAACATCTACCACCTTATTGAATGAAGCCCCAATGATTACACCAATAGCGATGTCAATCATATTCCCTTTTACAGCAAATTCCTTAAATTCCTTTATTAAGTTCATCTTTTTTTTTCGTGCCATATTAACATTATTTTTAGTGTTTATTAGATCGTATTTTATAAAATAGTTTACCCTTTTTTGAGCAAGCTAAAATGCAACAGACTGATTATACTATTTCCTCTAATAATTTCAAAAAGATCAATCACACTATTTTGGAAATTATGAAGTTTATCGGGAATGAAATATTTGGCTGTATTTGGTTTGAATTCTACTACGATACAAAAGTTTTTATTCCCGTTTGGTTTTACGTGGTAAGATTTATTATGAAATCCGCCCACGAAACTTTTTAGTCTGGTTTCCCATCCTAAACTGTAAGAAGTTTTATGCTGAAAGGTATCATTACTTTGGAAAACAATTTCAAAAATACCTTTTGGAAATAATTGAATATCTATGTCTCCATCAAATCTATAAATATTAAAGCTATCAATATATTGATGCAAGACGCTGGGCGGATATTTTTGAATAGTAAGTTTATTGTTCAGCATAATTATTTTAATGAATCATAGCATCTCAGACCATTAAGGAATTTAATGACAACTAAAATAATCAGTTGGGTAAAAGCCTGATATTCCTAATTTAATTTATTTATTCAGAAGATAAATCATTATTTCATGTATTTGGCAGGTATTACCTATTTCTCATTCTCTGCAATCCAATTATTTCGTTTTTCTCATCTGTATTATAAAATGCTTTATAAAATTAGATCGGAGAACCCCATTTAAAAGTCTGATCAACGTCATTTACCAAAATGATGAAAATCATGGAATAACTCTTCAAATTAAAATAAATTGGAATTGATTACTATGAAAAAAAAAATCGGATTCGAATCATTATGCAAAAGATATTTCTTTCCCTTTTTTTTGTCGTTCTATTTGTGCAAAGTCTCCTTTTTGCTCAAAAAAAGGACAATGCGGAGATTCGGGTTTTAGTCAATCAATACAAAAAAGATCTCCGTGGTCCCTACAAAGACATCCGATGGTTTTGTTGGGATGGTTCTGTGATTCCTGCCAAAGCTAGTTGTCCAGAACCCGGTGGAGTTCAACACGCAAGGTATAAAGAGGAAGTAGAAGCGTTGGGAAAAACCAATCATGTTTTTTTAGGACAAATTCTGTCAAATACCTCAAAAACTGATTTTTGGGACGAAGAAAATTATAATTCACGTCTGAAACAATATCAGCTGGAAAAATATCTCCGTGCAATAGATGATGGCTGGATAATGCGGAAAGGACAATTTTACCGAGGCGCTTTGCAAATAGAAGATGAGGAAGAATGGGGCATCGGTTTTTTCAAATTAATTTTAAAGGATACTAATAAAATCGGGGAACATTTTTTCCTTTTACGAGAGGCTTCAAAAGACATACCCCACCGGGCCGATAACGACCTCAGACAGAATATCCGGATCTTATCTAAAATCATTTCTGAGAAGTATGAGCCGTTTTTTGATTTACGAGTAAAGATGCACGGGCAACCCGATGTCACCGACCTGGAAGCTGTCAGGGATTTTCTAACAGTACATCGCAAGAAGTTAAACAAAAGGACTTTTGATCAATTTGAAGAAATGATCGCTGATATGGAAGTTGAATACCAACCCATCCAACTTAGCGATTTAACAAAATATGCAAATACTTTACATCCAAATTCCAAACTTCGAAAGTCATTGAATTCCTTTATTTCTGATTACGAAGGTGTTGAATACAGCCCTGATAAGCTAATCAAAATAGCTCAATTGCTGAAAGATATTCGTATAGCTATCCCGATAATAAATAATTCCCAAACAAGGCTTGCAGCATTAGATCTTTCGCTTGACCTCGAGAAAATTTTTATCAGGGAAGCGATATATTGGAATCCCGAAAATCTGAACCAATTGCTTGACAGAGTCTATTTTACTGGAATGGCTGCGATGGGTTGTGGTTATATAGAAATTTGGGAGTGGGAAAAAATTTCAAATTATTTGCATGATTTAAAAGAAGATCAAATCAACCTGACTGATCTAATCCGTTTTCATGAGCATTCCAGGAGTTTAGTGGAATTGGGTGTGGGCATGAACAATGCTGTTTATAAGGATGTAGTGGATTTGTACTGCGGTTTTGAACCACTAGCCTATGACTTTTTAGATAATAAGATCCGGTCTTCCATTTTGTTGCCTTTGGGTAAAACTACAAGCACCTTGGGGGATTTCATTGCTGACCATGCAAAATTTTCAAACCATGTAATGGGCATTTCGAATCAAAGCAGTATTCGTGGATTGAATCCTGGCTATGCTTTGGGTGAACTTGTGGTAGTAGATGATTCGTCTGAAAAGATTAATATTTCAAAGGATAAAATATACCTATTTAAGCGAACTACATCTGATTTAAATCCAGTAGCCGGAATAGCTACTGTCTCTGAAGGAAATTTGGTTTCGCACGTCCAACTACTCGCCCGAAATCTGGGGATTCCAAATGCAGTTTTATCTGCTGAAAATTTGAGAGAACTCAAAAAATATTCTGGGGAACGAGTTTTCTATGCCGTTTCTTACAAAGGAACAGTAATTATGAAACGGGAACATGAAATGACAAGGAAGGAGCGCGAATTGTTTGAAGTAAAAAAAAGGAATGATCAAAAAATCAGGATTCCTACGACAAAAATTGACCTGACAGAAAAGAAGGTTTTAAATCTCAGAAACATACGATCCAAAGATTCCGGAAAAATTTGCGGCCCAAAAGCTGCTAATCTTGGACAACTAAAAGCACAGTTTCCTGACATGGTCGTGGAAGGTGTGGTAATCCCATTTGGCATTTTTCGAGAACACATGAATCAACAAATTTCCGGAACAAAGATGTCTTACTGGGATTTTTTAAATAGAATATTTGTAATCGCAGAACAAATTCCCAACAAAGCAGCAGCGGAAGATTATATCCTCCAGGAATTAAACCTTCTTCGAATCGCTATCCAACAGATTCCATTGGATCAAAAATTTATTGAAGATCTAAAATTACAATTCAGTGCTGTTTTGGGAAAAGAAATGGGAAACATTCCGGTCTTTGTTCGAAGCGACACCAACATGGAAGACCTTAAGAATTTTACGGGTTCAGGTTTGAACCTGACACTTTTTAATGTCGTTGAAGAAGAAAAAATTATACAAGGCATTCGCGATGTTTGGGCATCGCCCTTCAAGGAACGGAGCTACAGGTGGCGGCAAAAATATTTGTTGAATCCTGAAAATGTCTTCCCTTCCATTCTTATTATTCCAAGTGTAAATGTAGATTACTCAGGAGTGATCGTCACTACAGGTATAACATCCAGCAATCCTTCTGATTTGACGGTTGCTTTTAGTCGTGGTGCAGGAGGCGCTGTGGAAGGTCAGGCAGCAGAGTCTTACCTTCTCAAAGCAAATGGTGAAAATATTTTGCTCTCTCCTGCCCGTGAACCAAGGTATCGGATTATCCCTGCAAGTGGTGGTAGTTTTAAGGTGAACACCACTTTTGAGCTGCCGATTTTAAAAACAAAAAATTTACAAAGTTTGCGGGCACTAGCAGAAGAGGTCAAAAGGATCATGCCCAGCACACCCGGTATAGAATCAGAGGGACCATTTGATATCGAACTGGGATTCAAAGATGACCAGATTTGGTTGTTTCAAATCCGACCTTTTGTAGAAAATGAAGAGGCAAAAGGTTCTGTTTACCTCAAATCTATAACACCAAAATTACCGCTGTATGACCCGATTAAGATTTCGACGCCCCTTTAAATAAATAAAAAAATGAATTGGAAAATATTGTTATTATCGTTGCTTTTTTGGGGTTTTACTTTTCCAACTAATCCCTATCCAATTGATGGATATGAGTCAACTGGTATTAGAAGGTTGAAACGTTTGGAGTTGATTGAGAAAGACTCCATAAAAGGAAGAAAACTGATTCCGGGTGCGCTTAAATCTATGGAGGAAATAAGGCTCCACTTAATGTGGACATGGGGGGATTCTTTAGATGAATTACTAAAACCTGATTCGATATTACAGGAAAAGTTAGAAGCACTTTTTCCCCACCGAGATGAAAGTTATGCAGTAGCACTGCTTGACATCACTCCTGGTAAAAAGACGAGGTATGCACAAATAAAACCTGACCGCGGCTACCAGCCGGGAAGTGTCGGCAAACTCGTTGTGATCTCCGGTTTTTTTCATGAACTCAGCAAAATATTCCCCACCGATTATGAGAAACGAAGGGAATTATTAAAAACTAAATTTGTCAGGGCAGGTAAGTGGGCAATTTATGACGAGCATACCGTCCCCTTTTTTGAACCTGAAACGAAAAAATTTTATAAGCGACAAGTCCGAGAAAGTGATGTTTTTTCATTGTACGAATGGGCAGACCACATGATGTCGGTGAGTAATAACGGCGCTGCCTGTGTCGTATGGCGGGAAACAATTTTGATGCGTGCTTTTGGTGATAAATATCCAGAAATCACACAAGAACAAGCCGACGAATATTTTAAAACAACATCTCGCTCTGAACTCATGGACATGGCAGAAATCATCCATGAACCGTTGCTTAAGGTTGGAATTACTCAGGAAGAATGGCGCTTGGGGAGTATGTTTACGAAAGGAGGAAAAAGTATGGTGCCAGGGCGCGGAGGAAGTAGAGGTACTCCGCTAGGCTTACTAAAATGGCTGATTGAATTAGAGCGAGGCAACATCGTTGATATTTTCTCAAGCCTTGAAATCAAACGCCTCATGTATATGACCGATCGAAGGATCCGCTATGCATCCTCAAAGGTTTTAAGTGATGCCGCTGTTTATTTTAAATCAGGAAGTTTGTATGGTTGTCGCCCTGAGCAAGGATTTACTTGTCGCAAGTATCACGGAAATACGAAGAATTACATGAACTCGGTTGCGATCATTGAGCAACCTGACACAACAACCTATTTAGTCGTTTTGATGTCAAATGTTTTGAAAAAAAATTCGAGTTATGAACACAATTATCTCGCCGGTCGGATTGATAAAATTGTAAGGGAAAAGTAATAGACTCACATAAGCGCTCCCTCCGCTATCTTTGCATAATTTTTGATTTTTTTATCATCGCTATCGACAAATTCCTGAACCAAGGGAAGATATTTCGGATTTTTCAATTGCGCAATTAGATACAGCACAGACAATTTTATTTTTTGATCTCTACCCTGAAGTAACATTCCAAAACATGTATATTCATCCGGAATGCCTAAATTTAAATTTTTGATTGCTTCTTCTGAAATGGTTTCCAGCATGGAAGTTTCGACCAAGGGGATGAGTACTTTTTTCAAACCAGGCTGAAGAAGATTGTCCAAAAACTCAAGTCCATTGATGCGCATATCCGGTTTTTTACTGGTCAAGCCTTTGTAAATGAGCAGTATATCCTGGCCGGAATATTTTAACCCTAACAACCTAAAAATTCGTTCGAGGTTCCTGTCCAATTTTTTTTCCAAAACGGAAACAAGACCTTTTCGGGCTTCTATGATTTCAAAAGAAGAGGATTTCTCATTATCATTGATTTTCAACTGGGCATATAAAACGGAAAGCGTATTTTGATAAAGTTGCGCTTCATTCAGAATTTGATGCACAATACTTTTTTTACTAAATTTTAAATGCGGATAATTATTTCTCAAAGTATTCAATCCCCGCAATGCTTCCTGTCGGATCACTAAATCATCATATCCAAATAGTTCGAACAAGAAATTTACAGAACGCTGTGCGCCTATCTTTTTTACAATAGATGGAATAACACGTAGCGTTTCGAGAGGTGTCTCTGGTTGCCTTGCGATATCTTTTAGAATGTTAATAATACCTTTCCCATAATGAATCAATGCGTTCCTCGCGGTGCCTTGTACTTCTTTCTTTGATAAAAATTGAATGAGCGGATTAACAAATTTGGTGCTCATCGTATGTCCGGCGGAAGTGATTGCCTGTTTGACCACATCCAAATCTTCTTCAGAAAAAAGTTGTTCTATTGCAGGGTTCAGCTCTGGCAGGTCAGCGTAGCCTATTGCTTTCAACATGCTAATTTTTTGATGTTTTTTTTGCGCGGCATCCTGAATGATAGGAATTTCATCCAAAACATTTTGAATAATCTTTTCCAGGTCGAAAATCCGTTTGAGTTTGGGATTGTTTTTGGTTTCTTTTGCCAGGCTCACAATTGCGGCACCACTAATGCGATAATCCGGATGCGTAATATATTGTTGCAAAAGCACTTCTTTATCCTCTGGTTCATGTTGAATTAAATATTCGAAAGCAGCGATTTTTACTTTTTGCAGTTTATCGTGAGTTAAGGTTTTTACTTCTTCGGAAATATCATGATTTTCATAAAAATAAAGATTCCTCAATGCCTTTACCCGAACTTCACCAGAAGGATGTTTTATCAATTTTTTTATACTTTCAAAAAGTCTTTCATCCTGACTTTCTTTTATTTTTTCCAACACATATAATATTTGCTTTTCATCGCCTTGTATCATTGTTTTTTTTATGCCATTCACAACAGAATCTTTTGAAAGGTCGATTTCTTTTTTGAAATGGTTGGCTGTGCTTTCTTCAATCTTTAATTTAAAAGATCGCAGGTATTCTTTCTGAACTTTAGCTGCCAAAAACATCCAAAAAAATAAAAATCCCATAATCATCAGACTGATTGCCTGCGTAGATAGATTTAATCCATTGATCAAAAAAATCAGGATCAATCCGACAACGCCTGTCGCCAGGCTATCCACAAAAACATCAATGAAAGTTTTAGTTTGATTTTTAATTTGAGCAGGAATAGGCATGATGAGTAATTCCATCGCAGCCTTATTAATAGATTGTTTTAAACTTCCATCCGCCATTTTCAGGAAAACTGCTGCTATCAATAACTCGGGCATGATGAGTAGGAAAACCACTGCGATCAGAATCGCTCCCGGCAGAAAAAAAAGTGATGCTCCGACACCAAAAGTGCCTACTACTCGACGTGTCAAAAAGAGCTGAGTCACTAATGAAATCACATTGAAGGTTGCAAACCAAAAACCAAAGAATGCTGTCAACTCATCCTTATCGGGAATAAGTGCTGCCGCGATCCCTCCAAACTGATAATCCACAAATTTGGCAACCATCACACTTACACCAACCATACTCGCAAGATAGGTCAGGTGCTTTGATTTTAGAATCAACCGCAGTGGATGTTGTTGGTCTCTATCTCCGTGAATGTGTTTTTTTTGTTGGGAAGGGGTGTAAATATCCGCCACATTCTTTTTCCAGATCCGCTGTGTGACTGGAATACAAAATGATAACAATACAGCTCCGACAAATGGAAGGCTTTCACTACTGATCACTTGAGCCAAAACCGAAGTGAGATACCCACCTAAAATTCCTCCAGCGATCGCTCCGGCGCCAATAAATCCAAACAGCCGTTTCGCTTCACGTGGGTTAAAAACGATATTAGCTAATATCCAAAACTGAGAAGTCGCTAACAGCGCGAAAATGGCAACCCAAATATAGAAAATGTACAGAATGCCACTTTCAAAAATGTTGAATTGCAGAAATAATCCGAAAAAAATCAAACTCAGTACAGACCCTATCAGGATTCCGATACTGATTTTATATAATGAAACTTTGGCTAGAACCTTCGAATATAAGGTAGAAACTACTGCTGCTACGATCGCTACCAGGATAAAAGCCAAAGGCAAAGCTTCTACCCCAAACTTAGACAAAAACAAACCATTGACGGCAGGTTTGACAATGAGAAGCGTTGAGATGATCAGAAAAATATTGAACTGCATCAGTAAAACCCGTTGCAGTTCACCATTCCTGATATCAAAAGCTTTGAGCAGGAAAAACTTGATTGTTTCCCTAAATGCTGCCATAAAAGAAGGTGTGTTTTTTCTTAATCCCTAAAACTACACTTTCTCCATGATCTTATCTACCGCTAATCCTAATTGACGGATAATATTTTCACCATCTGCATCTTCTACCAACGCTACCAAAATATACTGTCGCTCGGGTCCCCAGATCATAATGGAATCAGAATGAAACACACTCCACGAACCAGACTTACGGAAAAGTTTAGCTTTGGGAGCTATCTTATCGTATGTGTTTACAAATTTGTGATGCAATTTTGGATCAACCATGATATTCAACATTTGTTCGGAACGCTCTTGGCTAACCAATTGACCAAATGCCATCATATAATAAAACCGCGAAACCTGCAAAGCCGTTGCTGCATGACTCAATCCTTTCATGGGGTCAGGATTTTTTCCACCTCCTCCTCCATACCTTTTTCCGACCCATAAACCCCCTCCAAAATTTTCGTCATACAAATCATATTTTGGATCAGTCATCACCGCTTCTATTTTTTTATACCCCAAACGATCGATCATCCGTGTAGCTGCCCGATTATCAGACCTGGCGATCATCAATTTCATGTCTTTAGTTACTTCAGGAGTTTCTTTAAGTTCTCCTTTTTCTATCGCATCCATTGCAGCCAGAAGAACCGCAATTTTCGGTAGGCTGGCAGCATACATCATTTCATTGCCATTAATGTGGGCAAACTTTGCATCTTCGATATTAGTTAAATCAACCAACCCTACCGAAAGTTTCTTTTTATCGATAAGTTTTTTCCATTTAGGGTTAGCTTTCAACTCTTGTGTTAACTCCGCTTGGAGATCATAACTTTCACAACCTGCTAAAGGGCAAAAGTCATTTGAGGTAGTTGTAAAAGGAACACCCAAATCCACCATATCCTGACTGAATACTGTAAACCCAAAGAAAAGTAAGACAATTGTTTGAAGTAGTTTTTTCATGTTTTTTATGCTTTTTTATTTGAAAATAGGTTGAAAATGGCATATACCATCCCCTTTATAATATAAGGATTTTTGAATAAAAAAGGTTTCCTTAACATTGCATCAACGACCAATTTCATGGTTAAAAAACTGTTAAAAAATTCAGGAAATC
This sequence comes from uncultured Saprospiraceae bacterium, assembly GCA_963793295.1. Classification (GTDB taxonomy): domain Bacteria; phylum Bacteroidota; class Bacteroidia; order Chitinophagales; family Saprospiraceae; genus JAHDHW01. Next base: position 307,269 of record CAWBZX010000037.1, on the reverse strand, counting down.
ACAATTCCTTTTTACAGATATCCTCAATGAAAATCATCCTGTAAATTGATAAAGATCATTGACCGTTATTAGTTTTTTACTTATTCTATTTGCGAACCAAAAAAATCTTATTATGATTACTGTAAATAATAAAAAATTCGTCCAGGAATACTGGGAAGCCCTAAGTGGCAAAGTAAAAACTCCAGCACTCATTGACAAATATGTAAGTGATCCGGAATTAAAGGGGCATATTGCTTTTTTTGAAGCAGCCTTTCCCAAATATGAAATGATTGCTGATGATGTTATTTGTGAAGACGATAAAGTTGTAGTCCGTGCTCACGCCAGAGCTACTCATAAAGGGGACTTTATGGGTATCCCTCCTACCGGAAAAACAGCTGAAGTACCCTTCACAGTAATTTATAAAATTGCCAATGGTAAAATTTTCAAGAGTTGGCTTTTCATTGACCGTATGGAAATGATGAATCAGCTTGGTGTAAATCCTATTGACAATTGATGAGTTTTTTCGAGACATTCGAGGCATGTGTCGATGGCAAAAATGATCATTGACACATGCCTCTTGTTGTATCCCTTTTCATGTCGCTTCAAATAGTTTCAAGGCTAGGGAGAAATAGCTTTCTTTCCAAGAATCCTCTCTCCTTTCTTAAAAAGTAAGAACAATAAAAAAGCGTTTTTCCAACAGATATAATTAAAATTCAATTTTTAAAAGATCCGATAAAGAAGAGACCTCATAAACATTCCCAAAGGGTAAACTTTCCGGTACTTCTTGGTATTGATTAATCCAAACCGCATCAATACCGTAGGTACTTGCTCCAGAAACATCCCATTGGTTGGAAGAAAAGAAAAGCAATTCTTCTTTTGGCACTTTCAATTGATTGACAGCCATTTCATATACGGAAGGGTGAGGTTTGTAAATGGCGATATCATCCACAGAAAAAATATGATCTATCAAAGATTCTATCCCAGCTATTTGCACCCCCATATTTAGCATTTTCCGTGTTCCATTTGAAAGGATACAAACTTGCTTTTGTTGTTTTTTAAGCAACTCCAATATCTCTTTTGCACCTTTAATCAGACTCGGATTATCATAAATTGGAAGTAACATCTTAAAGATTATGTCATCCGTCAATTGATGATAGCGCATACTATAATCCAATGCATCTTTGGTTACTTGATGGAAAGGAACATATTGTCCCATTTGATTTAGCAGCCAACTATACTCCAGTTGTTTTCTACGCCATAAAGCAAGTAGGCTATTCGTTTGTGATCCGGCAATGACTTTTAACTCATCGTCAATCTCGGAGGCTTTAAATAATGTACCAAATGCATCAAATACAAATATATTTTTCCCATTAAAAAATGTCAAATCTATCATTAAAAAGAATAATATTTTTTAAAAGCCTTAAAATTCGTAATTAAATCTAAAAATAAATTAAATTAGCATACTATTTTTTGAAACTTCAAACATACTCATATGAAAGTAAAAGTCGCTTTGACAGTAAACGGAACACACTATGAAAAAATGGTCGAACCCAGAATGTTGCTGGTTCAATTTTTACGTGATGAATTGCGACTGACTGGCACCCATATCGGCTGTGATACCAGTAGTTGTGGATCCTGTACTGTCCATTACAATGGAAAAGCCTTGAAGTCATGTACCATGCTTGCAGTTCAGGCCAACGGAAAATCAATTCGAACTATTGAAGGAATGAATTTAAATGGTTCCTTGCATCCTCTTCAGGAAGGGTTCCATCAGGAACATGGCCTTCAATGCGGATTCTGCACGCCAGGCATGATTATGACTGCAGCAGATCTGCTTTCTAATAATCCTAATCCAAATGAAGAAGAAATTCGGGACGCATTGGAAGGCAATTTTTGCAGATGCACAGGATATCACAACATTGTGAAATCTATCCAGTACGCTGCCAAAAAAATGTAAAATCCGCAAAAGGATTGAATGCTTCAAAATTAAAAAACCTATAAAATTTCAACTATGTCTTTAATAGGAACCTCTGTCAAAAGAGTAGAAGATAAACGGTTTATCACCGGAAAAGGTAATTACACTGATGATATTATTTTGCCTCAAATGACCTTTGCTTATATCATTCGTAGCCCTCATGCTCATGCAGATATTGTCAATCTTGATACTTCTCAAGCGGAAGCTATGGATGGCGTCGTAAAAATATTCACCGGACAAGATATCGCCAAAGCTGGAATCAATGGTGTCCCTTGTGGCTGGCAGGTTAATTTCATTAATGGCGACACAATGAAAGAACCATCTCATCCACTTTTGGTTTCAGACAAAGTACTCCATGTCGGAGACAGTGTTGCGATGATCGTTGCAGAGACTTACGCCATCGCAAAAGATGCTGCTGAAAAAGTGAGGGTGGAATACCATGTTCTACCGGCAGTAGCGAATCCTAAAGAAGCAGCAAAAGAGGGTGCTCCTCAAGTACATCCGGATACGCCTAATAATCTATGCTTTGACTGGCAATTAGGCAATGAAAAATCTGAAGTTGATGCAGCTATGGCTGCTGCCCATCATGTCACTACCTTGGATTTTAGGAACCAAAGATTGGTTCCCAATGCAATCGAGCCTCGCAGTGCCATTGGGCATTACGAAGACGCTTACGATAAATATACACTTTATACCACTTCGCAAAACCCTCATCTAACAAGGTTATTGATGTGTGCTTTTTGTCTGGGTATACCCGAGCACAAGGTGAGGGTAGTTTCCCCGGATGTTGGAGGAGGTTTTGGTAGTAAAATATTCCATTATACAGAAGAAGCTTTGGTTACTTGGGGCTCAAGACAACTTGGTCGACCAATAAAATGGACCGCTGAGCGGAGCGAAAGTTTTATCACAGATGCTCATGGCCGTGACCATTCAACTAAGGCTGAAATGGGTTTTGACAAGGAAGGAAATGTTATGGCTTTGCGGGTCGATACTTATGCAAATTTGGGCGCTTATTTATCTACTTTCGCGCCATGTGTACCTACCTGGTTACATGGAACATTATTACAGGGTTTGTACACCACACCTAAAATTCATGTAAAAGTTAATGGTGTTTTCACGCACACTACTGCGGTTGATGCCTATCGGGGTGCTGGAAGACCAGAAGCGACTTATTTGTTGGAAAGACTAATGGACACCGCTGCACTGGAGATGGGAATGGATCCGGCTGAGCTTCGTTTTAAAAATTTCATTCCTCCTTTCGATGGAGTTGATGAGCCTGGTTATCAGACACAGGTGGCGCTTCAATACGATAGTGGCAATTATCATGAAGTATTGAAAAGAGCACTTGAAATGGTAGGTTATGATGATTTCCGGGCCAAACAAAAAAAAGCAAGAAGCAATGGTAAATTATTGGGCATTGGAATTTCGACATACATCGAAGCTTGTGGAATTGCACCTTCAGCCGTAGTTGGCGCGCTTGGCGCAAGAGCAGGTTTGTATGAATCTGCACAAGTCAGGGTTCAACCAACGGGCAAAGTTAGCGTTTATACGGGATCACATTCTCACGGACAAGGGCATGAAACCACTTTTGCACAGGTGGTTGCTGACAAATTCGGCATTCCTATGGAAGATGTTGAAATTGTTCACGGTGATTCCGAAGCTGTTGCTTTTGGTATGGGAACCTATGGTTCCAGAAGTTTGGCAGTAGGTGGAAGTGCCATCGTGAAAAGTATTGAAAAAGTCATTGAAAAAGGAACAAAGATCGCCGCTCATAAACTGGAAGCCGCAGAAGAAGATATTGAATTTGCCAATGGCTCATGGACAGTAAAAGGATCTGATAAATCTATCAGCTTTGGCGATGTTTCGCTTACGGCATATGTTCCGCATGATTATCCGCAAGGCTTGGAACCAGGAATGGATTTCTCTAGTTTTTATGATCCCGCTAATTTTACTTATCCCTTCGGAGCACATATTGCTGTTGTAGAAATTGACAAAGCCACAGGTAAGGTTACTTTGAAAAGATTCATCGCCGTTGATGACGTCGGTAATGTCATCAATCCAATGATTGTCGATGGCCAGATTCATGGTGGCGTAGCTCAGGGAATTGGGCAAGCACTATTGGAAGGCGCTATTTATGACGAAAGCGGACAGCTGGTCAATGGTTCTTACATGGACTATGCATTACCACGTGCAGATGATCTTCCTAATATTGAAACTGACAGAACCACCACTCCTTGCCCTCACAATCCTTTAGGTGTGAAAGGGGCTGGAGAAGCGGGAGCCATTGGTTCCACGCCAGCGGTCGTTAACGCAGTCATGGATGCATTGTCTCCATATGGAATTCACGATGTGCAAATGCCTGTAACGTCTGAAAAAGTATGGAATATCATCCATGGTTAAATCATTCTTTTTGAATACATTCTTTAAAATTTTGAACTTAATAATATGATTCCTTCAAAAGTAGAATATCACAAACCAAAAAATATAGATGAAGCGATTCAGCTGCTTCAGACCCACGGTGATGCTTGTAAAATTTTGGCAGGTGGACATAGTTTGATCCCTGTCATGAAATTACGCTTAAGCGATCCAGAAAATCTGATCGATATATCAGAGATTGAATCCTTAAAAGGCATTGGTGACAATGAAAAATCAATTACCATTGGAGCCGCTTGTACCCACGGAGAAATTGCCAAAAATGCTGCTGTTCGAAAGTATATGCCCATGATTTCAAAAGCAGCGAGTATGATAGGAGATATTCAGGTTAGAAACTTTGGAACCATCGGTGGTAGCATCGCTCATGCTGATCCAGCTGCTGATTGGCCAGCGGTTTTACTTGCCGCCAATGCAACAGTCGTCATAAAAAATGCTAACGGAACCCGTGAAAAAGATATCGATCAATTTTTTCACGGAATTTTTTCCACTGCTTTGGAAGATGGTGAAATAATCACAGGAATCCGTATTCCGAAAACTGATTTTAACGCACATTCTAACTATGAAAAATTTGCTCAACCTGCTTCGAGATTTGCAATAGTTGGCTGTGCAGCTGCTATTAGCATGGACAACGGCGTTGTCAGTTCAGCAAGAGTTGCGTTTAATGGCGTAAGCGAAAAACCTTTCCGGGATACCAGTATTGAAAATGCTTTGAGCGGAAAACCGTTGAATGCTGATACCATTACAGCAGCAGTAGCGAATGCCGCTGATGGGGTTTCTATTTTAAGTGATCATTATGCATCCGAGAAATATCGAAAACATTTGGCAGGAGTTTATGCGAGTCGGACTTTGAGTGAGTTGATGTAAACATCTAAGATTCTAATTTTTTATTTATTTTAATCGAAATCTGTTAGGTGACTCATTTATCTAACAGATTTTTTTTGAAGTTGAATTTTTTAAAAAACATGAATAAGAAAGGAATAGAACAGCTAAGCCAAAACCTGGAACAAAAAGGATACATTGCTAATCCTGCTATTTCAATGGCTATTTTCTTAGCTCAAAAACTACAACGCCCTTTATTGGTCGAAGGGCCACCAGGTGTTGGGAAAACAGAGATCGCCAAAGTACTTTCACAAATAGCTGATACCGAATTGATCCGTTTGCAATGTTATGAAGGTTTGAACGCAGAACAAGCACTTTATGAATGGAACTATCAGCGACAACTTTTGGCTTTAAAAATGATGGAAGCTGAAAAAATTTCTATTGAAGAGAAAGAAGATTTTATTTTTAGTGATGCCTACTTATTAAAAAGACCACTGCTCAAAGCCATCACAATGGACAAATCACCGGTTTTATTAATCGATGAAGTTGACCGCGCTGATGAAGAATTTGAAAGTTTTTTATTAGAAATTTTATCCGACTGGCAAATTAGTATCCCAGAATTAGGCGTCGTCAAGGCTACTAATATTCCACAAGTAGTTGTCACAAGCAACCGCATGAGAGACCTTTCTGAAGCTTTGCGAAGGCGTTGTTTTTATTTGTGGATCGACTATCCCACTTTTGAAAAGGAATTAGAAATTGTTCGTAAAAAAATTCCTGAAATAGATAAAAAACTAGGTGTTCAAATCTGCAAATTCATGCAGGAAGTTAGAACTATGAAACTGGATAAAGTTCCTGGTATTGCAGAAACCTTGGACTGGGCGAGAGCATTAGCTGCTTTGCATATTGAGCATCTCGATAAATCCATCGTGGAAGAAACCTTAGGCATTGTTTTAAAAGACTGGAAGGATATTCGGGACACACAGCTTTCTCTTTCCGAGTTGTTTGAAAAAGTAGGTGTTGTTTCAAAATTGAAATAATGAATAGAGTTGGCTTTTCTTCCCACTCTGCGTTCCGTACTCACCTTAATAGCTTTGGCTATTAGGTTCCGTGCGTGCCTTGATTGGACAAAAAATCTTGCACTTTTATCTTATAAAACTATTTTGACTTAAACTCTAATGATCCAGCGCCAGACAAATCTTTCCGCCAATATTGTGACTTTCTGTAGGTATCTCAGAACGCACAATTTCTCCATTGGCCCTTTGGAAGAAAAAGACGCCTTGTTGGCTATCGATGTTTTGGAAGCTGTTGATGATCCTGAAACACTGGAACTTTGCCTTCAATCCACTTTATGCCGAAGCCCACAACAGTTGAAAGTTTTTCCAGACCTTTACCAAAAATACTGGAAAGAACTGGACAAAGCCGTTGACAGCAAAATCAAAGAAGAGGAGGAGGAAAAAGATAAATCAAATCTCAATCAGCAACAAAATCAAACGCCCAGTTTCCAGTCTTTAAAATCCTGGTTGTACGGCAACAAAAACGAAGAAGAAACCGAAACCGCCTCTTATTCAAATATTGAAGTTTACGGTGCAAAAAAGTTTCCTGCCTTTGAAGAAAAAGAGCTCAAAGAAGTTTTCCAATTGGTTAAAAAGCTAGTCAGAAAGATTGCCAATCGCAGAAGTCGCCGTTTTCAAACGACTTACAAAAAGGAACAAATAGATCTAAAAAGAACCATCCGAAAAAGCATCATTCGCCAAGCTGAAATTATCAATATCGCCTATCGCAAAAAGAAAAAAGATCAATTGAAAGTAGTGTTGCTTTGCGATGTGAGTCGTTCCATGGAATTATATAGCCGCTTTCTCATCAAGTTTATGTACGCTTTTCAAAACCTCTTTCCTAAAATCAAAACTTTTGTTTTTAGTACAACTTTGCATGAAGTTTCTCAAGAACTTCACAAAAATTCAATAGACAAATCACTGGAAGAGATCATCGAAAAAGTCAATAACTGGTCTGGCGGAACTAAAATCGGCGATGCTCTCGCTGCATTTAACGAGCACTATGCTCATAAGCATTTGGGGTCTAAAACCCTTTTCATTATTTTAAGTGACGGTTGGGATACAGGAGATACTCAATTGATCAGTGAGCATATGAAAAAAATTCAAAGAAAATCTCTGAAAGTCCTTTGGCTAAATCCTTTAGCAGGCCTCGCAAGCTGGAAACCAGAAGTGCAAGGTATGAAAGCTGCTTTGCCCTATGTTGATGCCTTGTTGCCTTTTCACAATATTGACAGCCTGAAAAATGTTATCAAATCTATCAGAGTCTAAGTTGTTGGGAAAAATGTTGGAGTAAAAACAACAAAGCCCTTCACAATCGTTTGACTATGAAGGACTTGTGTTTTACAAAAGCGGTCCGGACGAGACTCGAACTCGCGACCCCCTGCGTGACAGGCAGGTATTCTAACCAACTGAACTACCGGACCTAAATATTATTTATTATTCTTTCTTTGAAGATAAAAATGCAAAACTGATATCCGAAAAAATAATAATGAATTTGCTAAATGGAGACGCTTTTGTCTACGCGCATGCAAATGTAAAACACATTTGGCAAACAGTCAATAAAAAGAAGGAAAAAATAAAAAAAGTTGGAAAGTTAATCGTTTCCTGAAAGCTAATTAGTAATTTTGTTAAAGACAAGAGCTATAATAAACATTGCAAACCAATCAGGATTGTTGACTTGCTGTCATTAACCTCTGGTTTATTAAATAAAAAGTTTCTATGGTTTTCTTAGAATTTGAAAAGCCTCTGGAGAGTCTGTATACTCAATTAGAGAAGATCAAGCAGGTTGGAGAAGAAGGAGATATCGATGTTTCCGATAAGATTAAAGAACTTGAAAATAAAATAAAGTCACAGCGTAAAGAAATTTACGACAATCTCACCGGCTGGCAAAAAGTACAGCTATCCAGGCATCCAGAACGTCCCTACACTTTGTATTATATCGAACAAATGTGTAAAAAATTCATCGAATTACATGGTGACCGTTATTTCCAGGATGACAAAGCCATTGTTGGTGGCTTAGGAAATATTGACGGGCAAAATGTTGTGATTATTGGGCATCAAAAAGGGGTTAATACTAAAATGCGACAATATCGCAATTTTGGAATGGCTAATCCGGAGGGTTATCGAAAAGCCTTACGATTGATGAAACTCGCCGAACGTTTTAATTTACCTATTGTTTCTCTAATTGATACTCCTGGTGCCTTTCCTGGTCTTGAAGCGGAAGAAAGAGGACAAGCTGAAGCTATTGCACGAAATCTTTTCGAAATGGCTCAACTTAAAGTCCCGATTGTCTGTGTTGTTATTGGTGAAGGTGCTTCCGGTGGTGCAATTGGTATTGGTTTGGGAGATCGCACATTTATGCTAGAAAACTCCTGGTATTCTGTGATTTCTCCAGAAAATTGTTCCGCAATTCTTTGGAGAACCTGGGATTATAAAGAGCAAGCCGCTGAAGCACTCAAACTCACTGCCGATCATATGTTTGAATTTGGTTTAATCGATGGTATAATAAAGGAACCTCTTGGCGGAGCACATACTGCACCAGAAGAAATGGCTAAGCTTTTAAAACGACAAATCAAAAAAGAAATCAGTGAATTAATGGAAATGGATCCGGAAGAAAGAATAAACGCCAGAATCAATAAATACAGTTCTATGGGCGTTTTTGCTAAAAAATCTGTTCCCGTAGCAGCTGAGGGAAAAAAGTAGTTTTTATTAATCCAATTTAACAATCTTATGAGGACAATAAAAAGCTGGCAAACTCAGGTCAGAGAATATTTTCTTCAGAAAATGATTAGGAAAATTGACTTGAGACGCCAAACTGTCACTTACGATTCCGCCCAATCTATTGTGATTTTATTTGATGCTACAGAGCTTAATCACAGAGAGATTGTTATGCAATTTTCAAAAAAATTAAAAGAAAAGGATAAAAAAGTTAAGCTCATTGGGTTTTTCAATAGCAAACAAGACATAAGTAATTTCCCTTTCCAGGCTTTTAATAAAAATGACGTAGATTGGCTCATGCGCCCAAAGAGTGTGGTTACTAAAAGTTTTATTAATACTACTTTCGACCTTTTAATTGGGGTTTATGAAGGTAATAATCTACCGTTAGAATACATCGCTGCACTTTCGAAAGCACATCTTAGAGTTGGTCCCTATACCGATAACACCTATTGCTATGATCTCATGATCGATACTGATAAGCGGAACCTGAAGAACTATATAAAACAAGTAGAGTTCTATTTAAACAAGATGAATAGCAGCAAACATGAAGCAGCAACAATTTAGTGGGACCGGCGTTGCTTTGGTTACGCCATTTAAGGAGGGTGAGGTTGACTTTTCTTCTTTGAATAAAATTATAGAGCATACCATTAATGGCGGGATCGACTATTTAGTTTCTCTGGGAACTACTGGCGAAGCAGTAACGCTAAGCTTAGCAGAATGCCGAAAAATACTGGATTTTACTATAAAAATAAATGCGGGCCGTGTTCCTCTAGTCGCCGGATTATTTGGCAGCAATGATACCGCAGCTTTAGTTGAAAAGATAAAAAAATTTGATTTCACGGGTATTGACGGAATCCTCTCAAGTAGCCCGTCTTATAACAAACCTACCCAGGAAGGTATCTATCAGCATTATATGAAAATTGCTGAAGTTTCTCCAAAACCCATCATTATTTACAATGTACCTGGCCGAACAGCTTCAAATATACTCCCCGAAACGATCCTGCGACTTGCAAATGCCAGCAAGAAATTTGTTGCTGTAAAAGAAGCTTCAGCTGATTTGATCCAGGGGATGAAAATTATAAAAGAAAAGCCAGCTCATTTTTCTGTTCTTTCGGGCGACGATCCTACTGCATTTTCATTAATTACAGCCGGTGGGCAAGGTGTTATTTCAGTGCTTGCTAATGCCCTTCCTGAGCATTTTTCTGAAATGGTTAGAACCGCTTTGCACGGAGACCTGGTCATGTCACGTCATTTGAATTTACATCTATTGGATCTTCATCCATGGCTCTATATTGACGGTAATCCTGCGGGTATTAAAGCCGTAATGGAAATTCTTAAGCTCTGTAGCCGAGATGTCAGATTACCTTTGGTACCGATCCAGGAACGAAATTTTCTTAACCTAAAAAAAGAGTTAGAAAAAGTACTTTCCATAGATAAATCAAAAGTAAGTTAATCAATTTTATTGCTCTGTTCTCGCCGGAAGCCCTTTTATTCTGGTCCAAAGCTGGTTAAAACTCTCTTCCATTTTTGGTTGTTCCCTTGATTGATGCGCTTTGATTTCACCATCACTTTCTTCCAGTATAAAATGAAAAATATAATCGTTTTCACTAACCGCCTTTTCACCGAATATCCCAAACCTTAAATCATTGAGCTGAAGCCTGCCATCTTTTCGATGAATGACATTATAATAATCTTTTGAAAACCATTTTAAAATTTTAATATCCCGATCATCTTTAAAATTTTCAAGAAATTGATGATTTTTAGGAAATATATTCCAGACAGTTATTCTGGGTTCTGCATCTCGCAGTGAATACAAACCCTGATAATACAGAGAATCTCCTTCGGCAATGCAATGCCAAAGCACATTGTTCATAATCGTTGGTGCTGTCATATACCGGCTGTATACAAAGCCCTGTTCCGCCAGAGAGTTTTCAAAAACAGTGTTTACTTTTGATTTATTATAAAAAGTAAACAGCATGTAAACAGAACTTAGTCCGATCCCTAAATAATTGAAAAAGCGTCGTTTTGAGCTATTTCTCAAGAGCATGCTGGTGATAATCACACATATCAAAAAAGGCAGGGTATATATTGGATCAACTACTGAAATATTGTTTAAAGCAACTCTGTAATCATTAAATGGTTGAAAAAGCTGCGTACCATATGCCGTACAGGAATCCAGTAATGGGTGCGTAAAAATGGATAGAAAAAATAACCAATACCATTCTTTGTAGGTTGCTTCTACTGGTCCAGCATTATTGCCAATATAGAATTTCCAAAATAGAAAATATACTATTGCTCCAATTATTATCGTCCATGATAAAAAACCATAATTGACCATATTGGTCACCATGTATGGAACAAAATTGATAACTCCTACTACAAAAAGTAGCCAAAATAATGTAGAGCCTGCCCGGTAAGCCCTCTTTTTATAAATCCCACGACTATATAATTGATGGATTAGCCAGGCCATTCCGAAAGGTGCGACTACGCCAAATAACAAGGAATGTGTAATACTTCGGTGAAATGCAAGCGCTGTAATCTCGTCAGTTACAAAATTGGCCATGATATCGAAATCCGGCAGATATCCCCCCAAAGCGCCCCAAAGCATTGCTCTGTTTCCAATTTTCTTCCCAAGTACAACTTCTCCGCAAGCTGCTCCTAATGTTATTTGAGTAAGTGAATCCATATCGTATTAAATAGGATAAGCGTGATCATGAACTTATTGGGTCTATTTGTGCTAAAAAACTACTGAACATTCCTGATTGTTCTGACAAAAATAACAAAAAACCCTTCCTACCAAAGCAGAAAGGGTTTTCTAAAAAGTAAGTTTTAAACTTTAAAAACAATACTCGTTTTTTTCAATCAGTTGAGCAGCAATTTTACGCCGAGCTGCTTTCACATTTACCGGAGGATATTTGGTGAATCGCTTCAGCCCCATGAGCATAGCTTTCATCAAATCTCCACTTGCAAATGAAGCTATAGCATCGGTTGCTTCTTTTGTAATACGTGAACTTGCATCTGAAATCAACACTTGCAACATAGCGTCATAAATTTCCTGGTTAATATCTTTTTCTATACTAGATAATTTTTCAACCCGAAGCAAAGTAGATTCAGTAAGAAAAACGTCGTTTATGATATTAGCAATGTTCATCAATATCTCTTGCTCATTTTTTAGGTTTAATTTTCCATCCATCTGCATTTTTGCTGCAGCACCTGCTACCATCAACAAGATCTTTTTAAAATCTTTCAAAGCTTTCTTTTCTTCCGCATAAGCACCTTCTAGTTTATCAAAACCAGGCATAGAGGCCAATTCCTGCTGAACGGCCCATGCCGGACTCGCAATATCAAGATTACCTTTCATTGCCCGTTTTAGCAACATATCTACTGTTAAAAGGCGGCAAATTTCATTAGTCCCTTCGTAAATTCTTGAAATCCGGGCATCACGATAAGCACGTGCAGCAGTGCCTTCTTCAGAGAAACCCATCCCTCCGTGAACTTGCAAAGTTTCATCCACAATATAATCCAATGCTTCTGAACCAAGGACCTTCAGGATAGCACACTCGATGGCATATTCTTCAGCAGCTTTAAGTTTAGCTTCCGCGTAATTAAGTCCTTCGGATCGCAGCAAATTGACTTTATTTTGCATAAAATTCGAAACTCTGTATTCCGCGCTTTCAACAGAAAAACATCGAATGGCTTGTTCTGCCAATTTATATTGAATTGCTCCAAAATTGGAAATCGGTTGTTTGAATTGAATTCGCTCATTGGCATATCGAACTGCAGTGGTTATGCTCATTTTAGAACCTCCGTTGCTTAAAACACAAAGCTTAAAACGACCGATATTCAATACATTGAAGGCGATTAAATGCCCCTTACCAATTTCTCCAAGAACATTTTCAGCCGGCACTTTGGCATTTTCGAAAAACACCTGACGTGTCGAAGATCCCTTTATTCCCAGTTTATTTTCCTCTGCAGCTAGGGAAAGCCCTTCTGTTCCTTTTTCAATGATAAAGCCGGTAAATTTATCGCCATCAACTTGTGCAAAAACGATAAAAACATCTGCAAAACCTGCATTGGTAATCCACATTTTTTGGCCGTTGATATTATAATGCTTTCCGTCAGGAGTTAAGTCAGCGCGCGTTTTTGCAGATAATGCATCAGATCCGGAACTAGGTTCTGTCAAACAATAGGAAGCTTTAAGTTCACCTGAAATTAACCCTGGTAAATATTTTTGTTTTTGCTCCTCTGTCCCGAAGTACAGAATTGGCAGCATACCGATACCTGTATGAGCGGCAAAGGTTGTTGAAAATGATCCTGCAGGGCCAAGGGCATCACAAATAAATGTATTGGTATTTGTATCCAGTTCCATTCCACCATATTGTTCAGGCATATGAGACCCTAGGAGGCCTAATTCTCCCATTTTTTCCAGCGTTTTTGGTACAATATCACCTTCTTGTTTTTCAAGTTTATCTGTATTCGGAGTGAGCTCATTTTTTATAAAGTCAATGCACATCTGCTGTATCATCGCTTGCTCTTCATTGATATCTTCAGGGATAAACGTATCCTGAAAAGTAGAATCTTTAATAATAAATTCTCCTCCTTTTAATACGTCATGGTCTAAGAAACTACCGGGATTCTTTGTCATAAATTATGGGATTTTATTTCAATTAAAAATATCTAGCGAATTTTCGCTAAAGATAAAAAATAAATTTTGAATAAGAAAGTAATTTTGCGGACATCTAGCGAATTTTCGCTAAATATTATCGCATCCTGAATTAATCTAAATTCATCAAGTAATCTATAAATGAGGGGAGTAGGAAAAAGGCTGGTATTTCTCTTTTTAAACAATACCTGTGCCATCAGTAATTATTTAAAATATAAGTTCTATATTTTCAGGATTAAACATTAACTATCGTCAGGCGTTAACTTTTAACGTAGATAACGTATTTTAGAATCAATTTTTTGAATAGTGTTTGATCAGAAATCAAGGTTGATCTAATTAACAAGCAAAAATGGCTGAACAAAAATCTCTTATTTTTTTACCTGACATCAGCGGATTTACTGCTTTTGTTAGTTCAACAGAAATCTCGCATAGTCAGCATATTGTCTCTGAATTGTTGGAATTGTTAATTGACAATGAAGACCTGGATTTAACCCTTGCTGAAATAGAAGGAGATGCCATTTTTTATTATAAATATGAACATGTTCCTACGCAGGAGGAGCTTTTTAGTCAGGTAAAAAAGATGTTTGTTAATTTTCACAGCCACCTTAGACTTTATGAAGAAAGGAGAATTTGCCAGTGTGGCGCATGCAGTACTGCTTCCAATTTAGATTTAAAATTCTTCGCTCATGCTGGAGAACTTGACTTTATAAAAGTAAAAGAAACCAGAAAACCTTATGGCAAGAATGTCATTGTAGCGCATCGCCTTATGAAAAATGATGTGCCTGTTGATGATTATTTATTGATTTCGCAGGGTGTGTTTGATGCTTGGGGAACTGATGAGATAAATATTCCGACAGAACTTACAAGCGTTAAAGGTTATTCAAAATATGATCTTGGAAAAATTGATTATCAATATTTTGAGCTTAATCCACTTAAAAAATATGCAACGCTACCTGACCCTGTAAAAACAATTACTAAGACGGACGCTTTAATTAAAATTTCAGATATTATCGACCAAGCTCCCAAAGATTTATTTGAATTTGTTTCAAATTTTGAATATCGAAAGAAATTTAATACAAAAGTTGATGAATTTGATTATCAAAAAGATCGTGTCAATCGCGTTGGCACCGAACACATCTGCATTATAAATAATAAGCAGATTAAGTTTGAAACAGTAACAGAGGATTTTGGTGAAAATAAATTGGTTTATGGAGAGCTAACGCATGATTTCCCAATAATTAAGGACATGGCTACCTTCTTCGTTATTGAACCTGAAGGAGATCAATCCAAAATCACGATTGAGGCTCATCCTCAAAATAGCTCGTTTTTGTCTAAAATTGTATTGTTTTTTTTGAAAGGGTTCATTTCAAAATCGATTAGAACCTTAATTAGTAATTTAAAAACGGCCATTGAAAAAGAAGAACTTATAATGCAATGACCCGATCATCCGCAATGACGCTCAATGGAATAAACAACTCGCCACTCCATTCTCCAAAAACAGCAATCGGTTGACCTCCGCTCAACGCAACCATTTTCCACCCTTTATTCCCTTTGTTTAAAGCGGATATTTTCTTTTTCTTTTTGTCTATCAGCATGAGTTCTCCATTATGTACGAAAGGAATAATCTTTTCCAATAAGCAAGGAAAATCAAAAATCCACGGATTAGAGGCGATAGCTTTCGCATAATATGTGAAAAAGACTTCCAGCGTTTTAAATCCGATTAATTGACCTGTGGAATCCGTGTTTCCAAAATTCTCCTTTACAATCACTCGCAAAGGGAAACTTGAAGGATAATAAACTAATTCAGCTTCAAAACATTGCCCCGCTGTCCACTGCGAAGGATAGCCGGTATCACCAAAACTGAAATCCAGAAGTAATGCTGTTTTCTGTGTTTTTTTTCCATATAACCAGGTCCTCCTGAAGTTGAGGTTATCATCAATCCCTTCAATCACACCCAACACCTTCCACTGATCGATGATCCCTTTTAAGGGAATTAGATCATCTTTTCTAATGTTAATTCCGGCAATTGATAATAATTCTGTTTGGAGGGGTTTCGGTAACTTTTCTAAGTTTTTAAATCCTTTGGCCATAAGGTAGAGCTGTGCGAATTCTGCAAGAATTTGTTCCGGCCATTTAGTATTTGAACCGAATAGCATGGGTATTGCTTTTAGTTTTCTACCCACACCTCCGATTTTCGAATCAACCATTCGCGATGAGATATTCTGCCAGAAACTATAAGCCTGGCCCTCTGTTGTTGCCAAACCCTGGTGTATTAAGTCTCTCAACCAGATTTCAAGATCTTCAAATCCTGAAGCCATCATTTCCAACCTTTTTTGGTAATTTTTGACTTTTAATGCCTCCGCTTTCAACGCAGCTTCATTATCCGAATTCAAATCCGTTTCAGGAGATTTCCTTTCCCGATTTTCCAGCCAATCTGCAAGATCGGGAGGTAATTCGTTGGTAATTCGAAATACTTCAGAATTGTTGATATAAAGTAAAAGAAGACCTATTGCGTGTTTGCAGGGAAATTTACGACTTGGGCAATTACACTTAAATGCTGGACCATTCAGATCAATTTGAGTTTGGTAAAATCCATCTCCACTACTTTTTTTGCACATTCCCCACAATGCATTTTCATTGCCAGCTAAATCCTGCCATTTGCGGATAGTCCCTAGATCTTGACCCCGACGAGCGGTAGCTGGATCAGAAGCAAAAGACAATATTTGTTCGGAAGACCAAATCAAAATTTACAACTCAATTTAATTGGAATAAAGAAATTGAAGATAGCGCTAAATCAATAAAAAGGGAAGAAGAACTAATCTTCTTCGTCATCCTCCGTGATAATACCCAGAGTATGCATCGCCTTTTCAGAAGCAGTTTGTTCCGCACTTTTTTTATTGAAGTCGTCAGCGGTGGCAATTTTATTACCATCAACCATAACGGCTACTTTAAAGCGATCTCTTTTTTCAAATTTGTACTTGGCAAGCATTTTATAAGCAACCGTTTGGCCATTCTTTTGGCACCATTCGAGTAACTGGCTTTTATAATTATCGTCAAAGGTTTCTAATTCATGAATATCCAGATAACCCCGAAGAATTTTATTGATTACATACCGCTTGGTTCTGGGATAACCACTTTCCAAATAAACGGCTCCAACCAAGGCTTCCAATGCATTACCAAGCATAGAACGGCTTAAACGGGTACTGTTAAATTCTGACAAAAGCATGTCGAGGCCCATTTTATCGGCGATCTTATTTAAGGATTTCCGTTTTACAATTTTAGATCTCATTTTGGTAAGAAACCCCTCATCATTGTTTGGATATTTCTTAAAAAGATATTCTGCAACAATAGTCCCTAAAACAGCATCCCCAAGATATTCTAATCTTTCGTTGCTCTGAATAGCGTACAGCTTTTCATTGGAAGCTGATTTGTGATAAAATGCAAGTTTGAAAAGACCCAGGTTAGAAGGAATAAATCCAAGTAATGCCCTAAGGCGTTTTGCTAAATTTCTATCTGGTGACAGATAATAATTGTAGAATCTAAGAAAAAATTTCAATAGTTAAGCAATTAAAATATCGCTAGTTATCAGGTTGCAATTGTTTGAAGATCAAGTATTTTTAATAATCCAGATCTTACAAAATAAAAATATTCAGCAATTTTTAAAAAAGCTGTAATCCCTTCTTTTAAAAGTAGAAGGCAACAATACTTTTATAAAATGTTAACAGCCTTTTAGACTGTTGGTATTTCCTAATTAGTAGGAGATACTTTATTGAAATACTTCGTGCAGCTATAAAAAATACAACCTGATAACCAGCTAAAATTTAATTGTATTGAACTGGACGAAGTACTTGTTATTCAAATCTTTTAAAAATCACTGATGAATTGTGGCCTCCAAATCCAAAAGTATTGCTCAGAATCGCGTTGACTTTTCTTTCCTGTGCTACATTAAAGGTGAGATTGAGTTTTGAATCAATCTCAGGATCATCAGTAAAATGATTAATCGTTGGAGGTACAAGACCATGATTAATTGCTAAAATACCAGCGATTGCTTCTATTGCACCGGCTGCCCCCAAAAGGTGGCCTGTCATTGATTTTGTAGAGCTTACATTCATTTTATAAGCATGTGCTCCAAATACTTGCTGAATTGCTTTTATTTCAGCCACATCACCCAATGGGGTCGATGTACCATGCACGTTTACGTAATCAATCTCTTCAAGATTCATTTTTGCATCATTAAGTGCCAATCTCATCACATTTCGGGCACCTAAGCCCTCAGGATGTGGTGCTGTAATATGATAAGCATCGGCTGTTCCACCGCTACCTACAATCTCTGCCAGGATATTAGCACCTCTCTTTTTTGCATGGTCTAAATCTTCTAAGATCAATGCCCCTGCTCCCTCACCCAATACAAAACCATCGCGATCGAGATCAAATGGACGAGATGCTTTTTTATAATCATCATTCCTGGTTGAAAGTGCTTTCATCGCATTGAAACCTCCCATACCTGCATGTGTAATAGCTGCTTCTGCTCCACCGGATATAATTATATCAGCTTTTCCTAAACGAATATAATCACAAGCATTTCCAAGCGCATGAGAAGATGAAGCGCAAGCAGATACCGTTGCATAATTTATTCCTCGAAAACCAAATCTAATTGATATATGACCCGCTGCGATATCAGGTATCATTTTAGGAATCATAAAAGGATTGTATCTCGGAATACCATTTCCTTTTGCAAACTCTTCAATTTCTACTTCAAGGGAATGTAATCCACCGATTCCCGAACCAAAAATTATTCCTGCTCTGTCAAGATCAATTTTTTCAAGATCAAGACCACTGTTTTGCATAGCTTCTTCAGCAGCAATCAAAGCAAATTGTGTGAATGGGTCAAGGCGGCGTGCTTCGCGTCGATCCAGATGTGCTTCGACATCCAGATTTTTTACTTCACAAGCGAATTGTGTTTTGAAATTAGTGGCATCAAAACGAGTAATCAGATTAGCTCCACTGATACCTTTACTCAGGCCATCGAAGTATTCCTTTATATTATTACCAATTGGTGTTAAAGCGCCAATTCCAGTTACGACTACCCGTTTCATGCTTTAGTATGATTATAGCGGGTGAAAAATGAAGTTTACAATTCTATTTAGAAGTAAGTTTTAATGCCTTAAATAATAAACTGCAAACCGTTTTAATGAAGTACTCTTTTAAGCTAAAATCCACAAACCAAAAGCATATCTCTTTTAATTTGTGGATTTGTAATTTGACTCAACAATTATCTAAACTTAAAGCTGAGTGGAAATCTCATACAGAATGTGATTTTAAGATTGGATTTGAGATTCAAGGTATGAAACTGCCTGTCCAACAGTCTGAATATTTTCAGCTTGTTCATCAGGAATAGAAAGATCAAATTCTTTTTCAAATTCCATGATCAGTTCCACCGTATCCAATGAATCAGCTCCTAAGTCATTGGTAAAGCTGGCTTCAGAAGTTACTTCTGATTCATCAACGCCTAACTTGTCAATGATAATTTTGTTTACTCTTTCTGCAATGTTTGACATATTTTTTTTACACTTTAATGTCTATCCTATTTTTTACACCATTTTGGTAACCAACTCCCTCTTGGCGATTTTCTTTACCATAACGGTGCAAACATTTGATAGACTGGGTTTACAAATGCAGTGCAAAGTAAACCATAAGTCAAATGATAACCAAAGTTTTTTATGACTTTTTTACTCGCCTTACATTTTATAAATTGAAATTTTTAAAACGCATCATACTTAAAATACCGCATTGATAGAAATGAAAGTTAATGATGAAAATCCAATAAAATTTACATTTATACTTTTCAAACCTTTTTGGGAATATAGCCAGATAAGCGTACTTTTGCGTTTATTGTAAAAACTACACTAATGTTAAAGCCCTGAAACCCAATTAAAAACAAAATTCCTTTGAAAGGCATTTAAACTAATTTAAAATATTCGTTCCAAAAATGGAAATGATAACTCATCAGAACACTAAAATTGTAGCAACTGTTGGCCCTGCTTCGAGTTCCTACAATAATTTACTTGAACTTGCAAAAGCGGGAGTGGATGTATTCCGTTTAAACTTCTCTCATGGAATTCATGAAGAACACCTTAAAGTGATTAACAACATCACCTATATCAATGAAAAATATAATCTGCATATTGGCATATTGGCTGATCTCCAGGGACCAAAATTGAGAGTTGGCAAGATAGAGGACAATGAGTTGTTGCTGGAAAAAGACGATATTATTACTTTCGTTAATGAAGAATGCGTTGGTAATATGGAAAGGATTTACATGAGTTATGCGCAGTTTGCCCAAGATGTGAGAGTTGGGGAAACAGTACTTGTTGATGATGGAAAATTAGTATTCGAAGTAATCGAAACGAACAACGTGAACTTAGTAAAATTAAAAGTAATGTACGGCGGAGTGCTCTCCTCTAATAAAGGAGTCAATTTGCCAAACACAAAAGTTTCCCTTCCTTCGCTTACTGAAAAAGATCTTTATGACCTTGATTTCATACTAAATCAGCGTGCTGTTAACTGGATTGCCTTGTCTTTCGTGCGGACATCAAAAGATATCAAAGATCTTCGCAAACGTATTCATGCAAGAAATCATGGTGCCAAGGTGATTGCAAAGATCGAAAAACCGGAGGCAATTGCCAATATAGACAAGATTATCAAAGCATCAAATGGAATTATGATAGCTCGGGGAGATCTTGGTATTGAATTGCCGATCGAGAAGCTACCGATTTTACAAAAAAAAATAATCAGTAAATGCATACAATGGGCCAGGCCTGTAATTGTTGCTACGCACATGATGGACAGCATGATCAAGCAACCAATTCCTACCCGAGCAGAAATTACTGACGTTGCCAATGCTGTACTTGATGGAACTGATGCTGTAATGCTTAGTGGTGAGACCGCTGTCGGTAGCCATCCTGTTAAAGTAGTTGAAGCTATGAACAGGATTATTGATGAGGCTGAAGCAAGTAAGATTATAAGCTATCAACGCCCAACACCTAACAGAAAATCTCGCACCTTTCTTTCTGATGCCGTATGTTTTAATGCTGCCAAAACTGCAGAAGAAATTGGAGCCAAAGCTATTTTGGGAATGTCCAGTTCCGGGTATACTGCATTTAAAGTTTCCAGTTATCGCCCAAATTGTGATATTTATATATTCTCAGATCAAATACATATGCTGGCCACACTTAATCTGGTTTGGGGTGTTCGTTGCTATTATTACGACAAATTTACGACTACAGACGAAACCATTCATGATGTTACGCAAATCCTTGTCCACGAAAGACAGGTTTTTACGGGTGATGTTGTAGTAAATACCGGAAGCATGCCGCTTCATCGAAGGCACCGAACCAATATGGTCAAAGTATCGGTAATCGAATAATAAATCACTCCTCCTTCAAGCAAAATATTTATATTTGCGCTTGGAAAAACCCGTATTAACAATCAAAAAAAATAAAATGAAAATCATTATTCCTATGGCTGGTCGAGGTTCGCGCCTTCGTCCACATACGCTGACTGTACCAAAACCTCTACTCCCAATTGCTGGAAAACCAATGGTTCAACGACTTGTAGAGGATCTGGCAGCAAGTTGTAACAGTGAAATTGATGAAGTTGCTTTTATCATTGGTGACTTTGGAGAACAAGCCGAAAAGCAGCTCCTGGCAATTGCAGATTCATTGGGGGCAAAGGGGTCTATTTATTATCAGGATCAACCACTAGGTACAGCTCACGCCATTTTATGCGCAAAAGAAAGTCTGACTGGTCCCTGCTTTATTGCCTTTTCTGATACTCTTTTTAAAGCTAATTTTTCAATTGACAAAGAAGCTGACGGAATGGTTTGGGTACAAAAGGTAGAAGATCCTTCTTCCTTTGGTGTTGTAAAAGTGGATGAAAACAATGTGATAACAGATTTTGTTGAAAAGTCACCGGTTTTTGTTTCCGATTTGGCTATTGTCGGTATTTATTATATGAAAGATGGAGATAACCTTCGCGAAGAACTACAGTACCTGATAGACCATGACATCAAAGATAAAGGAGAATATCAATTGACCAGCGCATTGGAAAGCATGAAGTCAAAAAGCTTGATTATTAAGCCCGGGTATATTGAAGAATGGCTTGATTGTGGTAACAAAGATGCTGTTGTATTTACGAATAAGCGGATGCTTGAATTGAAATCCAAAGAAAAATTAGTAGCAGATACTGCCTCCATTGAAAATTCGGTAGTTATTCCACCCTGTTTCATAGGAGACAACGTGAAATTGCGCAACACTGTAATAGGGCCTTATGTTTCTGTTGGAAACAATTCAAAAGTTGAAAACTCCGTTATCATAAACAGTATTATCCAGAGCGATTCACAAGTAAAAGATGCTAATTTTGAAGATTCGATGATCGGTAATTTCGTTGAATACCATGGTAAAAAGTCGGAACTTAGCATCGGCGATTATTCAAAATACATTGTATGAGTTTTTTACACAATAAATATTATTTTCTTCTAATCAACTTACTGATTTTTGTGGCTATGACTTCTGTATATGGCCAGGAACAAATATCAGAAGAGGAAGTTAATACCCAAAAAATATTTATTGACGCTAGCAAAGAAAAAATTCTTGGCAACTATGAAAATGCCGTTTATTTATTCAAAGAAGTTATAAAAAGAGATAATAAAAACGATGCTGCCTTATACGAATTAGCCAGGATCTATGCTGTTCAGGAAAAAAATGACAACGCTTTACATTCCATCAAGGAAGCCTTGTCGCTAGATTCTGAAAATGTATGGTATGAAATGTTTTTGGCAGATATTCATGATAAGATGGAAAAACCTAAAGAGGCTGCAAAAGTTTATGAAGACCTTGTGGCTCAGGATGATGAAAATACCTATTACTATGAAAAATGGGCTTTTTATTTGGTAAAAGCCGGAGATGCTCCAAAAGCGATCAAAGTTTATGACAAACTGGAAAGTAAATTTGGAGTCAATGAAGAACTATCGAGCAAAAAGTATCGATTATATCTTGGTTTGGGCGATCAGAAGAAAGCTGCAGAAGAATTAGAAACCCTGGTTAAATCAGCTCCTTCCAATACTGACTATAAACACATGCTCGCTAGCTTTTACCAGCAAATAGGTGATCAAGAAAAAGCGGAAGAAATCTATAAAAAAATTCTGGAAATTGATCCTGAAGATGCTTATGCAAGTATCGCACTCGCTGAGAAACTTAAAGAAGGCGGTAATGACATCAGTTATTTGAATACTTTAAAACCTGTATTTGAAAAACCCGATGTCAACATTGATTTAAAAATCAAGGAACTTATCCCTTATATTCATAAAATAGCAGATTCTGGCGATGAGTTACTTGCAAAAACTGTAGCTGAGCTCGCTGAGATAATGGTTGAGGTTCATCCCGCAGAAGCCAAATCTTACTCCGCTTACGGAGACATCCTTTATTATTCTGGAGATAATCAAGCTGCTCTTGAAAAATATCAAAAGGCACTTGATCTCAACAAATCTGTTTTCACTATTTGGGAGCAGGTGATGTACATTTATTTAGAACGCAACAATTACGAAGCTTTACTTCAAACTTCCGAAGAGGCGATTGACCTTTTCCCTAATCACGCAAAAGCCTATTATTTCAATGGTGTAGCCAATGGCCAATTAAAAAAGCACCGCGACGCTATTAGCAGTCTGCAGCAAGCACTCCTCATGTCCCGAAAAAACCCAACACTCCGTCTTGATATTTACAACCATATGGCGATTGAATATTATCAGTTGGAGGAATTTAATAAATCTTATACTGCATTTGAAGAAGCATTGAAAATAAACCCACAAAACCATTCTATTTTAAACAGATACAGCTACTACCTTGCTTTGCGTAGCGATAAACTGGCAAAAGCCAAGGAAATGTGCGCAAAGGCTAATGAGCTAAATCCAAACTATCCTTATTATCAGGATACTTATGGGTGGATATTATACAAAATGAAAGAATACAGTGCTGCAAAAGAATGGATAGGAAAGGCAATAGCTACCGGAGGAGAGGAGATGCCGGATATCCTGGAGCATTATGGTGATGTACTGTTCCAAATGAATGATATTGAAAATGCCATTATCAATTGGCAAAAAGCGCTTGACCTAGGTTCAACTTCTAAAATTCTGGAAAAGAAAATAACAGATCGTCAGCTCTATGAATAAGCAGTGAGATTTACTTAAACAATTCTATTCAGTTCTTTAAAATAAATCAGCTGTTTTGGTAAACCAATCTCACTCTTCTAATCGTTATAAGCTATAAAAACTAAATTGAGACCAATTTCCAAATTTATTTTATTGCTCCTGGGTGTACTCGCCATTTCACTTTCGTCTTGCAAAACTGCAAGAAAAGCCCGTTCTGTAAGTTTAAAAAACAAGTCTTCAAAATTCGTTTTAAAAAAACTGGCGGATCAGCGTTTTGAAGCAGATTGGTTGAGTGCAAAACTACGCATTACCTATTCTGATGACTATCAAACCCGAAAATTAACGGCAAATATCCGCATGCAAAAGGACAGTATCATCTGGATGAATGTAAAGAAATTAAACGTTGAAGCAGCTCGTATAAAAATTACGCCTGATAGCATCTATGCTGTTGACCGATTGAATAAAGAATACTTTATTAAAGATATTAGTTTCCTTGAAAAAGAATACAATCTGCCTTCTCGCGAAACCGGTCCCTCTGACTTTAACGTACTTCAGGAAGTCATTTTTGGCAATCCCGTTTTTTTTGACGGCTCCAGCATGAAGACTTCAGTTAATACCACTGAATATCAACTCAATAACGAAAATGAGGATTTTAGCAGCCAATATCTAATTGACGGAATTTCCTTTCTATTAACGAAAATGAATTTTAAAGAAAGCCGCAGTGAACAAACCCTGACGATCTCTTTAGATCGAGCAGAAGGAATCGAAGAATATCCAAATTTTTCGTATTTTCGTAACTTCGATCTTTATAGCGATAGTATTGGTAAGGTCTCTATAAATGTCAAATTTTCAAAATTAGAACTTAATAGCCCTAAGACAATTCGATTTGAAATCCCTTCACATTATACAAAGGTTGATTAAATTCATTTTTACTTTTCTTTTTCTTTGCATATTGGTGCTTCCGGCATCTCATGCTCAGGGTCGTAAAAATCTGGAAAATAAACGCAAGCGGCTACTTACTGAAATCAGCACCACTTCAAAATTACTTAGCGAAACCACTAATAGTAAAGCCGCAACATTTGATCGGTATGTTACTTTGCAACGCCAAATTCAAAAAAGAGAAGAACTAATTCACACGCTACAAGAAGAACTGGCTTTTGCGATAACGAACATCGATAGAACCAAAGAGGTCACTGAAGCGCTTGGAAATGACATCAAACGATTACAAGAAGAATATGGCATAATGGTACGTAACGCATATAGGCAAAAAGTCAATCAAAGTACATTGCTTTTTATTTTTTCCTCTGAGAGTTTTAACCAAGCTTTCAAGCGATGGCAATATCTCAAGCAATACGATCAGTATCGTAAAAAACAAGCTAAGCTCATTATAGAAACCAGCAACACCCTTACTAAAAAACTAGTTCAGCTAGAAGAAAAAATAGCCGAAAAAGAACAATTAATTACAGATCAGGAAGATCAAACCAAGCTTTTGAATCAAGAATTGTTGGATAAATATAAGATGCTTAGTACACTTCGCGCTGATGAAGAAAGATTGCGAAAACAACTCAAAGAAAAACGGATAGCCCATCAAAAACTCAACGACGCCATTGAAAATGTGATTCAAAAGGAAGTAATCGCTGAACGTAAACGAGCAAGAACAGCCGAAGCGCTCAAAAAGAATCAAAATAAAAAACCTACAAAAACTCCGGAACTAAATATCCTGACTAAGAGTTTCTATCAAAACAAAGGAAGACTTCCGTGGCCCGTTACTAGTGGAATCGTAACAGGATATTTTGGAAAACAACCCCATCCGACTATACGTAAAATTGAAATTACAAACAATGGCATCGACATCCGCACAGATAAAAACGCACAGGTTAGGGCAGTTTTTGAAGGTGTTGTCGTCGGCAAGCAGTTTATTCCGGGTTATGAACACATGATCATCATTCAACATGGTAATTATTATACTGTATATTCAAACCTGAAAGAGGTTTATGTAAAAAAGAACGATAAGGTAAAAATTAAACAACCAATTGGCCAATCAAGCGTAAATACTAAAAGTAATGTTTCTGAAGTACATTTTGAAGTTTGGCGAGAAAAAGAACGGCTAAATCCGTTAAGCTGGATTGCTAAGAGATAGAGGAAGATGAAGGTTAGAAAGTTAGGTGGTTAAAAGGTTAGAAAATGATCACATGCCCACTTACTCTCTTGCCTTCCTAACCTACCTTTAACAACATAAAACAAATCTAAATGAGCGATTGGAATATAGGAGAACAGGGAAAAAAGGGACTTAAAAAATCAACCGAACAAGCTGTAATTATTGGCTTGATTCACCAGGATCAATCAGAAGAGCAAGTTGCAGAATACCTTGACGAACTTGAATTTCTTGCACACACTGCTGGTGCTAAATCCGTAAAACGCTTTGTTCAAAAACTACAACATCCTGACCGGCGTACTTTCGTAGGATCTGGAAAATTAGAAGAAATTCGGGATTATATCCAAAAGAATGAAGATATCAATCTAGCCATCTTCGATGATGATCTTACTGGCAAACAAGTCAGCATTATTGAAGAGATTTTGAAGGTCAAAATAATTGATCGGAGTAGCCTTATCCTGGATATTTTTGCCAGCCGTGCTCAGACAGCGCAGGCCAAAGCACAAGTTGAGTTGGCTCAAATGCAATACCTGTTGCCAAGACTTAGGGGATTGTGGACTCACCTCGAGCGTCAGCGTGGTGGTATTGGAATGCGTGGACCCGGGGAAAAAGAAATTGAAACTGACCGTCGTATTATTCGGGAAAAAATCAGTCTTTTAAAAAAGAAATTAGAGAAAATCGATCAACAAAATCTCACTCGCCGTAAAAACCGGGAACAATTGATCCGTGTTGCTTTGGTTGGATACACCAATGTCGGAAAGTCAACATTGATGAACCTTTTAAGTAAATCTGAAGTATTTGCGGAAAACAAACTTTTTGCAACTTTAGATACTACCGTCCGTAAAATTGTGTTCGGAGCGATGCCTTTTTTGCTGTCAGATACGGTTGGTTTTATTAGAAAACTACCCCATCACTTGGTTGAAAGTTTTAAATCCACCCTCGACGAAGTTCGGGAGAGCGATTTGTTGTTACATGTTGTTGATATAGCACATCCACAGTTTGAAGATCAGATTAAGACCGTAAACGCTACATTAAAAGAATTGGGCGTTTCTGAGAAAAAATGTCTTATGGTTTTCAATAAAATAGATTTATATCGTAAACGATACTTCGATAATTATGTTGATGACGATACAAAAGCTGAAATTGAAAAGGAACTTCAGGAGAAACTGAAAAACGAATTTGAGCACGATAATGTCTTTATTTCGGCGCTTGCCAAGGAAAACATTGATATTTTAAGAGAAAAATTAACTACTTTGGTAAAAGATTTATATGAAATTCGCTATCCTTACCAAGTTAAACATTGGTGATGATTTTCGAGTGCGCAATATTTTTAAAAAAACAACCCAATTAAAAGCAAAAAATTCAAAAACTGATACCTAAGGACCGGACAACATGAACTCCATTTTAAACAAATACGCAAAACTACTCGTCAACTATTGCCTCGAAATCAAAGCCGGTGAACGCCTTTATGTAAAAACCACAACACTTGCAGAGCCGCTCGTAAGGGAAGTATACCGCGAAGCAATTAAGTCTGGCGGAAACGTCGTTGTAGATTTTGACTTCATGGAAAAAGGAAATATCTTTTTCGAAGAAGCGCAAGGGGATCAACTCCAATTTGTGTCTCCTGTCTACAAAAAAGCAATAGAGGAATTTGAAGCTTATCTCCACATCCGGGCGCCCTACAACCTTTACGAAGATCAAAATGTCGATCAGAAAAAAGTGACAGCTCATAAAAAAGCTACTGCTCCTATAAATCAGACCTATTTTCAAAGGACAGCAACACGAGAACTGAAAAGAAACCTTTGCCAGTTTCCAACCATTGCTGCCGCTCAAAACGCCGAAATGTCTCTGGAGTCTTACGAAAAATTTGTCTATGGGGCTTGTAATCTCTTTGATGACGACCCTGTTCAGCGTTGGATTGATGTTCGTCATTCCCAACAACAAATTGTTGACCTACTCAACTCCCGTGAAAAAATCAGGTACTACGGTGAAGGAATTGATATTCGTTTTGAAACAAAAGGAAGAACCTGGATCAACTCGGACGGCCAAACCAATATGCCTTCCGGTGAAGTTTATACTTCACCTGTCGAAAACTCGGTCAATGGCGTCATAAATTTTTCTTATCCCGCAGTTTATATGGGGCATGAAGTAGAAAATGTTACACTTTGGGTAAAAGAAGGTTATGTTGAAAAATGGGAAGCCAAACGCGGTAAAGAATTTTTAGATCATATTTTCAGTATCGACGGAACACGCCGATTTGGGGAAGCAGCTATCGGAACTAATTATAATATCAACCGTTTTACAAAAAATATTCTTTTTGATGAAAAGATCGGAGGTACCGTTCATATGGCGATCGGTCAATCCTATTTACAGGCTGGAGGAAAAAACCAGTCTTCCATACACTGGGATATGATTGCAAATATGAAAAATGGCGGAGAAATTTATGCGGATGACGAGAAGATTTATGAGAGCGGCAGATTTTTATTTGTAGATTCATTACCTTTGTCGTAAGTTGAAAATCATAGACTAATATAATACCACTTATTTTAATTTATTTATATCATTTAATTTAGTATTGTGAACAGAAACATTGCCTTTTTAGAACTAAAATACGGAAACATCAACGGTGGTTACCCCAATTTTTATGCGATTAGCGAAGTATCCCTTCTGGTCTTCGAAACAGATTCAAACAGAATTTTCCTTGAAACATTTCAAAATACAGCAGATATAGATATCGTAAATGTTTTTTCAAAAGCTAACGAACTTGGGAACACTATTGAAAGAGTACGCGAAGTCCAAAATTTACGCACTGGCCGCTCCAGACCCTGGGATGAAGAGTTCAAACTTGGAGAACAGGAACTGGATAGAGAATTTTTTAAGATTCGTCCAACCAAACAACATGTCAGCCGCTTTTTCATGAAAAATATGCGGAAATATATCTTTAATGATATTATTACTTTTGATGGCAGACGTGATATATTTCTTTGTGAAAAGTCTGGTGTTAATTTTTTCAGGTATCACATCCATGACCTCCAAAAAGATATTACTAAAGAGACCAATTATCTCTTTTCACTAAATAAACTGGCTAAAGTCATCAACTTTAGAAGCAATGGTTCTTATCTGACTTCCAACAATCTGGAATATCGGTTGCACCCGATAGCAGCAAGGCAAATTGTACCAAAATCAGCCGCTTTCGATGCAGCCAGATTATTGATGGTTCACAATGAATTCAGAAACCATAAAGACGACTTCTTACTGAAAGCAGCACTGTTACTCAACAAAATTGAGATGGCAAAAAAGTAAAAAAAAATTGATTTTTCCTAAACAAAAAAACACGTTTGACAGATTCGCCAGACGTGTTTTTTTATGCCTACTGGAAATCATAATTGGTGTTTTAATATTAGCAGACCAGATTTAATATTAAAATTTAGTAGGCTTTTGCAGAGTAATAATTTCAAAACAATTTATATTGTTCAGGAATATTCAATTTTATTTGATTAATGAACATTTTCACTTTTATAATATTATTTTTTGGGTTTTTAACTCCTTCAGCTTTAGATTTTTCTTCCACCAAAGAAAATCAGGATTTAAATGAAAATATCTCACAGTCTTATTTCAAAGATTTTCTCCTTTTTCAAAAAGAAATTAACGAATTAGCCAGAATAGCTACCGAAGAAAAAACTGAAGTTAACCTTCCTATACTCCGAGCACAATTCATAGAAACAAGGCACGCTTACAAAAGGATTGAATTTTTGTTTGACTATCTCCAGACTACTTACAATTATCTTTACATAAACGGAGCTCCACTTCCTAAAAATAGCGAAGAAAGCAATGATATCGTTGAACCCAATGGCTTGCAAACAATAGATGAACTTCTATTTAGCAATGACGCGGCAGATCAAATTACTTCTATTAGGGAACTCGCCAAAGAGCTTAAGAAATCAATTGATTTAATCGCTGAAAGTCATATTCATGAAAATATTTCGGATCAAAGGATTATAGAAGCGTTACGGTCTGGAGTAATTAGAGTTTTCACACTTGGTGTCACTGGTTTTGATACACCCGGCTGTGGCAATGCACTTCAGGAAGCAATGGTCAGTATGGAAAGCATGGAAAAAACCTTTTTATTTTTTGGCGAAAATGTAAACATAGAGGCTAAAGATGAATTTCAGAAAGTAATGGATTTGTATTGTGAATCACTGCTATTTCTGAAGGCAAACAACCATTTTGAAACCTTCGATCGCATGGCCTTTTTGAAAGAAATCATCAACCCTCTTTATGAACACTTATTAGCTTTTCAAAAATTAAATGGAATAAAAACAAGTCAATATAAATTTCATGCGCAGAATTATCAATCGAAGAATTTATTCGATGAAAATTTTCTTAGTACTGATGTCTACTCTGAGTCTTCCTTCTTGCCTTTAAATAATCCTTCGACGATTAGGCTTGGAAAAATGCTTTTTTATGATCCCATTTTATCAAAAGATATGAAAATGTCTTGTGCAACTTGCCATGATCCAAAAAAGGCTTTTTCGGATGGCTTGCCAAAAAGCAAGACTAATTTTTTCGGAAAATTTACGCAGCGAAATGCACCCACCCTTATCGATGCAGGCTACTCCTCTCGTTATTTTTGGGATATGCGGGATTACAATTTGGAACGGCAGGTCACACACGTAGTCAACAATCCCCTGGAGTTTAACACTCAATTTAGTGAAATTGCGGAAAAGCTCAGCCACAGCGCAACCTATGTACAATTGTTTGAAGAAAACTATAGTGAAATTGCAAGAAAGCCAATCTACCAAAGGTCGATTAGTAATGCGATTGCCGCATACGTTAATTCATTAAAATCTTTTGATAGTGAATTTGATCAATACGCCAGAAATGAAATTAATAATTATCCTGAAGAAGCAATAAATGGATTTAATCTTTTTATGGGAAAAGCTGCCTGCGGTACCTGCCACTTTGCTCCAATTTTTAATGGGACTGTACCTCCTTTTTATTTAGAAACAGAATCTGAAGTTTTGGGTATTACCTTAGGCTTTGATACAATCCAACCCCAAATAGATCAAGATCCCGGAAGGATGAAGAATGGTTTAAAAAGAGAAGAATTTCCACATTTCGAAAACTCGTTTAAAACAGTTTCTCTAAGAAACGTTGCACTTACAGCACCTTACATGCATAATGGTCTTTTTGAAACACTGGAGGATGTTTTGGAATTTTATAATCGTGGAGGTGGCGCGGGTCTGGGCCTGGAAATTGAAAACCAAACCCTCTCTGATGAGCCACTAAACTTAACGGAAAAAGAAAAAAAAGACATCATCTCCTTCTTGCACACCCTCACCGATACGACCGGTTTAACTACAATAAATATTAATTTACCTCAATTTGAAGATCGGCCAGAGTGGAATGACCG
Organism: uncultured Saprospiraceae bacterium; assembly: GCA_963793295.1. Lineage (GTDB taxonomy): Bacteria > Bacteroidota > Bacteroidia > Chitinophagales > Saprospiraceae > JAHDHW01. The sequence goes on along the minus strand of CAWBZX010000037.1, from coordinate 275,858 downwards.
AGGGTATTAAAAACAAAAAATCCCGTTTCATGAATTTGAGAAACGAGATTCTTTTATATCAATTTTTGTTAGCAGTTTCTTACTAAGCCAACTGATCTTCTCTTTCTAAAAACAAGGCTTTCATATCTACTCCTTCACTCACGATTTTTTCTATGTCGTTGATTGAAATCCGTTTTTGTTCCAAAGTATCGCGTTCGCGAATCGTCACGGTATCATCTTCCAAAGTATCAAAATCAATGGTAATGCAATAGGGCGTACCGATAGCATCTTGTCGTCGGTAACGACGACCGATCGCGTCTTTTTCGTCATATTGGCAATTGAAAGAAAACTTCAGTTTATCGAAAACGGCTCTCGCTTTAGTTGTCAATTCTTCTTTATTTTTCAACAAAGGTAACACCGCACACTTAATCGGTGCCAGCGCTGGATGAATTTTCAAAACGACTCTTGAAGAATCTTTACCATCTGCATCGGGGACCACTTCTTCCTGCAAAGCATGACTCATCACGGAGAGAAACATACGGTCAACACCTATCGAAGTTTCCACTACAAAAGGTACATAATTTTCATTCAACTCCGGATCGAAGTACTGAATTTTTCTTCCCGAAAGTTCCTGATGCTGTTTTAAGTCAAAATCAGTCCGGCTGTGAATACCTTCCAATTCTTTAAATCCAAAAGGAAATTCAAATTGAATATCAACCGCTGCATTGGCATAATGAGCCAAATTATCATGATCGTGGAAACGCAATTTTTCAACGGGGTGATTGATGGCCCGGTGCCATTTCATGCGAGCTTTCTTCCAGTAGTCATACCATTTCATTTCTTCGCCGGGGCGGACAAAAAACTGCATTTCCATCTGCTCAAATTCACGCATGCGGAAAATAAACTGCCGTGCTACTATTTCATTTCGAAATGCTTTACCGATCTGTGCTATACCAAAAGGAATTTTTTGGCGAGAGGATTTTTGAACATTTAAAAAGTTTACGAAAATACCTTGCGCCGTCTCCGGACGGAGATACAATTTATCTTCTTCGCCGGAAACATTTCCCAACTGAGTAGAAAACATCAAGTTGAATTGACGAACATCTGTCCAGTTTCTGGAGCCACTAACCGGACATGCAATTTCCAGTTCTTCAATCAGCAATTTGACATCCGCCAAATCACCCTCGCGCAATGAATTTGCGAGACGCTGTGCGATGGTGTCCATCTTTTCGACGTTTGCAACAACGCGCGGATTGGTCGATTTGAATTGCCCTTCATCAAAAGCATCACCAAAACGTTTTCGGGCTTTTTCAACTTCCTTGTTGATCTTAGTTTCAATTTTGTCCAGAAAATCTTCAATCAAAACATCCGCTCGATACCGCTTTTTTGAATCTTTGTTGTCGATCAAAGGATCATTAAAAGCATCGACATGGCCGGAAGCTTTCCAGGTCTTGGGGTGCATAAAAATCGCAGCATCGATACCAACGATGTTTTCATGTATTTGCACCATGGATTGCCACCAATAATTTTTGATGTTATTTTTCAGTTCCACTCCGTAAGGACCATAGTCGTAAACAGCACTCAACCCGTCGTACACTTCACTCGATTGAAAAACAAAACCATATTCTTTACAATGGGCAACCAGCTTTTTAAAATTATCGTCTTGAGACATGTTATATTTTTTTAAGGTATAAATGTTTTGTGTGTTGTTACGAAAATAGATTTGTTAAAGTTCCGTGGGTTTTCATCATTTAGTTGTCAGATGCGAGTTGTCAGAAGGTTAGTAAGCTAATGAGTTAAGGTTTGAGTTATCTGACTCTCTCGCTACTGATTACTCGCTACTATTTCATTATTTTTCACTTTTAAATCGAAATTCCACTTCCGGAAAATTCTCCTGAGCCATTTTCAAAGTCCAGGCTGATTCTGCCAGAAAAACAGGATTACCAGATTTATCAACTGCCATATCGCGCTTTCGGCGACTTTTAAATTCTTTGAACTTTACAGGATCATCGCAACTCACCCAACAAGCTTTAAAAAGATTAAGTGGTTCGTATTGGCAGGAAGCTCCGTATTCATGTTGCAATCGGTATTGAATCACATCAAATTGGAGTGCGCCCACGGTCCCGATTATTTTTCGGCCACCTACCTCTTTGGTAAACAACTGCGCCACTCCTTCATCCATTAACTGCTCAATACCTTTCGCCAGTTGCTTTGCTTTCATCGGATCAGCATTGTCAACAAATCGAAACTGCTCTGGCGAAAAACTTGGAATTCCTTTAAAATGCAAAATTTCCCCTTGGGTTACAGAATCTCCTATTTTAAAATTCCCGGAATCGTAAAGCCCGATAATATCTCCCGGAAATGCTTCATCGACCACGGACTTTTTGGCTGCCATAAATGCTGTGGGATTGGCGAACTTCATTTTCCGGTTTTGACGAACATGCAAATAATTGGTATTCCGTTCAAACTTACCGCTACAAATCCGCATAAAGGCAATTCGATCACGATGTTTGGGATCCATATTTGCATGGATTTTGAAAACAAACCCAGAAAACTGGTCTTCCAATGGATCAACTATGCGCTCTTCGGTGACACATGGAAGCGGCGTTGGAGCAATTTCAATAAAGCAATCCAGTAATTCTTTTACACCAAAATTATTGATGGCACTTCCAAAAAAAACCGGACTGAGATGGCCCTCCAAATATTCTTTTTTATCAAAATCAGGATATACCTCTTCAATCAAATGTGTTTCCTGACGCAATTCGGCAGCAGCCGAGTCTCCGATATAATTTTCCAATTCAGGATTGCTGAGATCAGAAAATTCGATAGTATCTTCATCAGTTTGCTTTCCATGCGCACTGAAAAGGTTCAATTTTTTTTCATATAAATTATAAACCCCCTGAAAACGCTGACCCATTCCTATCGGCCAACTCAATGGGGTTACTTTTAAGTGCAGCTTTTGTTCAACTTCATCCAACAAATCAAAGCCATCCAGTCCTTCACGATCCAGTTTGTTTATAAAAACGATAATCGGTGTATTGCGCATCCGGCATACCTCAACCAGCTTTTCTGTTTGTTCCTCTACTCCTTTAGCCACATCAATTACTACAATTACACTGTCAACTGCAGTAAGCGTGCGATAGGTATCTTCTGCAAAATCCTTGTGTCCCGGTGTGTCCAGAATATTGATCTTGCGGCCTCTGTAATTGAAAGCCATCACAGAAGTAGCTACGGAAATCCCACGCTGCCGCTCAATATCCATAAAATCTGACGTAGCGGATTTTTTGATTTTATTAGATTTTACAGCGCCGGCAACCTGAATCGCTCCACCGAATAACAATAATTTTTCGGTCAGCGTTGTTTTTCCGGCATCAGGATGACTGACGATTCCAAAAGTTCTACGCTTATTAATTTCTTTTTGTATACTCATAAAAACTCTTTCAATTTTCGAGGTGCAAAGGTAAGGAAATATAAAGAATGAAGGGAGGAGAGACGAGAAAAAAAGGAATAGTTTAAAACTCTTTGCTAAACTCAATATTTTAGTATTTTTAAGACCAATTAGTTTTAAGTTCAAGATATTTTAGGCACCTTAATAAATAAATTGTAAATATGGAAATTGTACCCAAGAAAGGGTTACAAGGTCTTGTCGAAAATTGGCAAAGTGATCTAATAGCAGCTATTAGTGTTTCATTAGTGGCAATGCCTTTAGCATTGGGAATTGCATTGGCTTCTGGTGTTCCGCCAATGTCAGGCATATTTTCAGCAGTCATCGGTGGAATAGTAACTACTTTTTTTAGAGGTAGCCATTTGGCTATCAACGGCCCTGCAGCGGGTTTGATAGCTGTGATTCTTGCCTCGATAGCTGCTTTGGACGATGGTACCGGCAATGCTTTAAACTATGTTTTTGCTGCGATAGTGATTGCTGGAATCATTCAAATTTTGTTGGGATTGCTAAAATTAGGAAGATTTGCGGATATCTTTCATTCATCTGTAATACACGGAATTTTAGCGGCAATTGGGGTAATTATTTTTGCCAAGCAGATCCATATTGCCATGGGTACAAAAACAGAAGCGACTACGATCATTGGCACTTTGATTGATGCGGTTTATCAAATCCCCAATATCAATCCTTATGTTGGTATTATTTCATTACTCGGTCTTTTGCTTTTGATTTTTCATTCACGAATTAGTTATAAGTTTTTCCATTTTTTGCCTGCACCGATGTGGGTTTTGGTCATTTCGATTCCATTTGTTTATGCTTTTAATTTTTTCGAACCTCATAGTTTGAGTTTTTTTGGTGATGAATATGATGTGGGTCCAAGTTTGCTGATCGCTATTCCGGATAGTTTTATGGATGTGATTGCCTATCCTGATTTTTCGAAGATAGATACTATGGCCTTTTGGACTTCAGTGGTTTCGATTACGATGGTTGCAAGTATTGTTTCTCTTGCAGCTAGTAAAGCAGTCGATAAACTTGACCCTTACAAACGTAAGACGGATTTGAACAAAGATCTTATGGGGGTTGGGATGAGTACCGTTGTCTCTGGCTTATTAGGAGGGCTTCCGATTATCACGGTAATTGTCCGAAGTACGGTCAATGTACATAATCATGCAAAAACAAAATGGTCCAATCTTTACCACGGAATTTTACTCCTTGCCTTTGTTTTAGTATTGGCACCGATAATCCAGCAGATTCCTGTATGCGCTTTAGCCATATTATTGGTTTTCACAGGTTTTAAGCTGGCTTCGCCAAAGGTGTTCAAACATGTTTATGGACAAGGGATCGAGCAATTGATCTTTTTCGTAGGCACCCTAATGCTTACCTTGTTTACAAATTTGCTCATCGGAGTTTTCGGCGGTTTATTTCTGGCATTAGCGACTCATATGCTTTTGGCGAGAGTGCCCGTAATTACCTTTTTCAAGATGATTTTTAATTCAGGTTCCAATCTTATTTTCAAAAAAAATGGTGTTTATGATTTAAAAATTAAAGGAATTGCTAACTTTTTAGCTACTATAAAAATTGACAATCTAATCAACCAAATCCCTGCAGGGGCAAAAGTCAATATTGATCTTTCGGAAGCCAGACTAGTTGATTTTACAATTTTAGAAAATTTGCAGGATTTTGAAAGATCTCATAACAACAAAGGTGGAAAAGTAAACATAAAAGGATTAGACAAACACGTTTCTACAGTCAATCACAAACTGGCTTTAAAAATATTGACATCTACCCCACATAAAGTAACAAATCGAGAGATTTGGCTAAAGGCAATGGCGGAAGAACACAATTGGACCTTTGAAAGTGATCCCACGGGTGGACTTGATTATTTTCAATCTTTTTATTTTTTCAAAACCCGTCCTTTTGAATCTCAAACCAATCGAATTTCCGGAAATGACGAAGATATCTACTGGGAAATTTCTGACGTAACTTTTGAAGAAGGTGCTTTTTTAGCCTCTGAAAAATACAACACTACTCTTGGGTTGATTAAATTGCCATTCAAGATTCCAAAGTTTACGATCGAAGAAAAAGGGTTTCTTGATAAAGTGCTCAATTTGGCAGACCACAAGGATATCGATTACAAGATTTACCACGACTTTTCAAGTAATTTTTTGGTCAAAGTGGAAGAAGACAAAGAAATGGATGATTTTATCGCTGCCAAATTGAAAGCCTTTCTAGAAAATAGTGAAATCCATCATATTGAAAGCAATGGAGAAGCGATTCTCATCTTTGATGATAACTTCAGGCTTGCCCAAATTCGTGATTATTCCAACATCACCAAATTTATTGAGGATTTGAAGACGCTAATTAAGATAAATATTATAAAGTAGACTGCCTGAAAATTCAAAGACAAAACAACTTTAGTTTTCTTATAGCTTGTCATAGACTTTTGTTATCTAGCAATCTATGAAAAAACTCGAAAGAAGCCTGTCTTTATGGTCTGTCATCGCAATCGGTATTGGAGGAATGCTCGGCAGTGGAATTTTTGTGTTACCGGGATTAGCAGCAGCCAAAACAGGGCCTTCTGTTTGGCTGGCTTATTTGCTAGCAGGAGTTTGTGTTTTACCAGCTGCGTTATCAAAATCAGAATTAGCTACAGCAATGCCTACTTCCGGTGGAACTTATGTATATATTGAAAGAGCTTTCGGTCCCTTATTTGGAACCATTTCAGGTATAGGCCTATGGCTTTCGTTATTGCTTAAAAGTTCTTTTGCACTGGTCGGATTTGGAGCTTATCTAGCTGTGCTCGCTAATTTTCCACTGCGTCCAATAGCACTTACGTTTTTATTATTGATCTTAATTCTAAATATTTTAGGGGTTAAAAAAGTTGGAAACGTTCAAATGTTAGTCGTAAGCCTAAGCCTGATTGGTTTGGGGCTTTTACTTTTATTCGGGATTCCTGAAATTGATCCATTAAACTTAAAACCAGCATTTATTAATGGAAAATTAGGTCTGGTTTCCGCAACGGCGTTTGTCTTTGTTTCTTATGCGGGGGTCACTAAAGTTGCAGCTATCGCTGAGGAAATTAAAAACCCTGAAAGGAATTTACCTATTGCAATGATGGTATCATTGATTTTGGTGACTTTTGTTTATGTCTCAATCACATTCACACTAGCTGGAAATATTCCATTGGCTGATCTGGAAACTAACATCAAACCGATCTATACCCTGGCCGAAATGTTAGGTGGAAAAGTAGCTGGAATTTTAGCTGCCCTTTTAGGGGTGATTACCCTTATTTCAATGGCCAATTCTGGTGTTCTTGCCGCTTCCCGTTTTCCTTTTGCTATGAGTCGCGATAATTTGTTGCCTCCTTTTTTAAAAAAAATACATCCCCGGTTTTTAACTCCGGTATCGACCGTTGTTATTACCTGCGGTGTTATGGCACTTGTGATTACTTTTTTTGATGTGGAAGGTATTGCAAAGCTTGCCAGTGCTTTTAAAGTGATGATGTTTATAGCAGTCAATGCTTGTGTCATTGTTTTGCGCGAAACCGCGGTACAATGGTATCAGCCGGCATACAGATCACCTTTTTATCCCTGGATGCAGATTTTTGGTATACTTTCCGGTGTGGTCTTATTGATCGTTTTAGGCATGTTGTCAGTGCTTGCAGCCTTGCTGATTATTTTATGTGGTACGGTCGTTTTTCTTACTTATGGAAGATATAATGCACAGCGGAGTGGTGTTCTAAAGTTATACGGTCATCGTCCTGCTTCTTATTTGTTATATCGCAGATCAAAAAGAAATTCAACCAATACTGATGAAAATGGTGATGCATTGCCAATCCCAAAACCTAACTCAAATCTTGATGGAGCGCTTGTCGACCAGGCTGGAACAGTCATTCCTCTTTTTGGAAATGAACGATCTCCTGAAATGCTCGTTGAAATGGGTGCTGCTCTGGCGCATGGCCGAAAAGTCCAAGTTGTACATCTGAAAGAGGTTCCTGATATTACTGTTCTTGATGCATTATTGGAAGACAGCCCGGTCATAACATCTTTAAATCGCAGAATTTCAGCTATGTCTAAAGAACGCGAAGTGGATGTTGATTTTGAAAGCGCAGTGACGCATGACTTGGTAGAAACTATCCACAAAATCAGCATGCAAACCCATTGTAACTGGCTGGTCGCCGGATGGGATGGAAAATCTGGACAAGGCCTATTTATTCGAAACCCAATAGGATGGTTAGTCACTCATATTGATTCTAGTTTTGCCCTATTTAAAGACAATGGAGTGCGGTATATTCGAAAAATACTTATTGCTTTGGCTCCCGGTCGAAATGACAAAGTTTTTGTCATCGCATGCGACCGTATTGCCAGTTATTATAATGCTGAAATCACTTTGATCAGAGTAGTTGATAATCAAACTTCAGAGGACGATGTAGAAAAGCTACAACGCAAATCAGAAATTCTTTTACATAATACGCACTCAAAATCTAAAGTCCTCATTCTTAGGGGAAAAGCGCCGGTTCGAATTATTGCTGAAGCTTCTGCCGCTTATGATTTGCTTATCATTGGCCCTCCAATCAAAAGCAGCCGACTTGATGTATTGTTTGGTACAGACAAAGATAAGTTTGCCGATAGCGCAGCTTGTTCAGTGCTTCGTTTGTCAACTAAGTAATTTGTTTTACTTCAAATACTTTAATCATTATTTTCAAATCATCAATCTGAAATTATTTACTCCTTTTAAGAATAAAAACATTTTTACTTATTATTGAGTTATAAAAATCGACTATTCATCAGGAGGAGATTTAAAATCAGATAAAAAAATCTGAGTCATCCTCCGGAATATTTTAAATTTGTACCCAAATTGAATCTATGCTGGAACTCGCCGGAATAATCATTTTAGGAATTTTTGCTCAGTGGATTGCCTGGCGAATCCGAGTTCCCGCAATTCTTCCTTTGATTTTGATAGGCTTATTTTTTGGACCTATTTCTACCTATTTCACTCCTGATGGAAGCAAATGGATTGATCCGATTTACGGTGATGGCGGTCATACCGGTTTATTTCCTGCTAACGTTTTATTCAATATTGTTTCTCTTTCTATTGGGATCATTTTATTTGAAGGAGGGCTTACCCTAAAGTTAAAAGAGTTAAAAGGCATCAGAGATGTCATTATCAACTTGATTTCCATTGGTTCGGCAGTTACTTTCATAGGAGGAGGCATTGCAGCGCATTATATCATGGAGGCTAATTGGGCAATATCTTTTCTTTTTTCCGGACTTATCATCGTGACGGGGCCAACGGTTATTGCTCCTATTCTTCGAAATGTTCCGCTAAATAGAAATGTAGGTACTATTTTGAAGTGGGAAGGTATTTTGATAGACCCGATTGGTGCCTTGGTAGCCGTATTGGTATTTCAATTTATTATTTCTGGGGAAGGTGGCGGATACACACTCCATGCTGTACAACAGTTTGGGAAAATCGTCATTATTGGAACCAGTATTGGTTTTACTTCTGCATATTCACTAAGTTATTTGATACAAAAGCAACTAATTCCACATTATTTACTCAATGTCTTCACGTTGGCACTGGTACTGGGGGTGTTCGTTGCTTCGGATCAAATGGCGCACGAATCCGGTTTGCTGGCAGTTGTAATAATGGGAATGGTATTAGGAAATTTAAATGTACCTCAAATCAGAGGGATTTTAGATTTCAAAGAATCTTTAAGTGTTTTGCTTATTTCAATGTTATTTATTTTGCTCTCTGCGAATATTGAAATGAGCCATCTTGCCATATTACTCAATTGGAATTGTTTGATCCTTTTTTTGATCGTAGTATTTGTATTACGACCTATAGGGGTGTTTTTAAGTACAACAAACAGCGATCTGACTTTCAATGAAAAAGCTTTTATTTCCTGGGTTGGCCCTCGTGGAATCGTAGCTGCAGGAATCGCCTCTCTCTTTGGGCTTAGGCTAACAGGAGTGATTGCTGGAGCAGAATATGTGACTCCTTTGGTTTTTATGATCGTTGCAGGTACGGTTCTTTTAAATGCGACAACGGCCAGGATCGTTGCCAAATGGCTCGGCGTAATTCAGGAAGCATCAGAAGGCGTTTTGATCATTGGAATTAACCGCGCTTCCAAGCATATTGCAAAATATTTGAAAGATCATAACCGGCATGTCGTTTTGATTGACAACAATGAAACCAGCGTAGCCACTGCGAAGTCGGAAGGGTTGGAAGCTTTTCAGGAAAATATTTATAACGACGAATTGGGTGATAATATGGAATTGCTCGATGTAGGGTATTTGCTTTCCATGACCAGTAGTCCCGAGGTCAATAAATTTGCAGTCAATAAATTTAAAGACGAGTTTGGAGAAAATGGAACTTATCGCTTGATCACTCCTGAAGAGTTAAAAAGTGAAACCAATGAAATTTCTAAAGAAGGTTTATTTTCAAAATCAGATGACTACATCAATCTGGGAGAAGTGGTCCGAGATTACCCCGAATTTCATGAAATATCCCTTGACTCCAGGGAGCATTTTGATGAAATGATTAAAAAAATTAACGCTAGAATTAAAAGTATTCCTTTGTTCATAAAAAAAGCCAATGATAAAATTATTATTCTCACAGCGGTTAATGATCATCTGGAAATCCAAAAAGGGGATCGGTTGGTTTATGTAGGCCAGGAATTGGAAGAGGAGGTTGTCGAAATCGAGAAATCTTAAACAGGCCAATCAAAAATTTTGTGTGTTAAATAATATCATTCCAAAAGTAAAAATCTGCTGTATTAACAGCTACGAAGAAGCACAACTGGCCATTGATTGCGGAGCAAGTGCACTGGGTCTTGTCGGTCCTATGCCAAGCGGTCCCGGAGTAATCACAGATGAACTAATCGAAGAAATCGCAGCAAAAATACCTCAGGGAACGGAAACTTTTTTGCTCACCAGCGAAACTAATGTGGACGATGTTATTCGCCATCATGAACGAACAAAAACCACCACCATTCAGTTGGTTGATGAGCTAAAATACGGAACCTACAACGAACTTCGAGCCGCCTTACCTGAAGTAAAACTGGTTCAAGTGATTCACGTTTTGGGGAACGAAACTATAGATCAGGCGCTCTTAGCCAGTGCTGGCGTGGATTATTTATTACTGGATTCTGGCAACCCAAATTTAAAAGTAAAAGAATTGGGAGGCACTGGTAGGGTGCATAACTGGACGATCAGTAAACTTGTGGTTGAATTATCCCCTGTACCTGTTTTTCTAGCCGGAGGGCTGCGTCCTGATAATGTCAGTGCAGCAATTAATGCCGTAAACCCTTATGGTATTGATTTGTGCAGTGGTGTAAGAACTGACGGAAAATTAGACCTTGTAAAATTAAAAGCTTTCTTTAAGGCTGTTTCACCGAATTAGCTTCAGCTAAACAAAAAAAGCAGCGGAAGTATTGGATACTCCCGCCGCTTTTCATCAATCAACTAATCAATATTATTTTCGTTTTCAATGATCTGAGCTTCTCCTTCTACTTTAACCATACTACTTTTATCGCGGTCAATTTTAATGGTTTCTGTAGCTGTAATGGAGGCTTTACTAAATTCCTGAGCCCTTATCTCGGCAGTACTTACATTGAAGCGTTCTGTATCAATTTTTCCATATCCGTTGACATCCACTTTCAGATGTTTTCCATTTCCGCGAACATTGATTTCCCCTCTTCCGTCCTGAACCAAGGTTAAGGAATCTACATTTACAAATGCTTTCAAATCATACCCTCCGTCATTTTTAAGGCGCATTTTTGATTCAGAAAAACCTCTTACGTCAACATCGTTAGTATTCCGTATATCCAACGATTCCAGAGACGGCATTGTAATATGTACCTGAATAGCAGGGGAAGGATTTTCAATATCTGTAGTCAATGACAAAGTTTCTCCCAACTGCACCCCTTCAATCCTTTTTAGATAGTTTTCTTTACCGGTAATGGAAACATTAAAGTTGTCTCCTTTTTCAATCAGAACTTCCATTTTCCCCTCTATTTGAAGTTTTGCAAAATCTTTAAAGTCGCGTTCTTCACTCATCTTGTTTTTTGTTAACCAATCTTTGTTAACCAGACCGTTGTTACCCATTACCCAGTATTGGTCGGAATCCAGCCAGGGACGTTCTACATCACGATCAATATCAATTTCGTTGACCAAATTGTCTGCGCCATTTTCAAATCGAAGCGTTTTACCAACAGGAACACTCAAAGTAATTACTACTGACTGGCCTCTCCATTTTGTTTCTTTACTTATTATAAATATCCTTGGGTAAGAAATAACATTATCATTGATAGTTGGGCTATAATTAATGGCACCTGCGATTGCATTTGCAACCTCTGAATTTATCCCTCTTGAAATATTGACCTGCATTATTTCAAAGTTTTCTCCTTCGCTTTTCACCACATTGAGACGAACATTATGTGAAGCCAGGTTATCCTCTGCTAATTGCAAATCACCAAGAGCAAAAATAGCATCATCGTATGGATTTTCCTGCAAATCAATAATCAGGGTATCTGAATTTAAGGCTGAAAGGTCCATAACTTTTACAATTTCAGTTCCACGATTAAAATGACGAGCCTGTGTTGAAGCAATGGCAAAAAAGCTGATCAAATTAATAACAAAAAAGGACCACATTCCCGCTTTCCAATGCATACTCACTCGTCTTCTAAAAGTCAGTCTCGCTATTAAAAAAATCAAACTTAAAACTGGAACACTTGCTATCACAAATACATTTAATGCTCCTAAATACGCTATAAATCTGGGACCGGAAATGAAATATTCAGCGAAGGGGAGGGTCATAAAAAAACTGATTATTGCTGCTATCCCAGCTATGGAAAATGCAATAATCAGTACTAATCCTACTATAAAAACTATAGGTTTCCATATTTTTAGGATAGTCGTAAAAATTGTAGATAACGTTTTTACAATAAATGAAACAACTTTTCCTAACAGTGAAATCCCTTTCTTAATGGCGTTTCGTGGAGCACTTCCATCATTTCCAGATCCGCCATTTCTTTTTTTTTTGAAGAAAAATCGTCACCCAATTCTGTTATCTTATCAGAAAAGTGGTCCATTTCTTCTTCTATAATTTTACCAATATTGGATACGTTGATGCTTTCTCCACGCATCTGAAGACGATCACTTGCGGTTTCTGCTTTTGGTACAATAATCCAAAGAATAATATACATCGGTATGCCGAATCCTCCGGAAAGGGTTAAAACAATCCAAAGAAGCCTTATCCAGATTGGATCTTGTATCCCGAAATAGGCAGCAATCCCTGAACAAACTCCACCAACAACTTCGTCCTCAGAATTGCGGAATAATCGTTTTCCGGTTTTGTAGCTCGCCTTTTCTCCGCTGCTGTGGGATTCGTAAGCTTCTTCCGAAGGTTCAGCACCGAATTCTTCCGGAGTACCCATGATAGCAATAGCTGCTTTTACATTTTTTAGTGTGACAATTGGCTTTTCGCCAATCTCTTCTTGAAAGAGTTCGGCCATTCTGTTTTCAATATCTGATGTAATCTCTTCGTATCCTTCAGATGATCGAAAATGATTGTGGATGGTTTCCAAATAATGACTCAAATGTTTGTACGCATCATTGTCAATGGTAAAAGGATAGCCTCCAAGGTTAATGTTGAATATCTTATTCATTTTGAGGTAATATTTTTAGTAGATTGATTGACAGCATTTAATAATTGGTTCCAGGTTTCGATCAAGCCTTGCAGAAAGTCTTCTCCAGTTTCAGTAATTTGATAATATTTGCGAGGAGGGCCTTGTGTTGATTCTTCCCAGCGATAGGTTAGAAGACCTGCATTTTTCAAGCGCGTCAGCAATGGATATAACGTACCTTCAACGACAATCAGCTTTGATTCTCTCAATTTACTGATGATGTCGGAAGGATATGCTTCTCCTTCAGCTATAATAGACAAGATGCATAATTCTAATACACCTTTTCTCATTTGTGCCTTTGTATTTTCCAACTTCATAGCCCAAAGATAAGTCAACTTTTAGTACTATGCAATACATAGTACTAAGATAATTTATAGTACTATTTGATAGTAAATTTTAAAGCATTGATTATCAGCAATTTAATATAAAAATAATTATTGAAAAATATTTTTTACACAGCCTCTATTTTCGAAAAGGGCTAAATTAAAGCTAAAATGCTCTCCTTTTTTTCTACATAATTAACCCGTTTTTAAAAGGGAAAACAATTAAATAGGTATAACCTGAAAATCAAATTCTTTATCTTTGGTGCCTACATTGAAAATTGGAATATTTTATGCTATAGAATATTCAAATTATAAAAAATACAAATATCTAACCCATGGACAGACTTAGCACTAGAATTGCGTTGCTTTTAATTCTTCCGTTTCTTATTACAGATTGCTCAAAAGACCCCGAGCCTTCAGTTACTACAAATACTGAAAACTTGCCGCTTTTTTCATTATTAAGTCCACTTGAATCTGGAATTGATTTTTCAAATATTATTGAAGAGGATGCAACAACGAATATTGTTGATTATAATTATCATTACAATGGTGGAGGAGTTGCTGTTGGAGACATTAATAATGATGGCTTACCTGATATTTTCTTTGCTGGCAACAATGTTAAAAACCGTTTATACATCAATAAAGGCAATTTTAAATTCGAAGATATTTCAGCAAAATCCGGGATACAATCCAATCATTGGTCAACCGGAGTGACCATGGTAGATATTAACAATGATGGCTATCTGGATATCTATGTGTGCAATTCCGGCCCTTATCAGGATAAGCATTTTCGTACTAACCAATTATTTATTAATAATGGTAATCTCACTTTTAGTGATAAGGCGGCTGAATATGGAATTGCCAATACCGGGTATTCAACGCAGGCAAGTTTTTTTGATCATGACAAGGATGGTGATCTTGATTTGTTTGTATTGAATCATTCTTTGAGAGGTTTTAAGGGTCATCTGGCGTGGTTGCGTCATGTAGAGAAAATGCCTTTGGAAGAAAAATATGAACATTGCGGTAATTTATACAAAAACAATGGGAACAATACCTTTTCTGACATCAGCCAGTCAGCAGGAGTTTTATATCCAACTTTCGGATTAGGATTGATCACTTCAGACCTCAACCATGATGGATGGATAGATATCTATATAGCCAACGACTATTTTGTGCCGGATTATATGTATCTAAATAAACAGGATGGTTCTTTTATTGAGGATGTAAATAACAGAACTTCTCATATTTCCTTTTATTCGATGGGTGTTGATGCTGCTGATTTCAATAATGATGGCCTGGTAGATCTGGGTGTTGTCGATATGACCCCTAAAGACCATATAAGGAATAAGGTTCTTATGGCTTCCATGAACGTAGATGACTTTCGTGTTTTCACTGAAAAATATAAATTTCAGAAACAGTATATGTTTAATGCTTTGCAGGTAAATAATGGTTTTGGATTTTTCAATGAAATTAGTCTGTCTGCAGGTGTGGCGAAAACAGATTGGAGCTGGGCATCATTATTTGCAGATTTTGATAATGATGGATTAAAAGATTATCTGGTTACCAATGGCTTTCGCCGAGATATAAGGAATAATGACTGGCATAAAGATCTGGCAGATGTTTTTAGTACTGCTAGCAAAGAAAACATAAGACAAGAAGTATTTGAACATTTGCTAAAAGCAGAATCCAATCCGGTGACGAATTATATTTTCAAAAATAACGGTGCATACCAGTTTGAAGATAAATCTCAAGAATGGGGCTTTACCGATCCTTCTTTTTCTAACGGCGCAGCTTATGCAGACCTGGATTTGGATGGTGATCTGGATCTCATTATTAACAATATTGATAAAGAAGCTTTTGTTTTTCGGAATAATACTGATAAAGTCAATAATAATAATTTTATTCGTTTTAAAATCTTGGATAAAAGAGGCAGAAAACCAGTATATAATGCTAAAGTATCGATCTTCTATGGTGATAAAATGCAATATGTAGAATTGATTACTGTAAGAGGTTATCAGTCTTCAGTTGAAGATATTATTCACTTTGGGTTAAACAATACTACCAAGATAGACAGTGTAAAAATTGACTGGCTGAATGGCACTCAGTCAATAATAACTGACCTAAAAATCAATCAAACTCATACTCTTTCTTTAAAAAATATAGCAACCAAACCGATCAAACCTCCAAGCTATAAAACACCTTTCTTTGATCTTACAACACGGTTAATAAAGACCCCTTTCTACCACAAGGAAAATGATTTTGATGATTTCGCAAAAGAGATTCTTCTGCCTCATCGACAATCAATGCTTGGACCATTTATCGCTGTTGGAGATGTTAATGGAGATCAATTTGAAGATTTCTTTGTTGGAGGGGCAAAAGACCAGGCAGGCCAGCTTTATTTGCAAGACGGTCCTTCGGGTACTTTTTATATATCACCAAGCCAACCATCAAGCAATGATAAGGGATACGAAGATATGGGTACTCTATTGTTTGATGCAGATGGCGATAAGGATCTTGACCTTTACATAGCTAGTGGAGGCGGTGGAGAATTTTCCAAAACTCCGGCATTGTTGCAGGACAGGCTCTATATAAATGATGGCAATGGCAATTTCAAAAAGGATTCTAAGGCACTTCCAAAAATGCCGATAAGTAGTGGAAGGGTAAAAAACTTTGATTTCGATGGTGATGGCGATATGGATCTTTTTGTTGCCGGTAGAACAATGCCTGGCAAATACCCTTCCCCCGTTGATTCTTATTTGCTCCGAAATGATAATGGCAAATTTACTGATGTTACGGACCAACTTGCTCCTCAATTAAGAAAACTTGGTATGGTTACCGATGCAGTATGGACAGATTTTGACAAGGATGGACTTATTGATTTATTCGTCGTGGGAGAATGGATGCCCGTTACTTGTTTCAAAAATGATGGCAAAAAGTTTACTGATATAACTGATCAAGTAGGCCTCGGTGGTAAATCTGGTTGGTGGTCGAGCATTATTGCTGCAGATATTGATAATGACGGCGATCAGGATTTTATCGCTGGAAATATTGGTAACAATAATAAATTTCATCCTACAGAAGAGAAACCACTTTATGTTTACTGTAATGATTTTGATGACAACGGATCGCTGGATATTGTGTTGAGCAAAGAATACAAAGGAAACAAAGTTCCTGTAAGAGGAAAAGAGTGTTCCACAGCACAGATGCCTTTTATTTCTGAAAAATTTCCAACGTATCAATCTTTTGCCGAATCTAGTCTTTCAGATATCTATGGAGATGATAAAATTCAAGAGGCCTTACATTATTCAGTCAATTACTTTTACAGTGCTTATATTGAGAATAAAGGTGCCGAAGGATTTGAATTTCATAAGCTACCCATTGAAGCACAATTTGCTCCCATAAATGACATTATCGCAAAAGATTTTAATAATGATGGAAATATTGATTTAGTAATTGCTGGGAATTATTATCAAACAGAAGTAGAAACACCACAATACGATGCCGGAAAAGGATTGCTGTTAAAAGGAAATGGAGATGGCACCTTTGAGACATCTGTTCAAATTAAAAATAGTGGTTTAATACTTGCTTTTGACGCTAAGGATTTGGGCATGATATCAATTCAAAATCAGCTGCCAGCTATTTTGGTAGCCAACAACAATAATACGCTACAATTATTTGGATTTGATAAAAAAACAGGATATTGATTCAGAACGCGCAATCACATTTTGTACTGTACTTCTTCGCCTAAAACCACCTTTTCATCTTTAGTTCCTGGGCTTGGTTCAGGTTCTTCTGGGGCTGCTATTTCAGCTTCAGCCGGTGGTTCAATGGTGACTTCTTCAGGCGCAACTGCTTTTTCTGAAGGAATTTCCCTGGATACCATTTTTTCTTCTACTTGCTCAACTTTTGGTTCGGGGAGTTCTTCAAAAAGGAAACTATTTTGGTCAAAATGAGCAAGCAGGTCTTCAATAGAAAATGCTTTTTTGGATTTGCTGGAAAAGGACAATAACTCATCATCACCAAGCACTTCTGCTCCTATGTATTGACCCAGTTTAAAGTACGACTCCCATTGCACTTTATCAAAAAACTGATCGGAAGTGGGTTCGTGAGGAAACGCAGGGTGGTAGATTTTATACTTGTAAGTGTAGTAGTCCAGGCTATCTCTATTTGCAAGTTGTGGCTTTCCTTCCGGTGCGGTAACAGAAGATTTAACGTAAACAAAAGTTCCTACCTTTAAAAAATTCACTATGCGTTCTTCAATAACTGCTATTACTTGCCGAAGTATTTCTGTTCGTTTTTCTTCATCAGCAATTTCTTTTTCCAATTTTATCTCTAATAGTTTGTGAACATCAAGAAGCATTGCCAACAGCATTTTAAATATCCTGCGTAACTTTCGGCTAGACGTTAAACCTTCGACCAATTCATCGATCTTTTCATTTTCATGATTGCCCAAAGTACTTACAATATTTATAAAATTTTGGTGCAGATTCATTTTTAAGATCGCTGATTTCAATTCAATACGATCCTCCTCATCAAGCCTTTCCAATAGAATATTGACTTTTTTATAATTAATCAGAAGCTCAATTTTCTGTCCGTCTTTATCCAGGAATGGCTGATCTTCTTTGTCTCTTGGTTTGATCTCCTCCCATATTTTTACAATATCAGCTATTGCAAAACGCTTTTCAGAATATCCATGAGATGGCTTTGGGCGAATCACATTTTCAGGAATCATGTCTTTTTTAAATCTGATATCAAGACCCAACTCATTGCGTGCCCGAATCGTAAGATTTTCAAGATCTGTGAAGGAAAAATCAGGATCTGCTCCTGCATCAACAGCAATGATCAAACGACAATTTCGACGCAATAACTCATAAACACCAAGATTTTCAATATGTCCACCATCGGAGATATTTAATTTTCGATTACTGGTCCCGATCAAAGAAAAAAGTTCGTAGAAAAAGTAAGTTGGCCACCAAACGATATTCCGGGCTTTTAACTTTAAAGGATTTGCAACCCAAAAGCCTAAGCGTGCATTTGAGATCGTCATAATGATGCTCAACAATTTATTGGAATACATACCCATGCCTGGATTAACTGCAGCTGCTGAAATCGTGGTCGCCGCCGGCAAAGTCATACTTTTGTAATCGGGTGCCTGAGCAGTAGAAACATAACCTGTTAGCTTTGCTCCACAATACAATGGAGACAACAAAAAATAATCACTGGCCTTTGAACCTTGAAATCGTTCGTCGGAAGAAGACTGCAAATTCAAACAGGTATTTATTAACGGATATGGAGCTAAAAAGTCGCTTTCATTATCACTCTCCGGCTTAAATAAATCTCTTAATCTTACGTTTTTAAATCTTCCCGTGAAATGCAAAAAAGCATCTGCAAGTTGGTTTCTATAAAATCGATGAAAACTTAGTGCATTTGGATTGGTAAAGAATCCGGCGAGAATCAAAATTATGGCTGCGATCAAAAATTCATAATCACTTGAAGTTCCAAAATACATTGGAATATCTACCTGAGTGATTAAATAAATAATAAACCACAGCAAACCAAGTCCCACCAAAGCTGATTCAAATTGATTGAAACGTCGGGAAATACCAACTTCATATTTTAAAATCAAATTGGCAATTAAATGGATGCTAAATAATCCACCTAAAATATATAAGCTGTAATACAAAATACCTGCATTGCCCAATTGATTATGGAAAAAGCTCATGCCAGCCTCTAACTTTAGCAACTTATCAATGCTCGTATAAATAATATAGATAAGTCCAAATACAATGATCGGACTCATCCAGCTCATCACCAAGCTCATTAAATATCCTACTGTCAAAATTAAAATATTCCAGCGCTTCGTCCACCCCAAACCTGGCATCAAATATTCCCCGCGTGAACGCATATAATCTACATGCTCATCATCAAACAAACCTTCATAAGTTCTGCTGTTTTTCAGTGTTGCCTGAATATATGCTCCGGTATAACCTCCCCCGGATACTGTCGAAAGAAAATCTGATCTTTTTAAGATCCCAAATTTATTGAGGGTTTTCAGAAATCCAAGATTTATCGTTGCCGAACGGATTCCTCCTCCAGAAAGTGCGATTCCAAATTTTGTATTTTTCAATTGCTCGGGAGTTTCGGTATCGCCATATAATTTTTGCCGGCGTTTTAGCAATTGCTCGTCTTCAAATTTTATTACCTGGCTGTATTTTGTTGCGATCAGAGGCGTGGATGTTTCCTTTGACATATGGGCTTTTTAATTGACTTTTTCTAAATACCTTATTTCATATTAATTGATAAAGTAATATAGCAATTGGTTTTAATATATCCAATTACAGCCTAGACCCTATTTATATGGATTTGAAAAATAATCGCTTAAAAGCTCGTTGTAATCAACAATTCAAGGTCGGTATATTTGATCTGAAATCGTTCGCTTAAATATTCATTTGTCAGGCAACCTTTGTAGGTATACACGCCATGCCGCAGGCCAATGTTGCTACCAATAAGTGCTTCGATACTTCCCGTACTTCCAGCTTTTACGATGATAGGCGTCAGGATATTGCTGACTGCAATAGAAGCAGTCCGGGCAACTCGTGAAGCAATGTTAGGGACACAATAATGAATGACACCGTGCTTCACAAATGTTGGCTTGGCAAGAGAAGTAACTTCAGAAGTAGCAAAACATCCGCCTTGATCGATACTGACATCGATGATAACAGAACCTTGCTTCATTTTCATAATTATCTCTTCATTTACCAGGATCGGGGCACGACCCGTTTTGGAATGAATCGCTCCAATGGTTACATCGGCTGTCAACAATTCTTTCTCAAGCTGAAAAGGATTGAAGGATGAGGTATTCAACTGGCGTCCAACCTGGTTTTGCAGACGCATCAATTTGTAAATATTATTGTCAAAAACGCGAATATCAGCTCCCAAGCCAATGGCGGTACGAGTTGCAAATTCAGCAACAACACCCGCTCCCAAAATAACCACTTTGGCTGAAGGAACCCCTGAAATACCTCCGAGTAAAACCCCTTTTCCGCCACTGGTATTCGTAAGCAATTCTGCAGCGGTCAGCATCGCGCTCAAGCCTGCAATTTCACTCATTATCCTCACCAAAGGAAAAGTACCAATTTCATCTTTGATATATTCCATTGCTAAGGCAATGACTCTCTTTTGACGAAGTTTGTTGATAAACTCAGCTGTAATGATTGGAATATGAAGCGGGGAAATGAGAATTTGATTTGGATGTAATAAATCTATTTCTTCTAAAGTTGGTGGTGCAACTTTTAATAAAATATCCGATTTAAAAACCTGCTCTTTACTATATGCGATATCCGCTCCAATTTCCGAATAATCATGATCGGAGTAATGAGCTTTTTCCCCTGCACCTGCTTCAACAACAACACGATGCCCATGAGCAATGAGTGAAGCCACCGATGCAGGAACAAGCGCTACCCGATTTTCTTGTATCGTGGTTTCTTTTGGAATACCTATAAAAAGCTTATCAGGTTTATGCTGCAATTGCAGCATTTCAGTTTGAGTTTGAAATCGACCTTCTGTGAAGATTTTCGGTATTGGAATCCGCTTTTGCTTTTCGCTCATGCTTCAATGATAAGGTGTTTGAGGTTATATAACCATCAATCATACAAAAATATAATTTTTCGACTTGAATTATCAAGTAATTGAATTTTAATTTTCACTACGTGTTCTGGAAGCAAAGGTTCAATAATTTCAGGCCATTCTATCAGACAGTAATATTTACTATACAAATAATCTTCAATTCCGATATCTATCGCTTCATCGATATTTTTCAAACGATAAAGGTCAAGGTGGTGGATTAATTGTGTTGACTCGTCTGTTTTATTTTTAAAAGTATATTCATTGACAAGAGAAAAAGTCGGGCTCGTTACTTTTTCGGCTACCTCAAAGTGTTTACAAAATCGCTGAATAAACGTTGTTTTTCCAGCGCCAATTTCTCCATAAAACAGCAGTATTTTGCGATCCCTCGCATATTCAATCAAGTCCGCTACAACCTTATCCAGGTCTTCGATTGAATGAACAATTATTTCCATCAATTATTTTTTCCAGCAAAGTTGAAAAAAGAAATTCCATTAGCCAACAACTCAGGGAATTTCTTTTAAAATCAAAAAATATTAAGCCCCTCAATTATTATCTCAATTTAAAAAAAATTGATCTCAAGTTATTTTAAACTTTTCCAGTCAAAACCCAGCTAATAATCACAAATTATTCAGCGGTTCTTTTTGGCGCTTTTTGAGCTAAAAATCATTACATTTTTAGTATCTAGGCACCACTAATTTCTTATCTCTACAAAATCCCGTAAAATTAATAAAAAAACGATCTTCAAATTATATTTTTTAATATAAAAAAATAATATTATAAAGTATTGATAATCAATAATTTAAATCAATAAAATAGTTTGGAACTTGAAAAAAAGTACACTAAAATGAAGCTGGTATTTTTTTTTCATTATTATATCATTTTGAAGGTTGAAAAGCCTTTAAAACCCCAGTTATTTTTCGTATCTTTGCAGTTATGAATTCACTCGAAGAAAAGAAAAATTTGAAACAAAATAAAGGCGATTATAGTGCTAATAATATCCAGGCACTAGAAGGACTAGAAGCGGTCCGTAAGAGACCATCAATGTACATTGGAAGTACCGATACTAAGGGACTTCATCATCTTGTATGGGAGGTTGTTGACAACTCCATTGATGAGCACCTAGCTGGTTATGCAAATCTAATAGAAACCATTATCCATCCTGATAATTCTATTAGTGTTAAAGACAATGGGCGAGGTATTCCCACTGGTATGCACGAAAAATTGCAAAAGTCAGCGCTTGAAGTCGTAATGACTATTTTACACGCTGGTGGCAAATTTGATAAAGACACTTATAAAGTCTCTGGTGGACTTCACGGTGTCGGGGTATCCTGTGTGAATGCACTTTCCATTTATCTTAAGGCAGAAGTTCATCGTGAAAATAAAATTTTCACGCAGGAATACGCCAAAGGAAAACCAACCACTGAAGTAAAAGAAGTCGGAACATCTACTAGCAATGGCACAATCATTACCTTCAAACCGGATCCTGAGATTTTCGATTCTCTGGAATATCGCTATGAGTCGCTTGCCTCTCGTATGAGAGAACTAGCTTTTCTCAATAAAGGTCTCACGCTGACCCTAGTGGACGAGCGTGTAAAAGAAGAAGATGGTAGTTTTAAAGAAGAAACATTTCATTCAGAAGGTGGCCTGGCAGAATTTGTTCAATATCTTGATGAATCTAAAACTAAGTTAATTGAACACCCGATTCACGTTACCGGCAAAGAAGAAAATGTAGAAATTGAAGTTGCGATGCAATACAATACTTCTTTTTCGGAAAGTATCTACTCTTTTGTTAATAATATTAATACGCGCGAAGGGGGAACCCACGTCGCGGGTTTCCGACGTGCAGTTAACCGGGAATTCACCAAATATGCTGAAGACAATGGTTTATTTAGCAAACTTAAGTTTAAAATTTCCGGTGAAGATTTCCGCGAAGGGCTTACCGCTGTCATTTCTGTAAAAGTTCCGGAACCTCAATTTAAAGGTCAGACAAAAGGAGAACTCGGTAATTCTGAAGTCGTTGGTATTGTATCCCGTGCTGTTGGTGACTCTCTGAAATATTATTTGGAAGAAAACCCTAAACTTGCCAGAAGGATCATTGACAAAGTGATTTTAGCGGCAACCGCCCGTCATGCTGCTCGCAAAGCACGTGAAATGGTGCAGCGCAAAAATGTACTCACGGGTAGCGGACTTCCCGGTAAACTTTCCGATTGTTCTTCGAAAGATCCTGAAGCTTCAGAAATATTCCTCGTAGAGGGAGATTCTGCCGGAGGTACAGCCAAACAAGGCCGTGATCGTATGTTTCAAGCAATTTTACCACTCCGTGGTAAAATTTTAAATGTTGAGAAAGCATTGGAGCATAAAATCTACGAAAACGAAGAGATTAAAAATATGTTCACTGCTCTGGGTGTGAGCATTGAAGAGAAGGACGGAGAACGCCATTTAAATATTGAAAAATTGCGTTATCACAAGATAGTCATTATGTGTGATGCCGATGTTGATGGAAGCCATATTGTGACACTTATTTTAACTTTCTTTTTCCGTTATATGAGGCCATTGATTGAGGCAGGATACATTTACATTGCAGCACCACCACTTTATATGGTAAAAAAAGGAAAGCAATTCCGTTATTGCTGGGACGAAAAGGAACGGCAAGAAGCTATAGATGCTTATTCAAAAGGAGAAAATGATGCTTCCGTTAAGATACAACGATACAAAGGTCTTGGAGAGATGAATGCAGAGCAATTATGGGAAACCACAATGGATCCCTCGACTCGTATCCTTCGGAGAGTAACCATCGAAGATGCGGTTGAAGTAGATCGGGTTTTTTCAATGTTGATGGGGGATGAAGTACCTCCAAGACGCGCTTTTATTGAAGCAAATGCTAAATACGCAAAAGTCGATATTTAATGTTTCCTAAATATAAAAAAGAAGCCCGATTGTTAATTTAATCGGGCTTCTTTGTTTTTAGTACTTTATCTAACGACTCTCTTTCTTATTTATAAAATACGTGATTTTTTTACCATCAAATCCAGCTTCATTTAATTTCTTAATAGTCCGATCCAATCTGTTTTTATCGATTTGTCCTGAAATACCAAGCGGTAAATTCAATAATTTTGCGGCCCTTTCAGGCAAGTTTAATTCCAGCATCGAACGCAATTTTGCTTTCTGTTTTTTATCCGTTGCAAATTTATAAGCAATAAACAATTCCGTTAAGATTGATTCATAATTATTCAATCTCTTTAAAACCTGAAGAGCAATTTCAGTATTTTCAGGACGATTGCTGGTCAGCAAAGCACCTACTTTTTCAATTTCGTCAGGTACCAACTGATTAGGGGTTTCAGCACGAATTATTTTAATAAAAGTATTCAACTCTCTTTCGGTTAAAAATGTAAATTTATTTTTTAGCAACATTTCACAATACGGAGCATTGAAGCCTAAAACCAGATGCGTCGTCTTTTCGGACAACTTTAATTCGATTCTGATTCCAGCCTTAAGAAGAATCGGGGTTATTTCCTCCACTTTGAAATGGGATTTCCCGGCAAACGAAAGAACTGCACCTTCTTTCAACTCGTGTTGCTGGCTATAGTTTTTAATTATGCTATTAAGCGCATTTTGTTGTATGTTTTTATTGTGGAAGGAAAGCGCTTTCAATAAAATATTCAGAGGGATTTTTGACTGGGTACCATTCATCAGCCTATAAAAAGAAATCCGAAGGTCATTTGTGACTTTTTGTTTTTTACAACTTTTTAAAAACTGAAGCAATTTCCTTTTTTTTGGTGGATCAATTCCAATTTGACCGCTTAGTTTTTCAAGATTTTCCAGTTTTAATAATTCTTCAGGGTGTATAGTAATAGGATTATTGACCAATCCTAAATATTGCAGAGACTTGAGCTTCTTTAAGCTATCTGGCAAAGATTCTAATTTGTTGTTTTTTAGCTCAAGTGTTTTCAACCGAACCATGTATTGAAAAGTATCCGGCAATTTGGCCACCTGATTTTCAGTAATATCAAGCGTTTCAAGTGAATGCAAAGTGCTCATACTTTTTGGCAACTTATTCAATAAATTTTTACTTAGGAACAGATGACGCAGTGAAACACAAGCGCCAATATTATCTGGAAGTCGAATGATTTTATTTTTTGAACAGTCTAAAATCCGCAATTGCTTTAATTGGATAATCCTTTCAGGCAATGATTGTATTTTATTAAAACCAATATTTAATGTCCTCAAAAAAGTGCAATCGCCAATACTTTCTGGTAACGAGGCCAACCGATTGTGCTGAATATTCAATATTTCCAGTTTACCCAAATTTCCAAAATCTTCGGGCAAGTTATTTAACCTGTTGAAGCTGGTGTCTAAAGAAACCAATTGATTACAATTGACCAGATCTTTCGGTAATTTCTGTAAATTATTTTTTTGTAGGAAGATTTTTTTTAAAGATGTTAGTTTTCCAATTTCTTTTGGAAGGCTGGAAACATTGTTATTAGAAATATCAAAGTACTCTAATTCGCTGCACCTTTCAAGTTCAGGGTCTATCTTTTCAATTTTAGTATTGGAAAGACGCAGGATTCGGAGTTTCTTTAAATCAAAAATCACTTTTGGGATTTCAGATAAGGGATTGTCATTTAGATCGAGTTCTTTTAGTAGACTTAAAAAAGAAAGTTGAACGGACAAAGACTTCAGTTGATTGCCTGACAATATCAGTGATTCAAGAGACTTAAACGATATGATTTCAGGGGGAATGATTTCAATCCTATTCTGACTAAGATCTAACTTTTTGAGGTTCTCAAAAACAAATACCTCCATTGGAAAAATACTGATTCCCCGATTATGTAAATATAACTCGGTGAATTTTTCCGGATCCTTTAATGCCAATTGGAGATTATAAGCTTTCATGAACTTAATAGGTATTGCTTAACGTGTCTTCCTGCCTTTCCAATAATATTTTTTAATGAAAACAGAAAGAAAACCGATGGCCACAATATAGGTAATATGCAAAAATTGCGCGGGAAGAAATGAATTCGTCAGATCTTTCCGATTGAAAAATTTCGCCATTTTTCCAAGAAAAAAGTAATCCATCGTTGTTTTTATTAGCAATTGCAGGACAAAGATCAAAGCCATGACTAAACCGAAAAACGGAATTAAAAAGAAACTCAGAAATATATTAAAGCTTAATAAAAAAACCATAATTAAGATAAGCGTCACTTTCCATTCTTTATAAGAGGTAGATTTAGAGGCCCACCTAATTCTTTGATTCAGGAACGCCTTTATAGTAGGCTGCGCCTTGGTATAGATAGTCGCCTCCTGGTTTTTTACAAATCCAATACGATCTGGATAACGCTGCGCAATCTTTTGCATCAAAAGCATATCATCTCCCGAAGCAAGGTGGTCAATCCCTTCAAAACCATTTACCTCTTCAAACACTTTTTTTTCATAGGCAAGATTAGCACCGTTGCACATGTTCATAAAATTCCCCTGGATACCCGCTCCTGTCACACCCATCATACCCAGAAAGTCAAGCGATTGAAATCGCTCAAAAAGATTTTTTTCCTGATGAAAATTTACGGGAGCTGCAATAAACTTCGGTTGGTGGGTCTCATAAAATGAAACGATTGTTTTAAGCCAGTTTTCATTAGCAATGCAATCGGCATCAGTGGTAATGATAAGTGAGCCTTTTGCTTTTGAGACCCCAACTTCAATAGCCTTTTTTTTGAATGATTGTAATTTTTCTGACTTTATAAAATCTGCGACTCGCAACAATTTTATTTGCTGAGATTTAAAATCTCCTACAATTTGAGCAGTTTGGTCTTCTGAATGATCATCCAACACAATCACTTCAAACAGCGCTAAGGGATAGGATTGTTTAAGAATTGAATTCAGACATTTTTCAATATTATCTGCCTCGTTTCTGGCAGGAATAAGAATGCTCACAAAAACAGAAGGCGAATAATTCTGGGAAATTTTGAACGGATCCAGTTTGTCCCATTCATTGATATAGCGCCAAATGATATAAATATAAAAAAGGCTTAAAACACTTGAAACCAGACAATAAATTGTAAAGACGTCAGTATTGGTCAATTAATTAAAACTAGGTTGGAATTAGATATCTTCGCCAAAAAGTTGTTCGTAATCATTGTTCTTTTTTTGTGGCTTTTCCTCTTTTTCAAAGGTTGGCAATTCTAAAGTTGAAGACGGCTCTTCATTGATTTCTTCATATTCAAGAAATTCTGAAGAGCTTTCTCCTTCAAATTCCTGATTCATTTTTTTCAGTTTTCTATAAATCAAGGCTTTGCCAAAGAGGAATCCGGCAATGACTGGAAATCCAAAAATAGTCAATAAAATTCCTCCGATTCCTAACAACAGGTCTTTTCTAAGTAAATTGAGCAACCATTTTCCATAGTTCAAGATGACTTTGTAATCAATTACAGCAGTCGCTATCAATAAGATTGGAGCCAACCAGGCCAAAATGGTGAAAATGCCTTTCGCGACAAAAAATAACCCCACAAAAATCAATACCATCACCAGAATACTGAAAATAGAACTGAACGGATTTACATCAATATTTCTTCTTTCTTGCATCTTCGAGAGTTGTTTAAGATAATTTGAATGCACAAACTATCAACCATTAAATTTACGTAATTGTTTCTGTTTTTCGTAACCGAATGGACAAGTTGGCTCCAAAGGCTGACCGGAAGAAAGGATTTTTCGATGAAATCAGGAGGTACTTATTTGTGCAAATTGCATTTCATACAATTCTTTATAATGGCCATTTTCTATTTTGAGCAGCTCTTTGTGAGAGCCGTATTCTGCGATTTCCCCTTTATCAAGAACCAAAATATTGTCTGCATGCTTAATCGTAGAAAGACGGTGGGCTATGATGATTGATGTTCGTTTTTCTATTAATTTTTCGATTGCATACTGAATAACAGATTCAGATTCCGAGTCAATGGAAGAAGTAGCTTCATCTAAAATTAAAATATCAGGATCAAAAACCAATGCCCGAACAAAGGATATCAGCTGTCGCTGCCCCATCGAAAGTGTTGCGCCTCGTTCCATTACTTCATAATCGTATCCTCCCGGAAGTTTTTGGATAAAATCATGCGCACCAATCATTTTTGCAGCATTGATGACTTTTTCGCGGCTGATATTTTCGTCTCTTAACGTTATATTTTCCAGTACGCTTCCGGAAAATAGAAAAACATCTTGTAATACAATTGCGATTCGGCTTCTTAGGTTTTCCAATTCGTAATCCCTGATATCCACTCCATCTATCAATACATTGCCTTCCCGAATATCATAAAACCTGTTCAAAATATTAATAATAGTTGTTTTTCCACTACCGGTACTTCCAACAAGTGCTAATGTTTGCCCTTCCTTAATTTCAAAACTTAGATTTTTTAAAACATCATTCTTTGCGATATAAGCAAAGGAAACATTTTTGAATTCAACATTGCCTTTTAGTTTTTCAACTTTCGTTATTCCGTTGTTCTCTATTTTTTTGTTGCTATCCAGCAAATTGAACACCCGTTCAGCAGCTACCATTCCCATCTGCAACGTATTAAATTTATCCGCCATCATCCGGATAGGCCGAAAAAGCATATCCAGGAATATTGGAAAAGCTACCAAAGCACCTAAAGTTACATCTTCACTAATCACTCCTCTTGCACCATACCAAACCATTAAACCCAGTGAAGCTG
Source organism: uncultured Saprospiraceae bacterium (assembly GCA_963793295.1). Taxonomy (GTDB): domain Bacteria; phylum Bacteroidota; class Bacteroidia; order Chitinophagales; family Saprospiraceae; genus JAHDHW01. The sequence goes on along the minus strand of CAWBZX010000037.1, from coordinate 247,106 downwards.
CGGAAATAATATCAACAACCGGAAAAAAAACAGCATAATAAAATATGGAATCGAGGTTCGCTTGTGTGTATTCCCGATTGATATAATTGAATTTTTTCAATTCCAGATTTTCTGCATTAAAGATTTGAACAATTCTCATTCCCGTAATTCGCTCCTGGAGAAATGCATTCATTTTTGAAATCTGCGTTCGCACCTTTTGATAAGAAGCTTTCACTTTTTCTTTGAAAATATAACTCGCAATAATAAGAAAAGGTAATACCGTCAAACAAACCAGTGTCAATTTCCAACTAGTATAAAGCATAATGGCTAACACTGCAAACAAGGTCAATATATCTGCAATAATAGTGATCACTCCTTGCGAAAAAACGGTATTTATTGTCTCGATATCGTTAATGGTTCGCGTCGTTGAAGTTCCTATCGGTGTGGTATCAAAATAGGAAAGCTTCATGCTGGTGATGTGCTTAAAAACACGAACTCTTAAATCTCTGATAACTACCTGTCCTAGCCAGTTTGCCGAATAAATAAAAAAATAGCGAAGCACAACCTCCAAAATCAATACCCCACAGAGAATCAATGCAATTTTAGTGAGGCCGACAATGTCATAATTAAAAATATAATCGTCAACCATTACTTTCACCAGATAAGGGCGAAGAGTTGCCAATGGAGCAAGAATTACTGCTAAAGCAGCAGCCACCACAAAAACCAAACGATAGGGTTTTGCTAATGCCAAGATTCGCCCAAGTAGCAGTATATCTATTTTATTTTTATCCATTTCGGTAAATATCTACCCGTAGTAACGCAATGCGAGGTTGATAGTTTTCAACAAGACGGCAAAGTTAGGATATTTTTATCGAAAATATTTGTGCTTTAATATTGCAATATTTTCTCCGCGTTTGTGATCATTTAAAGCTTTCCTTCATCAGCAAAACTATAATAACCACTCTCTGCAATAATCAAATGATCTAAAACTGAAATATCAAGTGTTTCTCCTGCTTCCTTAAGTTTTTTGGTGATATCAATATCTGACTGACTGGGACGTAAATTACCAGATGGATGATTATGACACAAAATAATAGAGGACGCCGGGGCCACCTCCAGAGCTTTCCGAAAAATAATTTTTGCATCCACAACCGTTCCTGAAACTCCTCCTGAGCTGATTTGCTCTCTGCTTATTACTTTATTTGCACGGTTGAGTAAAATTATCCAAAATTCTTCATGGTTCAGGTCCATCAAAATTGGTGCAATGCAATTATATCCGTCTTTGCTGGAAAGAATCTGCGGGCGATCAATGTGTCCGGAAAGTTGGCGTCGACGTCCAAGTTCAAGAGCAGCAGCTATTGTTATTGCTTTGGCTTCTCCGATACCTTTAAATCGCATCAATTCAGCCAACGTAACTTTACCGAGTTCATTCAGATTGTTTTCAACAGACTTTAATATTCTTTGTGATAGCCCAACAGCAGTTTCTTTTCTCGAACCGGAGCCAATTAAAATGGCGATCAGCTCAACATCAGAAAGGTTTTGTTTTCCTCTTTTGAGCAGCTTTTCACGGGGTCGATCATCTTCTGCCCAGGATTTAATATTAAGCGTGTTCTTTTGGTAATTCATTTGGGAGATAAGTGGTTAGAAGGGGAAAAGGTTAGTGGTATAAGGGTTATTGGGTTTTTTATAACTAATTTAACGATTTTAGTGCTTCACCTTGAGGTCCAATATTCAGTTTCTTTTCCTCAAGATAATCTGCAAAGTTGCGAGGAAAACAAAGCTGTCATGCTTTGTTCCTCACCAACTCCACAAAATCATTCAAATCAATTAAGCAGCCGTTTCTTTTACGGCTAGTCCAATTTTTGTCAATCTGGCTCTAATTCCACCTTCGTTACGTTGGAAGGATTTTGAAAGTTCTGTTACTGTTTTTCCATCATTGAAAAGAGCCGCGAGTAATTCTTCATCTTCTTTGGTCCAGGGTTGGAAAGCGTTTGGGTGTTCCTTACGCACATCTTCTATGTATTTTTCATCAAATTTTATATTTTCTTTTTTTCTATTCTCTTTCCCGGAATGGTTGAATTTGAAAATGATGCTTGAAAATGCAGCGGCAAATTGTTCAATTTCATTTTCAAAAAGTATCATCTTAACGCGCTCGGTCTTGTCATCATCCATCATTTTTGTCTGGTTAATCACGAGGTAATTGTTTCCATTTTCAGCTTCCTTAAGGTCCAGGAAATAAACTTTTCCATTAGACTGTACTCGTTCCGTGTGCAATACATTTTGCTTTTTCATTTTTAAAAAATTTTACATGTTTAACAATCAACTTTACACTAACTATAGACACAGCTTGATGAAAAATTCCATAAAAATTATTTGCAAAAGTTTTTATTTGCCATTTAAAAAGAAATTCAATCCATTGATTTACAGCCTATTGACTATCGATAAAAAAGTTTAAAAAAATAAAAAAATGCTCCCCACAAATTTGCGAGAAGCACTATAAAAATGATTTATTGTAAAACGTTCTTTAGATATTTGCCAGCGCTTTTTCGAGATCTTCAATAAGATCGTCAGCATCTTCAACACCAACACTTAACCTAATCAGAGAGTCTGTTAGTCCTACCTTCAATCTTTCTTCTCTTGGAATGGATGCGTGTGTCATGCTTGCCGGATGCCCGATTAGAGATTCTACCCCGCCTAAAGATTCAGCCAGAGAAAAGAAATGGGTATTGCTCAATACTTTTTGGGCAACTTCATAGCTATCATCCTTTAGGTCAAAGGATATCATTGCTCCAAAATCATTCATTTGTTTTTTTGCAATTTCATGATTTGGATGTGTTTTAAATCCTGGATAATATACTTTGCCCACTTTAGGATGCCTGTCCAGATGCTTTGCTATTTTCTTGGCATTCTTGCAGGAACGTTCCATCCGTAAATGAAGCGTTTTTATTCCACGCAAAACAAGAAAACAATCCTGAGGCCCTGGAACTGCCCCTGCAGCATTTTGAATAAAATACAATTTTTTAGCGAGTTCTTTATCATTTACAACCAAAGCACCCAACACGACATCGCTATGTCCACCAAGATATTTTGTAGCTGAATGAAGAATGATATCTGCTCCTAAATCAATCGGTGTCTGTAAATAGGGTGAAGCAAAGGTGTTATCTACACAAGTTAAAACTCCTTTTTTCTGAGCTATTTTACAAATTGCTTTTATATCAACAATATTGAGCATCGGATTCGTTGGTGTTTCAACCCAGATAAGCTTTGTATTTTTATTGATTTTCTTTTGCACGGCTTCCGGGTCGGACATATCTATAAAATGTCCTTTCAAGCCAAATTTTTTATAAATAGTAGTGATCAGGCGATATGAACCGCCGTATAAATCATTGGTTGCAATTATTTCATCACCCGGAGTCAGTAATTTTAATACCGCATCCATTGCTGCCATACCACTGCTAAAACATATCCCTGCGACACCATTTTCGAGTGCTGCAAGATTATCTTCGAGCACCGTTCTGGTGGGATTCTGTGTCCGGGCATATTCATATCCTTTATGAGCACCCGGAGTCTCCTGCACATAAGTTGATGTCTGATAAATAGGTGTCATTATAGATCCGGTAGCGGAGTCCGGTTTAATACCCGCATGGATTACTTTCGTTCCAAACTTCATTCTTGTTATTTGATTTTAAATAATTCGGGAGTGGATTATAAAATTATTTTCTTTTTAAAACATTTTGAACTGCTTTCACAACATCACTTGAGCCAAGGCCATATTTATTAAGTAACTCCATAGGAGTTCCGCTTTCACCAAAAGTATCATTAACCGCAACATATTCTATGGGACAAGGCATCTTTCGTGCAAGGAGCTGTGCAATACTATCGCCCAAGCCACCATTCCTTTGATGCTCTTCAGCAGTTACAACACATCTGGTTTTACTGACTGAATCAAGAATGGCTTCTTCATCAAGAGGTTTTATCGTATGAATGTTAATAAGTTCACAACTGATTCCTTGTTTTGCAAGTTCTTTGGCAGCTTCGACAGCATTCCAAACCAAATGTCCGGTAGCAAAAATACTGACATCCGTTCCTTCATTAAGCAGTAAAGCTTTACCTATTTCAAATTTTTGATTTTCGGGTGTAAAAACGGGCCAGCCAGGTCGGCCAAAACGTAAATAAACCGGTCCATAATGTTCTGCGATAGCAATAGTTGCTGCTTTTGTTTGATTGTAATCACATGGATTTATAACAGTAAATCCGGGCAACATTTTCATCAAGCCAATGTCTTCTAAAATCTGATGCGTTGCACCATCTTCTCCTAGTGATAATCCGGCATGAGATGCACAAACCTTTACATTTTTGTGTGAATAGGCGATTGATTGACGAATCTGATCATAAACCCTACCCGTTGAAAAATTGGCAAATGTACCCGTGTATGGAATTTTACCAGCAATCGCAAGGCCTGCAGCGATGCCCATCATATTTGCTTCGGCAACGCCGACCTGAAAAAACCGTTCAGGAAATTCTTTTATAAAGGTTTGTATCTTTAAAGAACCAATCAAATCAGCACATAAGGCAACGACATCTGAATTTTGCTTTCCTACCTCATACAATCCGGCACCATAACCTTCTCTTGTTGATTTATTACCTGTACTAACTATACTATCCAGCATGGAATTATTTGTTATTGTGGTCATCTTTTGATGTGCTTACTAATTTAAATAATTTACTTTATTCAGAATAAACATAATCGCCAAGTGTTTCTTCTAGTTGAGCCAATGCAACCTTAGTTTGCTCCGCATTCGGTGCTACACCATGCCACTTGTGCGTTCCCATCATAAAATCTACTCCAAAGCCCATAATTGTTTTCATAAGAATAACTACTGGTTTCCCTTTTCCGGTAAGTTCTTTTGCTTTATGAAGTGTGTGAACGACTTCTTCCATGTTGTTGCCATTCATCTGGATGACTTCCCAACCAAATGCAGTCCATTTACCTGGTAAATCACCTAATGACATAACCTCTTCGTTTGGTCCATCAATTTGTTGACCATTCCAATCAACAGTAGCGATAAGATTATCTACTTTATGATGAGCTGCAAACATCATTGCTTCCCAGTTTTGGCCCTCTTGCAACTCTCCGTCACCAGTTAATACATAAACCAGCCGATTATCATTGTTTAGCTTTTTCGCCAAAGCATTTCCAATAGCGACAGATAAACCTTGTCCTAAAGACCCGGAAGCTACTCTGACACCAGGCAAACCTTCATGAGTAGCCGGATGACCCTGCAAACGTGAATTTAATTTTCTGAAAGTTGAAAGTTCATTAACATCAAAATAACCACTTCTGGCCAGTACACTATACCATAAAGGGGAAATATGTCCATTTGAAAGAAAAAAAACATCTTCTCCTATTCCTTTCATATTAAAAGAAGGATCATGCTTCATCACTTCAAAATACAAGGCAACAAGAAAATCAGCACAACCTAGTGAGGCTCCTGGATGTCCACACGTAGCATAATGGGTCTCTCTGATAATGTCACGCCTGACCTGCGAAGCAATTTGCTGAAGTCTCTGTATATCAGCCATATTAAATAGGTATATTTTATCAGTAATTTATTAGTTAGGCAAAAGTATAAAATTTGCTTACAATAAAAGAAAAAGGGCAACTCAGAATTCACTGAATTGCCCTTTTCTTTTTTTTTAAGAAAACGGTTAAGTCGTCGCTTAGTTTACAGACTCAGCAAGTTCTTTACCTGGCTTAAATTTCACAACATTTTTAGCAGCAATTTTAATAGCCGCTCCTGTTTGTGGGTTTCTACCAGTACGAGCATCTCTATGAGTACAAGAAAAAGTACCAAAACCTACTAAAGCCACCTTATTACCATCTTTTAGTGTGTCACTAATTGAATTTAATACGGTGTTCAGTGCTTCAGAAGCTTGAGCTTTTGTAAGGTTAGCTTCTTCAGCTACTTTGTTAATTAAATCTCCTTTGTTCATTTTAATAAATTTTATAATTTGAAAAAATTTGGCACAAAAATATGTGCTAGTTGTCTTAAAAACAAGAAATATTCTAAAAAAGATCGTTAAAAAGTCAGATTTTATAAGGGTTCAAGCATTTTTTCGAATAAAAACGCATAAATAATTCCTTAAATTGCTTTTACGGAGAAATCTGGCTAAGTTTACATTTTTCCATAATTTTTTTTCTTTTTCGACAAAAAAAACATGAAAAGACCCAAACTAGTATTTATAATTGCCTCTCTATTAGTAGTTTCTCTATTTTTTTCTGCTTGCGGCAGCAATAAGAGTGGGTGCCCTATAAATGAAAATACGCATGTAAAAACAGATAAAAAAGGGAATATGAGCTCAAATAGAGGTAAATCTAATCTTTTCCCAAAAAATATGCGCAGTGGTTCAAAGAAAAAGAAAAATTAAGCATCTTTCGTCAAATATAAAACATTTCTTTTTAGAATTTATAGTATCTCAACAATTAATTTGACTTAATTCCTAATTCGGGCTATTGCCTTAATTTGGGATTTAACGCATCTGAAAGGCCTTCTCCTATTAAGTTAAACACAGATACCGTAATAAATATAGCCGAACCGGGTAAAATCGCCAACCACCATGCTTTAATACTATCTCTCGATAGATTTAGTAAACTTCCCCAGGTAACATCACTTGGTGAAACGCCAATACCAAGAAAAGAAAGGAAAGCTTCGATAAGAATTGCCGATGCGATTCCAAAAGCTATAGTAATTAATACCGGTGTTAATGAATTTGGGATGGCGTGTCGAAACAATATTCTCAACTCACTAAAACCCATCGACTGAGCAGCGTCGATGAAGTCCAATTGTCGTACCCGCAATAATTCAGCTCTTATAAAACGGGCAATTCCAGTCCAGGTTATCAAACCAATTATAACCATTACATTAATAATAGATTGCTCTTCAACGATTGCCAGTACGGCGAGTAAAAATATCAGCGTTGGAATTGAGTTTATAATTTCAATTAATCGCATTACAAATATATCCACCGCGATTTTTACTTTACTTTTTAAGGAAAACACCTTTTTAAGTACATTGGCAATAATGTTAACGGCAAACATGACCATTATAAAGATCAGAATACTTTTTAGAAACTCTCTGCCAAAATGCCCACTTTCAGTTAGCTGAAAGATGCGACTTACAAATCCATAAAAAATTGCTAATACGAACCCAAGGATATTTAAAATCAATCGCATCCAGGAGGTTGTTAATCTTTCATCACCAAAGTATCCGGCAATAGCGCCAAAAAAAACACCAATAACCGATGCAATTGACATAGATACGACTCCCACTAAAAGAGCAGTTCGCGTTCCACGGATCATTCCTGCAGTCACATCCCTTCCGAGCGCATCGGTCCCAAACCAATGCCAATAACGTTTTGAAAAAACTTGTTGGGGTCCAAAAGGGCTTCGGTACTGGTTGTTCAGGTCAATTGACGAAGCAGAGTAGGGAATCGGTGGGAAAATAACAGCTTGGTAGTTCTGCTCTGACCAATCCTTATTAATAAAAACAGCATCCCAACCTGCCCAGCCCAGATCTACCAAATATTGATGAAAAATTGGAAAATGGTGCTGCCCTTCTATTTTACAGTAGATTGGTTTTTCGTTTGCAAGGAAGTCACTGGTAATTCCAATAAAAAGTAAAACATATAAAATGCGAAGAGACCAGACAGCAACTCGATTTCTTTTAAATTGCCTTTTCACTATTGCCCAATAACGTTGATCGGTAGAAGCTTTTTCCAGCGAATCTGCTATTTCTTTTTGTTTCTTTTTACCGAAAAGCATATTGTAAAGGCGCTAAGATTTTCTGTATGAAATTCTAGGATCAGTTATGGCATATAATATATCTGCAATTAAATTTCCGAACATAGTAAGGATTGCCACCAGCATTAATGCAGTATAAACAATTACCCAATCCTTTGCAAATATAGCATTAACCACTTCGCGGCCCATTCCTGGAATATTAAAAATGACCTCAATAACTACTGACCCTGAAATCGTAGCTGGAAATACCAAAGCAACCATGGTGATCAGCGGAAAAAGCGCATTTCGAAAAGCATGTTTCCAAATGATTTTATTGTCGCTGAGCCCTTTTGCTTTTGCAGTACGGATATAATCTTGTTGAATTGTATTAAGCATACTTCCTCGCATTTGACGGGAAATGAATGCAAAGGAGGTATAGGTTAAACAAAAAACAGGCAACACCAAATGGCAAGCTGTTTCCCAAAATCGATCCCAGAATGGAGCGTTTGAGGGAGCGTTTCCCAAACCAATTCCACAAAACCAATCCATTCCATATTCTGCATTTGTAAAAAAAACGACGAGCAATGTTCCGATCCAAAAAGTTGGCAGCGAATAAAGTATAAATAAAGTCACGGTAGTTATTTTGTCAAAAGTAGTATCTCGTTTTATTGCCGAATAAACACCAATAGGTATCGAAATTAAAAATGCAATAGCTATCGCTACCACATTCATAACCAAGGTCCAAAACAATGGCGTTTTCAATCGCTGAAATACTGGTTGACCATCTCTATAAGAAACACCAAAGTCACCTGTTAAAAATGCAGTCATCCAATTATGATATTGATTGTCAAAGCCATACCAGTGAATTGCTGGAATATATACCAAAGAAGGTGTCGCTTTTTCTTTTACCATTGCATAGGCTTTTTCTAAAGCAAGAACTTGAGATTCAAGCCTGTTACCTAATTGATCTTTAGAATGATTAAATGAATCATCATTTAGTTGGAAGGTATTCTTTTTAATGGTTTCAATTTGGCTTTTTATCTGGATATCTTTAAATCGTAGAAAAAGGAGATTTAAGGCTCTTTGAATATTAATAACCCGATCGCGTGCAAGGGTATCGGGTACTTTCTGCAACTCAATTTGCAATGAGCGAATTTTCTGATAATAATCTTCAATTTCCCGCCAATTGCCATATTGGGCGATAAGCTTATTGAGGTTTTCTCTTTTGTACCTTTTTTTAATTTTATAAATCGTATCAGGATAAGCAACTGAGGTGAAATTGATATAAAAAACTGGTTTATCCAACCCCAATCGTTCAGCGGTCTTTTCGAAAGCCATTTCAAATTCCGGATCATCTGCTGGAAGAGGATCTCCGGGAGCCACTTTACTCAACCAAAAAGCGATCAGAGAAATCACCAAAAGAGTAGGTATAAAAAACAGGATTCTTCTAAAAAGATATTTTAACATCTATGGGATTACTAGAAAGTTATTCATACCAATAGTTTTCGAAATACCTCGGTGAAACCAAAGATGTCTTAACCCCTTTAAATCTATTGTGAATAGCAACCCGATCCTTTGTGGCATACATAAAAATGGCAGGTTGTTCCTCATAAATGATCTCTTGAAGTCGCAAAAAGAGTTTCCCTCTTTTTTCTTCATCCAAAGTCCTTCGAATTTGTTCAATGAGCTGATCAGTTTCTGCATTGCCGAAGCCAAAACGATTGAAACCGTTTGGTGTATCGCTCGAAGTATGCCAAACTTGCATAGGGTCGTCAATCGGATCCTGATTTAACCCTCCCGAAAATATTTCAAATTCCCGCTTTTTGACATCTTCCCGCAACACATTGGCTTCTTTCGGCGTGATTTCAATATTAACTCCTGCTTTTCTAGCTTCGTTTTTAAAAATGAGCGCAATATTATTGCTGGTCGGATTATTTGTTGTGATCATATATTGGAGGTTCATTTCTACAAGTTCACCATCAATATTTTTATCGACGGTTCCATTGCCATTGGAATCTGTCCAACCTGCCTCTTTCAAAAGATTTCTTGCTTTTTCGACATCTAATTTTATTGGTTTCAGGCTTTTGTTATAATAACTTCGGGTAGGATGTACCGGGCCTACGATTGGAATTCCATAGCCCAACTTAACCGAATTTAAAACTTCATCAACATCATATAAATAAGCTAAAGCGCGGCGTACTCTTTTGTCCTCTAGCTTAGGGATTCTCATATTTAAGTATAAAAAATAATAACCTAAGACATCTGGTGTAAAAAAATTGTAATGCTGATTGACCAGTTCATTTTCTTTCAATTCCATAAACTGATTTTCCGGAATAGCATCCATTACGTCAATACTTTGGTCTTTCAACATAGAAATTGCTGTAGAAGGATCGGTAACAGGAACAAAAATCATTTTCTTTGGATATGCGGTAAGCATAGGATTTTGGTCCCGCAGTTTGTCTCCCCACCAGTTTTCTTTTTTTACAATGACAATTCTTTCTCCGGGAATCCATTCTTCCAATTTATAAGCTCCTGCACCTGAAATGTATTCTTTTTCCCTTGAGTATTTAGAAGAGTTAAATTGCTCTCCAAAGGCTTTTAGTTTTTCATCCGCAGCATGTTTTTCAGTTTTTGCAGGGTCCGTCAAATCCGCTACTTTGTAGTCTTTTAACATCCCTTCAGGATCATAAACATACTCTGGCAAAATGAAGAATCCCGTAACGGGTTCCGCTTTAATATATAGTTCATCAGTCAGCACCGTAAATTTCTTTGGATTGGTAGCATCCAGCGACACATCTCTAATCAAACTCAAATATTGCCGATAAACCTCAGCAGCTACGTGAGGATTAAAAAGCACCTTTAGCGTGAATTCGTAATCCTTCGCAGTTAGAGGTGATCCATTGTCCCAAACTGCTTCATCCAGTAATTCGTAAGTATATTTTGTTCCACCGCTGAATTGCCCTTCATTAATCGGTTCAATTTCCGGGCGTGATTTGACCAAAACAGGGGCAAGTTCTGTCGTTTCCGGATCATAAGCCAACAAAGTTGGAAAGATAAAATTCATAATATGGATGGCCCAAGCCCGATAGCTCAATAAAGGATTGAGTCGATCAGCTTCCGCGCGAAGCCTCACCGTAACCGTAGACGCTTTGGTAATTTCCGGTGTTTCAGTTCCTGCTTTAGGATCCGTTTTACAAGCGGAAAAGCTAAAAATGATTGTAAATAATACTAGAAAAAAAGGGATAGAAAAATTTCGCTTTTGCATACTGGGATTAATTTTGGTAAACCAAATTCCAAAGAGTTAGGGCGCGTTACTTATGTTTCAATTTTTAAACGCATTAAAGAAAACTTCTTTTAAAAGTGGCGTAATCAATTGGCAGGAAAACCAGGTTTTATGTTTTCAAAGATAAAATATTTTATTGAAAATATAAGTCCTCTTTTTAATAGCCTGCCGTTTCCTTTTCCAATAATCTAAAGTGGTTTTCAAAAAAACCTGGACGTTTGGCAGAGGTTTCTGCTTCAAAACGTTTGTGAATGGCTATTCGCTCTTTCGGAGCAAAAAGAAATATATAAGGTTGCTCCTCGTAAATTTTTTGCTGGATCAAATAATATAATTCATTTCGCTTTTGCTCATCCATCTCAATGCGGATCGCATCAATTATTGAATCGCTCGTTGCATTACCAAAACCTACTTTATTGCTCCCTTTTGGCGTATCACTTTGTGTATGCCAGATTTGTCGTAAGTCGTCAAGTGTCGGAGGATTGGACCATGCCAGGTAATACATTTCAAAATCTCGTTTTCGTGTATCATCAACGAGCCCGGAAAATTCTTTGGTAATCAAATTGATTCTAATTCCTACTTTTTGAGCATTATCTTTTAACAGTAATCCGATATTTTGAGCTACATCGTTTCCAGAGCTGTATTTGTAAGTCAGTTCCAGTTTTTCTTTTTCACCATTGATTTTTTTATCTAACCAACCATCACTATCCGTATCAATCCAGCCCGATTTCAACAACAATGATTTTGCTGTTTCGAGATCACAAGGTATCGGTTGCAAATCTTTGTTGTAATAAGGTTTGGTTGGATGTATGGGGCCAATAATTCGTTGAGCCAGTCCGTGCATAACTGATTGTATCACAACATCCATATCCAATAAATGAGCAATCGCCCTTCGTACCTTTCTATCAGCTAGTTTGGGACTATTAGCATTAAAGCCGATGTAATAATAGGCTAAATAAGGAGGTGTATGTAAATTGTAAAATTGCTCGATCAATTCGTTTTTTGAAAGCTCGACAAAGGCTTTAGCCTGAATTGAACCCATCGCATCCAATTCCTGGCTTTTCAAAAGCGAAATCGCTGTCGCTCCATCAGGAACGGGTTTGTAAATTATTTTCTGCGGCAAGGCCCTGAGTAGGGGATATTTATCAATTATTTTATCGCCCCACCAATTCTTTTTTCTACTTAAAACAATTTTTTCTCCCGTAATCCATTCTTCAAACTGATAAGCGCCACAACCATTGATCAGCCCTTTTTTGCGGGAATATTCCGGAGCATTAAAAATATCCGCAAACTTGGTCAACAAAGTATCCGTTTCAGCAACAATAATAGCGCTATCCTGATTTGCCAGCATTTTAACGGAATAATTTTCCATAATTCCATCGCGATCATAAAGATGCTCCGGGTAAACTTCAATATTGCCTAAAGCGGCTTCAGCCAGGATGTACGGACCGTCGGTATAAATCGTTAACTTTTTCGGGTTATCAGGATTAATTTTTATGTCTTTTAAAAAATTTAAATAGGCTCTAAAAGCTGGGGATTCCACTTTTGGATTGAGTATGGCTTTCATCGTAAAAACATAATCAGCAGCTGTAACCGGCTTTCCATCATCCCACACTGCTTCCTTGTGAATTTCAAAGGTATAGGCAAAACCACCTTTATACTCCCCTTCGATAATTTTATGAATTTCGGGGCGAGAAATTGCCAGAAAGGGTGTTAGTTCTAAACTTTTCGGATCAAAATGAAGCAAGGGTATAAACAGATGCGATTCAACTTGTGAAGCATAACCACTTGTCGATAAAATCGGATTGAGCCGATCTGGTTCAGCAGCAAGGCGAACGGTTACCCAATTATTTGATATTTCTTTTTTCCCGTTTTCACAACTAAAAAATAAAAGAATACTGATAAGGACTAATAAAAATGACTTCATACACACCATTTAAAACACAAATATCTCCTCGGGCTGATCAAAAAGATTTTAAAAACGTTTTCTGTTTTTTTTAGCTAACGGGGAAAAGCATTTCCTAAAGTTGTTAAAGATAATAATCTTAGGTTTGTAGCTACAACTTTGATTTGACATTAATGTTATAAAAGCATTGATACAAAATTCAAAAAATAAATTATGCCGACAGTACTTATTGGTGGTGGAAGTGGTTTGATTGGAATGCGTCTCAGCCATCTTTTAAAACAAAAAGGATATGAAGTCATCCATCTTTCCCGAAGAGGTGACCTGAATGCTGCTTTTCCGCGTTACAAATGGAATATGGATACTGGTGAAATTGATGAAGAAGCCATTCAGAAAGCTGACTATGTTATCAATTTAACCGGAGCGGGGATTGCGGACAAGCGCTGGACCGTATCAAGAAAAAAATTGATCATCGAAAGTCGGGTAAAAAGTATGCTTCTTTTTCAAAATGCTTTTAGGAAACTTGGAAAAAGCCCTAAAGCATTCATCTCAGCTTCGGCGACCGGATTTTATGGTGATCGCGGTGAAGAATGGCTGGAGGAAAATTCCAAACCCGGAGTTGGATTCCTTTCGGAAAGTACTCAAGCCTGGGAAAATAGCACAAAAGAATTGGAATCATTAAATACAAGACTGGTAACCATTCGCATTGGCATTGTGCTTTCCTACTAAAGGAGGCGCTTTACCCAAATTAGTGCTTTCGCAGATATTCCGGATAGGTACTTACTTTTCTAATGGCAAACAATATTATCCCTGGATTCATATTGACGACCTTTGCAATATTTTTATAAAAAGTGTAGAAGATGATCAAATGGCTGGCACCTTCAATGGGGTCGCTCCAAACGATGTGACAAACTTTCAAGTAACGAAAGCCATTGCTACAGCAAAAGATATTAAAGTAATTATGTTGCCCGTGCCTGCTTTTTTACTACGGCTTGGTATGGGAGAAATGGCAGATGTGATTTTGACAAGTGCACGAGCTTCGGCAAAAAAAATTAAAAACAGTGGTTTTGACTTTAAATATCCGGAATTGATTCCGGCTTTGAAAGATCTGTTTACCCGAAAAATATGATGGAGTCGTCTGATTATTAAATTTATAGTCCTTTGATTTGTTTGTTTTCTACAATTAAGTCAGAAAAGTACTCACTAAATCTTGTCGCTTTTATGATGTGATTGTCTATCCAATGGTAATTTCCACCACGGGGCTTATTCATTATCAGCCTGAAATATTTAATGTTGTGTTTTTTCAACCACTGCTCTGTGACTTCGCGTTGATCCTCTGTCCGGGAAGTAAAGAAAGTAATAACATGACCTTCCTCATACCACTTGTTTAATAACTTCAAAACTTCAGGGTAAGGAAGGCAAGTCGCCATTCGTTCGGATTCTTCGTTGGGAATATCATCGCAGATTGTCCCATCAATGTCAATTAGGAAATTTTTTATTTCATCAGCTAATACGGGGCTGGTTGTTTCTCCTTTTTCATTAAAAGTTTGCTTTAAATGCTGATTATTTTCCATGTATGTTTTTTTAAAAAACTATAAATCAAAAAATCTCTAGGCAGCCGAGTCCATGTTTTTTTTTCTGAAGTAAATAGATACGTTGAATACAAGTATTGGTTCCAATAAATAAAGCAAAACTCGACTAGAATGTTAACGTAGAGGTTTTGTATTACTCAAAAATAATATAGTCAGCCGGATTTAGCGGTTTGCCTTTATGCCATAATTCAAAATGTAGGTGGGGCCCGGTAGATAGTTCTCCCGAATTACCAATAATTGCTATCGCTTCTCCGGCTTTTACATAACTTCCAGCTTTTTTAAGCAAAGCAGAGTTGTGCTTGTAAAAAGATATTAAATTATTTGCATGTTGAACGCCAATGGTATTCCCAGTTTCAAGCGTCCAGTCAGCTTCAATAACATAACCATCCATAACAGCTTTTACGGGAGTATTTTGAGGTGCTAAAATATCAATACCATAATGCTTGTTTTCTGGAGCAAAATTTTCACTTACAACACCTGTAGCCGGAGGAATGAAATACATTTGTTCTAAAGGTACGTCACTAGGAGAATAACTAACTGTTTTTGAAAGCAATTCTCGTTCTTGAAGTTGTTCATCTAATTCTATTTCTTTTCGTAGCAAATCATCTTCAATGATTCGGTCAACATTTGTAAGGCTATCTAAAGGTATATTAGCTGCCGCTTCCACAGCCTCTTCTGTCTGTACCGCTTCTCCTTGCAAAATGCTCCTGATATTATCATTATACTTCTTTTGTGCATCAACAATCATTATCAACTCATCAAGCTCCTTATTTAGCTTAAGTACCTCTTCATGAGCACTTACGTCACCATATCCCGGAATGTAGGTTTTAATCGGGGTGAAAATTATTAATGAACCTACAAGAATGGCTACCAATACAATAACAAAACTTAATGCAATATATACATTGAGCAATGAAAGCTGATAGGAACCTATTTCTTCAAAAGTCTCATTATTCATAATTACCAACCGGTAATTATGCTTAAGTTTTTCCATCCTGCTCTTCACGCCCTTATTTTCGTTAGGCATTCTGTTAATTTTAAAAAAAATAAAATAAATTTGTACTCCTTTTAGTTATTTTTTTGGCAACCTTCATGTCCTAGGGGTATCTCATTATTGAAACAATAATCAACCTGTTGAGTATAAGTTTTAATAACTATTAAAGTCTTTAGTCTCAGATGATTAGCCAGTTTAATAACAAACGAAATTAAATTAATTAAAGTTTGAAACGAATAAGTAAAATTTTACTGCTTTTTGCCATCTTTAATCTTTTCGCCTGCACTACGCAAAAAAGCAGGAGCGATGTTTCAGGTGCTTCCAAGTTTTATCATAACGTCACTGCAGAGTACAATGGCTATTTTAATGCAAATGTACTACTCACAGAGAGTATTGCAAACTTAAATGAGCAACATCAGGATAATTACAATAAAATTCTTCCGGTCTATAAGTATGTCGCCGCTGAAAATCCACAGGCTGTAGCAGGTGATCTTGATAAAGCTATTGAAAAAGTTTCTATTGTGATTTCAATTCACAGGGTTAGTGACTGGACAGATGATTGTTACTTATTGATAGGCCAATCTCAATACTTAAAGAAAGATTATGAATCAGCTGAAGAAACGCTCGAATTTTTAGAAGCCGAATTTAATCCAGATTTTCTGGCTAAGAAAAGGAAGAAAGCAGCAAGTGCCAAGAAAAAATCGTCCAGCAAAAAAAAGAAAGTTTCGAAGAAAAAGAAAAAATCATCCAGCAAAAAAGCAAATAAGAAAAAACGAAAAAAGGCAATTAAGCAATCGAAGAAGAAAAAGAAAAAATCTTCTAGCAAAAAGAAAAAATCCGCTTCTAATAAAAATTCAAAAGGAACCAAAGAGTCTCCAAAAAACAAAGAAACTGACGATATCAAAATCAAAAAATCTAAAAAATCAAAAGGTCCTAAAAAAGAGGAAGATTCTAAAAAAGAAGATAACCCCGATGACAAACCTTTAAAAAAGCATCCTGCCTATCAGAATGGCCAGTTGTGGCTGGCACGTACTTACATGGAAAGATATAACTATGAAGGAGCTGATGCCATTTTAAGTAAATTAGAAAGAGATCCGAAAACTTTTAAAGAAATCAAACGCGATCTCGCTCCGGTAAGGGCTCATTTTTATTTAAAACAAAAAAAATACAGTCAAGCAATTGCTCCATTGGTAAACGCTGTTGAATTAGCTGATAAAAAAGAAGATAAAGCTCGTTATTCATTTATACTGGCGCAACTTCATCAAGAAGAGGGTAATGGAACTGAAGCTGTCGCATATTATGAAAAGGCGGCGAAATATAGTCGTGATTATGAGATGCAATTCAGTGCTCGTCTGGCTCTTGAAAAAAATGCATGGCAAAAGAGCGGTGGATCATTGGCTGATGCAGTTAAGCGACTGGAAAAAATGCTCAAGGACATTAAAAATGTAGAATATCAAGATTTGATCTATTTTACGTTAGCTGATATTGCTTTAAAAAACAATAATGAGCAAGAAGCGATAAACTATCTAAAAAAATCTTTAGCCAGTAGTATCAACAATATTGCTTTAAAAGCGGAATCATATATTCTTTTAGCAGATTTATATTATAAAAATAATGAGTTTATTAATGCTAAAAACTATTTTGATAGTACTCTCATGGTCCTAGCGAAAACGGATGAACGTTACGATAATATCAACCGATTTAGCACCAACCTTACAGACATTGCCAAAAATCTTGAAATTATAGAAGTTCAAGATAGCTTGCTCACTATTAGTGGAATGAGTGAAAAAGAAAAACTAGAATTAGCTTATAAAATTAAAAAAGAACAAGACCAAGCAAGACTCAATGCTTTAAAAGCAAGTGGCAACAAACCTGATGACAAGTTTAAAAGCAAAAACAGAATTCGTTCAAGTGGCCCTAATGCTGGTGGTGGTTCACCAAGCTCTTTCTTCGCTTATAACGAAAAATCTTTAAAAAAAGGGAAACGGGATTTTACGAAACAATGGGGTGATAGGAACCTGGAAGATGATTGGCGACGATCTAATAAACGTGGCCTAGGAGATTTCAATGAAATAGCTGAGGTTCAAAAAGATGCAGAAAGAGAATTAACCGATGAAGATGTCCTAAATATTCTAAAGGACATACCAAATTCTCCGGAAGAGATCTTGGCGGCAAAAAATAAAATCATCGATGCCATGTTTGCTCTTGGTGGCTTATATCGTGATCGTTTGAAAATGAATGAGCAATCTATTGAAATGCTTGAAACATTAAACCAACGATTCCCCGGGAATAGCCATGAATTGGATTCCTGGTATTTTTTATACCTAGCGCATAGTGAAGTAGGCAATAAATCAAAAGCAAAAGAATACTATGACAAAATAATAAGTAAATATCCTGATTCTAAATATGCAGGAGTACTACAGGATCCCGATTACCTAGAAAATAGTAAAGAAGCAGAAAGAAAATTGACCCGTTATTATGATGAAACTTATGTTGAATTCACTAACGGAAAATATGAAAATGCTTCTCAAAGGGCTGTAAAGGCTGTTGAGATGTTTGGTCCTTCAAATACACTACAACCAAAATTTTCTTTGCTTTATGCAATGTGTATGGGTAACTTGAAAGGCAAAGATGCTTACAAAAAAGAACTTCAAGAATTAATTGTAAAATATCCAGGTACTCCTGAACAACTTCAGGCCAAAGAAATCCTACGAATACTTGGAGGACGGAGCATCACTGCTGATGATAAAGATAAGATTGGCGGGGAAACATTAGTAGAAGAAGATAAAACTGCTTTTAAAGTAGAGGATGATAAACTACATTATTTTATTGTAGCACTTCTAAACAATACAATCAAACTTTCCGATGCTAAAGCAGCTGTTTCGGATTTCAACCGAGCCTATCATAAACTCGATAAGTTACGGATTTCCAATGTTTATCTGGGTACTGATACAAGCACACCAATTCTTGTGATCCGACGCTTTAAAACTAAAGCGCTTGCAATGAATTACTTTGATGGTATATTAAAAAATAGTGACGATTTTTTGCCAGAAGACACAGAATATGAAATGTTTGCCGTGACTCAATTTAATTATCGTCAAATATTAAAAACCCGAAGCCTTGATAATTATCGTACTTTCTTTGAAGAAAATTATAAATAAAATTAAAAAGCCGGATCATGAATGTCATGATCCGGCTTTTTAAGGTGCCTCCCAGAAAAAGCTCTTATACCATTTCAATTAATATTTGTCCTTTATCAACGGTCGCTCCTTTTTTAACAAGGATTTCTTTTACAACCCCAACACCTTCAGATTTTATTACGTTTTCCATCTTCATAGCTTCGAGAATTACCAATTTGTCTCCTTTATTCACTTCTTGTCCAGCAGCCACACTAATATCCAAAACCAGTCCAGGCATCGGAGCTTTGACATCCTTTACTTTGTGGGAAACAACGGCAGATAATCCAAGCCTTTCAACCAGTTGGTCAAATTGATCGGCTAAAAGAATAGTGTAAGGAGCCCCATCAATTCTTATTTTTAAAATCTTATTTTTAAAATTGGCTTCGACCAATTCTGCCTGATATGACTTTTGATTTTTAAGAATATGAAAATGAGTGGAATTAATTTTTACAAAGTTGAGCTTATTTGCTTGCTCTAAACTAATATCAAATTGATGAGTTTCATTTGCAACAACCAAATACTTAGATTTTTTCATAATTAATGCTTCATTTTACCCAACTTCGTCATGAAGTGTAATTCGAAGATCGTAAAAGAAAAGTAAATAGCAAAAAATGGCAGTAAAAAATACCTTGACTCTGGATTCATGATTTGAATGTAGAGCAAAATAATTAAAATAGAAAAAAACATTTTTCCAATTACAACACCCATAATTACCGTAGTGAAGGTATGTGGATTAGTACTTAAAGCAGCCCTTTGTGCTGTATAGAATACCGCTATAGTAAATACTATAAAAAAGAGCCAGCTTACCCACGAGACAGATATATCAGTCTGAAATAAAGGAATATAACTAAGGGATAACAGCAGCACTCCTATTACTAAGGAAAGACCGACTAGCTGATTGAAAAAGCTATGCTTGGTCATTAATCACTTAATATCTTTGAGGGTTATGTAAAGTGCCACGCCCACAGAAAGAATAGCTAAAAAAGCAGTAAAAATGGAAGATCCAGTTTCAAAATATTTATCCAGATATTTCCCCAGAAAAACACCTCCAAGCATAATAACTGCCATTTGAAATGCCATGCCAGAATATTTTAAAGCTGCATTAGCTTTTTTCTTATTTTGCTCCGACTGCTTGTTGGTGGGTTGCTGATTGGACAACTTGTTTTGTTGATTTTATTGATTCAATAGACCCATTGTTTTTAGATTCTGCACCTCCCATTTTACAATCTACATTAAATACAGCGCCGGACTGAACAATGAGTTTGTTCGTTATTACATCACCTGATACTTTTGCGTTCTCTCTTACATTAAGTAATTCAGTTACATGAAGACTTCCTTCAAATTTACCTTCAATTACTGCATTAGCACATCTTACTTCACCTTCAATAAATCCTGAAGGGCCAATAATAACTTTTGCATTACAGTTCAATGAACCTTTGATGATCCCATCAATGCGTATATCGCTCTCTGATTTTACAGTGCCTTCTACAACAGTACCTTTTACCAGTGTGTTTAACGAATGTGAAGTTGTTGTTGGGATAATACCTTTTTTTGATTGTGTCACCTCTTTCTTGCTGTTGAACATTTTAATAAATTTTTTATTAATGTAAACAATCTTGAAACGTAAAAACAGACATCCTATTTTATCTTAATATGAATCTTAACAAAAATATGATCAATTTGAAGCGTTTCTTTCTCAATCTATTATGAAACAAGATAATACTTTTTTCAATTATCTCCTTGAAAATGATACAATTATACGTGACATAGAGAAAATCATTTATCCAAAAGTTAATATGTCAATTATTTTTATAGTGTATGTTTTAAAATAACAATTCATATAATCAACATCAATGATTACAATTAGAGCTGAAAAGAAGTTAAGTTCAAAATTGTGATAAAAATATCTTACTAAGATTTAGTTATTTTAACCATTAAACAGAATATCAATTTTATTAAAATTATAAAAAGTCCTGACTTTTTTGAAGTCAGGACTTTTTTTAAACATCAAAATAATTTGAGCTGTTATATATATATAATAAAACGAGTCAGTTTCTTTATTAGAAATTAGGACAATATACGTTACGTCTTTGAGGTCCGCATATTTTATAGATCAATGCAAATTCAAATGATCCATTTGAATTACTTGCCGGACGTAAACTTGAAACGTTTATATCATAACTAAATCCTATTGAAAAATCATTGTAATCAAAGCGTGTATTTAGAATTACAGCATCTGCAGTCAAACTCTTTTTAAAATGATTTGAAAGTCGCATAAAAGCTCCAAACTGAAAGGATTGATTAGTTCTTTTACTTCCACCGAGAAGAAACTTTAAATTAGTTCCTGCATTTAGTTCAAACGAAGGTCCCTGTATCAAAACAATAGCACCTGGAACCAGGCCTAATCGATCAGCTACCATAAACTCACCTCCAGCATGGATTGTAAATTTGCTATAAATTGCTTCAAATTCTTGAGATTGAAATGATACATTAGCTCGATTTAGATGACCGTATGCAGCTCCAAAATATAAATTATTATCAGCATTAAATACACTAAACCAAAGCAGTCCCGCTGATAAATCGGGATATAATAAATTTTCTTGATCAAAATTTTCATAAGTCGGAAGCGCACCATTATAACCTCCATTGCCATCATGTTGAGTACCATAACGAGCTTTATAGAGCGCAACACTTCTTTGTGTGACTCCAACATCAGCACCAAGCACTAAATAATGTGCTTCATTTCGAGACCCCCCCATCCTTTTACTATACGAAAGAGATAATCTACCTTGCAGGGTTGCAAAATCAAGCTCTCCTGCTTTATCCCCCCAAAATGACCCTCCAACTCCAAAGTAGTCATATCTGCCTACTGGAATACGCTGGTCGTAAGAAACCGAATAGGTTTTGAAGGCGTTTGATTTTAAAACACTAGCCCATTGATTCCTATAATTAGCAACCAATCTGACATTACAATTCATCACTCCGGTCAACGCAGGGTTGAGGTTAAGCGGAGACATATAAAATTGGGAAAAGTGAATATCCTGTGCGTTTAGTGCAAAAGAACCCAACACCGCAATACAAATAACAAGTAAATGCTTCAATCTTTTCATGGATAGTAAATTTCTATTCAATAAATAAATTTTTTAATTAAAAGGAGACACGGGAATTTACTTCTCAAAGTTAATAACAATTTTTATATCGCACTAAGCGGTAAATATAGCTAAATTATACTGATATAAACAACTATAAGCAGTAAAAATTTCAAAGACATCAAGTGAGAGGTTGATTTTTACTTCTTTCTTAACGCTATAAACAAGAAAGATATTTTTGAACTATAATTCCTTTTTATAAGTTCCTAATAAACATACATTTGATCTTAGTTAGAATTCTGTTTTCTTCCAAATAGCGCCATACTGATCAACTAAAATATCGTCATAATAATCAGCTCTCTCAAAAAGGTGTTTAATTAATTTTATTCCTGTCTCTTTATTCAGATGCCGATCATAAATTAACAAGGATAAAACAATGTCTTGCCCTTTTACGCTGAAAGTTAAGCCTTCATTTTCGTAATTCTGGCGTAACAGAAATTCATAGAGGGGTTTGATATCCTTTGGAGGGAGATTACACAGATAGGCATCTCCAATTATTAAGCCAGTTTTCTCATAATAAGTGATACTTATTTTGGCACTTCCCTGCTCGACTTCCCAGTAAAACGGTCCCCTTCGCGCAAGTTGAACCTGATAACCCATTTCAACCAACATATCTTCAATTGTCTTGGAAACGCCTGTAGACTCGTACTCAGCAACCTCAGATGGTATTTCAATCTTCGATCCACAATGTGGACAATATTGATCCTTTTTATCATTTTCAAAAATCAAGTTTAAACATGAAAAGCAACGCGTTCCAATCTTCCCGCCACCGCTTTTGAATTCTTTGATTGTTTTAATAAGGTATTCTACGGGCAGTGAAAACCCAATACTTTTACCTGATTTGATGACAAATGTATTTACACCAACTATAGCTCCATCTAAATCTATCAAAGGCCCTCCGCTATTGCCCGGATTAAGAGAAGCATCATGATGAATATAAAAAACATCATTTTTTTCTTGAGTGGTGTTTGAAACAATGCCTTGTGCAGCAGAATATTTCATTCCAAAAGAATGTCCGATTGCTACAACTTTATCTCTTTGCCTAACCCCTTTTTTGTAGCCTATTTCTACTTCAGGCAAATTGTTGATTTGTTCGGGAGCTTGCAGTAAAGCCAAGTCGTATTTGGGATCTGTAAAAAGTACTTTTATCCGTTGCTTCTCTAAATTATAACCTTGTATAATTACTTCGCGGTTACTTCGCACCACATGTTCATTAGTCACAATCAGGTTTTCATCTTTTAAAAAAAAACCTGTTCCTGTGCTATAAGGTGTAGCAATCTGAATAATGATGTTTTTATATCGTTCAATAATATCGTTCATTTATTACCTCGTTTTACTCTCTTTTCATTCCACTCTAACCAAATCCAATTCTTTGACCATGAGTAAATATGACTTTGCAAAATCTGTTAAATTATTAAAATTCAGTTTCGACAGATTCGGTGCCATAGTAGGATACATTCTTTTATTTTGAAGCGCAATTTCCTTTATCCTGTTTTTTATCTTCCTTTTTTCAAAACCTTTTTTCTGTGGATCAAAAAATACTGTTTTAAATCCAAGTTGATGAAAATAATCCGGTTCAAAGATTTGATAATACAAAGTATACAGATCCTTCACAGGTTTTGGTACTGCATAATTAAAAAGGCAATTTCCAACAATATATCCTGGAATAGCCAAAGCTACTTTTTCATATTCATTATCCCTGTACCAATCCATATGATGCAACACCTCATCAATAAGCCCAATTACTCGTTCATGTGTTACCGGACTTGTAATTCCAAAAGTAGTTTTCACTCGATACATTTCTTTAAAGTATTCTTCTTTCGGACGCAGACTTAAAAGTTCTAATTCTTTTTGTAGCATTTCATTTTTTTGTTCCGTTGATTTGCCATCTTTTGCAAAAAACAACCGGTTTATTCTTTCCAAAGCCTCCATCATAAAACCTTCAGGCTTTGTCAGATAATCCAATTTATAACATAAATCAAGCAACAAATAAGATATTCCTCCCGGATATTGATCTGCTTTAAGTTCATCATTTTCAATGTACTCTAAAACATCTTTGATTCTGGAGGTTATGAAATTATACTTTGTTATTTTCACTTCATCGGGAAGGGCAACGAGATGTTTATTTTCAATAGCCTGCAACTCCTTAAACTCATCGATCAAAAGATCGTCATGCTTATCAGCAATAATGGCCAGTTCCCGAATAGCATAATAAAGTTTGTAAGGAGAGGCATCTAGTACAAAACTGTCAAATACAATAGTAATATTATTTTCGCTGTCCAGTCCAAACCGACTGTAATCCAATCCAAAATTTCGCTCAACCATACGCCTCATAAAAGTAATGTTGAGATCATTTGCCTTTGCAATTTTAGCTTCAACCCTTATTTTGGTTCTATCCGCTGAGCCCGATATCTTTTTAGAGCCTTGTAATATTTCAAATCCTAATTTGCCTTCCTGCTGCGAATATTTTACGTTTTCTTCTCTGTCATCGTTTAAATAATCAAAAAAAGATTTGAAAGATTCCAGATATTCTTCATGCTCAAATTTGTCGAGCGCTATATCCCAGGCATCATACTGCCTGGTCTGTTTATAGGAATCACTAAACCGCCCAAAACTAACTTTCGGATCGCCCTCCCTGGGTGTATTTTTTTTCTTAAAAAATTGATCAAAAATACTCATCAACAGAAAATTTCGAATTTTATAGCTTGAAATCATTACGATCCGGAAGATACAAAACAGCGACTTATATCGATTCCAGAAAACTAAGTTTAAACAATATAGTGGTTTTCTAATTGAAACACTTTGAGGAGAATCTTCATTCCTTCATGAAAATTAATATTTTTGAGAGATATAGAAAATCTCTTGTTATCAAAAACCACGTTCTGAAAAAAGTCTTATGACATCCAAAGCTTCAAAATAATATGCAACCATTCCGAACGATACTTCCATTACCAGATTATAGTTTTAATATAGACCATAATGATCGGATCTTTTGCATCGGGTCTTGTTTTGCAGAAAATATGGGCCATAAACTTCAAAGCAATAAATTTACAACGCTCCTTAATCCATTTGGTATTTTATACAATCCGGTTTCTATTGCAAAAACACTCACAATGCTTTTGGAACAAAACCTGTATTCAGAACCAACGGTTTTTAACCATCAGGGATTATGGCATAGTTTCAATCACCATGGTCATTTTTCAAAACCCCAAAAAGTAGAAACTTTACAAGGCATCAATGAAGCTTTTACAAAAGGGCAAAGTTTTTTGAAAAAGACGAATCGATTGGTGGTAACCTTAGGAACAGCCCATGTTTTTGTGTATAATAAAAGTGGCGAAATTGTCGCTAATTGCCATAAACTCCCTGGTCATGAATTTGAAAGGAAAAGGCTGGATGTTGAAACCATCGTCGAAAAGTTATCTTCTGTTTTTGAAAAAATTAAAGCCCAAAATCCCGAACTACAGATTATTACAACCGTTAGTCCGATCCGACACATCCGCGATGGACTTATAGAAAATCAAAAAAGTAAAGCTACTTTGTTACTGGCGCTGGATCAAATAAGTTCTAAGTTTGATTTTGTACATTATTTTCCTTCCTATGAAATTTTGTTGGATGACCTGCGGGATTACCGTTTTTACGAGGCTGATTTGATTCATCCAAATAAGGTCGCTATCAATTATATCTGGGATTTTTTCAAACAATCATTTCTCAGCAAAACAACGATCGAATTGATTGCGGAGATTGAAAAGATCACTAACTCCAGCAAACATCGCCCGTTTAATCCAAAATCAGTTCAACATCAAGCTTTTTTAAAACAACAACTGGAAGCCATAAACTCGCTGTCAGAAAAATTACCCTTTTTGGATTTCAGTGATGAAAAAATCATTTTTGAGCACCAGCTTTCGTGACTCAAAATTGAATTTACAGAATTCTTTTTACAGAAGTTTGGCTATGTATTTTCATATCATCAGACAAATCCAGCAAATTCAATCCTGGTTTTTTACCTTTTTCAATGCTTCCGAGTTCCTTTTCAAAACCCAGCGCTTCAGCACCGTTAAGTGTAGCCCAACGAAGCATTGTTTCAAAAGAAACATAAGACTGATATTTTGCTATCGTTTTCATTTCTTCCAGGATCGAAAGCTGCCAGTTGGACGTGAGGCTATCTGTGCCAATAGTCATTCTGGCCTTAGCTTCGATGAAGTTTTTATAATTGGGCAAACTATTTTCAATATAAAGATTGGCATTAGGACAGGTGGCCCAAAAAACATTTTCACTCCAGGCTTGAGCTGCTTCGATATCTTCAATGGTGCTCAAAGTATTATGAATAAAAAGTGTTTTACTCTTTGGGTTCATATTTTCTAAAGCATAATAAATGGAGCCTTTACCCATTGCCTTGAATTGATCCAATGGAATGCCAAAGGACTTATAAAAATCAATAAATCCACCAGTTTTACTTACAAAAAGTTCGTTTTCAGGTGGCGTTTCCTGATTATGAATACTCACGGTACAATCATCAGGATTAAGTTCATTGATCAACTCAAATAGTTTTTTTGAAACAGTATAAGGCGCGTGAGGAACACTGCTAAAACGGTTTTTCGATGAACCTGCTTCATGCTGATCATACACTTCTTTGTATTGATTAAATGTAGCCTGAGCACCCTGCTCTTGCATAAAATCAAACATTTCAATAAACGTATAATATCGAATCGCGCTTTCCCCTTTCTTAGGAAAAGTATCTGCTTTATTTGAAATATCGCCAACGGCGACAATCCCATTGTCAAACATTTCCTGGTCCGCTTTTTCAATCGCTGCTAGAATTTCTTCCCGCGGGAAATCTCTAAATTTCACAACATTTGTAATAAACGGCAATAAAGAAGTTCCGGTATCAACCAGGCCTTTCATATGCGACAACTCCAAATGGCAGTGTGTGTTGATAAATCCGGGAATAATTGCCCCTTTGTGTACCTCCAGACTTACAGGATCATGGTCATCACGATGATCAACAGAAAGAATAAGGCCATCGTCATCCACCACAATGACTCCTCCTTCAATAGGTCTGGAGCTTACAGGAAAAATATAATCGGATGTAATTTTACGCATGTTTGTTCTTACCTTTTTATAATTACTGGACCAAATTAATCATCATTAAATTCTTGCACAATCAATCCGTTTTTTATCCGGGGTTCAAAAAAAGTAGACTTTGGCGGCATTGTTTCTCCCATATCTGCAACGGTAAAAATGTCATTCAATACTACTGGAAAAAGACAAAATCCAACGTTATTGTCCTTTTTAATAGCACGACTTCTCAATTCATTCAAGCCCTTGGGGCCTTCAAAATATTGTATCCGGCTACTCGAACGAATATCATCGATACCCATAATATTTTGAAGTACTAGTTCATCTAATAGACTGGCATCCAAAACGACCTTTTGATTTGCGTACCTATCCAAAACCGATTCTTTCCAAAACAACTTAAACCATTCTTGGTTGATAAACATTACAATTTCAAACTTTCCGGAAGGCTTCTCCGGCTCTGCCAAAATTTCAATGTTAAATATCTGGGAAAGCCTGGCCATAAAAGTCGTCAAAGAAGTTTTTCGCTCGACAATCCGATTGAAATCGTGAATTTCTAGTTCTTCAGCCGGAAAGAATGCGCTGAGCATAAAACTGTACAATGCTTCGTTTTTGTTTCCCTCCATCATTTGATGCATCAAAGCTGTTGCGGCGCAGCGGTGATGGCCATCAGCGATGTATGTGATCGGTACTTTTTCAAGAAAAAGCTGCTGAATTTGCTGAATCAGTGGCTTTTCAATGACCTTCCAGAAGGTATGCCGTTGGTTTTCCTTTTCAAATTCAATTTCAAAAACAAAGTGATTCTTTTCGATAAAACCATTGAGTAATTTAGTGATTTCAGATATGCCAGGATAAGTCAGTAAAACAGGTTTAACGATAGCATTTCTACGGGCCATCAACTGCATTTGCTGTTGTTCCTTTGACCGAAGGGTATTTTCGTGCTTTTTTATTTTTCCCTCTAGATAATCATTGATATCGGAGCAGGCAATCAATCCGGTATAATTGCGATCCGGTTTTGAAATCCGATAAATGTAAATGGCTTCTTCAGCAATTTTACTAAAAAATCCGTCTTTTTTATAATCCGGGAATTCATATTTGACTCTTCCGAAAAAGGTATCAACTGAAGTAATATTATCCAGGTTTGGATAAACGGCCTGAAAAGGTCTGATTCGCATTAATCAGTTTGGCTAATGATTAAAATTTTCTTTCGGGTTGAAAGATAATAAAAAAGGCGGTCGCAAATAAAGAAAGAAAAGGCTTAGAATTAGTAATCGTTCGGTTAATTTTATTTTACCATTTTCATAAAAGTACCGATAAACCAATTGGAGTCTGCTTGTACTAGTTTGTCCAATGTGGAATCTGCTTTATTAGAAAATAATTTGATATCCCGTATCACCTTGCAAAACTCTTCAGATTCAGGGCATTCGCTTTCAACACTAACAATATCATCTAAAACTTTGAGCATCGGCTCCAACTCCTTTTTCTTGCGATGTATGATGATCTGTCGAACAACTTCCCACATATCTTTTTCCCCACTGAAATATTCTTTTCGCTCTCCCGGTTTTAGCTCTTTATGTACCAACCCCCAGTCAATCAGGGATCGGATATTCATATTTGCGTTGCCGCGACTAATTTTTAACTGCTCCATAATTTCTTCAGCGGTGAGTGCTTTAGGAGAAATAAGCAATAAGGCATGGACCTGAGCCATGGTTCTGTTGATTCCCCAATTAGATCCGAGTGTTCCCCAAGATTGGATGAATTTTTCTTTCCCTTGAATTAGTTCCATTTTAAGCAATCATTTTGATGAAGAGACTTTAAATTCTATACTTTCAAAATGTTTTGAAAGCCACGACTTCTAAAAAAGAAATCAAAATTCAAGCCTTTTTGTTCTTAAAATTTCGTTCTTTTTACTTTTAAACTTTATAAAACGGAAGTTTAGCAACTTTGGCAGGAAGTGTTTTCTTACCGACAACAATGGCGATTTCCGTACCCGGGCTGGAAAATTCCTTTTTTACATATCCCATTCCTATTGGAATTTCAAGTGAAGGGGATTGGGTGCCTGAAGTTACTTCGCCAATGGTATTGCCGTCCACATCTTCAATCGAATAACCATGTCTGGGAACCCTGCGGTCACTCATTGTAAATCCTACCAGCTTGCGGCTAATTCCTTCCTCTCGTTGTTTTTTGAAAATATCAACAGAATTAAAATGGCCTTTTTTGGTTTTTGTAATCCAGCCAAGTCCAGCTTCAATGGGCGAAGTGGTGTCATTGATATCATTTCCATACAGGCAAAACCCCATTTCTAATCGGAGGGTATCACGTGCACCAAGTCCGATAGGTTGAATATTTAAGTCTGCACCGGCTTTAAAAATTGCATCCCACAAAGCAACAATGTCCTTATTTTCGACATATAATTCGAAGCCACCAGAACCGGTATAACCCGTTGCAGAAATCAAAACATTTTCGATTCCGGCAAAAGTGCCTTTTGTAAACGTATAATATTTCAAACTACTCAGATCAAAATCTGTGAGTGGTTGCAGCGCTTTTGCAGCATTTGGCCCCTGAACTGCCAACAAGCCACAATGATCAGAAATATTGGACAACTTTGCTTCAAAAGTATTGTGTTCGGTAATCCAGTTCCAATCCTTTTCAATATTGGAAGCATTGACCACTAACATAAAAGCTTTCTCTCCTTCAGCACATTGATTTTCCGCTAAGCGATAAACCAACAGGTCGTCAACTATTCCGCCCTCCTGATTTGGAAGACAAGAATATTGAGCATCACCAATTTCAAGAACAGTCACATCGTTTGAAGTGACCAGCTGAATCAAATCAAGCGCTTCTTTTCCTTTTACGATAAATTCGCCCATGTGAGAAACATCAAAAACACCAACGCTTTTTCGAACTGCATGATGTTCATCGTTAATGCCAGCATAAGATATGGGCATATTGTAACCGGCGAATTCAGCCATTTTAGCTCCTAGCCCGATGTGTTTTCCTGTTAACGGTGTGTTTTTCATTGAATGTTTAATTGATTATAAAGGTGTTATTTGGTAATAATTACTTTTTCAATCTTATCCCCGATTGTTATTTTATGAACGGTTTCTATTCCATTCGTAACTTTTGCAAAAATGGAATATCGCCCGTCAAGGTGTGGGGCTGGAGAATGGGTAATAAACCACTGCGTACACTCCGTATCTTTTCCTGCGGAAGCCATTCCGACATACCCTTCCTGATTGTAATACATCATTGGCACTTCGGTTCGAATAGAATAATCCAGCGATCCCCAGCCATCTCCTCTGGTGCATCCACCCTGTATGACAAAGTTGGGCACTACCCGATGGAAGTTTTTCCCATCAAAGAATCCATTCTTTGCTAATTGTATAAAGTTGGCTACAGAACCAGGCGCTTTTTTGGGAAACAGTTCCAATTCGATATTGCCCTTTTTAGTTTGGATAATAGCTTTTGTTCCTTCTTCGAGTGTTTCTATTATTAGCCAGTCAATAGGGTGGTTGTATTCTGGAGGCTTAGCCTCACTCGCTGGTCTTTCTTTAAAATAGTCGATCGCCTGTTGTAATTTATAATATGTTTCCGTTTCTTTTGGAAGACTGAGTTTGCTCAATGCCTCTTCAAGAAAAGAGGTGCTATCAATCACTGCTTTATAATCTAATGCAGGTTTGCCGATAACTTCTGCAGCTATGGCTACTAAAGCCGGATCACCACTTTTTATCGCTTCGACAAAATAACTGCCAAGGTCACGTCTTACTCTCCTTTGGCCCAATCCGAAAAAACGGTCAAATCGCGGATAATTAGCAATAGAAGCTAAAGCTTCAGCACTGGCAGTCCGCACAATTGGATCTGATGATGTAAAGCCCTGATCTTTTATAAAACGATAATTCCAGCCAAATTCACTCAAAGCCATCAAAGCGGCTCCTTTTTCGTAGGGATTGGTGACTTTTTGAAATCTGTTCCGCAGCTCTTGATTAACTCGACCTATTGTGACTTCCATGTAATAAGGCAGGTGTTTGTTGGCTGCGCGATATAAAGTCGTTTGTACCTGCCAGTTCAATGAAGTGTCCTTACCGATTTGCCAATATTGCTCCGCATCTTCTTCGTCTCCATGATTAACTAAAAACTGAGCTGCCGAATTAGCAATATGAATATTGTTATTTTTTAAAGCTTCCAGAACTAAAGGGCGGATTGCTCTATATTCAAAATTACCAAAGGCCCGAATAATATTGCATTTTGTACGATAATCTATATTTTCTTTAAAAAATTTTGATAAAACAGAAAGCGCATCCGGGTCTTTGGTTTTTCCAAGAGCAATTGCCAGTGCCATTTGAATGCGAGGTTCGCTGTTTTGGTTAAAAGCAATGATTAAAGGTGCAGCAAGGCTATCCAATTGAAGATTTTGGCCTCTTGATAGATAATTTGCTGCGATCACTTTCACACTTTCCGGGTAACCCGAGTCGCTCAGAAAATCAATCATTTTATGAGTTCCTTCAGGAATTGTAATATTGCGCAATGCATAACGGTAAATTCCCAAAGCCTGCCCTTCCAAAAGGAATGTATCTGTTTTGGTATAAGTACTTATCGTACACATCGGTTTTAAATAATCCGGAGAAGCGCACTTTCCAACACTCTCAAGAATGGCTCTGTTAAATTGATCTGATTCAGATAATGAGTCATTTTTCTGGAACGCATTTATCAAAATCACTCCTGCTTTTTCTTCTTTCAATTGACCAATCGCATAAGCCGCTGCAATCTTAACTTCGTCAATATCATCTTTTAATAACAGCGCCAGGCTATCAAGACCATTTTTGTCTTGTATCGAAGCAAAAGCCATGGCTGCCGCATAGCGGTAAGTCGGATTTTTGTGTCGGAACCAGGTATATAGACTATCTATTTCACACTGATCCTGAAAATCATAGATTTGCTGAAGTAGTGGATCTTTGAAATCTATCCTGACTTCAGTGAGTTTTTCTTCTCGTACCGGCATACACTGATAAAAGAAAACCAATAAAAAAAGATAATAAAAAGTCTTTTTAATCATACCATTGAAATAAAAACAGGTTTGGGTTTGAAGTGCAAAAATAGTTGCTTTGTTTATTTTTCTGAAAGAAAAGAGATTTATTTATGTTTTCGAAATAATCTATGGTTTAAATAAAAAAGATGTCATCTTTAGAAAAGAAGACACCTTTTTATTTATCGCTTAATTGGACTTAGCAGTAGCTGAATTTTCTAAAATAAGTCCTTTTTTTCATGCTCGTTTAAAAATCTTCCTGCTCACTTGTTGTGTCTTGTTTGATCAGGCCAGCTTCATCTCCCCAGCGCCCCCCGCCAAAGTCTTCATTTTCCACATCTTCTGCACTACCACCAGGAAAGTGGTGATCTTGTTTGTAAACTTCACAGTCGATTTCAATTCCAATATCTCCTTTTGGTCTGAAAAACTGCAAAGATGGATCAAAATCGACATTGGGATCTGCTTCAATTTTTTTCAATAATCTACCAAAAAACGGCCTGGCCATCTTTCCACCTATTCCATATTGAAGTGAACGGAATCGCACCCAGCGATCATCGCCACCAACCCAGGTTCCAACAACCAAATTGGGTGTCAAGCCCATAAACCATCCATCCACATAATCATTCGTAGTTCCGGTTTTTCCACCCAAATCACTTTTGATTCCACTAAAACCAGGAGTACCTTGATTTAATACCTTTCGCAACATTTCAAGCACCACATAATTTGCATTGGGATTAAGTGCTCTGTTTTCCTGGATAATTGCTTCATAAATTTTATTGCCATTTTTATCTTCAATCCTGGAAATAAAAATGGGTTTATTATACGTACCGTTATTTGCAAAAGTGGTATATGCGCCCGTCATTTCCATTACGGTCAAATCACTTGCTCCTAAGCAAATAGAAGGTTGTTTGGGTATTTTAAGGGATCCGTTAGATCGACGATGATCCACATCAATACCCATTCCTTTTGCCAGTGAGCGTACCTCTTTTGTATCTCCTAATTGTTTCATCAAATAAACAGACACCGTATTTTTTGACCACAGCAACCCTTTAAAAAGAGTATAAGGGTTTCCGGTATAAGTTCCATCCGCATTATTTGGAGTCCAGTCTTCCAGCAGATCAAAATTTCCTTCACCTTTATGAATAGTATACGGAAGATCAAATACGGTAAAGCACGGAGAAATACCTTGCTGCTCAATAGCAGTTGCATATATAAATGGCTTGAACGTCGACCCTACTTGTCGTTCTGAAGTCACGTGATCATATTGAAAATATTTATGATTGATCCCTCCCACCCATGCTTTGACATGACCTGTAATCGGGTCAATAGCCAAGGAACCAAACTGAAGAATGTTATGATGATATTTTATGGAATCATAAGGAGACATCACGGTATCCTTTTCCATCTTATCATTATAAGCAAAGACTTTCATCTCGGTTGGCTTTTGAAATACTTCTTTTACATTTTTTTGTAAAGCCGACCAACGCTCTTTTAATACAGGAAAATTTGGACTTTCGTGGATGTTTCGATATTTCACAGCTCTGTCAGAGCTAATCATTTTTCGTGAAACGAGACGAGCAATAAGACCCTTTTTTTTATCTTCCGAAATGATCCTTTCTATTTCATAATCTTTCAACCAAAAATTATCAACCTCGTCGGCAATTTTAGTAAGAATTTCATTCAAATATTTATCACGCATGGACAGATAGCGATCGGTTTGACGAACAGTATTTTTAAATGCTTGTTTCCTTGCCCGATCGATTGACTCCAATTCTTCTGGTTCTTTTGTTGGATCCCGATAGGTCCAGGTGTCTTTTCCTTTCCAATGATTATCAAATGTTTTTTGTTGTTCGGTCATATGCTCAATCATGGCCTGCTCGGCATGAGCCTGAATCACCGGATCCAGTGTCGTATATATTTTTAAACCATCCTTATAAATATCATAACTGGCCCCATCTGTTTTGCGATATTCGTCTTTTGCTAAAATCTTGATCAATTCTTTTCGCAGCTCCATACGAAAATAAGGTGCGAGGCCATCAGCATGGGTTTTCCTGCTAAATTGAGACATATCAAGAGGCAATGTTTTCAATGAATCATATTGCTTCTGAGTGATAAAATCATTCTTTTGCATTTGATTCAACACCACCATCCTGCGATGACTTACCGTATCGATACGTCTGACCGGATTGAACAAAGCGGGATTTTTTAGCATGCCGACCAAAGTTGCAGATTCTTCGATAGACAGTGAGTCTTGAGATTTGTCAAAATAGATTTCAGCAGCTGCCTTAATCCCATAAGCTCCATTGATGAAGTTAAACTTATTGAGATACATCGCAATGATCTCTTGTTTTGTATAACTCCTTTCTAATTTAAGGGCAATGATCCATTCTTTTAATTTTTGAACCACCCGTTCAAATCCGGATCCAGGCTTTTCGGTAAAAAGCATTTTGGCCAATTGCTGGGTAATAGTACTTGCTCCTCCGGCACTTTTTTTCCTCATCAAACCAGTCTTTACAGCTACCCGAAGCAAGCCTTCGAAATCAATTCCCGAGTGCTTGAAATATCGTTCGTCTTCTGTCGAAATTAATGCTTGTTCGATATAAGGTGACAATTCTTCGAAAGTAACCGGAACCCGGTTCTCGTAATAATAACGACCCAGCACTTCGCCATTTGCTGCGTAAACTTCCGAAGCCAGGTTACTTTTGGGGTTTTCCAGTTCTTCAAAAGTAGGCAAGTCTTGTCTGGATAGATAAACAAAAAGCAATACCACCGCTATAATACCCGCAAACGCCAATCGCCATAGCCATTTTACGATTGTCTGGTAAACAGGCATCCGCTGCTCTCTTATTGGTATAAGCTTTTGTTCAGTATTTATTGAACTATTATCCATAAAATCTTCTACGATTTAACTTTGTAGTATGTTTAATTTTTTTCCGAAAATCAAATAAAAACTCCCTTTTTAATAATGATTTGATTTAGTTTTTCTCTCTACAGCATTCCGTAAAAACACCAACTCTTTTTAATTTTTAAACAACACTTGCAAGAATTCGATCCAAAAAATGCACACAAATATAGCGATAAGTTATTGGGCTAAATTACTAACAAGCTATTTTTTTAAGCTAATTAATAATTCTACATGCTTGCTCACTTTAGAACATTGATATTAACGTATTTTGATCTTAAAATTGCCTTAAAATTGTTAAAAAATTACAATTGAATATAATATTTTAAGCTCTCCAAAATCAATTTTTCATTACAAATATGGTTGATCGAAGCTTCTCCGATCTTCGATAACAAAGTAAAATTAATAGCTGCGCCTTCGTTCTTTTTATCATTTTTCATTAAAGCTAATAAGCTCTGAAAGGATGCTTCTGATAATTTGACTTTACCATATATTTTCAAAATATAATCAACAATTTCATTCAATGCTGCCTCAGCAAGGCCGGAACTTTTCATGGAAAGCCAAGACTCACAAATCATACCTGCAGCAATCGCTTCGCCATGAAGCAAAGCATGTTCAGATTGGAGCGCCAGGCCTTCGATCGCATGCCCGATGGTATGTCCAAAATTTAATTTCTTGCGAACGTTTTGTTCCAGGGGATCAGCTTCGACTATTTGCTTTTTAATTTTTAAAGATGGAGTGATATGCGCCAGCCAATCGGCTTTTTCAAAAGCTTCAATATTTTTTAGTTCGTTCCAAATAGAAGCATCCGCGATGAGCCCATGTTTTATCATTTCAGCAAATCCACTTCTGACTTCCAGCGTTGGAAGCGTTTTTAAAAACGCTGGAGAAACAAAAACCGCTTTAGGATTTTTAAACAAGCCAATACTGTTTTTCACCGCTCCGAAATCAATCCCCAGTTTTCCTCCAATGGAAGAATCTACTTGTGAAAGCAAGGTCGTAGGTATTTGAATAAAATCAACTCCTCTTTTAAAAGTGCTCGCGCAAAAGCCACCCATATCGCCTATCACACCACCTCCGAGATTGATCACTGCAGCCTTCCGATCAACTTGTTTGTCCATCATTTGCTGCCAAATAAAACGACAGGTTTCAATATTTTTATGGATCTCACCTGACGATATTTCTACCAATTCCGGATCTTTTATTGATGTATTTTTTAACAAAACCGGAAGGCAATGCTCTCGCGTATTTTCATCAACAAGAACAACTATTTTTGAATATCCAGATTCATTAAACAATTCGTCAAAAGCCTCCCAGATCGCTCCAACAAAAATATCGTAATCTGTTAAGTTTATTTTTTCCATTCTTACATTTCGATTGCTGTAAACGCTCCAACGCTACGGTACAAATATCTGAGCATTTTTTTAAAGATTACTGATTGCTTGAGTAAGCGTTGGTATTATTTGAAAATTTGGTAGCCTATAAAAATTATTTGCTTATCCAGCACTGATCAGATCAACCGTCCAGGCATTTGGACTATCAGAAAACAATACTTTCGTTTTATTCCAGGTGGAACGAAATAATTCAGATTGACGA
Organism: uncultured Saprospiraceae bacterium; assembly: GCA_963793295.1. GTDB lineage: Bacteria > Bacteroidota > Bacteroidia > Chitinophagales > Saprospiraceae > JAHDHW01. The sequence goes on along the minus strand of CAWBZX010000037.1, from coordinate 210,656 downwards.
TATTTCTCAAGCGCTTCTTCGTTTTCCCAGATGCTGAAAGTAAAAAACACGTTCTCCTGTGATTTAGCTCTTAATAATTCAACATGGTGACACCCTTCAAATTTTCGGATACTGGATTTACTCGCTTCAAAAATTGCTCGAAAAGCATCCGTTTTATCTTTCTGGAAAGTTAGTTTCACGATTCTTTTGATCATCTGAATTATAGGGCTAAACCCGCTTGCTGCCTTAGTGAACAGGTTATCAATTAGGTGTTTTTTTTAGTTCTTTTTTATTCAAAATCAATTTGTACGCCATCATCAATATTTAACCCCAGCATACTGCTTGCTTTCCCCATGTTAATTGCTATTTCGAGATATCCTGCCGAATTAAAAAAGCAAAGTCTTTGACCAATAGGGACATCAGCATAGTTTTTATAAACCTTTTGGATAGGATCAAATCGTTTAAAAAAGATAGAAAACTTACGTTTATTTCCAACTTGTTCGAATAGATCTTTGGTGATATTTACGATTACATTTTCGTAGTGGTCAATATGAATCACTGTACCTCTGATTTGGGCTTTGTTAATCACTGGTTGAAAGGAAATACGCTCTTCAATCTCATCTACTTTTATCCCAATTTCATTAAATGGTAGCCCATTCGTAATATGCCCAACTGCCTTTGAGAAAATATCTTTTAAAGGGAAAACACTTGTTTTATCATACTCCAATTCATAGATATCCTGAGGCTTTTCGCTAAAAAGAAGAGAAAAAATACCGTTGTCAGGCCCAATAAAATAGTGATCATCGAAACGTGCCGCTAAAAAACAGTAATTTTTACTATAAAAATTATTAACGCTAATGATATGAATCGACTCTTTCGGGAAACCTGAATAAGCGTTTTTAAGAACAAAAGCACCTTGAACTATGTCATAGTTTTTCACGTTATGTGTGATATCAACAATATTCAGATTTTGGTTCTGACCAAGCAAAGCACCTTTAATCACAGCGACGTAATAATCAGTAAGTCCAAAATCGGAAGTGAGGGTAACTACAGGCATAAATATTGCGGTTTATATAATTGTCTTTATTAATAATCACAATTATTTCAAAGCGTTAAATTTACCCTAAAAAAACAGGATTCAAAAGAATCTGATGATTTTTACAACTATTAACCACCTATAAATATTATTATTTTGTACTTGGTTTTAATAGAAAAAAACAGCACTTTTAAAAACAAATAAATCATCCAAATATTGAGTGAAATAATTCTTACCATAGATGGTGTTGATCCCGTTGAACTTTACGGAGAAAAAAATGTAAAATTAAATTTGATCCGCCAGGCTTTTCCAGAAGTTACCATTACATCAAGAGGTAACAATATTAAAATTTCCGGAGAAAAGAAAAATACACAACGCGTAAAAGATAAGTTTGAAATGATGGTTCGCATGCTCAAATCGCATCAGGAACTATCAACTGAAACGGTCAAAGATATGCTCAACGGGGGAAATCCTTATGAAACCCATTTGAGTAATGGCCATTCCAATTCTGCGATTGTTCACGGCCGCAATGGAAAACCTATAAAAGCCAAAACTCAAAATCAGAAAAAACTGATCGAATCTTCTGATCTAAATGATATTGTTTTTGCCGTAGGACCTGCAGGAACAGGAAAAACCTATGTTGCTGTCGCTTTGGCCGTAAAAGCCTTAAAGAACCGCTTGGTTAAAAAAATCATTCTAACGCGTCCGGCAGTCGAAGCAGGTGAAAATCTTGGTTTTCTTCCTGGTGATTTAAAAGATAAAGTCGATCCTTATCTTCGCCCGCTTTACGATGCGCTTGATGATATGCTTCCCATCGACAAACTAAATTACTTTATGACAAACCGGGTCATCGAAGTCGCTCCTTTGGCTTTCATGCGCGGACGAACACTTGACCATGCTTTCATTATTCTGGATGAAGCGCAAAACGCTTCCTCTCTCCAGTTAAAGATGTTCCTCACGCGTTTGGGGCCGTCTGCAAAATGTATCATTACTGGTGATTTGTCTCAAATCGATTTGCCTTATAATCAAAAATCAGGGTTGCGGCGATCTCTGGAAATTTTGGAGGGTGTGGAAGGAATTGACACGGTTCATCTTACCGCTGAAGATGTCGTTCGTCATCGCCTGGTAAAGGAAATTATAAAAGCTTATGATAGATCAGCAGAAGAAGCAAATGCCAGAAGAGAAGCTGATCGAAAAGAAAGAGAACGACCTAACGGACAATCTTCAAAAGACATATGACAACCGAAATAATCTATAATGGCCAATTAAGAACGAGTGCTACCCACATACGTTCGGGCACCACCATCATCAATGACGCTCCTGTTGACAATCATGGAAAAGGAGAAGCTTTTTCGCCTACAGATTTGGTCGCCACTGCTTTGGGGACTTGCATACTCACGATTATGGGGATTTCCGCTCAGAAAAACGATATAGCCCTTCAAGGTGCCAAAGCTGAAGTTACGAAAGTGATGGCTTCTGACCCCAGAAGAATTGCGAAGATTGAGGTCATTATTAAAATGCCGCCGATGAGTTATTCAGATCAAGACAAACAAATCTTAAAACAAGCACTTGACAATTGCCCGGTTTGCAGAAGCCTTCATTCAGACATGAAACAAGACATTAAGATTATTTGGTAATATCTTTTTCAAGATATTAATTTAAGTCTTCTTCTCTACTCTTTGGTCGTTCAGCTATTAGCTAATTGGTTCCACTAAAAATAAAAGACCATTATAACTCCTCCTATGATCTATCATCTCTCCAAAAATAACCGGCAAATAAAAAACGAAATTGTACTTGACGGTTCAAAAAGTATCAGCAATCGAGCATTGATCATTGGAGCATTGTGTCATGACGAATTTAATATTTATCATCTTTCTACATCCAGAGATACTCAAACTTTACAGACATTACTCAACAGCAAGGAAAATATATTAGATGCCGGAGCTGCCGGAACAACCTTTCGTTTTATGACCGCTTATCTTGCCTTACAAGATGGAACTCAGGTTTTGACCGGATCACAACGCATGAAATTACGTCCAATAGGAGTCCTTGTGGATGCTTTACGGCAATTAGGAGCTTCAATAGAATACCTTGAAAAAGAAGGATATCCTCCTTTAAAAATTGCAGCTCCACAGATTGGAAAAACCAACCATTTGAATATTCCGGCTGATATTAGTAGCCAATATATCTCTGCTTTGTTGATGATTGCGCCATCTTTACCTCGTGGATTAATACTACAACTTTCCAATAAAATAGTGTCTCGCCCTTATATTGAAATGACCTTGAATTTGATGGCGTTTTTTGGTATTGAATATGAATGGAAAGGAAATTCTATTAAAATATTGCCACAAAAATATAAACCAAAAGACTTCAAAGTAGAAGCAGACTGGTCTGCCGCTTCTTATTATTATGCCATGGCTGCATTTTCGGATTCTGTAGATCTTCAACTCAATAATTTATGGAAAAAAAGTGTGCAAGGCGACGCCGTTATTGCTCAGATCATGGAGCAATTTGGAATTATGACAACGTTCAATGAAAAAGGAATTCGAATCAGAAAATCCGGAAAATCAATCACCTCATCCTTCGAATGGGATTTCATTAAATGCCCGGACATTGCTCAAACAATGGCCGTTGTTTGTAGTGGCTTGGAAACTAAAGGTATTTTTAGTGGACTCGAAACGCTTCGCATCAAAGAAACCGATCGGATAGCTGCGCTAGAAACCGAATTAAAAAAAGTAAATGTTTCTTTTTTAAAAACACTTCCTCCTTCTAAAGACCCAAAAAAGGAATATTTTTTAATCGAAGGAAAACCACAAGTGAATATTCCGCTTTTCAAAACTTACGAAGACCACCGCATGGCTATGGCTTTTGCTCCGTTGGCTTTGTTTGGCAAAATCTCGATAGAAGATCCGTTTGTTGTTGAAAAATCGTATCCGAAGTTTTGGAAAGATTTTATAAAACTAGGCTTTCTGGTAGAAGAAAATCAGTAATTCTTAAATAGTATCAACTGCTTCAACAGTTTTATGCTCAATCACTTCAATCATCGCTTTTGCTTTTAAAAGACACTCCTCATATTCTTCTTCCGGAACAGAATCAAAAACAATGGCACCACCAACTTGCAAAGAAAGATATTGCTTTGCCGCATTATACAAAATGCTGCGAATGACAACATTAAAGTCAAAATCACCGGAAGGGGTGATGTAGCCAATGGCTCCGGAATAAAGTCCGCGGCGTGTTTTTTCGTAATGCTCGATCAATTGCATACTCATGACTTTTGGCGCCCCGGTCATTGAACCCATTGGAAATGCATTCTTTATCGCGTCAACAAAATGAATATCATCTCGAAGTACACCTGAAACAGTGGAGGTCATTTGAAATACTTGTTCAAAAGAATAGATACCAAATAACTCTTCGACTTTTACAGTGCCGGGCTTACAACTTCGCGCCAGATCATTGCGCACCAAATCAACAATCATCACATTTTCTGCGCGGTCTTTTTCACTATTAAATAATTCTTCTGCTAACAGCAGGTCGTCTCTTCCATTTTGCCCGCGACGAGTCGTCCCTTTGATGGGTTGAGAGATAAGCCGAGGCCCTTCCTTTTTTAAAAACCGCTCTGGGCTTGCACACATTAGATATTGATCTTTTCTTTTATAAAAAGTGGAAAAAGGTGCTTTTGATAAGTTGCATAACCGCTGAAAAGTATCGATTGGATCTAGGCTCGTTTTTTCTGCAAAAAATTCCTGGCAAAAATTCATTTCATAAATATCTCCTTCGATGATGTGTTGCCGAATTGATTCAATGGTTTGGATATATTCTTCTTTTGAAATCCGCGGTTGTAATGATTGGAAGGGATTTATTATTTTTTGAGTAGGAAATTGAAAGTGTTTTTCCTGTATTTCCTCAAGTATTTTTCTCGCTGGAGTACTTTTGCTGTGGATCCGAACTTCCTCTTCAAATATTTCAATCACACAAGAGGGTTGAAAAAAATGCATTTCAGGAAAAGATAGACCGTCAAAATTATTGGAGCTAAGAGCTTCTACTTCATTTTTTAAATCATAAGAAAGAAAACCAAATAACCAATCTTTTTTCAGGTTCCAGTATTTTTTTAATTCCTCAAAAGCCTGGATTGAATCACCTCTCAATTTTAAAATATTTGACTCTTCACCAACAGCTACCAAGCCTTCAAAACTATGATGATGGTATCCCGAATATTCGCTATTATCGAAATAACAAATCGTATCAAATTGACTGGCCCACTGAAATACAAGCGTTTTGAATTCAATGCAATTATGAATTTTTATGGATTCAGATTTATTTCCGGTTTGTAATTTGTTCATCAATTCAAGATTTGAATCAGGTTGCAAAGTTACCAATATACTTCAAAAAAAGAACTGCGAAGCGATGCTTCACAGTTCTTTTTTCATTTACGTATTGCTAAAAGTTATTTTGTCAGCCATCGAGGCTCAATATTTTTATTTCAACCCTTTGGTTTCGTTTCCTTCCAGAGGGGGTAGCATTCGTTGCCAATGGCTTTGCTTTTCCATATCCTTTGTATTTCAGTCGATCACTCGAAATTCCTTTTCCAATCAAATAATAGGCGACTGCCTGAGCTCTTTTTTCAGAAAGTTCATTACAAAATTCAGTCTCGCAGTTGCTATTGGTATGTCCACCAATCTCTATACTTATTTTAGGATTACTCCTCAGGAAGCTATATATTTTGTCGAGCTCAACATACGAATTACGGCCAATCTTTGAGGAGTCTGCCTTAAAGTAAAGTTTTTCTATTCGAAGCACTTGCCCTTGCTTCAAGTCTTTTTTGTTGACTTCTAAAATTTCATCAACTTGCTCCTCTTCAGGAATATTTTGAACTTTAGGATCAGGCTTCTTTGGAGGGGGTGGAGCAGGAATAAAGGCTGGAGGAGTTTCTGTATCTACAAAAAGTTCTTCCTCTGGCTGTTCCACATCAACAACCGGCGGCTCCTCTTCCTGATCACAAGGGATGATGAGTATTGAAGAAGCATCATCAATTAGCACATTGCCATTATATGGAACAAGAGTTGGAGTTTTATAAAAAGCTTCAATTGTAATAAAGGAATGACTCTTTCTGGGTTCAAATCGAAAATTATACTGTTTCCAATAAGTGTGATCAATAAGTGGTGTTTCACCCAAAAGTTCGGCTTTATGGCAATAGCCTGTTCCTCCCCAGATCCGAATTTTAATCGGTTTGTTGTATTTTACATCTTTATTTGTAATCCGGCTCTGACTTATCAAATTATCTTCATAACTAGCTTTTAAACTGAAAGTATAACACTCTCCTCTTTTTAATGACCTGTTTAGTCTTTGAGAAACCGACTCCCATGAATCATTATCTCTCGTAACCATTCCGAGATAGGTGTTCCCTTCAAACGGCTCCAGGTCTACAAAAAAAGACCCTGGCTGAACATCAGGCGTATTGAGATCTTCTCTTCCACAAGGTTCCCATCCGCGTGGTGGTTTGCAACATCTGGCCAAATCTTCAAAAGATGGGTTTCGCAAATCAATGGTATAGCCTCCCTGTCCGGTCACAGAAGCCATAAACAACATCATTCCAAGAGAGGTGGTTATATATTTTCGGAAAGTCATATACTCATATTGTTTGTCACAAGATTGATTTGAAAGTTAAACGCATCCTGGGAGAGATATCGTTTATACATGAATTAGAAATTTACGATAAATATATAAATTTATAAAGGTTTAAGTGTTCGTTAACGAATTCTTAAACCTTTATTCTATAAATGATTAAATATGGTCGACGAATGGATATTTTTATTGAAACGCATTAAATCCGGTCACATCCATTCCGGTGATCAGCAGGTGAATATCGTGCGTTCCTTCGTAGGTCAGTACGGTTTCAAGATTCATCATATGCCGCATGATCGGGTACTCATTGGTAATTCCCATACCTCCATGAATTTGACGTGCTTCACGAGCTACTTCCAAAGCCATGTGAACATTATTACGTTTTGCCATTGAAATTTGAGCGGGAGTCGCTTCGCCTTTGTTGGCTAACGTACCTAATCTCCAGGCTAGCAATTGAGCCTTGGTGATTTCCGTAATCATTTCTGCTAATTTCTTTTGTGTCAACTGAAATTGACCAATGGGCTTTCCAAACTGAATTCTTTCCTGGGAATAGCGAAGTGCTGAATCATAGCAATCCATCGCTGCACCGATTGCTCCCCAGGCTATGCCATAACGAGCTTTTGAAAGACATGAAAGCGGCCCCTTAAGTCCCTTTACGTTTGGTAAAACATTTTCTTTCGGAACTCTTACATCTTCAAAAACCAATTCTCCGGTTATTGATGCCCGGAGTGACCATTTGCCATGTATTTCAGGAGCCGAAAAGCCAGGCATATCTTTTTCAACGATCATCCCACGGATAATCCCTTCTTCATCTTTTGCCCAAACTACTGCAATATCAGCCAAGGGCGAATTTGTAATCCACATTTTTGCACCGTTTAAAATATAGGCATCGCCATCGTCTTTGATATTGGTAACCATACCGGAAGGATTAGAGCCATGGTCTGGTTCTGTTAAACCAAAACATCCAATTAATTCCCCGCTAGCCAATTTTGGTAAATACTTCCGGCGTTGTTCTTCGTTCCCAAATCTATAAATTGGATACATCACTAAAGATCCCTGAACCGAAGCCATGGAACGAACACCGGAGTCGCCTCTTTCCAATTCCTGCATGATAATTCCGTAAGCAATTTCATCCATTCCGCCACAGCCGTATTCAGCTGGCAGGCTGGGGCCAAAAGCACCAATTTCAGCAAGTCCTTTAAATAGTTGGGTCGGGCATTCCGCACGATTAGAATAGTCCTCAATAATTGGACTCACTTCTTGCTTTACCCAGGCTCTCACCGCATCTCTGGCTAATAAATGGTCATCGTTTAAAAGTTCGTCAATGTTATAATAGTCATGACCTTGAAAGCGATCCTCCTTAGCGCCCTTATTTTGTGTGGCCCCTATGGTTTGTGTTCCTTTTCCATTATTTTTCATAAAATATATTTTTGATAATACTCCGAATTATTAAAATTTGGAGTTCAGGTTTTAAATTTCGTTAGGTTTATTATTCTCCTACAAAAGTAAATAAAAAACAGCCTTTTAATGCTCAAAACATCTTATGCTTTTTATGTACTTTTGAAAAGTTTTAAAGTTTCATTAAAGAACAATTAAAAGACGTATGAGTTTAATCGCTTTGGAAGGAATGCAGTTTTACGCTTATCATGGTGTATATGATGAAGAACAGATCATCGGAAACAACTTTGTCGTTGATCTTTATATTACAACGAATTATGCTAAAGCTATTGTGGCGGATGATATTTTTGAAACGATAAACTATGAAACGGTTTATTTGGTCTGTGAAACTCAGATGAATAAAAAAGTAAAGCTACTTGAAACCCTTGCTGAACATATCATTGCCGCGTTAAAACATCAATTTAATTCCATTCAGGAGGTTAGTATTAAAATAACTAAGAAAAACCCACTGCCGGGAGCTAAAGTAGCCAGTGCTTCTATCGAAACCGAGGAAAGTTATGTTGCGAAATGTCCCCGTTGTGGAAAATCTCTGATTTGTTATAAAGACGAAAATTGCTGGTGTCACGACTTAAGAGTTCATCCAAAAACCCGCGAATCAATAAAGCAGGAGTTTAATGGGTGTCTTTGTCGTGAGTGTTTGAGTTTTTATGCAGGCTGAGAATTATAAAATCATTAATTCTCCTTTCAAACTTTATTATTTCTATAACATCTACTCGCTTAACATTCCACGTAACATAAAGTCTATAAATTAAAAATATTCTTTTTTCACAAAACTGATTAAAATGATTAAGAAATTCGGAATTCTACTTATAATGTTTCAATTAACCGCTTGCGCTGAATTGCAAAACATAGCAGGGACTGTACTTGAGGAAGAAGCATTGACCTCAACCGATATTGCCAATGGTCTGAAAGAAGCACTGACTATTGGGATTAGCAAAGGTTCTGATGCATTGTCCCTGACTGACGGATATTTTAAAAGCCAGTACAAAATATTACTGCCCGAAGAAGCCCGAAAAATCACAGATAAACTTCAAAATATTCCTGGATTTTCGCAGGTTGAAGAGGTTATTTTAGAAAAAATAAACCGTGGAGCAGAAGATGCTGCTAAAAAAGCCAAACCTATTTTTGTTGATGCCATCAAACAAATGACTTTTCAGGATGCAATGGGGATTTTGATGGGTGCCGACGACGCTGCGACTCAATATCTTGACCGAACTACTCGAACAAAATTGTATGATGAATTTAATCCTGTCATCGTCAATTCGCTGAATAAATTCAACGCAATTGATTATTGGGCCGATGCTGTGAACACCTACAATAAAATACCATTTGTTGAAGAAATGAATCCGAGCTTAGATCAATATGTTACAGAACAGGCCTTGAATGGTTTGTTTAGTATGGTTGAAAAAGAAGAGGTAAAGATTCGAACGGATCTATCTGCCAGAACTTCGGATCTTCTCCGAAAAGTATTCGCAAAACAGGACTAGTCCTAAGAGGGTAGTAGGTTAGAACGTTAGAAGTGGATCCTTTTTTAAGCCCTTAAATTTTCAACCTCTTAACCTTCTAGCCCCCTAACCTTTTAACCTTCATCATTCATTCTACGGGTAATCTGCTGCACGATTTTAAATTCGCTAAGAAATTCTTTGGCGATCACTCTAATGACTGTATAAGCAGGAATTGCGAGCACCATTCCTACGATTCCATTAATCTGGGAGCCTAGCAGTATTACGATAAATATTTCAAGGGGATGAGCGCGAACGGAATTTGAAAAAATATAGGGTTGTAAAATAATATTGTCCAACAATTGCATCGCCCCAAATACAACGACAACCTTAATCAGCAAAGGCAACATTTCTGAATAAAATTCCAATCCTAGATTTGAAGAAATGGTTATAAAAACGCCAAAGGTTGCACCTATCAATGGCCCGAGATATGGAATCACATTGATTAAAGCAGCAAAAAAGCCAATCAACAACGCATTTTTTATTCCTAATATTCCTAATAATACAGAAATGAATAAGGTGATAATGGTAATCTGAATCAGAATTCCACCAAAGTATCTTGTCAGTAAGTTAGTGATACTGGAAATGGCATTTCGAGTTTCTTTTTCATATTGCTGAGGAGCAAGAGCGGTAACAAAATTGCCAAAAATACTTTGCTCTTTTAAAAAGAAATACGTTATAAAAATGATGGAAAAGAGTGTAATGAGAAAATTGCCAAAAACGCCTATTATGATACTAAAAAAATTCCCTATTTGGGTTGGCTTAAACCAGCTTCTCAAAGCTTTGTTGAGTTGCTCCGTTGCCGATTCATTTGGTTCTACTAATCCAAAACGGTGTAGCTGCTCATTGAGCTGAGTCATTGGTTCGTTCAATGTCTGACCAATAGCATTGTAGTCAACCTCTGCCAGGTTTCTTGCCTGCTCAACTACCAAAGGAACAAATAGCCATATTAATATGGTAAAGACAATGATATAAGATATTATAGTCAAAATGGCACTGAAAGAAGGTCCTGCATGGAATTTCCCAATTTTGATTTTTTGTTGAAAAAAACGCATCAAAGGTTGACCAACTAAAGAAAGCACCCATGCGATAAGCACATAAGCAACAATGTTGCTAAAGAAATAAAATATCGCAGTCACCATCAATAAACTCACCGTGATAGCTATATTTCTACTTACATTTTTCATTTAAAAAATTTCAATTTACAACAAATCTTTCAAGACAGCCCAAACAGTAGCTGCTACAATTTGATGGCCTTGCGGAGTAGGATGGATACCGTCTGGCAAATTTAATTCTCGTATCCCGCCAACGTCTTTCAATAAAAATGGTATTAGGGAAGCATTATATTCTTTTGCCAGTTTTGGATACATTTGACGAAATTCGCGCGTAAATTCAGGACCCAGGTTCGGCGGCGCTTCCATTCCGGCAATTACTATTTTTGCCGAAGGGTATTTTTCTCTCACTTTCTCAATTATAAATTTCAAATTTTTATACGAATCTCCCGGGTCAATTCCTCTCAATGCATCATTTCCACCAAGTTCAAGTATAAAAATATCCACAGGTTGACGCAAAATCCATTCAATACGTGTCTTACCTCCCGCCGTTGTTTCACCGCTTAGCCCTGCATTGACTATTTGATAAGGAAGCCCCAATGAATCAATTCTTTGTGCTGTTAGTCCAACAAACCCCTGAGAAGGATCAATTCCATAAGCTGCGCTCAAGCTGTTTCCAAAAAAAATGATTGTCTTTTTGTTATTTTGAGCGGCTTTTTGACTGGATACCGGTTTTTGCTCAACAGTTTTATCATTGACTTTTTCCTTTGGAGATGTAGCCTCGCAGGCATACAAAATTAAGAAGGCTAAACTAAAAATGAATTTGGTGATATTTCTCATAAAAAAGTTTATTGACAAATATACTATTCAAAATCACTTATTTATAGAGGTCTTCTACAAATCAATTATCTTTGAATCTTTAAACAAACATCCAACGCTTTTATGGACATTTCTGTCATCATTCCAGCTTATAACGAAGAAGCGAATATTAACATGCTTTACGATCGACTTCGCAAAGTACTCGAACAGATAACATCTGACTATGAATTGATATTTGTCAATGATGGTAGTCTTGATAATTCTATCGTTTTAATAAAAGAGCTTGCACGCCAATTCCCTCAAGTGAAGTATATTGATTTTAGCCGGAATTTTGGACATCAGATCGCCGTAACTGCGGGTTTGGACAAGGCTGCCGGTGATGCGGTAGCAATTATTGACGCAGATCTTCAGGACCCGCCGGAGCTTATCATTGAAATGTATAAAAAGTTGAAAGAAGGCTTTGAAGTGGTTTACGCCAAGCGAAAAAAAAGAAAAGGAGAGAGCCTTTTTAAGCTATGGTCTGCTAAGGTATTTTATCGGGTTTTAGCTAAAATTACTTCTATTTCAATTCCTGTTGATACTGGTGATTTCCGAATTATTGACCGGAGAATTGTAAATATTCTAAAGCAAATGCCGGAAAAAAGCAAATATCTGCGCGGACAGATCAGCTGGATTGGATTTAACCAAACTTTTATTGAATATGATCGTGATGAGCGGTTGGCGGGTGAAACGGGTTATCCGTTTAGTAAGATGCTTCGTTTTGCTTTAGATGGAATTACCGCTTTTTCCGATTTACCATTAAAAATTGTAACTTATTTTGGTTTTTTAGTTTCAGGCGTGGCTTTCCTTGTAATGATCTATGCGCTGTACTCTAGATTTATGACTGCAGATTATGAACCTGGCTGGACTTCCCTGATAATCAGCGTTTTATTCATTGGTGGTGTTCAAATGATTGCAACAGGAATCATCGGAGAATACCTTAGTCGAATGAATCACAATATCAGAAACAGACCACTTTATATCATAAAAGACAGCAACTTGTAATTTTTTTCACGGTTTTTGTTTACATATTATTCTAACATTGGTTCAAGCTATTTTGAACCTCATTTGTTTTAACATAATTCAATATTATTTGAAAGTAGTTTTATAACTAAGATTTTTATATGAGGACTGCAAAAAAAATAATTCTGGTCGAAGACAATGTAGCTGATGTAGAATTAACCAAATTGGCTTTCCGCAAACTCGAATTACCGCTTGAAGTAATTCATGTCTTTGACGGCTACGAATTAATTGATCTTTTGAAGCAAGTGAATTTAGATGAAATTGCCCTGATTTTACTCGATCTGAATATGCCTAAATTAGGTGGGTTGGAAATTTTGAAAATCATGGATAAAGATCAAGAGCTTTGTAAATTGCCTGTTATCGTTTTCTCTACTTCCAGCAACGAGTCGGATGTTTTTGCTTGCTATGAATATGGCGCTAATGCCTATGTCAGCAAACCCATTGATATTAATGAGTTTCACAAAACGATACAAGCAATAGCACATTTTTGGGGAGATATCAACGTGCTTCCTTCATTTGACAAAGTAAATTCTTAGCATTACAATTTCTTTTCAGAAATATTAATTGTTCCTTTTTTAACTCTGCTGCGTTATAATAGCTGGAAACTTCTTTCAGCTTGTTTTTTTCCTATTTGATGTACTTTTTTTAACCAAAATATATGCAGGTCAAATCTTTTTTCACACGCAGTATTATTCTCTTTTTTCTTCTAGTGTTTTCCAATCAAGCTATATTAGCTCAATATCATGAACTGCAAAATGACAGCAACATCTCATGGATTGCTGAATTTTCAATGGATCACAGTTTTTCATTTAATCCAGAACCGCATCAACTTAATGTTGTGAAATTGGTCAAATTTTATAACGAACCCTCAAATATGAATGGTGCAAACAGTGATAATTGGATCATTAATTGGGTTTTACAAAATGCTACCGACGGCTTTTATGAGTGCTACAAAGATGACAAATTAACCCAGCGAATTCCGAATAGTGACCTTAAATATTCAACCGTAGTTATTGATACGATAATCACTTTTTATCCGGAGACCTTTGAAGAAACTATTGAGATTAATAGAAAAGAACTAGGTCTTTCGAGTATAAAAAGCCTTAGAACCAAACAAATAATTTATTACAATCAAAAAAACGGAAACTTTGAAACTAAACTCATCGCTGTTGCTCCGCTTATGAAAATGTCTCCGACAGAAGTTCCTTTGCCACTTTTTTGGATAAAAATGGATACTCAGTTTCCAAGTAATTTTGATACCCATGATCCAAATATAACATGGGGAGCCTTAATCGATACAAGAGGTAAGCCTCTGGATTTAAATCTTGTGAAGGTTATCAAAAATGAAAATAATTTTGATTTCAGAATTTTCCTTCAGCAGCAAGCGCTTAATTTGGAAAAACCAGTGGAAAGTGGGGAAAGCTATGGCTGCAACAAGTTTTTGAATAAAGAAGAGGTTGGTTATTTGTACAATGCTATTGACACCATCATTACTTTTTATCCCTCAACATATGAGGAAACAGTTGAAATTGCTAAACATGAACTTGATCCAAAAGATCTTTCACATTATCGATTAGTACAGGAATGGTATTACGACAGCAAGAAAAGAAAATTGATGAATCGATTAAAAGCTGTTTGTCCTTTATATTTTATTCAATATGAAAATGGTGTTATTAAATTCGCGAAGGCCGGAAGCCTAAGATATGGAAAGCCGCTTTATTATATCAGGTATAATTAAAGCGTATGACTCTTTTTTAAAAAATCAATATTCCTTTTTAGGCCTTGAAACTTGGTTCGCTTCACTGCAGACTTCCGGAATACTTCTGCAAAAACTTCTTCCGTAATTTCTTCCCAGTCGTCTTTTGTCATTTCAAGAAGTCTGTCATGAGGTTCGAATTCCAGTTCTTTGTGTGGTTTTGAAAATCGGTTCCAGGGGCAAACCTGTTGACAAATATCACAGCCGAAAGCCCAGTTTTCAAACTTTCCGGTATATTCTTCCGGTATCGCTTCTTTCAATTCAATGGTGAAATACGAAATACACTTTGAGCCATCAAGGATATAACCATTTTCAGAAATCGCCTCTGTCGGACAAGCATCAATGCATCGACGGCACGTTCCACAATAGTCTTTTATCGGTTGATCACTTTCCAATTCAAGATCAATAATCAACTCCGCTAAAAAAAAGTAAGATCCCCGTGTCGGATTTATCAATAAAGTATTTTTACCAATCCAACCAACTCCGCTTCGCTTTGCCCAATCGCGCTCCAAGACAGGAGCTGAATCGACAAAACAGCGACCATTAATAACACCGATCTTTTCGTTGATAAATTGTAATAAAGATTTGAGTTTTCTTTTTATTACGAAGTGATAATCCCTTCCGTAAGCATATTTTGAAATCTTAGGAGCATCAGGATCTTTCTGGCTTTTTGTCGTGTCGTAATTGTAAGAAAGGCTGATGACGGATTTGGCTCCGGGCACTAATTTTCTTGGATCAATTCGTTTTTCAAAGTGGTTTTCCATGTATTGCATTTTGCCATGCAGACCTTGGTTCAACCATTCTTCCAGTCTTTTCGCTTCTTCGTCCATTCGCACTGCTTTAGCAATGCCTACAAAATCGAAACCCTGGTGATAAGCTTCTTCCTTGATTAGTGCGGTATACTTTTTTGCATCCACGATATAGTTATTTCATTTGTGGATAATTTTCAATCCAATTGAAATCGTCAAATTTTACATCGAAATCAGAGATTTCTCACATAATTCTCCGTTTCTATTGGACTATCCGCAAATGGTAATTAATCCAAAATCTGCAATTTTGCATATTTGAGCATAATGCGGCGCTGGGGATTGTCTATTCCTTTGAAAAAGATAGTGGCAACACGGTTTCCAACACTTCCGTCAATACTCAATACTTTACCTTCGCCAAACTTTAGATGCAATATTTTCATTCCAGTTTGAATATCATCGCTGGAGTTATGTTTAAATGTAGCTGGATCTGCGTGGAGTGTTGTATTCCCAAGTTTTCTTATAGGCTTGAAGTTTCCAGTCACTTTCGCTCCTGTCGAAACGTCTTCCTCCTTTCTTCGAATAGAAAAAGTAGCTTCTAAGTGATCAGATGTTATTTCTTCCAAAAACCGGCTTGCTTCGTTGTATTGCATTTTACCATAACGATAGCGGCTGTTGGCATAAGTCAAAGTGAGAAATTGCTCTGCCCTTGTAATGGCTACATAAAACAACCTTCGCTCTTCGTCCAGCCCTTCCATCGTATCCATGGACATAAAAGAAGGGAACAGTTTTTCTTCCAATCCAACTACAAAAATCGATTTAAATTCAAGTCCTTTCGCAGAGTGAATAGACATCAGCGTTACGAATTCTCCTTCATTGGTATTGTCATCAAGGTCGGTCAACAAGGCAATATTCTGAAGATATGCTGCTAAAGATTTATCGGTATCCGCTACTCCTTCAATCACTTCATCGTTTTCAACAAAATCTTTGATTCCATCCAGCATGGCGTTAAGATTTTCGACACGTCCCATCCCTTCAATAGTGGTGTCTCTTTTCAACAGTTCAATTAAAGACGTTTGTTTTGCGATGTAAGAGGCCAGTTCAAAAGCATTGGCAGTTTTCGCTTTTTCAATAAAAACATTGATCATCAATTTAAAATCACCAAGAGACTTTTTAGCTCTAGCACTTGCCTCCACCTCATTGAGACAATCCCACATAGAACGGTCTGTAGCTCCTGCCAAAGCACTGATCTTTTCAACCGTTGAAGCGCCAATTCCTCGTTTTGGGAAATTAATCACACGCCGCAAAGCCTCTTCATCTTTTGGATTTACAGCTAATCTTAAATAAGCGATCAGGTCTTTAATTTCTTTTCTTTGATAAAAAGACTGCCCTCCAAATACCCGGTATAAAATATTATGACGACGAAGATATTCTTCAAAAACCCTGGATTGAGCATTGGTTCGATAGAGAATTGCGATATCTGAGCTTTTTAAATGGAATCGCGTCTTTTGCTCAATAATAGTATCAGCAACACGTTTTCCTTCTTCAGAATCAGTCATTGCCTTGATCACTTTGATCTTTTGGCCATCTCCTTTATCCGACCATATTTTTTTCTGTATTTGCTTTTTATTTTTTAAAATAATTTCGTTTGCTGCCTGAACGATATGCTCCGTAGATCGATAATTCTGCTCCAGTTTAAAAGTCTTTAAGTTTTTAAAGTCTTTTTCAAAACCCAAAATATTATCAATCGTTGCACCACGAAATGCATAAATACTTTGCGCATCATCACCAACGACACAAATATTCTCCGGACTATTTTCGTACTTCACGAGTTTCTTTACAATAGCATTTTGTAAATAATTGGTATCCTGAAACTCGTCAACTAAAATATACTTAAACTTTTGTTGATATTTTTCTAAAACATTATCCGGATTCTTAAATAAAAGAATGTACAACTGATACAATAAATCATCAAAATCCATCGCCCCTGATCGTCTACAGCGAGCTACATATTTTTCATAAATAGTATGCAAATGAGGTCGCTTACTCATTTTGTCCTGAAGCATTAATTCTTCATTCTCTTTATAAGCTTTGGGACCGATAATATTGCTTTTGGCAGAAGAAATACGGGACCTCACAGCATTGGCATTATAAACAGTTTTGTCTAAATTGAGCTCCTTTATAATGGCATTTATCAAGCTTTTGGAATCATCAGAGTCATAGATTGTGAAATTCGAAGGATAACCAATTTTGGCAGCCTCGACTCGCAAAATCCTTGCAAAAATGGAGTGGAAAGTTCCTGCCCATACCTGGTTGGCTTTGTTGCCGACGACTTTGGCGATCCGTTCTTTCATTTCTCTGGCAGCTTTATTGGTAAACGTTAGTGCCAGAATCTCCCATGGAGCGACCCCTTCCTCGATCAGATGAGCGATGCGGTAGGTCAATACTCTGGTTTTACCCGAGCCAGGGCCTGCGATCACCAGAACGGGGCCGTCAATATTTGTAACGGCTTGTCTTTGTACATCATTAAGCTCTTGCAGGTAGGATTTCATTCAATATCGTTTTATAAATCTTTTCTATTTTTCATTTTCAAGTGCATCCCAAAACTCTACAGCTCGTCGCGTATGAGGAATACATATTGAACCTCCAACTAAATTTGCTATCGCATAAACTTCAAAAATCTCTTCTTTGTTAACACCCAAATTGTAGCATTTTTCGAGATGATATTTAACACAGTCATCGCATCGTAAAACCATTGAAGCAACGAGTCCTAACATTTCTTTGGTTTTTGCAGGAAGTGCACCATCCTGATAGGCATTGGTATCAAGATTAAAAAAGCGTTTTATTACTTTATTATCTTCTGCCAGAATTTTTTCATTCATTCTGGAACGATACTCATTGAAAGCAGCAATCTTTGACATCGGTATTATTTAAAGTCTTTATAAAAATTTAATACTTTATACTTTTCGCTATTTAAACAGTTCCTCTGTTCTTTGTGCGCCATACTGATATGACTAAACGAAAAGGAAGAACGATAGAACTTATTACACTTCCAACGCCAAAAAACAACATTTCAGCGCGTATAAATTTAGCAATATTCTCTCTTCTTCCAAAAGGCAAATCTCCCACTAACCCTTCAATTCCATTTTCGTCAAGAAATGTTTGAAAAAGATTTATTTGATTAATTAACATGAAAATAACCGGCACGCCAATTAATACAATTGCTGTCTTTAATATCTGCTGTTTTGCTAAAAAGGTATGTTTTAATAAAAATATATAGCGGGTAAATGTAACAAAAACAATGATAAAAATAATATTTATCACCAAAAAAGGGTAATAATCTATTTTTGCAAGGATAGGGTAGAGGACTCCTGCAGCAAAAATTAATGTAAAGATCCACCAGATTATTTCTAAGCGAAAATGCAAAGATTGTTTACTATTCATAACAGTCATTTGAAGACTGCAAAGTTAAACTTAATTAAAAAATATACAGGAAAAAGTGGGGATAAGTTTGAGAAAGTGGGGGGACAAAAAAAAGTCTTGTTACGTGATGTAACAAGACTTCAGAAAATATTGAGTTGGCAACGACCTACTCTCCCACCTGGTAGGGCAGTACCATCAGCGCTAAAGGGCTTAACTTCTCTGTTCGGAATGGGAAGAGGTGATCCCCTTTGCTATAGCCACCAACATGTCTTTGTTCCGATGAATTCGGAACGTATTTTTATCTAGCTTCATTTGAGCAGATGTATATCTTTGACAAAAACCGGAGAGTGGTATAATAATATTGGAGTGAAAGCTACCATAAGAGCGATTATTCGTTCAGACCAATTACATAAATGATTAATCTGAGACGAATGAGACTTACACTTGTGATTGAAGTTTAGTTTGTCTTTCATTTCATTAAAAAATAAAAAAAGAAGGAAGCATTCGGGTAATTAGTACTACTCGGCTTCATACATCACTGCACTTCCACCTATAGCCTATCAACGTGGTCATCTTCCACGACCCTTTTAGTTCCGAAGAACAATGGAATACTCATCTTGGAGTTGGCTTCGCGCTTAGATGCTTTCAGCGCTTATCCATTCCGAACATAGCTACCCTGCGATGCAGCTGGCGCCACAACAGGTACACTAGAGGTACGTCCAACACGGTCCTCTCGTACTAGTGTCAGATCTCCTCAATATTCCTACGCCCACAACAGATAGAGACCGAACTGTCTTGCGACGTTCTGAACCCAGCTCGCGTGCCACTTTAATGGGCGAACAGCCCAACCCTTGGGACCTTCTCCAGCCCCAGGATGTGACGAGCCGACATCGAGGTGCCAAACCTCCCCGTCGATATGAGCTCTTGGGGGAGATCAGCCTGTTATCCCCGGAGTACCTTTTATCCTTTGAGCGATGGCCCTTCCATACGGAACCACCGGATCACTTTAGCCTAGCTTTCGCTACCTGTTCGACCCGTCGGTCTCTCAGTCAAGCACCCTTGTACTAATACGCTCTACGCATGATTACCAACCATGCTGAGGGTACCTTTGCGAGCCTCCGTTACTCTTTAGGAGGCGACCACCCCAGTCAAACTACCCACCACACAATGTCTCCCTGTTTTCGCAGGATTAGAACCTAAATATAAGAAGGGTGGTATTTCAAGGACGACTCCACCAACACTAGCGTGCCCGCTTCAAAGTCTCCCACCTATCCTACACATCCTATATTCAAACCCAATGTGAAGCTGTAGTAAAGGTTCACGGGGTCTTTTCGTCCCGTTGCGGGTAATCGGCATCTTCACCGATACTTCAATTTCACCGAGCTCGTGGCTGAGACAGTGCCCAGATCGTTACACCATTCGTGCAGGTCGGAACTTACCCGACAAGGAATTTCGCTACCTTAGGACCGTTATAGTTACGGCCGCCGTTTACCGGGGCTTCAGTCAATTGCTTTGCTCCGAAGAGCTAACAACCTTCCTTAACCTTCCAGCACCGGGCAGGTGTCAGACCCTATACTTCATCTTTCGAGTTAGCAGAGTCCTGTGTTTTTGCTAAACAGTCGCCTGGGCCTCTTCACTGCGGCTCCATCGTTAAACAGAGCGTCTCTTCTCCCGAAGTTACGAGACCATTTTGCCTAGTTCCTTAGCCACGAATCACTCGAGCGCCTTAGGATACTCTCCTCGACTACCTGTGTCGGTTTACGGTACGGGCTGTATATACCTGAAGCTTAGAGGTTTTTCTTGGAAGTATGCTTGCGGTCATTATCACCTCTGCCTTCGCAGACTCGGTGTACTATCGTACTTCAGCTCAAGTGGCGGATTTACCTACCACTCTCAACACCTACGTGCTTCAACGTACTATTCCGTCAGTACGCAGACCTTTCGCTCCTTCGTCACCCCATCGCAGTATATACAGGTACGGGAATATTAACCCGTTTGCCATCGGCTTCGCCTTTCGGCTACACCTTAGGTCCCGACTAACCCTGATCTGATTAGCATAGATCGAGGAACCCTTAGTCTTACGGCGAACAGGTTTCTCACCTGTTTTATCGTTACTCATGCCTACATTTGCTTTTCCAGACGCTCCACCATACCTCACAGTACAGCTTCTGTGCCACTGGAATGCTCCCCTACCACTGTAC
>CAWBZX010000037.1:0-185000 GCA_963793295.1 uncultured Saprospiraceae bacterium | reverse complement strand
GGATGTGAAAATCGTTTAGTCCATGAAAGGTCAGAAATGTGAACCATTCCTCCAATGCCTTCTTGAAGTTCAACAAAAACACCATAAGGAGTTAAGTTTTTCACTTCTCCTGAGTGATGACTTCCTACAGGGAATAGCGTTTCAATTTCACTCCAAGGATCTAGGCTAAGTTGTTTGATGCTAAGAGACATTTTGCGGTCTTCACGATCAATAGTTACTACTTTTGCTTCGTATTCTGTTCCTAATTTAAAATATTCACGAGCATTAATCGGTTGGTTGCTCCAGGTCACTTCCGAAACGTGGATAAGTCCTTCAACACCTGGCTGATTTCAAGGAATGCACCGTAATCCTCAATATTTACAATCTTGCCTTTAACTACACTACCTTCCTTAATAGTCTCGTCCAATACTTCCCAAGGATGTGGTTGCAATTGTTTCAAACCAAGAGAAATTCGTTTTTTATTTTCATCAAAATCAAGAACAACAACATTAATCTTCTGATTAAGAGAAAGCACTTCTGATGGATGATTGATTCGACCCCATGAAATATCAGTGATATAAAGTAATCCATCAACACCACCCAAATCAAGGAATGCACCAAAATCAGTAATGTTTTTGACCAAACCTTCCAGTACCTGACCTTTTTCAAGACTAGCGATGATCGCTTCTCTTTGATCTGCAAGATCACTTTCGATAAGTGCTTTATGAGAAACAACTGCATTTTTGATTTGCTCATTAATTTTAACAACTTTAAATTCCATTGTTTTGCCTACATACGCATCATAATCAATGATTGGCTTGATATCAATTTGAGAACCCGGAAGGAATGTTTCCAAACCTGACAGTGTCCACAATAAGACCACCTTTGGTTTTGCTTACTACAGTACCTTTTATTATAGTACCATTTTCAAATGAATCAACAATACTTTCCCATGCTCTAAGCAACTTAGCTTTACGACGTGACAAAATCAACTGGCCACGCATATCTTCTTGCTGCTCCACATATACGTCCACTTTATCACCTACTTTCAAATCCGGAAAATCGCGGAATTCAGAAACCGGCAACAAGCCATCAGACTTATAACTAATATCTAAAACAACATCGTTACTATTAATAGCTGAAACAGTAGCAGCTACTATTTCGCCTTCCATAACGGCAGAAAGAGTAGATTCGTATTGCTTTAAATAAGCCTCAATTTCGGACTCCGTATAAGGCAGGGCATGTTTTCTACTGACAGACCAATCAAAATCATCGTGAGCCGATTTTGATTGGGCATCAATATTATCTTCAACTAGTTCTTCAACAGCAATTTCTTCAATTGATGTATCTTCTGTAGTTTGGTTGGCAGACTCAGTAGACTTAGTCTTGGGAGTTTGCTCTTCGTTTTCTAGATTTTTTTCGTCTATCATCTAAAAAATCGATGGATTTGTAGCCTGTTGAAATTATTGTAAATTCCTAATTATAAAGGAGTTGCAAAATAATGATCACAGACGGAGTTAATGAATAAATTTTTAGCGGCACAAAGGTACATCTTTTTTATTGTAGAAAAAAAGAAAAGTTGCTGAAAATCAATAGTTTGATCTTATTTGCAATACTGTATTAAAGAAGTGATAGCTCTAAATTATATAAACGTTCTTCTGTGCATCATTTTTGAATTGAATAATAATATCATGTATAAAAAACAATTGTCAGCACATGGACAAAGAAAAATTTGTAAATTTAACCCTATTAAATAATAAGAATATAAGCGATTAAAAATATGAATGAACCCAGACCATGGTTGAAGAACTACCCAAGTGGCGTTCCAGCCAACATAGACCCGGAAGCCTATTGTAGTCTAGTAGAATTAATTGAAGAGACCTTTGAAAAATACCGTAAAAAACCAGCATTTTCTTGTATGGGAAGAGAACTGACCTTTGATCAGCTCGATAAGCAATCAAAACAGTTTGGTGCGTATCTGCGATCTCGTGGTTTGGAGCCTGGTGACAAGATTGCTCTGATGATGCCTAATTTGCTCCAATATCCTATTGCTTTGTTTGGTGCTTTGCGGGCAGGTTTAGTGGTTGTAAACGTCAATCCATTATATACTCCAAGAGAAATGTTGCATCAGATTTCAGACTCAGGAGCTAAAGCAATTGTCATTGCCGAAAACTTCGCAGCCAACCTGGAAAAGATAATTGGCGAAACGGAGATTAAAACAGTGATAGTTACGAGTATTGGTGAGTTGCTTGGTTTTCCTAAAGGAGTGATTGTCAATTTTGTGATTCGTTATATAAAAAGAATGGTCCCGAAATATAATATTGCTAATGTCGTGAGTTTTCGGGAAACCTTAAGTCAGGGTAAGAAGTTTACGCTGGAAATTCATAAAGGCAGTCCCGATGATGTCATATTGCTTCAATATACCGGAGGAACTACCGGCGTTTCGAAGGGAGCAATGCTTACTAATCGAAACCTGGTTGCGAATATGGAGCAAGTCAGGGCAATGGTAATGCCTTTTCTGAAAGAGGGTGAAGAAATCGCTCTTTCTCCATTGCCAATGTATCACATTTTTGCATTTTCAGTCAATTGCCTGGCTTTGATGAGTATCGGAACACTGAATGTTTTGGTGGTTAATGCAAGAGATCTGGGCTCTATTGTAAAAGAATTTAAAGCCTATCCAATAAGTTTGTTAACGGGAGTGAATACTCTTTTTAACGCCTTGATCCATAATGATAAATTTCAAAAACTAGATTTCAGACACTTAAAAATCACCGTTGGAGGAGGTATGGCTGTTCAACGCCCGGTTGCAGAAAAGTGGCAGCAAGTTACGGGTTGCTACCTATGTGAAGGATTTGGGATGACCGAATCGTCACCCGTGGCAACAATCAATCCTCTTGATGGTACTGGAAGAATTGGAACGATCGGCATTCCTGTTTCTTCCACAGACTTACGAATTGTTGATGATAATGGAAATCCATTGGAACCAAGCGAGATTGGTGAGATTCAGATAAAAGGTCCCCAAGTAATGAAGGGCTATTATAATCGACTTGATGAAACAGCCAAAACAATTACGGCTGACGGTTGGCTGAATACCGGTGATATTGGTAAAATGTCAGTAGACGGATTTTTTGAAATCGTTGACCGGAAAAAAGATATGATTATAGTTTCCGGCTTCAACGTTTTTCCGAATGAAATAGAAACTGTCGTAGCTACACACGATAAAGTTTTGGAAGTAGCCGCCATCGGAGTTCCTGATGAAAAATCCGGTGAGGTGGTAAAAATATATGTTGTAAAAAAAGATAAATCGCTTTCTGAAAAAGAACTGATTGAATATTGTCGGGAAAATCTGACTGGGTACAAAGTACCAAAGCAGGTTGAATTCCGAAAAGAATTGCCAAAAACAAATGTCGGAAAAATTTTGCGGCGAGCGCTTAAAGAAGAACTTTCGAAATAAGTAGAATAGTTTAAGCAACAAAAAAGCCATCCGTCGGATAGCTTTTTTGTTATAAAATATTTATTTCTTCAACGCATCTCTGATTTCTTTTAAGAGATCAATTTCAGATGGACCTGGATCTGGTTCAGGTGCTGCTTCAACAGGTTTTTTCGTTTTGTTATATGCCTTTACGATCATGAACAAGACAAAACCAACAATAATTAAATTAATAATAGAGTTGATCCAGGCACCATAACGGATAGCATTTTCAGGTGTGGTAACTGTTCCATCTTCTGCCATAACTGCTCCCGATAAAATATATTTCATATCTGCGAAATCTACTCCTCCTGCAAAATGACCTACGAATGGCATAATGATGTCGTTGACGAATCCGTTTACTACTAAGCCGACAGCTCCGGCTAAAATGACAGCAACGGCAAAATCAACAACGTTGCCGGTCATGATAAAATCTTTAAATTCTTTGAACATAATAGTTAGTGTTTAAGTTAAAAATGGTTTTGACGCTTTATTAAGACGGAATATAATGAAAAGGTGTCACATGTTATAAAATATACCGAAATGAAACATGAGTCATCCCAAATTTTGAAAATTATTCATTTTCATTAAAAATTATCTTTTAAAAATTTTGGAGTCGAATAAACGAACCTATTAATGTTGTTATAGTCCATGATGAATGCCTTCGGCGAATGGCTTTTTAGTTCATTTCTTTATTATTTAAATTAAAGCATTCATGAATCTCCTTTGTCGATTTCAATCGATAAAAAGTCATCAAAATCTATTTGCTATCACTTTTGACACCCCGTATCAAGCAGCGCAGAAAATAAAGGCTAAACTTAAATCTGGCACCCGCTCCCACGTATTTTGCCTTGCTAACCCGCCTTAAAAAAATCGTTCTAAACTTTCATCTTTTAAATAGTAAACAAAGGTTTGTTTTTATTCGACCTTTTTTAATTTTGGTTAACAATTATTAGTGAAGGTTTTAAGGGAGAGGTTGCGAAAGTAGCCTTGTTTGAGCGAAGCGAGTTTGGCTAAGTTGCTAAATCGATCTTAGAATTGTCCAAAAGAAAAAATAGTCTTGACTTTTTTGGTACTTTTTGCGTCAAGGCAAAAGAGTACATAAATATATGGTTACCAATTATTTACAGTTAAACTATGAAAAATAAAATGAAAATCCCGAATTTTTACGGCTGCAAAAATTCGGGATGACTCATGTTAAATAATTATTTTAGAAAAAGAATTTAGACTACTCCTGCATCTTTTCTGATCTTGTTAAGTGCGGAACCCGCTTTTACCCAATCAATTTGAGCCTGATTGTATGTATGTGCTACTTCAAATTTTTCTTTTGTTCCGTCAGCATGTTTGAGCTGAATGGTCAAATTTTTACCTGGAGCAAAATCTTTAAAGTCTAAAATATCAATGAGGTCATCCTGACGTACTTTATCATAATCTTTTGGATTGACAAAAGTGAGTGCCAGCATTCCTTGTTTTTTCAAATTAGTTTCATGGATACGTGCAAACGATTTTACAACAACTGCATTAACTCCTAAGAAACGGGGCTCCATGGCTGCATGTTCTCTCGAAGAACCTTCTCCAAGATTTTCTTCTCCGAATATGATTGTTCCGATCCCTTGTTTTTGGTAAAATTTCGCTGAGTCAGGCACTTTCATGTATTTCCCTTTTTCAACATTCAGTACTTTATTCGTTTCTCCATTAAAGTAATTGATTGCACCGATGTAGCAATTGTCCGAAATATTTTGCAGATGGCCACGATAGGTCAACCAGGGTCCTGCCATAGAAATATGATCAGTGGTGCATTTACCTTTTGGCTTAATCAATAAACGCATGCCTTTGAGTGATTTTTGAGTAATCGGTTCAAAAGGTTTAAGTAATTGAAGTCGATCTGATTTTTTATCTACTTTGATATTAATCTTACTTCCATCTTCAGCGGGAGGATTGAAACCCGCATCTTTTACATCAAAACCTTTTGCAGGCAACTCTACTCCTTTGGGAGGGCTGAGTTTTACCATTTTACCCTCTTCGTTTTTTAATTTATCTTTTAAAGGATTGAAGGTCAATGTTCCGGCAATTGCCAAAGCAGTCACGATTTCAGGTGATGCAACAAAAGCGTGGGTTTGTGGATTACCATCGTTACGCTTTGAAAAATTGCGATTGAACGAAGTGATGATGGAATTTTTGCGGCTGGGATCATCTGTGTGCCGGGCCCATTGACCGATGCAAGGGCCACAGGCATTAGCCAGTACCATGCCTCCGATTTTTTCAAATGATTCTAATATACCATCTCGTTCAACAGTGTACCGGATTTGTTCAGAACCAGGGGTTATCGTAAATTCTGATTTAACTTTCAGGTTCTTTTTGACAGCTTGTTTTGCTAAAGAGGCAGCACGATCCAAATCTTCATAAGATGAGTTGGTGCATGATCCGATCAATCCAACTTCCAGTTTTTCAGGGTAACCATTCTCGCGCACTGCTTCCGCAAATTTTGAAATGGGCCATGCCAGATCCGGCGTATATGGACCATTGACATGCGGCTCCAGTTTGGAGAGGTCGATGTGAATAACCTGATCAAAATATTTTTCAGGATCAGCATAACATTCAGCGTCACCGGTCAGATGTTCTTTGACTTTATCAGCCATTTTTGCAATATCAGCGCGGCCGGTAGCTTTGAGGTAACGGTTCATCGATGAATCATAACCAAAAGTTGAAGTAGTCGCTCCGATTTCAGCTCCCATATTACAAATGGTCCCTTTGCCAGTACAACTTAATCGTTTGGCTCCAGGGCCAAAATATTCTACAATCGCTCCTGTTCCACCTTTTACAGTCAAAATCCCAGCGACTTTTAAAATAACATCTTTTGAAGAAGTCCATCCATTTAAAGAGCCGGTCAATTTGACTCCGATGAGTTTTGGCATTTTTAGCTCCCAAGCCATTCCCGCCATCACATCTACCGCATCTGCTCCTCCAACTCCAATCGCGACCATTCCAAGTCCACCACCATTTGGCGTATGCGAATCCGTACCAATCATCATTCCACCGGGGAAAGCATAATTTTCCAAAACGATCTGGTGAATTATTCCTGCTCCGGGTTTCCAAAAACCAATACCGTATTTATCAGAAACAGTTTCCAGAAAATCATAAACTTCCGAGTTGATTGCCAGCGCCGTTTTCATATCTTTTGAAGCACCGACTTCTGCTTGAATCAAGTGATCACAATGAACAGTTGAAGGAACGGCGACCTTGCTTTTCCCAGCCATCATAAATTGGAGCAGCGCCATTTGTGCTGTTGCGTCTTGCATGGCGACTCTGTCCGGAGCAAAGAAAACATAGTCTTTGCCTCTTTTATAATTTTTCAAACTGGAGTCCGGATGGAGGTGGGTGTAAAGAATTTTTTCGGAAAGTGTAAGTGGGCGCTTCAGCTTTTTTTTGATTTTTTCCACTTTTACGGGAAGCGACTCGTAATAAGCTTTAATCATTTCAATATCAAATGCCATAGATAAAATATTTTAAGATTGATAATGGATCTGCCTTCTTCAGACAGACCACAAAAGTACTACTTTTTCTAAGTATAATGGATGAAAAGTCTTTTTGTTTTATACTTCAAAACACTCCAAGGGTTTCTTCGTAAAAAGATAAAATCAAAATTCAAGTTTCATCATAATATGGAGTTTTAATTTTTTTTAAATTGATTTTGTGAATTAAAATTTGGAATGCAGAAATATAAAAAAATTGTCGTAAAAGTTGGAACGAATGTCCTAACAAGGGAAGATGGCTTATTGGATATTACGACGATCAGTCATTTAGTCGATCAACTCGCAATTATCAAAAATCAGGGGATTGAAATTTTGCTGGTTTCGTCAGGCGCAGTTGGAGCAGGTTTGTCATTGATTAAACCTTCGGACGGACAGAACAAAGTGGTCCATAGACAAGTGTTGTCCTCGATCGGCCAGATAAAGCTGATGAATATTTATACGGATTTGTTTGCTAATCACGGCCTTATTTGTGCTCAGGTGCTTGCTACTAAAGAAGATTTTCGAGATCGCTTACATTATATCAACATGAAAAACTGTTTTCAAGCATTGCTTCGTGAAAATCTGATTCCTGTTGTCAATGAAAATGATGTTGTTTCCGTGAGTGAGCTGATGTTTACGGATAACGACGAACTAGCGGGCCTGATTGCAGCGATGACAAATGCAGACACCCTGATCATTTTGAGTAATGTCGACGGGGTTTTTGACGGGCATCCTGATGAACCGGAAAGCTCGATAATAGAGAAAATAGATTTGGATGATGAGAAAGTAAAAAATTATATTTCAAATAAACGGTCCTCTATGGGCAGAGGCGGCATGCACACAAAATTTCGAATTGCCAATAAAGCAGCAAAAATTGGGATTACTACTTTTATTGCAAACGGGAAAAAACATGGAATTCTCCTGGATATTTTAAAAGGGGATTTTATTGCAACTAAATTTGTTGCCAGCAAGAAAGTTTCCAATGTTAAAAAATGGATTGCTTTCAATGAACCGGAACAAAAAGGTAGGGTAATCATCAATCAGGGAGCAGCTGATGCTTTACTAAATAAAAATTATGTGACTAGTTTATTGCCAGTTGGGGTAATTGCTATTGAAGGAGAATTTAAAAAAGGAGATATTGTAAAAATACTAGATTATAATAGCAAAGGAATTGGCCTCGGCGTTGCTCAATATGATTCTGGAAAAGCAAAAAAACTAATTGGCCAAAAAGGGAAAAGCCCCTTGATTCATTATGACTTTCTTATCGTTGATTCAAAACCCAGCAACAGTGAAAGATAACATTTTGCAACAACTCAAAATTTTAAACATAGCAAGTCGAAAACTTGTCAGGCTTTCGGATAAACAAATAGCCATAATCCTTAATAAACTGGCGGATGAAACTTTAGAAAACATTTCATTTTTACTGACTGAAAATAAAAAAGATTTGGACAGAATGGATCCTGAAGATCCAAAATTTGACCGGCTTCTGCTGAATGAAAAACGGTTACATGAAATAGCCAATGACTTGCGAAAAGTGGCTTCCCTTCCTTCTCCATTATATAAGACTATCGAAGAAAGAAAACAATCAAATGGCCTTGATATAAAAAGGATCAGTGTGCCGATTGGTGTGATAGGTATCGTTTATGAATCCCGACCCAATGTGACTTTCGATGTATTTGCGCTTTGTCTGAAATCGGGTAATGCTTCGGTTTTAAAAGGAAGCAGGGATGCTCACTTTTCTAATATTGCAATTATGGAAATCATCCAAAAAGTTTTGACTAAATACGATTTGAGTGATGTGACTTATTTAGCACCCAGTGAAAGAGAGTCTTTGGGGCATATCCTCTCAGCCGATCAGTTTATAGATATTATCATACCCCGTGGGGGGCAAGGCTTGATTGATTTTGTGAGGAAAAACAGCAGGGTTCCTGTGATTGAAACAGGGGCAGGGATTGTACATACTTATTATGATAAAAGTGCGGATCTTGAAAAGGGTAAAAAGATAATTGAAAACGCTAAATCTAGAAGGGTGAGTGTTTGCAATGCTTTGGATACTTTGATTATTCACAAAGAACGGTTGAATGACTTACCTGTACTTTTAAAAAATCTGGATCAGGAACATCATTGTGAAGTTTTTGCGGATGCATCTGCCTACTCCTTTTTAAAAGGAAATTATTCTAAAAACCTGCTTCATCATGCTGAATTAGATGATTTTGGAACGGAGTTTCTTTCTATGAAAATGTCTGTCAAAACTGTTGAAAATGTAGACGAAGCATTAGATCACATTAGTAATTTCAGTTCTAAGCATAGTGAAGCAATTATTGCGGAAGATACACAGGTGGTTGAATATTTTCTGAAAAATACAGATGCTGCTGTTGTTTATGCGAATACTTCTACGGCATTTACAGATGGAGGCCAATTTGGTCTTGGAGCCGAAATTGGTATCAGTACTCAAAAACTACATGCCCGCGGACCGATGGCTTTGAGGGAATTGACGAGTTATAAGTGGATCGTTAAAAGCGACGGGCAGATAAGGCCGAAGTAATTTTCATTTTTTGCTTTCCAGTCTTTGAATTAATCGTCTTGAAATTTTCAAAAAATCTCCTTCTGTAATGATGCCGATGAGTTCTCCATTTTTTACCACAGGAAGTGAACCGATGTTATTCTCACGCATTTTGTTCATTGCTTCTATAATCGTTGCATCCGGTTCAATGGTCATCGGATTTTCGATCATGATATCCTTCACCATTTTAATATTTCCCTTGAGTTTAGGGTCACGAACTAGGTGACGCAAGATGAGTCGCGCAGAAACCAATCCGACCAGATTTCCTTTGGTATCTTCAACAGGCGTGTAACGGATTTTTCGCCAATCCATCATTTCGGCAACAAGCTCGATAATGTCATCTTTTTGAACGGTAAATAAATCTGTTTCCATAAATTCTTCTACAAAAATCTGAGAAGGTTTGTATTCTTTAAGAATATCGAGTTCGGGTAATTTCCATTTGTGAACAGGAATTCCATCTTCCTGATTTTTGACAATAGCGGCAGTAAGCGCACAAAGGGCTTCATCGCGATTTGTTTCTTTGATTAATTTGGTGTAAGCTCTCAATTGCCAGCGTGCGCCATTCATATGACTTTTTGCTCTCTCTTCGATGACATCCAGGTATTTGGCGATGTCGCCTTTGTCCACTTTATTGTTCTTGAGCCCTTCTCTTGCCAAAGGAAGTATTTCTTTTAAAATAAGATCTTCCGCACTAATTTTTTTGTCTTTAAACCAGGTGAATTTTGAATCAATTCCAAACTTGGCTGCTTTACCAAAATTGTCCCTGACATCCTCAAAAGAAATATGTTGCGTAATATCATCATGCTGGTCTTTCATGGCCATCATCGCTCCGATCCATAAGGCAGAATTCGCCATTTCGTCAATAACCGTCGGACCGGAAGGGATCACCCGATTTTCGATTCGTAAGTGTGGTTTGCCATTCGAGCTGATCCCATAACAAGGGCGATTCCAGCGATAAACAGTAGAATTGTGCACTTGCAAAGCACGTAATTTTGGAACCTTCTTTTTATTAATCAAATCGATTGCATCTTCTTCTATATCTCCGCTGATCAATACTCTAAACCGAGCAATATCCTCGCGATAAATTTCCAGGATAGAATCTTTTAACCAGCCATTTCCAAAACTGACTCTAGGCGAACGCTCTCTCATATGATCGTGAGTCGTTCGGGTATCAAGTGATTGCTGAAACAGGGCAATTCTCGATTCATGCCAAAGTCTCCTTCCAAAAACAATAGGTGAATTTGCTGAAATAGCGACAATAGGTCCTGCCAGAGTTTGCGCGATGTTATACATTTTTACAAAATCTTTCGGGGCGATCTGGAGGTGAACCTGAAAGCTGGTGTTGCAGGCTTCCAAGAGCGGTGAATCGTGTTGCACCAGTAGTTCATCTATTCCAGTCAATCTCAATTCATAGGAATTACCTATTAATTGAGAGTCAATGGCTTCCATCAATGCTTTGTATCTCTTTTTTGGCGTGAGGTTGTGCATGCCAAGATGAAATTTTTGCAGGGTAGGAAGTATCCCGGTGAGGATCAAATTGGCGTCCATGCCTTTAAGCTTTTCCCGAATTTTTTTGAGATTTCTGGAGTTTTCTGTATCGAGCATACTCAGGCATTTGCCTTTTAGTTCTCTTGGGGTCAGGTTGGTTTCCAGATTAAAACGGGCAAGTTCGGTTTCCACCCAATCAAAGGCTTTCATCTTTTCCAGAGCCTCCATCGCAATGGTGGCCGGTTTGTAAGTATCGTTCCAAACGAGGCACATTTCCTGTTCCGCACCGATCCTTGTGATGTCACTTTCAAACCAGTCATTTTCGAGCATATACTCTAAAGCCTGTACGTCATTTAGGAGATGCTTGACAAAGCGCTGCATCTGTGCCTGATCTTTTACGATAGATACTTTTTGTTCACCCATTTTTTAAAATTGATTTGATATTTTTGTGATCTCAGGAAAGAATTTAGATTGAATTTTAAAGGAATTTGATTTAAAATTCTTCTTTCTTGTGACCAAACTATATATCGAAAATAGCTATTCTTTTGTAACAAAAGAATAATTTTGCAGAAATCCTGTTTTAAGAACAGTCAGGCTTTTTTAATGAAAACGAAATAACTTTTTGCCTGCACATTTAAATTGCAAGTTCAAAAGATGAAAAAGATATTACCAATATTATTAATTCTTCCTTTATTTATTTCGAATTGTAAAAAGAGTGATCCGATTTTATTTGAAATGGTGTACGCTGAAGACTTTGTCATTCCTGCCGGACTCAATCCTTTTGATGCACATTATTTTGTTTTAAAAGATATTCCGGTCGGCACCTATCTGAGCGCACGAAATTTAACAGCGGATATGTTGAATTCGATTACTCCAAAAGCTGCAAATTTTGTGAATGCTTTTGCAGGTACTGCAGGATATGATTTTATCAGGGAAATCTCTGTGAGGATTTACAAGGATAATGAAAACGATTGGAAAGAAATCTTTTATCATTTCAATGTCCCTGAAAATACCGAGGATAATTTAGGCATAATCCCATCCCTTGAAGATGTTAAGTCTTACTTGAATGGCCAGACCTATAATATTATTGTTAAACTGGATTTACGGCGTGCCCCTCTGCAGAATATTGAAACGCAGTTCCGGTTTTCTTTCGGCGCAAAGTAATTTTGTTTTTGCTTCTTTATTTTAAATGTGGGAACGAAGGTCGCACTTCTATCTTGCTCGGCAATGTTCTGGCCGGCATCTTCAGTAAATCAACCGTAATTTGTCCGATATCTTCGGGTTGTATTTTCCAGGCATCTTTTTCATTTGGAATGTGATTATTGAAATACGTTGCTACAGATCCCGGCATAATCGTGGTTGTTTTGATTTCGTGTAGCCGAAGATCCAGCATAGCAGCTTGGGTGAATCCCACCAATCCAAATTTACTGGCATTGTAAGCTGACGCAGTTTGAAAGAAATTGGTTCCAGCCAAGCTTGCTATTGTTATCAGGTAGCCTTTCGATTTTTTTAGAGCTTCAAAACTTGCTTTCAGACTGTAAAATACACCGTTGAGATTCGTATCGATAGTTTCATTCCATTGCTCAATGGTTAATTCTTCAACGGGGGCAAAATAGCCCAGACCTGCATTTGCAACGACAACATCCAATTGGCCCCATGCTGCTAAAACTTTTTCAACAGCTTGTTGCTGAGATTCATAATTTCGAACATCGGCTGCGATGCCCAAAGCATTTCCTTTATAAGCTTTATTAAGCTGTTCAGCTGCGTTGTTAGCGGCTTCCTGGCTGCGACTGGTGATCGCTACCTTCATTCCTTCTTTTAAAAGAGATTCGGCAATTGAATAACCAATACCTTTGCTACCTCCGGTTATCAGAGCGGTTTTTCCTGTTAGTTTTTTCATGTGTATATTTTGCTTTTTGCCTTAATTACTTAAAAGTATAAAAATTAAATCATTCTATTATGAATTTGTGTTACCCAGCTATTGAAACGCCAATAAAATGTCCAATTCCAAATGTAATAGCAGCGGCCAGAAGTCCAAAAATAACTTGCCTGGATCCTGAAAACCAAATACTCCTGCCTGTAAATAATGTTATGGCAGAACCAATAATAAATAAACCTATTGTACTAAAAACAGCGCTAAGCATAATGGCATTCATTCCTTTTGTGAAGAAAAATGGAATTACGGGAATGATAGCTCCAATTGCGAACAAAACAAAGGAGAATATTGCGGCTTCCATCGCAGAACCTTCCAGTTCTTCCATATCTATTCCCAATTCTTCTTTTACCAATATTTCATGTGCTTTTTCCACATCTTTGATTGCTGCTTCTGCCATTTGTAAAGCCTGTTTTTCCGGAATCCCTTTTGCCATGTAAATCAGTTTTAGTTCCCTCATTTCCCCTTCCGGATTAGTTTCCAGTTCGTCCTTTTCCAATTGAATTTGATTTTCTGAAAGTTCCTGGGAGCTTTTCACGGAAATCCATTCTCCCAATGCCATTGACAATGCTCCTGCCAAAAGACCTGAAACGCCAGCCAATAAAACGCCACTTCCTCCAGCGGTAGCTCCGGCAACACCCATGATCAAACTAAAATTAGAAACCAAACCATCGTTGCCACCCAAAACGGCTGCTCTCAAAGCATTCCCTCCAACCGACCGGTGTCTGCTTTCAAATTTTGACAATTGTCTTCCGGATATATTAGCGCCTTTGTTGGCAAGGGACTGAAGAATTTTGACGTGGTTATGTTCACCGCCGGTGATCTTTACTTTATTCTTTTCTTTTGAAGAAACGATCGATTTTGCTAAGTTTTTTTCGGTATCCATCAAAACGCCCAAGACAAACTCATAACCAAATACTTTCCCAATGGTATTCAAAACCTTTGCTCTTGTTGATGGCTTAGGAAGTTGTTGCAGGCTAGTAATTTTCATGAATTCCATCGCATGAGATTTTTCAATCTCGCTCATTTCAAGAAATACTTTAGAAATGGTATCGTCTTTTTCGTTTTCAGCTAATTTTTTATACAAAAAAGATGCATCTATTTCAGTCTGTATGTTCTGCGTTTTAATCATTCTTTCGAGTTTTTAGCAAATCGGTAATTCGTTAAAACAACTCTAATTAAAAAATCCTTCTTTTTCCAGTGCAGTAAAAATGCTCTGGGTTAAGTCGTTCATTAATTTTTTAGGTTTTCCGGGTTCAAAAGTTTTGGAAAGACCGCTCCAGATCATTTCTAATTCCTTAGTGTCATATACCCTGGTCTCAACGCCAATAATTAAATTCTTATCAGAAAAATCAACCGAGATTTCATCGTATTTTTGATCATAGAATTCGTAGAAATCAGGCAACTTTCCGGGTTTAGAATTGCCCGGCAAATCCTGAACGCTCGCTAACCTGCTTACAATCACTGCATTGAAATTTTGACCTTGAAAGTAATTATAAAAAGTCTCCTTACTGATTTTTTCATCCGGAGGTAAAACGTCCGTTGAAGCCACTACTGTTACATTGTTCTTTTCAATTTTCTCTTTCAATTTATTCTCAAAAGCCGATTTTCCTTCCGTAGTTTTTGCAATAGCAACAATGAGTACTTTTTGCCATTTTTCTTTTTGAAAATCCGAAGCGGACCAGGTATCTACCATTTTAGTGGAAGGGCCAGCGCAACCTGACAACAAGAAAATAGCAGGAATACAAAACATTAGGATTTTTAGCATCATAATTTTTGGTGGCGGTATAAAATTCAATTTTAATTTAATAAACGAGTGTTTGAATTGAATGTGGTAAAATATTTTCTTCTATTGCTTTTGAGCCAATGTATAATTTATAAGTAATCTCTTCTGCTGTTTGATTCATAACTACTGTTGCCATCTTTCCATCTTCATTAATAAATGAAGTGCTTAACAAATTACTTCTACTACTTGCGGTGCTCACTCTCTTTGCATTAGGTCTTATGAACTTTGAGAAATGTCCAATATAGTAATAGGAAGGTGTATAGATTAATTCCCCGGATTTGGTGTCTCCATGAATAGGGGCAGAAGCACAAATTGTTTACATGATTAGGTCCCCCTGTTTCGTCTAATAGGATGTTCCAATCCGTCCAGGCAACGGTTCCATTGTTAAAATCATTAATCATCGAGCGGCCGTATCGTTCCGCATTAGGCCAGTACTGATATTTTTTGGGGTCAAACTTTTCATTGCACCCTTCCGTAAAGATTAGATTTTTTGAAGGATAGGATTCATTGATATTGCCCAGATTAATAAACATAGGCTGACCTCCTGTCCAGGTTTCATACCAGTGAAAACCTATTCCCCATGCATATTTGGAGGCTTCAGGGTCATCAAAAATCGTATTGGCTCTGTGGTTAATTAAGTCTCTGTTATGATCCCAAACGATAATTTTTTTATCACCTAATCCTTCCTTTTCCATCACCGGGCCTAAATGACTTTTTAGGAAATCTCTTTCCTCTTCTGCAGTGTAAATGCAAGACTCCCATCTTTGAACTGCCATTGGCTCATTCTGAATAGTAAGCCCCCATATGGGAATCTCTTCATTTTCATAAGCTTTGATAAACTTTGTATAATACAATGCCCAGGAATCATAAAATTCTGGTAATAATTTCCCGCCTTTCAACATGTCATTATTGTCTTTCATAAATGGCGGAGGACTCCAGGGACTGGCGTATAAAGGCAATTTCCCGCCAGCAGCTTTGATGAGCTTTTTTGATCAAAGGAATCCGATAGGCTTTATCCGGATCAATACTAAAAGTTTTTAGTTCTTTGTCATCATCCGAAACATAAGTGTAACTTTCTTTGCTAAAATCACAACTGTGAATTGTTGTACGAGCTAATGAATAACCAATTCCTTCGTCAAGGTCATAATATGCCTTTAAAAATTCTTGCTGTTTATCTTCTGATAATAAAGCAAATACCTCTGCTGATGCATCAGTAATCGCACCTCCAATACCTAAAAATGTTTGGAAAGTTTTATTAGGATTTACAAAAATAGCGACTTCTGTTTCTAAAGGTTGGGTTGCTTTCTCAAAGACCTTTTTTCCGGTGGATGCTAATCTAAGATCTGTGCCATCCGCAGTAGTATAAACTTGTACCTCTTTACCATCAATAGAAAATGCTTGTTTCTTTTCAACAGCGAGTTCTTGTTGGTTTGGTTGTTCAGGCTTGTTTTCATTCTTGGGATTACATCCCATCACGATTAGGCCCAAAAACATAATTGGGATAATTTCTTTCATTTTTTTAAGTTCTAATGTGAATATTTATTGATATTTCTTTTATAAAATTGAAGCCAGACAAAGGAGAGATCGCAATGCTAACCCAAATTCGGGATATCTTCTTTGGTAAACTCATAAAGCCGGTTGGCTTCCTCTTCTTTAAATTTTTTAACCAGCTCCAAAGCATCTGGAACGACATCACTGCAAAGCACAATCAAAGAGCCTTTTTCCGCATTTTTTACAGCATAGGTGATTGCTTCTTTCTCTGATGGAATGATCGTAACTTTTTTCTTGGGGTTTACGCTTTTTATACCATCATGCAGCATTTTTATTAATTCCTCTTCTGTTTTTCCTCTTAGCTGTTTGTCTTGACGAATAATGATTTCATCAAACATTTCAGCAGCGATTGCTCCCATTTCATTATTGTCTTCTTCCCTTCGGTCACCGATACCGGCAATGATGCCTACTTTGGGCTTTCCATCTAATTTTTCAACCATGTGCTGCAAAGCTCTTAGCCCGGCTGGATTGTGCGCATAATCCAGCAAAATCTGGAAATTTTGGAAGTTGAACATATTCAACCGTCCAGGAGTTTGCGAAGGTGATGGAATGAAAGATTCCAGTGCCACTTTGATGCTGTCCAAAGAAAATCCCCTGATATAACCCGTCAAAGCTGCTGGCAAAACATTTTGGATCATAAAGGCGGCTTTTCCTCCAAATGTAAGCGGAACGTTCACTGCTTTGATGATTCTCATTTTCCATTCTCCTTTACAAATGGTAATATATCCATTTTCATAAATGGCAGAAAGGCCTCCACTTTTTGAATGACTTTTGATTCTGGGACTGTCTTCATCCATGGAGAACAGCGCCACATTGCATTCTACATTTTTCCGCATTGAAAAGACATTGTCGTCATCTGCGTTGAGGATCGCATAACCATCAGGCAAAACTGTTTCGGGAATGACTCCTTTGACTCTTGCCAATTGTTCAATGGTGTGAATCCCCTTCAAACCTAAGTGGTCAGGCGCTACATTTGTTACAATACCAATATCGCAATAATGAAACCCTAGTCCTGCTCTCAAAAGACCTCCTCTTGCAGATTCGAGAACGGCAAAATCAACAGTAGGGTCCCGAAGCACAAATTCAGCGCTTGCTGGTCCTGTACAATCACCGGTCATCATCAGTTTGTTTTGAATATAAACGCCATCAGAAGTGGTATAACCTACTTTATAACCCTGCATTTTTACCATATGGGCGATAAGACGAGTTGTCGTGGTTTTTCCATTTGTACCTGTCACGGCAACGATAGGAATCCTTGAAGTAGCTCCGGGAGGATAGAGCATATCGATCACTGGAGCAGCGACATTTCTTGGTAAACCTGTTGTTGGATCAAGGTGCATCCGAAAGCCCGGTCCGGCATTTACTTCTAAAATAGCTCCACCAGTTTCTTCTACCGGAACACTAATGTCTGTAGTCATTATATCAATACCACAAATATCCAAACCAATTATTTTGGCAATTCTTTCCGCCATAAAAACATTAGATGGATGAACAATATCTGTAACATCTTCAGCCGTTCCACCAGTGCTCA
The DNA here is from genome assembly GCA_963793295.1 of uncultured Saprospiraceae bacterium. Classification (GTDB taxonomy): domain Bacteria; phylum Bacteroidota; class Bacteroidia; order Chitinophagales; family Saprospiraceae; genus JAHDHW01. The sequence goes on along the minus strand of CAWBZX010000037.1, from coordinate 167,188 downwards.
GATTAGCAGTATCTTTTAGTTTTAAAAATTCCCCTTTTGGCAAAACCGTTTCAACCGTATATCCATTCAATTCTAAAATAGTCTCGGTCATCTCATTGACTTTGATCATGGTGAGTACTTTTTCATGACCATAACCTCTTCTGGGATCTTTATTCACCTTATCGATTAATTGTTGAATGGTTGATTTTCCATCACCAATGACATGAGCTGGCGTGCGCAAAGCGGCAGCGACCAGTTTATAATTTATAACTAAAAGACGATAATCCAGTCCAGTGATATATTTTTCAATAATGATAGAACGGGAAACCTCTTTAGCTGCTTTTAAAGCGATGACAGCATCATCCCAATTATCAATATTTGCGGTAATTCCTCTTCCGTGATTTCCACTGACGGGTTTTACAACAATTGGATAACCAATGTAATCAATGGCGTCTTTCATACCCCCTTCAGTCCGAACAATATCTCCTTTCGGAACGGGAACCTCTGCCATTTCCAATAAATGTTTGGTATCCTCTTTATCGCAAGCTACTTCAACAGCTATACTGCTGGTATCACTGGTAACCGTGGCCTGGATGCGCTTTTGATTGGCACCATAACCTAACTGGCACAACGAATATTTATTTAACCGGATCCAAGGAATGCCTCTGCTTACAGCTTCTTCAATAATGGAACCTGTGCTGGGCCCTAGTCTTTCCTGCTCTCTGATTTCACGCATTTCCTGGATATCAGCTTCGAGATCATAGGGCTTGCCAGCTACCAAAGCCTCAGCGATTCTTGTTGCTGAGCGGGCTGCGAAAGTGCCTACTTTTTCTTCTTCGTAAGCAAATACGACGTGGTAAACACCATCTTCCCCATAGCCTCGAGTTCGTCCAAAGCCTACATCCATACCAGCAAGTGTTTGGATTTCTAAAGCAATGTGTTCGATGACATGGCCCATCCAGGTACCTTCTTCAACGCGCTCAAAAAAACCTCCGGGTTTTCCGACGGAACATCGGTGCTCATACATGGAAGGAAACATTGCGGTTAGGCGGTCGTAAAAACCATCAATTTTGTTGGTAGGGAAATCTTCTAACTCCTCTAGGTCAAGCGTCATTACAATCAATTTGTGGCGTCGAACCGACCAGTAGTTGGGACCTCTCATCGCTCTAAGTTCAAGTATTCTCATGTCTTTTTGTTTTTTATGGTATGTATTAGTTAAATGTAAAAAAAATATTTAGGAAATTATATTCTATTTTTGCCCTCTTAAATTTTATTAAAATTTTATGAGCACTAAACAAATTATTAAGGGAACACTGATTCCGATAGGTGGAAATGAAGATAAAGGGATAGAAGAGAGTGAAAATTATACTTTGGATTTCATCGAAGATGGAATATTATCTCATGTTGTGAAAGAAAGTGGTGGGAAAAAAGCTTTAATTGTAGTTATTCCAACAGCATCAAGCATACCTAAAAAGGTCGGGGACAATTATATCAAGGCTTTCCGAAAGCTTGGTTGTGAAAATATCAAGATTTTAAATATCACTGAAAGAAGTCAATCTGAAGATCCTGAATTTTTGAAGTGGATTGAAAAGGCTGATTGTGTTATGTTTTCGGGAGGGGATCAATCCAAGATCGTTGACAAAATCGGTAACACAAAAATGCATCGCATTTTATCTGAACGGTTCGTTAACGAACCTTTTGTAATTGCTGGCACGAGTGCCGGAGCGATGTGTATGTCTGAAGAAATGATCGCCGGAGGGAGCAGTACCGAAGCCTTGTACAAAGGAGCTGTACATATGCGTGATGGCATGGGATTTATCTCAGAACTGATCATTGATTCCCACTTTATTCGAAGGGGACGATTTGGGCGATTAACAGAGGCAGTTGCAAAACACCCCAATCTCCTTGGCGTCGGTCTGGCCGAAGATACAGGACTTGTTATTAAAAATTGTAATGAATTTAAGGTGATTGGCTCCGGAATGGTGGTCCTTTTTGATGGTGGAAAAATGACGCACAACAACGAGGAAATCCTCGAGGAAGGTACTCCAATGACGATTTCCAATCTAGTGGTTCATATTCTTGCTAACAGTGACCGTTTTACAGTTGACAAACGAAAAATTGAAATTCTTCCCGTGGATGCTGATTTTATTTAGTTCAAGGAGTCGGGAGTCGGGAGTCGGAGTCGAGTCAAGAGTCAAGAGTCAAGAGTCAGAAGTCAGTAATTTTTCTTATAACTGACAACTCGCCACTCGCTTCTCACTTACTCTTTATAAATCGAAATTTCTTCTGAGCCATCAGATTTTTTAAAGGCGCGATACATGCCCTCTGAATTAAAAGGCATCGCAATATTACCCTGAGCGTCAACGGCAATCAACCCGCCATCACCCTTTATTTTGATCAGTCGATTGTGAATGACTTCAGTGCAAGCTTCTTGCAAAGTCAATCCTTTGTATTCCATCAGGCAAGATACATCATAAGCGACGACACCGCGAATAAAAAATTCTCCACTGCCCGTACATGAAACTGCGCAAGTTTCATTGTTGGCATAAGTTCCTGCTCCGATAATCGGGCTGTCACCAATCCTACCGAATTTTTTGTTGGTCATACCTCCGGTTGAGGTTGCGGCAGCAACATTTCCAAAAACATCAAGCGCGACCGCTCCAACAGTTCCAAATTTTTGTTCTTTTTTGATGCTATGATCCAGCTGAGTGGTATCCGTATCTTTGATTTCAAGCCATTGTTGATAACGGAAATCATCATGAAACCAAGCTTCATCCTGAAAGGTGCAATTCATCGTTTTTGCAAATTCGATAGCTCCATTTCCTGCGAGGAAAACATGCTCCGATTTTTCCATCACCATGCGCGCAAGTGCAACAGGGTTTTGAATTCCTGTGATCATCGAAACTGCTCCAGCATTCAGTGTTTGGCCATCCATGATCGAAGCATCCATTTCATGTTTTCCTTCGGAGGTAAAAACAGAACCTTTTCCTGCATTGAAAAGCGGACAATTCTCCAACTCAATGACTGCTTTTTCAACCGCTTCGATGGCTGTTTTTCCATTTTTAAGTAACTCGTATCCGGCTTCCAAGGCAAGTTTTAACGCCTGCTTGTAGGCTGCTTCTTTTTCAGGGGTCATACTACTTTTCAAGATCGTTCCGGCACCTCCGTGAATCACTATCGAAAATTTATTCATAAGTCGTATTCGTTATTTTGCAAAAGTATCGTTTTTGAAAACAAAGGGAGCTTATTTTTCTTAGGAAAAGTATTTATTCAAATTTAGTGGATGCTCTAATCATTACATTTTGGTTTAATCATATTCGTTTTGTCTAGCTTTTTTGCCTGTTAAAATCACTAAAGCGGGAAGCAGTCTAAAGAATTGAACTAAAACGGGGATAAATGGTACTTTTAGCAATTATTTATCAATCAACCAATCAATGACATTATGAGCGACAAATTTTACAAAGGCTACAACTCACTCATTATATTCGCTTTTATACTTGCTTTTCCTTTTTACTGTTTCAGTCAAAATACTTCCAACCATGGAAACAAATTCGAACAATTGGGTTCAATGCTTCCAGCTGGAAACGAATACCGTGGGATGAATGGAGCACCTGGCCCGGAGTATTGGCAGCAGCAAGCTGATTATGACATTGACTGTAAATTGGATGTAGAAAACTTGCAGCTCAATGGTTCGGAGTTGATTACCTATTCCAACAATTCACCGAATACTTTACGCTATTTATGGCTACAACTGGACGAAAATCAACATGCACCTGACAATCCTAATCAATTTTTTGATTCTAGTACCATTAATGAAACGATGAGTGAAAATGACTTGCGAGCTTTGGAAGCCTGGCGAGAGCTCGATAAATACGGACTTAACATTGAAGAAGTGACGGATGCTAATCGCAAACCTTTGAAATATACAATCAATAACACGATGATGAGGGTTGAATTACCTCAGCCACTTAAAACGGGAGAATCATTCTTATTCCGTGTTAATTGGAATTATTACATTCCAGATAGGGTAGCTCTGGATGAATTGTTACCAACTTTTGCAAACTACCCTCGGGGCGGATATGAATATTTTCCAAATGATGGCAATTATTTATTTACCATTACTCAATGGTATCCAAGACTCTGTGCTTATACAGATTACGAGGGATGGCAAAATAAGCAGTTTACCGGAAGGGGAGAGTTTGCATTGACATTTGGGAATTATGTGGTTAAAATGACGGTCCCGGATGATCACATGGTTGGTTCAACCGGAGAATGTTTGAACTATTCTACTGTTTTGACACCAGTACAAATTAAGCGTTTTGAACAAGCAAAAAATGCAAGCGAACCTATAGAAATTGTTACGCTGGAAGAAGCAAAAAAGAATGAAAAAGCGGAAAAATCGAAAGCTTTCAAAACCTGGATTTTTAAAGCAGACAATGTTCGCGACTTTGCATGGACAGCCAGCCGGAAATTTGTTTGGGATGCGATGCCACATATTACGGAAGAAGGTAAAAGAGTAATGTGCATGAGTTATTATGGCAAAGAAGCTTATCCAATTTATAGCCGATATTCTACTAAAACAGTTGCACATACTTTGAAATCCTATTCTAAATATTCCATTCCTTATCCATATCCAACGGCGATTTCTGTAGAAGCTGCCAATGGTATGGAATATCCGATGATTTGTTTTAATCCTGGGCGTGCAGAAGAAGACGGGACTTACACTGAAGCTGCAAAGAATTCTGCAATTACTGTGATCATTCACGAAGTGGGGCATAATTATTTTCCAATGATTATCAACAGCGACGAAAGGCAATGGGCGTGGTTTGATGAGGGCATCAATACTTTTGTTGAATATATTGCCGAACAGGAATTTGATAATAACTTTGATTCCTGGATTGGAGCAAATAAAATAACGGATTACTTAAGCTCACCAAAAGAACAACTGGAACCGATTATGACTAATAGTGAAAACATTGTTCAATATTTTGAGAGTGCTTATCTGAAACCTGCGACTGCTTTAAATATCCTTCGGGAGACCGTTATGGGCAGAGAATTATTCGATTATGCTTTTAAAGAATATTGTAGACGTTGGGCTTTCAAAAGTCCAACGCCGGCAGATTTTTTCAGAACGATGGAAGATGCAAGTGGGGTAGATCTCGATTGGTTTTGGCGAGGCTGGTTTTATAGCATCGATGCTGTAGATATATCTTTGGACAGTATAAAATGGTATAAAGTTGATTTGGATAATGATCCGGAAAAAAGAGATTCTATCGATAAACAAAAAAATGAGAAACCTTTCGATGATATTTCTAAAAGGCGTAATCGGGAACAAGGAATCGACTTTGCAGTTGATCAGGATACCGCGTTACAAGATTTTTATTCTACTTATAAACCTTGGGAAACCGAAGATTCCATTGTTGAATATACGACTCATTTGTACGCGGAAACTTTTTCAAAAGAGGAAAAGCAAAAGCAATTTGGTGATAAAAATTATTACCAACTTTATTTTAGTAATAAAGGCGGCTTAGTCATGCCCGTGATCATTGAATGGACCTTTGAAGATGGCACGACTGAATTGCAACGAATCCCCGTAGAGATTTGGCGAATGAATGAGAACAACTTTACCAAAGTGTTTGTAAAGGATAAAGAAGTCACCGGGATTGTAATTGATCCCTACAAAGAAACAGTAGATATCGATGAAAGAAATAACAACTGGCCTGTAAAGGAAATTCCGAGTCGTTTCCAGGTTTTCAAAAAGCACAAAGAAGGGAACAATCCAAATCCAATGCAAAAAGCGAAGAAAAAGAAAGTGATAAAGCCATAGGCTACAACTTATCTTTTAACTGATATTTTGGCCTTTCCAAATCTTGCTGGATATAGTCTAACAAGGTATGGAAATCATTTTGGGTGATGTCACGTGTCTTTCTTTCCGGGAAGATTTTTTTGTAAGGAAATTTTAAATTTAGCTTGAATTTTAGTGAGTACAACTCGGTGAGTGGTGTGCCATCCGAAGTAAGATCTGGTACTTTTAAAATATGGATAGCATTCTTATCATCCTTTGGTTTTTCAATTAACCAGGGCACTACAACCGGATAAACAGTCAGTTGCCTTTGAAGGAGTATTTTTTTGCTGGGTAATTTTTTGTCGCGTGTCCACCAAATATCCCTGACGGTTTCCATTGCGGCATAAGTAGCTGCTTCAGAGTCAACAGCTTCCAGATTTTTCAAAGTTTCCGTAATAAGCCGGGTCATTGCCACCTCATAAGGCAATTTGCTCGTTAAAGCTTGGATTCCCAATGTCGCTCCGAGTAAATTGGAATAGGCATCTTCAATAGAAAAACTTGAATATCGTTCAGGTACCAAAGGCACTGTGGAAGCACCAAACCAGGTGGCGATTTCATGCCAGACGGACAAGTCGTAGGCGATTCTTCCGGCAAGCATCGCAGCATCCAAAGAATCAATTTCCACAGGCAATTCAAGGATCAAAGTTTTCAAGCCGCCTTCGTATCCTAATTTCAGTTCTGTTTCACCATTTTCTCGATTCAGGAGAATTTTTGAATATAAAAATGCCGTCCAGTCGGCTATATCACGTAAATGCCCAATATCAATAAATCCACCTCTTTGAGTATAAATAATTCCGTTACCTTCTTCAGAGTCACTCAGGTAATGATGGGTTCCTAGTTGCTCAATACTGGTAATGTCAGTAACCGTTACACCTGGAATGACCATTACTTTTACATTAGAACCGAAGGAGCAACATGTTCGGATAATTCTGGGAGGTGGTGAATCAAGGTCCTTAGCAGATAAAATCGGCCCATTGCCTGAAACTGCCATTGTGGAAAGGAGAAATATTCCTGTTAAAAGATGTCTCATTTGTTTCTTAGTTTTGGTCAATAGACGATCATTGGTGGAAAATCATTTTACTGATTATTCGAAATCAATATTAATTACAGACCTTTTTTAATTGTTTTGAATCGCATCGAGGCATCTTAAAGAAACAATTTTAAGATATAATTTTGGGAAAAGATGCCTTTGGTTTTGATTTCCGTTCGCCGAAAACGAATGGAAACAAAAGCTTAAAAATAACTACTAATGTAAGGAAAAAGTTGCTTCATTGATTAAATATTTTTCAGGCCTCAATGTTTTTATTGCTGAACTGGAGATCACCGTTTGTTAAAATGATCTGCAAGATATTCGCCCATACTAAAACAAGCCTGCAAAAGATAGCCTCCGGTTGGCGCATCCCAGTCCAGCATTTCTCCGATAACATAGTGATTGGGGAGTTTTTTTAGCTGAAAATTTTCATCAATTTCATTCAATGATATTCCGCCGACGGTAGAAATGGCCTCATCAATCGGCGCAAAATCCTCGACATCCAATCGAAGATTTTTTATCAGAAAAGCTAACTTTTTCAGATTTTTAAAATTATCTTTTGAAACGTAATTTTTTATTAGAGAAATGGACGTTTTATCCAGCTTTAGCTGTGTTTCAATGTGTTGGGTCCAGGAATTTGTTTTCCTCGGTTGGTTTAGTTTGGATATGACTTCTTCTATTGTTAAAGTAGGTTTCAAATCGATGAAAATTTCCGCATGTTGATTTGTATTTAACTGGGTTCTGATCTCTGGACTCAAAGCATAAATGGCTCCGCCTTCCATTCCGAATTTGGTGAGAACAACTTCCCCTTTTTTATAATGATCTCCACATCTGACGGAAATGTTTTTCAAAGGCCTGCCTTCATTTTTTTGTATAAAATCGTTTTTCCAAACAATTTTGTATGCGCAATTGGAAGGCTGAAACGGTAAAATTATTATTCCTTTCTTTTGAAAAAGTTGAGCCCAGGAGCCATCAGATCCTGTCTTTGCCCAGCTTGCTCCTCCGAGTGAAAAAACAATAAAATCAGCTTCTACAGAAATTTCTCCTTTTTTTGTATTGAAAAGCAATTGATTTTCAACATTCCAACCCAGCCATTCAAATTCCGTTTTGATCTCAACTTTGTTTTTGGCAATCTTCTTTTTAATGGCATTTAATACGTCGACGGGCTTTATGCCTTTGATAGGAAAAACTCTTTTGCTACTTCCCACGAAAGTTGCAATACCTAGAGCATCCAGCCATTCTCTTAAACCATTATTATCAAAATGCCGAATTATCTTTTCAAAAAAAGACTTAGGCAGATATCGTTGTATCATCAAATCCCGATCTTCGGAATGGGTTAAATTAAAACCGCCTTTACCGGCTACTAAAAACTTTCGGCCGATGGTTCCCATTTTTTCATAAAGGGTGACTCGATATTTTGAAGTATCTATTTGAGCCGCTAAAATCAGAGCTGCCGGTCCTCCGCCAATTATTGCGATTTTCTTTTGCATCAGCGCAAAACTAAGGAATGGCTTTCATTAAAAAGTATAGTTGATACCGAGGTTTATATTAATACCCATATCATCGGCAAAATACCTCAGTCTGTTTAAATAATCTCTGTATTTTTCATTGAGTATATTTTCGATTTTGAGAATAAACTTCAAATTTGAATGCTGAAATTGAATGCTGCTTCCCGCACCAAATCCGAGTAAAAAATAAGCATCAGGAGGTAAGAGAAAATCCTGCTCCGGTGAAATCCTGTTTTGTTTGAAAGTATAAGTACCATTCAGAGAAACAAAGTTGTTTTTAAGGGGATTAAAATTCGGCAATGAATACTGGATAGAAGTAAATACATTATCAGCAGGGATATTGATCAAGCCAATATTATTCGTTACGTCATCGCCTCTGACAATAGCATATTTAACAATAAATTTCAAATCTTTTCTCGGCTCAAAAGTGAGCAAAAGATCACCACCATAGACATTCGCATCAGTTTGTTTGTATATAAAGAAAGGGAAAGCTCCTCTGATGGTCAAAATGAATTCGTTTTGAGGTTCTAAATAAATATAGTTGTTTATTTTTTGAAAATATACAATAGCCTGAAGGAAAAGCTTTTCATGATAAGACCAATCATTAGTAAGAATAATTTTAAACGATTTTTCCGACGCCAGGGCTCGATTTCCTTCCTCTATCCCACTTACTCCCTGATGCAATCCGAAACTGTACAACTCATTGACCTCCGGGGCTCTGAGCATATAACCTGCATTGAGATTGGATTTGAAATTTTGATTGGCTGTAAATTTCACTCCACCGGAAATTGCGTAATTATGAAAAACATGATCAAATCGTTCAATGGTTCTGGGCAGTGTTTTAGAAAAAGTAACCACATTTAGATTTTTAAAACTGTACCGCACACCCAATTCATAAAATAATTTTGAATACTCTTTTTTCAGGATAAAAAAGGCAGCAGGATTGTAAGATCTGAAATCTGGAATTAGAGGTAGAATTCCTGTTTCCGGATTATTAGTATTGTCAATGGCCGTAAACTGAATACCCGTTTTGAGTAGTATTTCCTTATTTGTTGAGCCATTGAATGTAGCTTCTAAAAAATGTGATTGTTGGGCTAAATTCAAAGCTGGAGTTTCAGAGCGGCCGCTTCTTCGTACATCAAATTCTTTTCTTTGGTTGAGTTGACCGCCATATTTAAAATTTAGAAAGCTTTTTTCACTAATTGAATATTTTGATTCCAATTTGAGTAAATGATGGGATACTTCCTGTCGGGGAGCCTCAATAGTGTACGAAAAAGTTTCTTTTGTAAAAAAGGGCTCTTCCCTTCCGATTGCTTCTTCCAGGTCAGTTAAATTGCCAATATGAGACCCTCTCAAGATGCCGATTTCGGTATTAAACCAACTGTAATACAACTCGTTACGCCATTTCTTGGAAAAGTCTTTTTCAATTTGGACTGCAAGATTTCCTTCTTTTTTTCCAGTATTTGTCAAAAAATACGATGGAGATTTTGTATCTCCCTGATATTTTAAAGTACCGGTAAATCTCCAGCCTGCAAGTTTACCATTCTTTTCAAACATGGTATTTAAAGTGTGCCCCAATCCATTTGTCTGAAAAATATAATTTACTTGTCCGTGCAAATGAGGATCATCACTAATTTTATCCGTTTCGACCAGTACAACACTTCCGAGGGAGTTACTACCATATGCAAGCGCTCCTGCTCCTTTTACCACTACAAGGTGATCGGCTACAAAAGGATCAATCTCGGGAGCATGATCATTGCCCCATTGTTGGCCGGCTTGTGTGATGCCATTATTGAGAATGGTTACGCGGTTTCCATAAAGGCCATGAATAACAGGTTTAGAAATTCCTGAGCCATTTCTAAGCGTACTTACCCCCGCGATATTTCCCAAAATATCTGACAGGTTTTTGTTGCTTTCGCTTGTTATAAGTCCTCTATTAACTGCGTTGCTTGTTTGAGCCGAATTATCCTCCTTACTACCATGTACGAATACTTCGTCCAACAATTCAGCATGATGAGTAAGATATATTTGGATTGAAGTATCTCTGTTTATTGTAACAAATTTATGTTCGGTTTCACAACCGATGTGGCTAAATCTAATGTGGTATTCAGAAGGACAAATATCAATTATTTCAAAGAAGCCCGATGAGTCCGCTAAAGCACCTAAGCCCGATTCTTCAATATAAATGTTTGCATATTCTAAAGGACTTCCGGAGACTTTATCAAGGACATATCCTGAAAAAGAAAGATCGCATTTTTGCCCGGAAACAATGTTCCAGGCAAAAACAAAAAGGCTTATTAATACCCTTATCTTCATGATTAATAGCTTATTGGATATTGACATCAAAAGTGACTTCAATATCGGTTTCACCACCAGCGTTCGTGATATCGCCACCGGCAACTCCGGATGCAGTTTTGTCTGGATTATGCCTAAGAATTATGGTCAACTGCCCTTGAGAAGCATTTCCGGCAGCAGCTGTTGTTGATAGGCCAAGGGGATTTCCATTGCCATCCAGATCGTCGTAACTGACGTTCAGGTCCAGGCCACCGGCTACATTGAAAAAGAACTGATGCGCTTCGCCTTCGTCTTTGATTTCTTTTGAGATATCTCCTGCAGGCGCTTCGGTTTCATTCAGTAATTGTAAAGTGCCATTATAATTTGTATTTACATTGAGTGTTCCACCTGTAATGGTTGGCGGATTTCCTCCGAAGCCATCTAAATCCCGAAAAGTCATTATCACTTGGTTTCCTCCTGATTCAGGCGTTAAGGTATAGGTCAAGGTTGTGATTATCTCTTCTTCATTAGGAATTACCGGATCCTCTTTTTTGCAGGATCCCAAAAATATTACAGATACGGCAAAAAGGACCAATGATCTTTTATACAAGGTTGTCATTGTTTAATTTTTTTAATAAAGAATAATCCTTTCAAGCTTGAAAGAATATTTTATTTTTTTTAAAAGATTGAAAAAGATTGAGCAAAAAAAGAAGAAAAGGAAGGAGGGCCCCGCAGTCTTTTAGAAGTAGTTGAAAATTTAAAAACAAAAGGTTCTTCAAAAATTAAAGCGGTTTGGATTAGCTTTTTTTTAGATTGACTAAATACTTTTTCACCAGGGAAATAGTATTTAGTGATAACAGCATCGCATAGTTTGCACGTCTTTTCGAGAGAGAAGATGTGGGTTTTATGCTTACAACCTTCAGCCAGACTATGGTGAATAACTCTTTTATGACAGGGGTTTTTTTCGGCTTCTGCCGTACAAATTTCCTGATTGTGATGCTCTTTATGAAAATAGCTGTGTAGGTTGTTGAAAAGTAAAACAGAAATATATATCCCCAGCAGTGCAACTACTGATAAGCTTTTATAATAGGAAATATTATTTCTGAATATTTTCATCGCTGCCAAATTACTATTTTTAAATAAATATTATGGTGATTTAAGTTACCGATAAAGATGAAATGAATTTCAAAAGTCACTTTTATTCCATTCTATTCATTCTGAAGGTGAGCGGAGTATATCTTTTTACCGGGAGTACTAAGATCCCGGCAACCTGGGATCCCGGTAAAATTATACTGTTTACAAGGTAGTATTCTCTCATTTCTTCAACAAAACGTTTATTTGCTTTTGCTGCTATCAATGCGTCTAACAATTCAAAGTCAAGATAAAAGGTTCCTGATTTCTTTGTTTCTATTTCTATTGGTACACTGGGAATTGGTTCTTGCAGGAAGATGCTAAATGTCTCATTCAATTCTAAAGGTGATCGCACAATATTTTTAGCAATGATGATCAAATCATCAGGAAAGGTTAAGGTGTCCTGTCCGGGATTATCAATCAAAACCGCTAAAAGGCTAATGCCATATAATCTTTCCCTTTTGGAATATTCGCTGTTGCCCTTGTCCTTGAGAATGTTATACCGATAATAGATTTTAATATCTGTACCATCCACTTTCTTGGGCAAAACAGTTTGATAATCTATTTTCAGCGGTTCTATTAACCGATAATTTGAAGCACAGCCCAATAAGAAAAGCCCGAGGAGACATATTGTTATTTTAAACAAAGCTATCGGGGCACGACTTTTTTTGTTTTTCATTTAAGTTCACTTCACTTGAAATCTAGAATTAAACGCTTTTTACTGAATTCAACTGCAGTTTGTTTTTTAGAATTTTCTCTAGTTTTGGTAACATTTTAGTATCAATGATATTTAAGCCTTTTACCTTGCAAAGACGGTAGATGAGATCGATTCCACCAAGAGTGTTGGTAGCAGGACCACTGACAATCGATGGTTTTAGATTGAAGCTTTTCATTACACCATAAACGGCGTATGGATCAGACGCGCAGAGGATCGTACATTTTACATGTTTCCTGATTGCCTCGATAGCAATATCTCCATTGTAAGGTTCTAATGGCGAGGCTCCAATTTCAATAATGGCGACATCAGCATTCGTTTTAGCGATCATACTCATTAATTTCCTTAGCGCAATGATATATTGCTCAGGATCATAAATCGAAGATGGTAATCCTACATCAACGAAATCAAAAACCTGCACTGCACCTGCATCTTTCACCGCAAGAATATCTTTGAACCGACCGGCACCGGAAAGTTTTGCTCCTACCACTTTAAGCCCTGTATTTTTCAGCAAACGGGTAACAATCCGCGCAGCTGTGGTTTTACCGGCTGACATTGACGTACCGACAAAAAGGATGACCGGGAGATCGAATTTTGTATCTTCGATTTTTGGAACAAAATCCATCATATTAAGCGGCTTATTATTTCTGGAAACGTGTCCGATGTATTGGACTTCAACAATACTTGGTATAAAAAAGGATTTTGAGGTCAACTTCCCAAAAAGACCGGCTCCAGTAAGTAAATGCATCCTTCCGTTTGATTCAACTTTTTTCCAGGTACCCGTTGCTTCCAGTGTTGCATAACGCTCTCCCAAAGCACCAATTAATAGATCGTCTTTCATGAGATCTATCATTCGGCCATCAAAAGACTCTGCTTTAAACCATCCACGGGCATTGTTAATCACTCTTGCAGCGACATAATCTCCGGTTTTCCAGGAATCTTTTTTAGCTTTAATAACAGCAAACGGATTTTCGCTGAGATCGGAAATCCGAGTTAAGGATGTAAATATAAATTCATTGTTCATTTTTAAGATGTTTCAATGGTTTTGCCGTTAGCAATAAGATTAATAACAATGTTCGCTCAATTAATTTATCAGTAAAAATATATTCATGGATCGCATGTGCGCCGTCACCGGTGGTTCCAAGGCCGTCGAGCGTAGCGGTATATAAACTGGTTGTATTTCCATCGGATCCACCGCCAGCCGTAGCTTGTTCTAATTCTAAACCGATTTTAAATCCAGCCTCCTTAGCGATTGCCCATAGCGTCTGATTACGCATAGTTTTTTCCATCGGGAGCCTTCCGATTGCTCCTTCTATTTTGATAGTTACCTCAGGGGTTAATGGTTTTAGCGCGTATATTTTCTTAGTGATTGCTTCAGCGTCCTTCATCGTCAACACTCTGACATCAATGACCGCTTTACTATGTGGAGCGACCATATTTGGTGAAATACCACCTTCTATCATTCCGACATTTACGGTTATTCCTTTTTCGGGATCATTCATTTCAAAAAGTCGTTGTACCTGCTGAGAAAGTTCAATAATAGCACTAGCTCCTTTTCCAGGATCCAATCCAGCATGAGCCGCTTTGCCTTTTATAGAAAGGGTAAATCTTCCAATTCCTTTGCGGGCTGTTTTTAAACTGCCATTGATGCCAAGGGGCGGTTCAAGAATATAAGCCCTATTTGCAATTTTAGAGAGTTTCTCAATCACATTTCTAGATTCCCAACTGCCAATTTCTTCATCAGAATTTATCAATACGACAGGAGTGACAGCCAAATCCAAATGAAGGGCTTTGATGGATTGAAGTGCAAAAACTATTTGTGTGAGTCCGGCTTTCATATCATATACGCCAGGACCACTCATTTTTTCCGCTGAAGTATGTAACTTCATTTGGTTTAATGTACCAATTGGCCAAACAGTATCGCAGTGACCAATCATGAGTTGAATCGGGAGATGTTTTGTTCGATTTTTTGGGCTGGCATACAGATATCCTCCGGTTTTCTTTCCAGGAATACGAATCGTTTTAAAATCCAGCGATTGCAGCTTTTTGATTAATAGTAGTAAAACAGGCTCCTGGGCCGTTGGATCTGAAGACGGAGATTCCATTAGAACAAGTTGCTCCAGAAAACTTTTGATATGCTCTTTTTGATCATTCAAATAAGAAAGAATGTCGTCTATATTGATTGTTTTAATATGCTGATCAGTGCCTGGCATAAAATAGTTTTTAAAAATTACGGGGGTATTTTATTCCATTCCTTGCGGGTATGGAAAAGCTAAGGTGTTTTTAATTTCAGCGAACCTGCCATAGGGTAGATAGGCAAGCATTGGTGATTGATAAATCATTTTTTGATCATCTCCTTCTGAAACACGCAGTGAATCATTGCTTACAAAAGCTCCGGTGATCTTTCCTGTGATTAAGCTGAATTCTCCGAAACCATCGATAATTTTCATCAATTCACATTCAAAATAGAGATATGCGTTTTTTACAAAAAGCGCATCGATATTCTCAGATTTAAAAGTTGGTAATCCGTCAACAATAGCTTTTACATTGTGGTCGTCTCCGCATCTCGGTGATGCTGCCAAACTAGCTAAGACAACCTGATCCGGGCGAGGGAAACTGACGGTAAAAACTTTTTCCTTTTTGATATTTTGATAAGTTCCGTGCTTTGGTGTACAAACGAATCCAAAATAATTATCTCTTCCCAATGGAGTAACCATATGTTTTGGAGCAAGATCGTAATTATCTTCCTCCTTAGTTCCGATAACAGCCAAAGGAGCAACTGTATAAAATCGTTCCCATATCGGCAATTCTGTATCAAGCGATACCAGTTTTTCTTCTTTAAAAGTGTTCATGTTTTTTCCTCTAAATCAAAAAATTAACTACCCAATAATATAGTCAAAGGAAAAACAAACTTCAATGATGGAGATCATTAAGTTGGGTGATTAAAATCAACTCTATGTAGGCTTACTTTTTATGTTTTCAGCGACTTAAAAATGTAAAAACTTGATCACTTGGATAGAATTGGGTTCTTGAATTTGAATAAAATAAATCGCTGAATCGAAGCTGTCTGTTGGCAGTAAAATTTCGTTGGTATTTTGATCGGAGAATCTATTTATAAGCTTTCCATTTACATCAAAGATTCTAATATCAACATGCGTAGAAATAGATTCTTTTTTTAAATGAATCTGAGCATTTTGATTAGAATTGATAAGCGTCCAATCGGAATCGTTTGAAATTGAATTCAGAGAAGAAGGTTGCTCAGGGAAAACAGCTAGCTCCAGGTTTTGACAATAATAGCCAATCTGTTGTCCATCTCGAAATTCTGTTGTACATAGGGCATAAACATATCTTCCAATAACATTTGGTGTGAATTCAATCGTTGTCACAATTGGATTTAAGGTTATTCCACTTTCAGTGGGAAAAGGATTATTTAAATCAAGTCCCGAAACAAAGGAAAGCACTTCAAATGGAGGAGGACAAGGTGGATTTGGCTGGACACCAAAACAACTATTAGGATCTCCCGGGAATTCTGGCGTTCCGGTTGGGCCACCTCCTTTAATCGGAGTACACAATTCGTAAACTAAGCTATCTCCCTCACCATCAAAGTTTGCCAAAGGCAAACTTACCATTTGGTCAACACAAGCCGCATAAGAAAAGGGCATTTCAGATTCTGGTTGATTATTGCAGAGCATTTGTGCAGCTGCAGTGATATCGGTTTTAATAGTAATTCCTGTTTCTGGTGGATTGATTATATTTGAAAAACTGGTTGACCAACAGCATCTTTGATAAACTATGGTATAAATATTTGCGTTTTCGGGCAAATTTACGATAAAAGTATAAGTACCTTTCTCAACGCAATAATTAGGAAAATTTGCTGGACAGTCACCAAATGGCTCCGGAATTATAGTTTCGATATTTCCGTTTACAGTTATTCCAAGATTGTTGATTAAATTATTATCTAAATATATAGCAACAAATGCAGGATTGTCGAAGAGTGCACCTAATCCACTACAATCCCGATAAATGGTCAAAGTAACTTCATATTGATTATTGCCAAGGCATTCATAGCTCATTGAACCACTCAAAATATGAGCAGCTTTTAAAGAATTATTTACGCTGAAAATGAAAAAGAAAAATACAATGTAAATTTTTTTCATGTTCTTAATTTTGATTAGACTAAAAAGGGGGATTTAGTTTTTAACTTTCCAAGACCACTACCAAATCATCCTGTTCAACCATGGATCCACCATGAAGTACAACTTTTGATATTTTTCCGGCGAAAGGGGCAGTTACTGTGGTTTCCATTTTCATGGCTTCAATGACAAAAAGTGCCTGATTGGCTTTTACCATGTCGCCTTTTTTGACCAAAACCGATGCAATGCGGCCCTGTAATGGAGAGCCAATTTCGTTTTCAACATCAGCTGCTTTTTGATTAAAAACCTTTTCACTTTGAATTTTTTGATCTTTCACCCGTACTATTCTGACCTGCCCGTTCATTTCAAAATGAACACTCCTTTTACCTTCTTCATCAGGACTGGAAACGTATAATAACTTAACGATCAGCGTTTTACCTTCCGAAAGTTCAATCAGGATTTCTTCATTGCTTTTCATGCCATAGAGAAACGGCAAGGTCGGAATATTGGAAACATCATTATATTGCTGGTAATGGTTGTAATAATCCTCAAATACTTTTGGGTAGAGTAAATAGGATATAAATTCCAACATATTTGTGTTGGGAAATTTGTGTTTAAAATCTTCAAAACCCTTTTCAAAATCAATCGGAGCCAAATGGGCATTAGGGCGATCCGTAAAAGGCTTTTCATTTTTAAGTACAATTTTCTGAAAGGTTTTCGGAAATCCCTGGTACGCTTGCCCGAGTTCTCCCCGCATCATACTTATTGCCGATTCGGGAAAAGAAAGCGTTTTGCCTTTTTCCAAAACATCCTCTTTTGAAAGCCCATTGGCGGTCATGTATAATGCAAAATCACCAACGACTTTCGAACTAGGTGTCACCTTGATAACATTGCCAAAAAGCTCGTTAGCAGCTTTATAGTTTTTTTTGATTTGCTCAAATTGATCTCCCAGACCCAACGCGATGGCTTGTGGCCGTAAATTAGAATATTGTCCGCCGGGGATTTCATGCTCATAAACTTCAGCAGTTCCAGCTTTGAGACCGGATTCAAAGGGATAATAAAATTCCCGGACATCTTCCCAATAACTGGAAAATTCATTGAGCTTTTCCAAACTCACCTTTGATTGTCTGGGTTGATTTTCCATGTACGCTGCAATCGCATTAAAATTAGGCTGTGAAGTCAACCCTGACATGGAAGCCAAAGCAACGTCCACGACATCCACTCCGGCTTCGATGGCTTTGAGATAGGTGGCAGCCTGAACCGAAGAGGTATCATGTGTGTGCAGGTGAATAGGGATATCCACGACTTGTTTGAGTTCTTTTATGAGCCGCTCGGCTGCATAAGGATTGAGCAGACCTGCCATATCTTTGATGGCGAGAATATGGGCACCTTCATCTTCCAGTTCTTTGGCAAGGCTGAGGTAATATTCTAAAGTATATTTTTTTTCATTTGGATGGAGAAAATTTCCTGAATAGCAAATGCAAGCTTCAGCAAGTGATTCGGTTCGTTCTCTAACTGCTTTGATGCTGACTTTCATGGCTTCCACCCAGTTGAGAGAATCAAAAATCCGGAAAACATCAATACCTGAGTTGGCAGCCTCTTCGACAAATTTTTCAATTAGGTTGTCGGGATAGGCTTTATACCCAACAGCGTTTGAACCCCGTAGCAACATCTGTAATAAAATGTTGGGAATGGCTTCGCGAATTTTCTGCAATCGTACCCATGGGTCTTCGAACAAAAACCGCATCGAAACATCAAAAGTTGCTCCTCCCCACACTTCCATGGAAAAAACATTCGGGCAGTTTTTGGCAAAACTTTCGGCTACTCTGAGCATATCAAAAGGCCGAACACGAGTGGCTAGCAATGATTGATGTGCGTCGCGGAAAGTAGTGTCAGTAAACTGAATCGCTTTTTCTTTTTTAAGCCAACTACAAAATTTTTCTCTTCCTAAATCCGAAAGTATATTTTTGGTGCCTTTTGGGTAAAGTGCATATTTGTCAAATTCAGGAATTTTTGGTGTTCGGAAAGTTTTATTGGGATCATGATCTTTGACGCTTGGATTTCCGTTAACGGTGATTTCAGCTAAAAATCGAAGTGCTTTTGTGCCTCGGTCCAACCTGCGAGGCATTTTGAAAAGTTTGGGATGGCTATCAATAAAATTGACGGTGGCTTTTCCTTTTTGAAAGGCTTCGTTCGACATTACATTTAAAAGGAAATCGACATTGGTCTTTACTCCTCTGATTCGAAACTCTCTCAAAGCACGGTGCAACCGTTCCGCAGTCCCCGAAAGAGTGCGCCCTGAAGCAGAAATCTTAACCAACATTGGGTCGAAAAACGGAGAAATCTTCGCTCCTGTATAACAATTTCCTACATCAAGGCGAATTCCAAATCCTGCTGCACTCCGGTAAGCAATGACCGTCCCATAATCGGGCTTGAAATTTTGACTAGGATCTTCAGTTGTGATACGGCATTGGATTGCATAACCATTGCATTGAACATCTTCCTGGCTTTTTATATAGATCGATTTATCATGCAGTGGGACGCCTTGTGCTATTAAAATTTGAGATCTCACCAGATCAATACCAGTAATTTCTTCGGTGATGGTATGCTCAACTTGTATCCTTGGATTGACTTCGATGAAGTAAATTTTTTGATCCTGATCCACCAAAAACTCAACGGTACCAAGGTTATTGTAATTGACATGGTTACAAATAGCCAAAGCATACCGATAAATGTTTTCTTTCACTTCCTGCGAAAGTCCTTTGCTCGGTGCAATTTCAACGACCTTCTGAAATCTCCTTTGCACGGAGCAGTCCCTTTCAAACAAGTGTACCATGTTTCCATGTATATCGGCCATGATCTGCACTTCAATATGCTTTGGAGAACTAATATATTTTTCTAAAAAAATGGTGTCATCTCCAAATGCTTTTAGGGCCTCACTTCGGGCTTCTGCAAATGCATTGGTCAGCTGTGCATCGTCGTGGCATACCCTCATTCCGCGGCCCCCTCCTCCGGCAGCGGCTTTGGTCATCACCGGGTAACCGATACGGTTGGCTTCTGAAATGGCAGTCTTTACATTTGTGAGATTTTTTCTGCTTTCTTCAATAATGGGAATATTGGCTTCCCGGGCGACTTGCTTAGCTTTGATCTTGTTGCCCAGGCGATCCATTACCTCTGGACGAGGGCCGACAAAAATAATCCCTTCTTCTTCGCATCGACGTGCAAATGCTACATTTTCGGATAAAAATCCATAACCAGGATGGATGGCATGAACATTTTTCTTTTTAGCTAGATTGATGATTTCTTCAATATCAAGATAGGGTTTGAGGGGTTCGTCATCTGGCCCAATCTGATAAGCTTCATCAGCTTTGTAACGATGAAGCGAATACCGGTCTTCATAAGTATAAATAGCTACAGTACGAATATTGAGCTCAGCGCCTGCCCGCAAAATTCGAATGGCAATTTCACCTCTGTTCGCAACAAGGATTTTGGTTAATTTTTTGAGCATTTGTAAGGGAGATTTTTTTTAAAAGTATTATTAGGGTTCTGTTTTCATCTATTACTCAATAAATATATTTATTTAAAATGCAATGTTTTGAAAAGCCTTTAATTTCTTCCATGAAGGTGGTTAAGTCTCCATTTATAACTTTACCAATATTTTATCAACTAGTTTTTTGGCAATGTTACAAAACTAAATTGCTAGAAAAAACGAAGTAAAGATTCAGTGGATGTCATTACTTCAATAAGATCCACTGAAATTACACGTGTTAATAAACTTAAGCCTTCCTAAAAAAAACTAATTCTGGAAGAGTTGTTTTTATTCCTCTTTCAACTTAATCACTAATCCACCACCTAAACTAAATTGATACAAAGTAGAATATGTGCTTACACCGGCACCTACTCCTCCTGTACCAAAATAGAAACCTCCTCCGACACTTTGAACAGCAGAAAGTAAGTGTGCCTGCAGCTTGATCCCAACTCTTTCTGTCGCCCAAATATTAGCGCCAAGGCGTACTCCCCAGGCAAATTTTGTAGCACTGGTTGGTTCACCGGGAATAGGTGTTTTATTGTCGTAAATAGCCATTCCAACTAATAGGCCTCCATAACCTTCAAGTTTTGGACTAGCCTCCACATATCGTACGCCACCCAGCATTATATAATTGATGCCTATATCCAGAACACGATTTTTTGCAAGTACATCCCAATAATTAATCGGAGCCTCCGTGTCCTGACGAAAGTAGATCAATTCGATACCATAGTCCGGAGAAAGCAGGTATTCCAGGCCGGCGCCCCATTGCATGCCGCCTTTAATTTTTCCATTGAAATAACTTTGTGGATTAGAATAAGTTTCAAACTTATCATCAAAGGTATAATTGATGTAACCATTTAATCGAAGTCCTTGAGCCTGAATAGCAATGGTGCTGGCAGTAATAATGATAACTAATAGAAATAGTTTTTTCATAATTTTAAAATTTATAGTAATTAGAACTTATTAATGAGCATAAATATAATAATAGCTTTTTAACCAACGATTATTTTTTAGTTCTTAGAAAGACACTTGAATGCTAAAAAACATAAACTTCTGGAATATTGATTATATTTGTTTCGGATTTTTAAGCATCGATTAGCACGATCCGAAATTTATTATCATAAAATTTACGTTTCCGCACGCCTGTCCTCAAAAGGAATTTCCACAAATTGTTATAAAATGGCTTTTACCTTTGAGAATAATAAAGTACTGCATCGCATGTAAAAAAATTAATAAAAATACTTTCAATAACATTTTAAAACCTAATTATGAAAAAGCTTAGTTTATTATTAGTACTTTTTGTAGCGTTTGCCTTAAATTCTGAAGCTCAAAAGCCCCAAAGTCCTCGCATGGATACTGAAGGAGAAATTTTTGGTGCTGAGGTTGAAATTGACTACGGTGCGCCTTCTGTAAAAGATCGAGTGATCTGGGGTGGTTTGGAAGCTTACGGTAAAGTGTGGCGAGCAGGAGCAAACGAAAATACAACAATTGAATTTGATAAAGATGTTAACATTGGCGGGAAAAAACTTGCTGCCGGAAAATATGGATTTTTTATGATTCCCAATGAAAATAGTGACTGGGTTTTGATATTTAATAAAAGAAATGCCGATTGGGGTGCGTATAAGTATGATCAAAAAGAAGATGCGCTTCGTGTAAACGTGGCTCCTACAGTTGTAGATGAAAATCAAGAAGTACTTCAATATACGATAAACGAAAACACGATTATATTTGCCTGGGAAAAAGTGAGAATCGTTTTCCCTTTTAGCCCGAAATAGGCAGTATGATTTTTTAAAATAAAAAACCCCTTCAATTGCAAATTGTGTAATTGAAGGGGTTTTTATTTTTAGAAAGGGATCTTAGCTTTTTTATTTTGTGCAAGCAATCTTCCAAAAAGGGTAATTGATTTGTCCAGCAGTATCTACCCATTCGCCCATCCATTTGAAGCCATTTTCATTAATATCATAAAAAGTAAGTCTGGAAAAACCGTCTAATCCGTTTGGTGATTTTTGAGGCAATAACAATATTATTTTATCTTCTTGTTTACCTCCAGCCCATGAAGAAAGCTTTGGTGTTGCTGAATTGGAAGTATAATAATGAACATACCAATTGAGGCTATCCTGATTGAATTGACGGATACTTCCCGAATGAATTCCATCTTCCTTGTGGGTTTCATCCTGGATAGCCATCCCATTCATGATATATTTAAACTTCCAGACCATTTTTACAGGTTGTTGCCAGGTTCCGTCTTGATTTCTGCGTTCAGATAAACAATCACAAAGCCCAATCATTGGTTCAAAATCATTCATTTGGTCTGGCGCTTTTGGATTTAATCGTCCAAAAGGATATTCTTCTGAAGGTTCGTATTCCATCATTGAATTAGATTGCGAAAAAGTCTGACTGAGGCAGATGAGGGATAAAATTGGAACCAGGATGTAGATTACTTTTTTCATCATTTTGATTTTATGGTGGTCTAAATTGGAAATTATATCGAAAAAAGGATTTCCATTAAAAAACGTAAAAAAAGATCTGCAAGCTGATCTTACAGAATTTTAAATCGCTAATAATCAGGGTTAGTAGCTATAGCTTAGACTAAATAATGAATGGCGAGAAATTTAGTAGTCAGGCACCAGTTTAAAAACCTGATACCTGACTACTTTTTTATTTTTTATAAGAACTTAATCCGGGTTCTACAATATTTTGCAAAACATAAAGTGACATTCCCCTGGCTTCTTTTGCTATAAATCCTTTATCCATGAAATAATCTTCCAGCAAAGCCCAACTCTGAAAATAAGCTATTTTTAATGGAGTAGTCATACGTTTATGCAATGGATCTGCTTTTTCCCATTCGTTTAGACCTTTCCAAAGTGAATCATTCCAAGAATCAATATAAGCATATTCAGTTACATTGGGTGCTTTGCTTGTATTAAGCAATTGGGTTAGCTTTAGATGTTTTGCTGCTATTTTGGTAGCCTCCGGCTTTTCAGGTGAAGGATTAAGGTCATTGACGATGGTTTTCAATAAAATGATCGTCTCCCAATTCAAGGTTTGATCAGGTAGCAGTGCATCCTTTTTTGAAAGTGTACTTTCTTTTTCTGTAACTTTTACAGGTTGAGCAAATTTGGCTAATACCTGATATTTTTGAATATCCGGATTACTGGACATTGTAATATTATAACCTTTTTCAGTGCCTGGACCATAAAAACCATCAAGACTACTGGTATAGGAGCCTTCCGCTTTCAAAACTTCCTGGAGTTTTAAAACAGAAGTTCGTTTAACGTTTTCTCTTATAGTTGGTGGAGCAATTGTGTTGTCGGCAGGAGGTGCTTTTGGCATAAAAACGACATCGTATGATTCTGGCATTGCCTCAACCGCTGGAACATTAGGTTTCTTCACAGTTGGCTCTTTCATTTTAAATACGTCATCTCCTGAAACTATTGGTTCTGGTTCTGAAACGAAAGAAAATTCCTGTGGGATATCAATCACACCACCGGTTTCAAATGAAGTGACTTTGTGAAGTAAAAGCTCATTCACATTTTTCATAAAAGCATCGTCAAATCCTATTTTTTTAATGAGCTTCTGGCGTTGTTTTGCAAGGTTTAGGTCCTCAAAAGCACCGGTCACAATTTTGACAGAATTGTTAGTCAACAAGACACTGAGTGGTCCAGCTTTGGCATATTTTGCCCAGTCAATTTCATCGCCAATGGCTACTGCTCCTAACTGAATGACAGTAATCGTTTTTCCATTTTTGATACTTCGGCGAGTGGTAAAAGCATCTAGAAATCCAGCATTTTTCACTTCAGCTAAAACCTTGTTAGCAGCAGCTTCTGTCTCATAATCTCCCATATAAACCTGTTGCAGATTATTGAGTTTCAGCGAATAAAGGTATCCGAATTTTTGAATATTCTTAAAATCAGAAATATTGGCCTTTACAAATGCGCCAATGTGAATCGTAAAAGTGTAGTCAGCAAATGTTTTGGAAGTTTCTCTTGCTTGAATATTAAAGGCGAGAAAAGCAACCAAAAGAATGTTTAGCACATGTTTCATAATGTTCTTTTTTTGGTATCAACGCAAATATAGCGATAAATAATGTGTGATTATACAAAAACTACTCCAATGGATTAAGGTAAATGCTAATGTTTAGGTACTATAAATGTCATTTTTTTTTCTTAAATAATACAGATTATCCATATTAAAAATGATATCCCTTTTTGTTTTTTATTTTTGAAGATAAAATATGACAATTAAAAAACATTTGGAACCAGTCATCTTCGCAACTTGCGCTCCTATTAGTCGGAAATCAGACCATTAACTATTTTAGGTAAAATGATGATAAACAATTTAAAGATCCTCAGTTTATTGGGAATTTTAGAAGGCATAAGTTTTTTGATGCTGCTAGGCGTATGTATGCCACTAAAATATATTTTTGATTTTCCAGAACCTACTTCCATTGTAGGTATGGCTCATGGTTTGCTTTTTATTGCCTATTGTGCCTGGGTAATCATTGTCTCTTCCGAATACAAATGGTCAACCACAGAAACGTTATTGGCATTATTGGCTTCCATTCTTCCTTTTGGTACTTTCATAGCCGATAAAAGAATTTTTAGCCAATACGCATAAACGTAAACCAATCCATCCAGTCTTCGCAGCCCTTCTTTTTATTTTTCCAAAAAGGCTAAGTTTTCAAAAACCTTTCTACTTTTGCAATGTTAGTTGCGGATACAACCATTTTTTAAATGAAACAAAAAGAATTTCATCCAAAAATAGGAGTAGGTTTCAATGCAAACCGCACAGGTAGATTGATGGCAAAACATCTTACCAAAATATTTCTAAATGAGGGTGTTTCTTTAAACGGAGACCAATGGCCAATCTTAGTACACCTCTGGTTTAAAGATGGTATGAATCAGCAGGAAATAGCAGATGCTGTTTTTCGTGATAAAGCAACAGTAGCAAGAAATATGCATGTTTTGGAGAAAGAAAACCTGGTTGTTAGGGTTCCTGATGAAAGTGATAAACGCAATAATAAAATTTATCTGACTCATAAAGGAAAAGAGCTGGAATCCAAAGTACTTCCTGTCGCTTTTCAATTAAAGAAAAAAGCACAGGAAGGAATTGATCCGGAAGAACTTGAAGTTTGTAATAAAGTGCTCGAAATGATTTATAACAATCTTAATAAATAGTTGTAACTGCAACCTTAATATTCGAAAAATTAATAATAATGAAGAATAATATTCGAAAAATTTCAGTCGTAGCGGGTGTTTTGCTCCCATTATTTATAGCTGTTTTTGCTTACAACTATTTGAGTAATCAAAAAGCTCCGCCAAAGAAAAAAGACTTTGTCGGGAAAGACCTCCGTAGAGTAGAGGTGTTAACAGTTGACAACAATACCGTTCCATCAACACTTGATGTACAAGGTAGATTAGTTGCTTTTGACAAAATCGATATTCTCGCTGAAGTATCCGGCATATTAGAGCCAACGTCGAATACTTTCAAAGTTGGGAGTCGATTTGCAAAAGGATCGGTAATGCTCAATATTGACAGCGAAGAAGCGGAGCTAAACCTTTTGTCGCAAAAGAGCACCCTTTTGAATGCGATTACACAATTGATGCCTGATCTCAAAATTGATTATCCCGAAAGTTTTGATCATTGGAGAGCCTATCTTCAGCAATTTGATATTGAAAAACCTATTCAACCATTTCCGGAACCTTTGAATGATAAAGAGAAATTTTTCATTGCAACCCGAAATATTCAAAGTCAATATTACAATATCAAAAGCGCGGAAAGCCGCCTTTCAAAATATAAGATTTATGCGCCCTTTTCCGGAGTAATCACAGAAGCTTCTATTAATCCGGGTTCTTTGGTGCGAGTCGGACAAAAATTGGGGGAGTTGATGAATATCAATAACTACGAACTCGAAGCGACAATCCGCCTTGCAGATCTCAATTATATAAAAATCGGAAGCTTGGTGTCACTCCATTCTGATGATATTGCTGGTAATTGGAGTGGGCGAATCAAACGAATCAGCGATCAAATTGATGCCAGTACGCAAACTGTAGTTGTTTATATCGGAGTATCTGGAAATAATCTGAAGGAAGGTATGTATTTGCGGGGTGATGTCGAATTAAAAAATATTGAGAATGCTTTTGAGTTGCCTAGAAATTTATTGGTGAATGAATCTACAGTATACAAAATTCAAAATGATTCTATACTCACGCTTCAAAAAGTAAACATCATAAAGATTACCGAAAAAACCGCCATTGTTAGTGGTTTGAAAGATGGGACAAAGTTATTGAAAGAGTTGTTTCCGGGAGTATTTGAAGGGATGCTTGTAGAAATTAAAAAAGCTGATCTCGATACTATGAATGCATTAAATACCAGCGCTCAAAAATAGTTTTTATAAACTATTCAATCCATTATCAACCACTCAGGTATCACCTTAATATTTAAATAAATGAGAAGTTTAATAACCTATTTTATAAAATATCCAATAGCAGCAAACATGCTAATGGTTGGTATTTTTATTCTTGGGATCTTTGGATTGTTAAACATGAAATCTACTTTTTTTCCGGAAGTGGAAAGCCGGTTGATCTCTATTCAAACGGTTTATCCAGGAGCCTCACCAGAAGAAATTGAAGAAGGCATCGTGCTGAAAATCGAAGAGAATTTAAAAGGAATAACAGGGATAGAACGGGTGACCTCGGTTTCAAGAGAAAACAGTGGAAGTGTAAATGTTGAGGTTTTGAAAGGCTATAAAACAGATGTTATTTTACAGGACGTAAAAAATGCCGTTGACCGAATCAGTTCTTTCCCGGCGAGCATGGAGCCTCCGACGATCTTCAAGCAAGAAAATTTAGGTTTTGCCATTAGTTTTTCTTTGAGTGGTAATGTTGACCTGGAAACCCTCAAAACATACAGCCGAAGAGTTGAGGATGACCTTAGAGCAATAGATGGAATTTCTAAAGTCGAACTTAGCGGATTTCCTGAGGAAGAAATTGAAATCGCTTTTCGTGAACAAGACCTTAGAGCATACCAGTTGACTTTCGCCCAAGCTACCAGGGCGGTTCAGGTTGCCAATTTGGAAATAACCGGAGGAACGGTCAAAGGGGAAAAAGAAGAATTGTTGGTCAGAGCCAGAAATAAAAAATACTATGCAGAAGAACTTCGCAATATTGTTGTCAAAAACTCCCCTTCGGGCGGAGTGATTCGTTTACATCAGATTGCAGACATCAATGACAAGTGGGAAGATACTCCAAACCGAACTTACTTGAATGGAGAGCCTTCTGTTGTGGTTACTGTTCAGAATACATTGGAAGAAGATATACTCGATATTACTGATAAAGTTAGAAATTACATCATAGACTACAACGAAGTTAACGATGTAGTTAAAGCAACCATTATTCGTGATCAATCAATAGTTTTGAATCAACGGATTGAGTTGCTTAGAAATAATGGGATTGCGGGATTCATTATTGTAACATTGATGCTTGCTATGTTCCTCAATTGGCGATTGGCGTTATGGGTAGCATTGGCTATCCCTATTTCTTTCGCGGGGATGTTTGCCTGTGCTTATATTTTAGGTACAACCATTAATGTTATTTCTTTATTCGGGATGATACTGGTGATCGGAATACTGGTGGATGATGGAATCGTGATTAGTGAAAGCATCTACCAACAATATGAAAAAGGTGTTCCGAGAATGCAAGCAGCAATTGATGGAACGATGGAAGTTCTGCCGGCGGTATTTTCAGCGATTTTGACAACGGTGCTTGTTTTTGTGGGCTTCTTTTTTATAGATGGCAGAATAGGTGACTTCTTTTCCACAATGGCTGTAGTTGTTATATTTTCTTTGATTTTTTCATTAATTGAAGGCACATTCATTTTGCCTGCTCACGTTGCTCATTCTAAGGCATTAAGCCCTGATAATGATAAAGGTTGGGTAACCAGAAAGTTGGATAAATTTATGGCTTTCATGAAAGACAAAACGTATGCCCCGACCTTAAGGTTTGCCATGAAAAACAACGCAATGATTATTGCGATCATTGTTGGCATATTGATCATAACCATTGGAGCAATTCAGGGAGGAATAATTCAACAAACATTTTTTCCGAATATAGAACGTGACGACATCACTGTGACACTAAAAATGCCTGCCGGTACTCGTGAAAATATAACTTTTGATTGGTTGACTCATATCGAAAAAGCAGCCTGGGAAGTAAATGAAGATTTGAGTAAGCAATATTTTAATAATGAAAAACAGGCCATTTTAAAAGTCGAAAAATCAATCGGTCCAACTACTTATGACGGGAAGATAAATATAACCCTTTTGGATACTGAGTCAAGAGACTCTTTACGTGCCCGGATAGTGGGTAACGCGATCCGCGAAAAGGCAGGAACCATTTATGGTGCAGAGCAAGTGACAATTGGAGGGGTAACGCCTTTTGGAAAACCGGTTTCACTTTCTTTGGTGAGCAATAATTTTGATCAGCTTGTCAAAGCTTCAGAAAAAGTAAAAGCCGAATTAGAAAAGCTGGAAGAGCTGAAAGATGTTGTCGATAATAATCAGCAAGGGCTGCGGGAAATCAACGTGTCGCTGAAAGAAAAGGCGCACTTTTTAGGGTTGAATTTACAAGAAGTTATTGCCCAGGTAAGACAAGGGTTTTTTGGAAGTGAGATCCAGCGTTTGCAGCGTGGGCGCGATGAAGTAAGAGTGTGGGTTCGATACAAAGAAGAAGAACGATCAAATATTGGTCAGCTTGAAAAAATGCGAATCCGTTTTGCTGACGGCAGAGAGTTCCCCCTTTCTGAAATTGCCAACCTGGAAATAAAGCGGGGAGTAATTGCAATAAACCATATTGATGGGAGAAAACAGATCACGGTTGAGGCTGATGTCGCAGAAGATGACGTGTCTGCTTCGGATATGAATACCAGTATCCAGGAAGATATAATACCTAAGATTCTGAAAGATTTTCCCGCTGTGCAAGCCTTGTACGAAGGACAAAACCGCGAAAATGCCAAATCAGCAAAATCAATGCAATTAGTAGTTCCAATTGTTTTGCTTTTTATGTTTTTCACAATAGCATTAACCTTCCGGTCTGTCAGCCAAACTATTATTGTTTTTGCTTTAATTCCTTTTGCATTAATCGGCGTCGGTTGGGGGCATTGGTATATGGGACATGCTATTAGCCTGTTCTCTAACCTCGGTGTTTTTGCACTGATCGGGATTCTGGTCAACGATTCTTTGGTTTTTGTAACAACTTACAATAATCTTATTAAAGAGGGAACTCCGGTTAAAGAAGCAATATTTAATACAGGAGTATCTCGTTTTCGTCCTATTTTGCTTACAACTTTAACAACTATTGCAGGGCTGGCTCCTTTGATGTTCAACAAAAGTTTTCAAGCACAGTTTCTTATCCCAATGGCAATATCTGTTGCCTTCGGTTTAATAGTGGTTACGGTTATCAATTTAATATTATTGCCTGTTTTGTTGATGGTATCAAATCAGATAAAAGTATTTTCAATTAGCCTTTGGGAAGGAAAAATGCCTGCGCTTGAATTGGTAGAACCTGCCAATGAAAATCGAAAAACTTATTATCCACTATGGCTTTTTGTTGTAATCTATGCTTTAGTTATAGGCGCCGGTGTGCTCTATGGCATATTCAAAGTAGTGTCTTTTATAAGCTAGTATCAATAAATATTCTGAAAAACATTTTTAAAATGAAATATAGTTTAATAGTTGTTTTATTGTCTTTTCTATTTCAATTTTCAATTGCACAAAACGACCTCAGTATTTCTCAAGCAATTGAAAAAGGTTTGGAAAATAATTATCAAATTCAGATTGCTGAACGATATGTTGATATTGCCGCTAACAACAATAATTGGCAATCTGCTGGAAGATACCCGACGGTCAATTTTAATATAAATTCTCAGAACGCTTACAATAATCAAAACAATCCGGCATCATTTATAAATGGTTCTTTTTTGAACGGAGGGGTTACCGGAAACCTGGATGCCAGTTATATTATATTTGACGGATACCGGGTGAAAATCAATAAAAAACGATTTGAAGAATTAGAAAAACAAGGGCAGACCAATGTTGCAATAGCAGTGGAAAATACGATCAGAGGGATTATGCTTTCTTACTATGCAGCAGTTATTCAGCAGGAAGCACTAGATGTTTTAGAAGAAGTTCTGGAATTATCGCGCGATAGGATCGATTACCAAAGAGCGCGACAGGAATTTGGGCAAGCGGGCTCTTTTGAGATTATTCAAAGTCAGGATGCTTATTACAATGATTCCACTAACATTATCCTACAGCAGAATGTCGTTGAAACCGCCTTTCGGAATTTGAATCTTGCCATGGGAGAAGATGATTTGAGTCTGATTTACAATCTGACGGATAGTTTAAGCAATGAAACTCCGGACTATGTTTTTGAAGATTTGAAAGAGCGCATGTTTTCAAATAATAACAATCTTCAAAATTTTTTAATTGCCAGAAGTTTGACAAGTTTTGATCGTGAAATGGCTGAAAGCAACAAATATCCTGTGATTGGTGTGAACACAGGAGCCAATCTAAGTGAAAATGTTTTAAAATTGAACGGTGAAAATCCGAATACAAAGGAACCTTATGATGCGGCCTGGGGGAATAATTTTAATTATTACCTGAATCTTTCTGCGAGTTACAATATTTATAATGGTAAAAATAGAAAGAGAGCTATTGAAAATGCGCAGGTACAGGAGATGATCGCTCAAATCAATATTGAAGACCTGAAGCGCACCCTTTCAACGCAGCTGCTCAATACCCTTCAAACATACAATAATCAAAAACAATTGGTCTCGATCAATCAGGCTAGGATTGATAATGCTATCCGAAATATTGAAATTTCTAAAGAAAGATTTCGAAACGGTTTGATAACCTCCTTTGAATATCGAGACGTACAACTTTCTTATATCAGAGCCTATCAAACCCAACTCACTTCTGTTTTTGATTTAAAAAATACAGAAATAGAATTAATTCGCTTGATTGGAGGCTTGGTTAGGTAAGCTGCGATTTAGGTGAAATGCTTTAGCATGATAACCTCTCTTTCGGTTAGGTGACGAAAACGGCCACGAGGCAAGTCTTTTTTCGTTAATCCTGCATAAATAGTTCGATCCAATTTTTTTACCTGGTAACCCAGGTGCTCAAAAATTCGTCGGACGATTCTGTTTCTACCAATGTGAATTTCAATCCCAACCTCAGTAGGGGGAGCATTTTTAATATAATTTATACCATCAACTGGAGTTGGGCCATCTTCGAGCGTCAGGCCTTTTCGGATCAATTCCAGATGTTCTTCGCTAACTGGTTTGTCTAAAACCACTTGATAAACTTTGCTAACGCCATGGCTTGGATGAGAAAGCTTTTTAGCAAGGTCTCCGTCATTTGTTAGAAGCAATAGTCCAAGTGTGGCGCGATCAAGACGGCCCACCGGGTATATCCTCTCTTTGACCGCTTTGCCCACAATATCCATAACCGTTTTACGACCTTTTTCATCGCTGACCGTTGTTACAAAATCTTTGGGTTTGTTGAGTAGAAGATATACCTTTTTGATTTCAGGTGTAACGGGTTTTCCTTTAAAAGTTACGGTGTCACCTTCCATCACGCGGTGACCAATTTCGTTGACAACTTTTCCATTTACAGCTACCAGACCATTCTGGATATATTCAGCAGCTTTGCGGCGGGAGCTGATGCCACAATGAGCTATAAATTTATTTAGACGCATTCCCTCAGGAGCATCTAATTCTTCACTGGTATCAGTTATGAATTCTTTTTGAGGAGGTTTATCCTCACTTTGGATTTTTTTTTGGGGACGCTTTGCCATGATTAAAACGGGATATCATCATCATTCATTCGCGATGATCTTGTGATGACATTTGATTGCGCATCAGGTCCATTATCATCACCTCCAATAAGTTCGTTAAAATTAGGATCATCAAGATTACTAAATTTAGCAAACTGGTCAGTGAATTTTAATTTCACTGTTTTTAAAGCTCCATTTCTATGTTTAGCGACAATAATTTCTGATACTCCTTTGAGCGATTGACCTTCTTCATCTTCCAGAATCTGATAATATTCAGGACGATAAATGAAAGAAACGATATCGGCATCTTGTTCAATTGCTCCCGACTCACGAAGGTCAGATAACTGTGGTCGTTTTGTGCCACCACGTGTTTCAACAGCACGGCTGAGCTGGGATAAGGCAATCACAGGAACACTTAATTCTTTTGCAAGGCCTTTTAATGCACGTGATATCTGGCTGATTTCTTGTTCTCGGTTTCCATTTTTATTTTCCGGCCCTCCAGACATCAATTGGAGATAATCAATAATAACCAACTGGATATCATGTTGCATCTTTAACCTTCTACATTTTGCTCTCAATTCAAAAACATTAATACCTGGCGTATCGTCGATGAAAATAGGTGCTTCACTCATTTTTTCAATTGCGCTATGCAGTTGCTGCCATTCATACTCTTCCATCTGGCCATTTCGCAATTTGCTGCCTGGGATTTCTGCTTCCATAGAAATAAGTCGATGTACCAATTGAACGTTTGACATTTCCAGCGAAAATAGGGCTACTCCTTTATTAAAATCCAATGCAGCATTTCGTGCCAAGGATAAAGTGAAAGATGTTTTACCCATACCAGGCCTTGCAGCTACGATGATCAAATCAGAAGATTGCCACCCGGAAGTGAGCCGGTCAAGTTCGGTAAATCCTGTAGGAACACCAGTAAGACCATCTTCTTTTTCAGCTAATTCCTCCAATGCTTTCAATGCGCGGCTGGCAAGCGTGCCCATACTTTCGTATCCGCGACTTAGGTTTTGCTGAGTGATCGAAAATAGGCCTTGTTCTGCGTCGTCAAGCAATTGGAAAACATCGGTGGTATCTTCGTAAGCATCACGGATTATTTTGGTAGAAACAGAAATGAGTTCTCTTTGGATATGCTTTTGAGAAATGATCCTTGCGTGAAATTCAATATTTGCAGCTGAGGCCACCCGATTGGTCAGTTCTACTAGATAGAAAGGGCCGCCTATGGTTTCAAGGTCTCCTGTTTTTTTAAGTTCTTCTGTTACAGTGAGCAAATCAACGGGCTGGCTTTTTTCGAAAAGCCGAAGCATTGCTTTATAAATGAGTTTATGGCCATCAGAGTAAAAGCTTTCAGAGCGGATAATATCGAGAACAACAGGAAGTGCATCTTTGTCAAGCATGACAGCTCCCAAAACTGCTTCTTCTAAAGGAAGTGCTTGAGGTTGTACTTTTCCAAAAACATAATTGGATAAATCGTTTCCCTTCTTTTGATTGTGATAAGCTCCGATTTGCTTAATCGACTTAGTAGAATCTGCCATATTGGTTAAAAATTCTTAAAATGAACTATTTCTTTCTGTCAATGTAGTTCTCAGTCATAGTATGATTGCACAAAACTAACTGAAAATCTAACACTTTGAAGCTGAAAATATTTTATGCAATTGACTCAATTGTTAGTAAGTACATCTCAGTATGTGGAAAACCTGTTAGTTATAAAATTCAGTTTTTTTCTTTTAAAATTGAAAGACAAAAGTATGCATATAATTAATTAAAATATAATATAGTTTTATTCCTATAACACTCAATTATTGATCTTGTGATAGCGTTAATTATAATTAAATTATAATTAATTTTATGTGTATCGGTTGCCGGGAATAATTATTCTGTCAAATTAAAAATCAGAAAGAATCGATTTACAGTTATTCAAGTTGTTAAAAAAAAGACAAAATTTTTTTATTTAAATATTGATATTTTATTTATGTAAAAATCCGTTTTCAACGCCAAACCTCAATTGTATCACTAAATTGCTAAAAGAATAGCGAAATACAGCTATAATATAAACAAAAAAATGCAAACCTTCAAACAAGATTGGAGTATTTATTTTTATAATATTGAGTGATAAGAGTATATTTTTGATTAGACTAATTATTTGGCAATAATTTGATACTATCTATTGCCATTCTCTGTATTTCAATATTGTGAAGTAATTCTTCTTGCGCAATTATATTTTCTTCGATTTTGGTTTTGTTCTTTAGTATTTTAGCTTCTGCCATTTCTATTTCGCGCTCATATCTGAGTTTATCTCGTTCCAGTCTTTTCAGATTAACTTCCAGCTTTTCCAGAAATTCACCTTCTTCTTTTACCTGAAGTCGTAAGATTTCTCTTTTGACTTCTTTAGAAAAATCGGCTAAAAAATCCTTAGCGCCCTGGACTTGATTAATATCATTTTTTGATGAAAGAAACTCATCTCCAAGATCAACCCACATCGAGAGTAACACATCATCTCCTACCTGTTCAAATGTTGTGTACAAATTGATATTACGCCCTTTCCCAATTGCCGATATTTTAGCATTTTCGATGATAATTTCTCCTGAGTTTCTGTTCCTTTTGGATTTACCTCCAAAACTTTTAAGGTATTTCTTCCAAATATTTTCAACAAATTTATCATTGGTATTAATAATGTCAATAATATAAGCTGTTTGGTTTCCCTGGCTCATTGACCGCTCATCTTCAATCACCTGTGCTTTTGAAAAAGGTGACTCAATCAAGAGGAATACGAATAATAAGATCAGTTGCATTTTCATATCAAGTGATTAAATGTTTAAGGAATAATTAATAAAATTTATACGTTTAAATATCAAATATGTCTGTTATTACAATACTAAAGATGCTGAAAATCAGTTTATTTTAAATAAAAAAATACATTATTTGTGTTGATTGAAAATATAGTAAATGTGAGGAATCAAAATTTACTATATTTTTTTGATTGTAGCACATTTTTTGCAAAATAAAATACATTCAATGATAATCAATCAAAGGCTTTTATAAAAAAAACATAAATGAAATACTTTAAAGTTCTCTCTCTCTTATTAATGTTGGCTTTCTTCAGTTCAGGTTTTGCTCAGAATCAGCAGATTAAAAAAGCGGACAAATTGTATAAATTAAATGAGTATTCCCAAGCCATCTCATTGTATGAAGAAGGCCTCAAAGAAGAGGAAAGTCTTACTGCAAAAACAAAATTAGCTTATTGTTATTTGATGACAAACAGGTTGAATAATGCGGAACAATTGTACAGCGAAATTGTACATGAGGAACGCGCCAGACCAATAACAAAGTATTATTATGGAGAGACACTAATGAGTAACGGGAAATACGAAGAAGCTAGAAATTGGTTTCTGAAATATGCCGACCAAAACCCTGCAGACGAACGTGCTCTTGAAATGGCTAAAGCTTGTGAAAAAGTAAAATCGATCAAACCACTATTTGAAAATATAACAATTAATTCGTTTTCGCAAAACTCAAAATCAGATGACTCAGGGCCTGTTTTTTACAAAGATGGAATTGTTTTTACCTCTGATAGAAATTCGGGTTTAAATCCGCTCAAACAAAAGTCTGGTTGGACGGGCCGGGATTTTCTCCGTATATATTATAGTGAAGCAGATTCTACAGGAGCTTATAAAAAGCCAGAGGATTTTTCGAAAAAAATCAATGAATTAAACAAACATTGCGGGCCGTTATCTTTCAACGGCGATCAAAATTTTATCGTTTTTACACGCTCTGGAACAGATTCTGGGAAAAATGATACTTACAATATGCAATTGTATTATTCAGAATCAAACGATGGCTCAAAATGGAAAAAACCAAAAATATTTCCATTTTGTAAAAAAGATCATAATTATATGCACCCAGCGCTTTCGGCTGACGGTGCAACTTTATATTTCGTTTCTGACAAACCAGGTGGAGAAGGTGGAACCGATATTTATAAGTCGAGACGTACAGAGAAGGGATGGAGCACGCCATTAAATCTTGGGACTAAGGTGAATACTTCTTTTAATGAAGGTTTTCCTTTTATAAGCTCAGACGACAAATTATATTTTTGCTCAAAAGGACATCCTGGATATGGTGGATTTGATATATTTCTGGCCGAACAAGACGATAAAGGATTGTGGTCAAAACCGAGAAATATTGGAAGTCCAGTAAATAGTTCTTTTGATGATATTTCTTTTCATTTAAATGATACCTATACCAAGGGAGTGTTTTCTTCGAGTCGAAGTGGCAATGATGACAATATTTATACTTTTGAGATTTTACCATCTACAATAGTCAATACTACAATTGAAGAGTCAGAAGAAGTTTATGTTAGACAAGCATTAAAGCCGACAAATATTAACGAAAACCTGGCCTCAAAAGAAGTTGATACCGAAGAAGAAAAAATTACGAATCAGCTAAAAAGTGAAACACAAAACAATAATGAAATAAATGAGATCCAAACGCTAAGTGATGATATGCCTGACATTCAAATGGATGCAGGAGGTCATAATGAAACAGAAGAAAAGGTTGAAACCGAAACCGTTGGAAGTATAAAAAACGATGATCAAGATGAATATATGGATAACATTGATCCAGATATTGAAACCGAAACCGAAAATACAGAAACCGAAAATTCGGAAGAATCAAATAGCAATGTTTCGGAAGCAAAAATAGAAGTTGAAAAAAGTAGAATTACTAATATGGATTCTAAAAATACAGATAAATCTTCTGTTGAAAATAAATCAAACATGAAGACTGCCCAAGTAGAATCAGAGGGAAGTGAACTTAAAATACGCGATGAAAGAAAAACTGATATTACTCCAGCTAGCCAAACAGATCCAAATGCATATCCCTTAGCGCCAGTGCTTTTTAACGAACGGCCTGCTCCATCGGTTTATCCTTTTGTCCAAATGAAATATTTGCTAAAAAAGGGTGATAATTTAAAAGGAAAAACGTTTCGGATTAATGGAATTCAATTCGATAAAGGAAAATATATTATCACGCCCGAAATTGCTTTAAAGCTCAATTTGCTAATTGATATTATGGAACAACATCCTGATCTCGAAGTTGAAATCGCAGCCCACACAAGCAGTGTTGGAGATGATATTGAAAACCTGGAAATGTCCAGAGCTCGAGCAGGAGCAATAGCTGCACATTTAATCAATCGAGGGATTGCAAGTGACCGGATAAATGCGGAAGGTTATGGAGAGAATCGATTGCTAAATCGTTGTGCAAATAACGTCAAGTGTATAGAAAAACAGCATAATGTCAATGAAAGAATTGAATTAGCTATTTTCTAAATTGGAATCAGGAGATTTAGGGAATTACTATTTTCAAAGCTCCTCGAATAATTCCAAATTCTACAGGCGTATGGCCTAAAAATTCACCATCTGCTTCAACAAGTATGGGGTCTTTTTCTAAAGATGTGACCTTAATATTTGTTGAGAAATGAGTTGATATTTTCGATAGTTGTGCGATAGAACCATTGTAAAATCGATAAGTATTTAAAAGTACACTCAACTTTGAAAACTTTCCGGCAATGGTGATGGCCAATTGGCCGTCATCAGAAATAGCGTGCGGAACGATTTCCATTCCGCCTCCTGCAAAACGGCAAATCCCAACGTTAATCGTGTAATAATAATCACTCAACTCCTGGCCATTGAATTGAATTTTCGCTTTCTGTAACTTGTATTGAAAAAGGTATCTCATCAAAGAAATTAAGTAAAAGAGTTTATTAGAAAACATTCCACTTTCCTTCTCAGTTTTTTTTACAACAAAAGCATCATAAGCCAATCCGGCAACATTGGCAAAATATCGTTTTTGGGTTTGGCCATTGTTTAAAAAAGAGACTACTCCAATATCCTGAAAGGTCGTTTTCCCTCTTTTCAGCATCAAAATAGTTTCCTTAATATTTTTGGAAATTCCATGCGTTTTGATCCAATCATTACCCGTTCCAATTGGTAAAAGGGAATAAGTAATGCTTTGAGACGAAACCGCATTTTGTTCCATTATGCCGTTTATGACTTCGTTATTGGTTCCATCACCACCAATTGCCAGAATATTTCGAAATCCCCTTTGAATTCCTTTTTTTGCCAGAATAGTTCCATCGCCACTTTTTTGGGTTTTAACCAATTCGTAATCAATCTCATTCGATTGCAATAATTTTTCTATCAAAAGAAGCTTTCGATTTACTTTTCTCCGGCCAGCAGCAGGATTTGCAATGATATACCAATTTTGATTATGCATAGGTAGGATACAAATGAAAGCTTTTTTATCGAATAAAATTTAAACTCAATAGAATTTCCAATGTTTTTATGATCTTTAGGGCATAAATTTAATTCGTTTTTAAATATGGTAAAATCAATTCTTTTGAAACCTTATTGCCAGAATCAAACAAACTAAATCTGATACCACCTCATTGATGAATGTATTAAAAATAGAAAATGTAACGAAAAGCTACGACAAAAACGTAGCCGTAAATAATGTTAGTTTTGAAATGCCCCAAGGTTCTATATTTGGGCTTTTAGGACCAAATGGAGCCGGAAAAACTTCTTTGATTCGAATTATTACAACGATCACCGGAGCTGATCAAGGTCATGTCTATTTGAATGGTGAAAAACTCAACAACAAACATCCGGAGCAGATTGGGTATATGCCCGAAGAACGTGGGTTGTACAAGAAAATGAAAGTAGGAGAACATTTACTTTATCTTGCCCGCTTAAAGGGATTATCAAAAGCCGAAGCCGTAAATGAAATCAATCATTGGTTTGAAAAATTTGGCATTGAAGACTGGTGGGACAAAAAAGTGGAAGAGCTTTCTAAAGGAATGCAGCAGAAAATTCAATTTATCGCAACCATTATTCACAAACCCAAATTGTTGATTCTCGACGAACCGTTTTCCGGCCTGGACCCCATCAATACCAATCTGATCAAAGACGAAATTGACGAATTGCATCGCAATGGTACGAGTATTATTTTTTCAACGCACCGAATGGAACAAGTTGAAAAGATTTGTGAACATATCGTATTGATCAGTGAAGGCAGAAATGTACTGGAAGGAAAAGTGGAGGATATCAAAAACCGCTTTAAAGAGAATCTTTTTAATATTGAATTTGAAGGGAATTTACCGGCAAATATTTCTGAAAAGGCAGAGATTATAAAACAAAAAGGCCAATCAATTACGGTAAAACTGAATGAAGGAGGCGATTCAAATGAATTGCTGAGAAAGCTGATTCAGCAAGATATTCATATCACTGCGTTTCATGAAATACTGCCCAGCTTAAATGAAATTTTTATAAAACAAGTAGAACAATCAGCAAAATCAAACGCAAACAATGAATAAACTTTGGCTCATCATAAAGCGAGAATATCTTACCCGCGTTAAAAAACGTTCGTTCATTTTGGCAACGCTATTAACTCCGCTTGCTTTCGCATTATTTTTCGGAGTAGTCGGATTTATATTTTCCTATGAAAGTGGAGAAACACTTCGTATTGCTATTTTAGACAGTGACAATATTTTTCAAAAAAATATCGCTGATGAAAATAACTTAATATTCAAATTTGAAGACCGCGATTTGGAAGAGCTCCGTACTGATTTTGAAAATTCCGGATATAGCGGAATAATCGTTATCCCTCCGCTCAAAAATATTACTTACAAGAATTACACGGTTGCCTATTATTCTGACAATCAGTTAGGTCTGGACATCAGTAGTAATATTGAAAAAAAAATAAGTAATAAAATCCGGGATTATAAAATTGAAGAACTTAAGCTGGATAAAGACGAACTGGAATATTTAAAAACTTCGGTTACGCTAAATCCCGAACCGATCAAAGCAACAGACGTGGATGAAAGTCCAGCAGCAGGTGTGGTCGCTGCAGGGATTGGATTTGTAATGGGAATAATAATGTACATGACCGTATTTATTTATGGAATGATGGTGATGCGTAGCGTAATGGAAGAAAAAACAAGCCGTATTGTTGAAGTAATGATTTCATCGGTCCGACCATTTCAGTTGATGATGGGAAAAATTATCGGAGTAGGAGCTGTGGGGTTGACTCAGGTTGCGATTTGGGCCATACTAATTCCAGCCTTGTATTTTTTGGTAATGTTATTTTTTGATTTTGATCCGGAGCAGATGAATGCAGCAGCTTCAGTTGGAAATCAAATGGATGCAGAAGAAATGCAAGGTATCGTCTCTCAGGCCATAGCCGAAATCAGTAATATAAATTGGTGGGCGATTGTGCCGTTATTTATTTTCTACTTTTTGGGGGGATATTTTCTGTATGCTTCACTTTTTGCAGCAGTAGGATCAGCGATGGGCGATGACTTGGGAGAAGGACAGTCACTTACCATTCCGATTACATTGCCTGTGGTCATGGCCTTTTACATCATGATCGTTGCGGTAAGAGCACCGCAAAGTAATTTGGCGGTTTGGTCTTCGATATTTCCATTATTTTCTCCGATTGTAATGCCGGCAAGGCTGGCTTTTGATCCGCCACTTTGGGAAATTGTTTTGTCCATCGTTGTACTGGCAGGGACTTCTGTGTTTTTCGTGTGGCTTTCAGCACGGATTTACAGGGTAGGCATTTTTATGTATGGAAAAAAGGTGTCTTTAAAAGAAATCGGGAAATGGCTTTTTTATAAAGGCTAATAATCCTGAGAAATTGGATGTATCATCAATTCATCAACCACAACATGGGCCGGAGCGTTGACGATATAAACGACAGCATTGGCAACATCCGATGGTTTCAGAAAGTCAGTTTGACCAAGGTCACCTTCCATTTTTCCATGAAAATGAGTATCAACTAGTCCAGGGTAGACGATGCTGACTTTGATGTTATCTTTTCTGACTTCTTTTCGCAAAGCTCCTAAAAAGGCATCCTGAGCATATTTGCTGGCGCAGTATAAACTTCCTTCAGCGATTACTCGTTTTGAAACATCCGTGGCAACGCCAATGATGTGTCCTTTTCCAGCTTTTTTCATAAAAGGAATCACGGCTTTGGAAAGGAGGAAAGTTCCTTTTGCGTTTACATCCATTACTTGTGACCATTCATCACCACTTAGTCGCTCTGCGTTTTTGAAAATACCAAATCCTGCATTATTGACGATCACATCGACCCTTCCAAATTCATCGACGATCTGTTTTATAGCTTTATTGACTTGCTTTTCAGAACTGATATCCAGCGGGAAGGATCGCGCCGTTCCACCTTTTTTAGTGATCTCATTTTCAAGCGAATCAAGATCAGCTGCATTTCGTGCAATATTTATAACTGCGAAATCTTCTTCAGCCATTTTCAAAGCGAGTGACCTCCCGATTCCACGAGAAGCACCCGTAATAATTGCAACTTTCATAGTTTTGGGTTTATTTAAACATCATAGGTTACTTCAACCTCATCGGAGGTAGGATGAGCCTGGCAAGTGAGGATATATCCATTTGCAACTTCATCTTCGTCGAGGGCAAAGCAAACGTCCATTTTAACGGTACCTTTAATAACTTTGCCCATGCAGGTAGCACAAGCACCGGCATAGCAAGAGTATGGAGGTTCGTATTTTAGATCAATTAATGTATCGAGAATGGTCTTCCCTTTTGTAATAGATGTTTCAATAATTTCACCATCAAGATGAACCGTGAGATTAGCAGCTCCTTTTGCTTCCGTTTTAGAAGAATCTGAAGGTTCGTGAGGAAGTTTATCGGAAGTAAAACGTTCGGCATGAATATGCTTTTTATCAATACCTAGTTCGAGAAGTGTAGATTCTACATTATCGATCATATTATTTGGGCCACAAATAAAATATTCAATGGCTGTGTTTCGGGAAGGATTTTGATCGAGAAACTGTTTGGTCGTTTTGGTATCTATTCTGCCAATCTTTCCATTCCAACTATAGCTTACTTTTTTAAAAATACTGCTTAATCCACTAGCTTTTTCCTTTTTAGGTTTGCTTAAAATATGTTCTACTATAAGTTGACCACTGTATTTTTTTTCCAGTTGATGCAACTTTTCTTTGAAAATAATGCTTTCCTCGCTTCTGTTTCCATAAAACAGAAAGACAGTGCTTTGCGGCTCCTTTTCCAGGATCGATTTAATAATTGACATCAAAGGAGTAATCCCACTGCCCGCTCCAAAAAGGTAATATGTTTTGCGATTTTCTTCTTTCAGAGGGCTAAAAAAACGCCCTTGTGGCGGCATGACCTCGATCTCACTACCCGATTGGATATGATCATTGATATAGGTCGAAACTGTACCATCCTGCACTCGCTTAACAGTAACAGTAACGTGTTCATCATCAGGAGCGCTCGACATTGAATAAGCCCGGCGATGACTTTCACCGTTGATATCAAATTTTAAAGTAAGATATTGTCCATGGTGGTATTTAAAAGTATCGATTAAATCTTCGGGTATAATAAAAGAAAGGGAAACAGTATCATCCGTTTCCTTTGTTATCTTTTCTACGGTTAACTTATAAAACTGAGTGCTCATAATATGAAAATCAAAATTTGAACAGATAAATAATAGGTTGAAATCTAGTCGTTTCCATTCGGCTATTCTAAAATCACCACGAAGTAAAGGAAATCCTGAAAATTTAAGAACAAAAACGGTAAGAAAAAGATGTCAAAGACAGCCTTTAATCTTCTTCTGGTAATGAAAAAATACGGTTTCCCGTTGAGGTTTTTAAAAAAGAAATTGAACTAAACTAACAAATAACTGGACGTATTTACTAGATCTGCCTGTTTAATCTAACTCATCTTTGTATGGTAAAATTTGTGTAACCAAAAAAACAATAAAAGATGAAAAGCTTATTAAAAGTAGGATTGGCAGTTGTTTTCGTTTTAGGTTTCGCTTCAGTGGCCACAGCTTTAAAAAAAGTAAAGACATTTAAGATT
Source organism: uncultured Saprospiraceae bacterium (assembly GCA_963793295.1). Lineage (GTDB taxonomy): Bacteria > Bacteroidota > Bacteroidia > Chitinophagales > Saprospiraceae > JAHDHW01. The sequence continues at coordinate 124,297 of CAWBZX010000037.1, read as the reverse complement.
AAAAAGAAATACGAATCTTAGTTCTTTTTGATAGAAAAACAATCGAACAAACAAATAACCATGAATTTGGCGGATTAAAGGCGAAGGAGCTTTTGATCCGCTTTTTCATTTTTAAGAAAAGAAGTTTTAGGTATAAAAAAGTAATAATGTAAAAATTGAAGTTTCTGTTAATAAATAATTTGCCTAAATTTAATCGCTTTCTTAAGGCGATATTAAAAATACCAGGCAAAAAAGAAAACTAGAAAGTTCATTATCAAAAACTCAAAGGAAAACATGTCAAATACCACCCTAAACCTCAACGACCAGCTTTACCAATATTTGTTAGATGTCTCTTTGCAAGAATCAGAGGTGTTGAAATCGCTTCGTGAAGAAACAGCGAATCTGCCCGAACACAACATGCAAATCTCTCCTGAGCAAGGGCAATTTATGCGTTTGTTGGTTCAACTTATCGGCGGACGGAAAGGAATTGAAATTGGCGTTTTTACAGGATACAGTGCTTTGAGTGTCGCATTGGGCCTTCCTGATGATGGCCAACTCATTGCTTTGGATGTGAGCGAAGAATGGACGAATGTCGGTCGGCGATACTGGGAAATGGCAGATGTAGCGCATAAAATAGACCTCAGGATTGCACCTGCATTGGACAGCTTGCAAAATCTGGTTGCGGAAGGAAAAGAAGGAACTTTTGATTTCGCATTTATCGATGCGGATAAAGAAAATTATTACAATTATTATGAGTACTGTTTGCAACTTTTACGGCCAAATGGACTCATTGCTATCGACAATGTGCTTTGGAGTGGTAAAGTTGCCGATAATAAAAACACCGAAACCGAAACCATTGCCATTCGTGAATTAAACGAAAAACTTTTTAAGGATGACCGCATTGATCTGAGCCTGCTTCCTTTAAGTGACGGGTTGACTTTGATCAGAAAAAAGTGAAAACTCCTTTTAATAAATTCGAGTTCGTTTGTTTATCACAGGATAATCATCAAAAGAAAAAATAAAACGAATAACATATGCTGAGGTTACTTCATAGGAGAATACGGAAGTTATTGAAAATCAATTGTCTGAAAATGATTTCGTTTCCACAATCCATACCATTAAATTCATTTTTATTCAAATTATGTCTGATTTGGATTATCAATATGTGTCCTCCACTTCATCATTACACTTACGCGCAGGAATCCTCAATTGAGCAAATGGAAGAAGGATTGAAAAACATTTATGGTCTTGATAAACTTAAAACACTTAATAAACTAACACAGTATTACCAACAACAAAATCTACGGAAAGCGTTAAAATACGGAAAGCAAGCAGTTGCTCTAGGAGAGGATATTTTTGTTGAGTCCAATTCGTTAATTGATCAAAATAAGCGTCATCATCTAGTTTTGGCCTATTTTCAATTAGGTAAAGCATATTAGGATAAAGAAAATTATTTTGAGGCGCAGGAAAATCTACAGGCCGCAAAATCACTATCTATTCAGATTAATCATGATGTCAATCTCGAAGAAATTGAAACATATCTCGAAGAAATTGAATCATTGATTGAACTTGGAGAGATCAAAGAATCCTTTTTTTCTAAAAATTTCGGCGATCTAAAAGTTGGAGAAGTTTTTAACGATGCTTCAACAGACATTAAAATTCAAACCGAGATTATGTCTGGACGATCCAATGAGAAAAAAGGAGATTTTAGAGAATCCATAAATCATTATGAAAAAGCAATTAATCTGCTGCGAGATAAGGGTGACGCAGATAAGATCAATGAATTACAACTCAAAATTGCCTTGTTACTGGATAGCCTCGATCAGCATTTTGAGGCGCAAAAATTTCTGAACGATGCCATCAAAGAGATTGAAGAATCATTTGAGCCTGCTCCCTCCATTTCAAAAATGGATAGTTTAACACAATTAGCAGAGATTAAGATTAAGCCGGAAAAAATGATCCAGGAATCACTTCGTGCAGAGCAAAAAAAACTTAAAGATATATCAGATAGTTTTGCTCGCAAGAAGGATTTTGAAAAATCACTGGCTTACTTCAAATTATATCAGGAACTCTCCCAAAAAATGGTAACTGATAGTTTGGAAACAACTGCAGAGAACAAACGCAAAGAAAGCGAAATGCTTTTGCTAAAGCAACAAAAGAAAATTGCTGATCTCAATGTCCTCGGCTTAGAAAAAGAAAAAGAAAGACAGATTCGTTTGCGTAACACTTCTATTTTAATTACGCTCTTGATCTTAATTAGCACATTGGTGACCCTATATTTTTATGTCACTAAAAGACGTGATCATAAAAAGCTCACCATCGCCTATCGGGATTTAGATAAAACAAGAAATAAACTGGTTGGGGCTGAGCAAAAAATTGTAAAATTGCTAAAGCAACAGCTCTCTGGTGATGTGGCAAAAGAACTTCTAATGAACAACTCCAATAAGCCAGGAGAGAGACGATTTGTTTGCATTATGTTTTTGGATATTAGAGACTTCACTCCGATGGCGGAAAAACTAAGCCCGGAAGAAATTATCGCTTATCAGAATAATGTTTTTGGATTCATGATTGATATAATCCAGAAACATAATGGTAATATCAATCAGTTGATGGGAGATGGTTTTATGGCTACTTTTGGAGCTCCGGTATCTCGTGGTAATGATTGTCAAAATGCCTTTTCGGCTGCCAAAGAAATCCTTGCGGAGATCAAAGAACGTAATGAAGCCGGTGTCATTCAAAAAACCAAAATTGGTATTGGATTACATGCAGGTTACGTGGTCACTGGCAATGTTGGAACCGAAGCGAGAAAACAATACTCTGTAACAGGAAATCCGGTCATTATTGCTAGCCGGGTAGAACAACTGAATAAAACCTATAAATCACAACTTATCATTACCGAGGAAGTTTATAAGAAATTAGAAAAACCGCTTAAACTGACTCAACCATTTCTCGAAGTGGAAGTAAAAGGAAGAACTAATCCTGTAAAAATACTTAAGATGGCCTAAGTCGAAATATGGTTTCAATTCAATGTATTATTCCTATCTGGTAAGTTCAACTTTAAAGTGTCCACATTTTTTTCGCTTTTCACTTGGTTTTAGTGGGGTAAATACTATTTTTGTCGTCTCAAAAAATGAGAACTAAACAACTCAAATGATCAGTAAGGATATATACCATTTCTTGTGATCTAAATTAATTAAAAAATAGAAGATAAAAAGGAACAGCTGCTACTACAGAAGGCTAAAATTCTATTGTAATGAATGATCATAATGGTATCAAATATTCATTTTCAATCAATAAAAAATCAAAAACAATTAATAAACACAAAAACAATTTTTATGAAAACCTTTTACCTAATTATTTTTTCTATACTCTTGATTTCAAACACTGTAACAGCGCAGGACGGAGTATTAGACACCGACTTTGGAACTAATGGAGTCACTATTGTCGATAACGGTACGGATAATGCTGAAATCCTGGCTTTAACAAAATCAGATACTAAATTAATAGCTTCCGGGTTTACGAGCAGCGGAGGAACAGAAGTTTTTACAGTTGTAAGATTCAACCTTGATGGAACATTAGACACCGGATTTGGAACTAATGGCTATGTTATCATTCCATTAGGGTCAGGAAATGGGCGCGCAAGTTCTATTTTACAGCAAGCAGACGGAAAATATATTGCTGGAGGTTGGGCAAGATTTAGCAACAAAGATCAATATGTGGTTGTCAGAATATTGGAAAATGGTACATTGGACAACAGCTTTGGTGTGGATGGAATTGCTACCGGATCTTTCAGTGGTTCGACTTATGCTGAAGATGAAATTGCAGATATGAAATTCCTGTCAGATGGCAAAATAGTTGTCGCTGGACGCTCTTACAATGGTGCAAACGAGGATGCTTTCGTTGGCTGTTTTAATACGGATGGATCACTATTTACCAATTTTGGAACTAATGGTTATCTAATAATTGACTTTGGACAAAGCCCTCCATATGAATATGCCACTTCGGTTGCTGTTGATGGACAGGATAATATTATTCTTGGCGGTAGGGTGTCCCTTGATTTTTTTGATGAAGATGCTTTTTTTCTTACGAAACTCAGCAATCTGGGTGTAACAGACAATTCTTTCGGAGATAATGGAAAAGTGTTTTATACTATTGCTCCAAATGTAGTGGCAGGTTTAAATGTTATTGCTATAGATAATGAAAATCGAATTGTAACTGGCGGTGGAGCTTTTGATACCGATGAATTGGATAATAATTTTTTCCTAACCAGATATATGCCCACAGGGGTAATTGATGCTAGTTTTGGAAATAATGGTGAAGTGATCATTCCTCGGATTGATAATGAGTCCATCTTTGACCTTGAAATACTGCCATCGGGTGACATTATTGCCGCAGGAAGTACTGGCGGGTTCCCTTCCGAGTTTGCGATTGTTCGTTTGAATGCAAACGGCGTTCATGACTTGACTTTTGGAAATAACGGATGGGCAACTACACAGCCCGAATCTAATTTTAACAGCATACGATCCATTGATGTGGATGCGGGATGCATCTATGCGGGAGGAGTGGCGAAGGATAGCGATACCTGGAAGATGGCTTTGGCAAAATATATCAATGAAGGGACTACGAGCACAAGCCAATTGATTGCAGAAGAAACTGATGTCCAAATTTATCCAAATCCAGTATCTTCCGACTTTTCTGTGGAATTCAGATTGAATGAAGATACTGATATTAGTATCCAATTGTTAGACGTAAATGGTCGATTGGTGAGTGAATTGCAATCAACACGGAGACTGCAACAAGGAATCCAGAAAATCAATCTTTCAATGCCGAATAGTTTAGTGAAAGGTGGTTATTTGCTTACTTTGAATTTTGAAGATGGAGTGGTTACCAAAAACCTTTTTTATCAATAAGATTTTTTTTTCTATTAGAAAGTAAACTAACAGCAAAATATAAAACGGCATATGAGTCTAGATACTCGTATGCCGTTTATTTTTAGCATTATTCATATGGTAAAAATAGCGGTCAATTAACCCTATCTATCAAATCCAAGGCAGCTTTGTCAATGCTGCCCCTGTGCTTATCCGCGGATGATTGTAAATAATCATTGATCATGCTGTTTAAAACCGCGGTATCATAAGTTGTCGCAAAGGAATTATTCAACTCTGGCAAACTAACTTGTAATGTATCATAACTTTTTTTCGAAGTTTTTGGTTTATAATAACTTTGACTTGGAGATTGATTGACCCTTTTTATTTTTTTTGAAATAACCTGGGTATTTGTGTCCGGAGTAGTTTCGGCGGTAGAATCCACCAATCGAAATGGAACATCTCTGTAAACCGTATCAGTCAGATGAACATAAATAGTCTCGGGTTGAGGAGTAAATGTAGATTTGAAATTCGCGAAAAGTAAAAAAAGTACACAAGCCGCTGCCACTGCCTGCCATGCTGGAATTGAATATCGAAACAATTTTGTAGTAGGGTGGGGTTGTTTGTTTTGCTGTACTATTTTTCGAAGCCTTTTTTGGATATTTGGATCAAGCTGAGGTTGATTATTCAATTGAAAAGTATGCTTGCTTTCCAGCAATGTCTGTCGCATAGCGGAATATTCTTCAGCACTGATCTGTGCCAAAACCCATTTCTGTTCTTCGATGCCTAATTCCTCAAATTCTTTCTGAAGCAGTAGGTCTTCCAGTTTCTTTTCCAGACGTTTCATAATCTTTTTTTTTGAGATGGTCAGGTTTAAAATATTGTAGTTTCTCAGATAATTTTTTCAGGGTATAAAAAATGCGGGACTTTACCGTTCCTTCCGGACAATCCAAAATATCGGCTATTTCTTTAATACTCAGTTCCTGTTGGTAGCGCAGCAAAAAGCACTCCCGGTGTGGCGCTTCCATTTGATCCAGCTCCTTTTGCAAATATTGTTCGAAAACAGATTGGTCATAATCATTATCCGAGGAGCTATTAGCAAAAAGGCGATCTTTAAAATCAGTTGGTAAACCCAAAACAGCATGCCTCTGAATTCGGCGATATTCATTTTTGCACATATTCCCTGCAATGGCATAAATCCAGGTGGAGAACTTTTTTGAAGGATCAAAAAGATTCCCTTTTTCGATAATTTTTATAAAGAGCTCCTGAATAAAATCATTGGCTTGATTGATGTCTTTCCCAAGGTTGCGGTAAAAAAAGGAGTGCATCTTTTGTGCGTACCTTTGGTACAGCTCATCAAAGGCTTTTTCATTGCCCTTGACAATGTATTTTACCAACTCCTCGTCAGTATAATTTTCGTATTTCTTTTTAAAAGAAATCAAAACTATTGTTTTTCAGTTTTATTTAAAAAAAGAGCAATCTCCTCTTCACGATCACTTTCCTTTGCTATTTTCATCAAAATCTTTTCCACTTCCTGTGCTTTTTGAATCTCCCCGCTCAGCTGATAATGTTCGTGTAAAACGGTCAGGCAAGGGATGTATTGCTGATTCATAAAACGAACTACCGATTCGCTAAAATCATCCTCAAAGCTGAATTTAAGGTAATCGATTAAAAATTTATTTTCAAAATTATTTCTGATAACCGCCTTGTTGTCAAACTCTTTTTCGCTGTATTTGAAAGTTAAACCGGTCAAATATAAGTTTTCATCCCAGTTGTCACGTAAATCCTGTGGGAGGCTCAATCCGAGATAAACTGGTCTGGGTGCATTTTTCACCACATGTTCAGAAATTGCATTGAAATAAGCTGTTCTTGAATCAAAATCTTTGATTGTTTTTTCAAACAGAGGAATACCGAGTTCTTCAAAAATCGTTTTCCTGTAATCATCGTAAAGGAGTATGTGTGCATTCAAAATACATACATCCCGACGTACATTTTTTAAATATTGTAACAACCAAAGCGGATAAGTATCATTATCTCCTTGGGTCACTAAAATCGCATTTGGTTCTACAGACATAAGTACATTGTAGTTCCAGTTGGTGATGCCCGGGGAATAAAACTCGTGATGATACCAAAGCGTACTAAACTTTTTAATCGAAGTAGTATCCCGCTCAAATTCAGCTTTCGTTATAAAATCGTGATAGGTTTCGTAGCGATCCGAAGCCATTTCGTATGCCTTTTGCAGATGGTCGTATGCTTCTGAAGAAGGATTGTTTTTCCAAAATAGGAGATATTGAGATTCAAATGTATTTGGAATATTTGCTTCTATGTTTTCAGCAATTTCATTCATATCATAGGGGCGATCTTGTCCGGCAGGAGTAAAGGCATTTGCCATGCGTGCTGCCGTGAAAAAGTTGAACCAGGCGCCAGTGTTTTTACTGTTTTTTTGAATTTCCTTTTCCCAAAGCTTCGCCTGCGTTTTGTAATAATCCAGGGATTTATGGACTTTGGTCACTGAATAAATGGTTTCAGGCACAGCATCCGGTTGAGCATTTAAACAGAACAACGGAAATATAAAAGCCAATAAAAATAAAAATCGCTGCATGAATTTTAGGGTTGATTTATATTATTTACACCTTATCCCGTTTCAGGTTCAAATTTATTTCAATTTTTTTCTACTTTCTTTCCTTTGTGGAATTTAGTATTTTTAGGGGAGAGAATTCTTAACTAAGGAACGAGTAGCGAGTAGGCAGTATTTTCAAACGTTTTTCTGACTACTCATCACTGACGACTGAAACATGAAAGACGCTAAATATTTATTTGCCTACATTGCTCCCATAGCTGCTTTTGCAGGAATTTATCTGGGTGGAATTTGGTCCCTGGGTTCGGTTTACGTTGGTTTTTTAATCATTCCGATAGTCGAATTTTTTACGCCCAATTCCACAGAAAACTTAAGTCCAAAAGAAGAACAGCGAAAATCAAAATCCATGTTTTTTGATTGGCTTTTGTATTTGAACGTTCCACTCCTTTTTACTTTGTTGTGGTATTTCTTCTCCACTTTACAAGCGGGGGGCTTGACTGGATTTGAAAAAGTAGCAATGACTTTAAATGTAGGATTGATTGTCGGGACGGTTGGTATCAATGTAGCACATGAGTTGGGGCATCGTTCCACCTGGTACGAATTATTGATGGCAAAAACATTGTTGATGTCGGCGCTTTATATGCATTTCAATATTGAGCACAATCGCGGGCACCACAGAAACGTGGCGACAGATGAGGATCCTTCTTCTGCCCGAAAGGGCGAAAATCTTTATTCATTTTGGCTGCGCTCCGTCTCCCAAGCTTATGTCCATGCCTGGCGACTGGAAGCCGAACGACTCCGAAAAATTGGTAAAAATATTTTTGGCTGGAGCAATGAAATGATTCGTTTTCAAATTATTCAAGTTGCGTATCTTTTGATCATAGGTTTGGTTTTTGGCTGGAATATTATTGTATTTGCAATTGCAATTGCGGTCGTTGGTTTCCTACTTTTAGAAACAGTCAACTATGTGGAACATTATGGATTGCGCCGTAAAAAATTAACATCGGGGCGTTATGAAAATGTAGCTCCGCATCACTCCTGGAATTCAAATTTTGAGCTTGGCCGCATATTTCTTTATGAATTGACAAGACACTCTGACCATCATTATAAAGCCACACGTAAATATCAGTTGTTACGACATTTTGACGAAAGTCCACAACTTCCTTTTGGTTACCCAACTGCAATAATCATTTCGCTTATTCCGCCGCTTTGGTTCAAAATTATTGACAAAAAAGTTGTAACAGTATCCGAAATCACCATTTAGTATTATTCAAAAAATAAAATCCTCTTTTCAATTTTAAATTTAGGCTCATCTTTACTACCCTTTGGTCGTTCAGCTTTCATCTAAATATAAAATGTCGGATTTATTTTTTAAACGGCTCTTAGAAATTAAATTTCCATTTTTAAAAATGATTGTTGAAATTTGTTGCCTCAATGAGCAAAAAACTTTCCATCATCATACCGGCTTATAATGAAGCCAACACCATTGATTTGATCCTCGATAAAATCAAGGCTGTCAAATTGATCAATGGTATTGAAAAGGAGATCATCATTACTGATGACTGCTCGACTGATGGCACTGCTGAAGCTATCGAAAAGTACTTGGCAGAAAATCCGGATCTTTCCATCCAATATTTCAAATTAGATCATAACCAGGGAAAAGGTGCGGCCTTACATCAATGCATCAAAGGAGCTACAGGAGATTATCTGATCGTACAGGATGCCGATTTAGAATATGATCCCGAGGAATACAATCTTTTACTCAAGCCAATGGTCGAAGGTCACGCAGATGTCGTTTATGGTTCACGGTTTATGGGTGGGAGTCCGCATCGGATTATGTTCTTTTGGCATTCTATCGGCAATCGCTGGCTGACAATGCTCTCAAACATGTTTACCGATCTCAATCTCACAGATATGGAAACGTGTTATAAATTGTTCAAAACCAAGATGATCCAAAGTCTTGAACTTAAAGAAAAACGCTTTGGCTTTGAACCGGAAGTAACCGCAAAAATTGCCCGAATCAAAAATATCAGGATTTATGAAGTGGGGATTTCCTACTACGGCCGTTCTTATGAAGAAGGTAAAAAAATCGGTTGGCAGGATGGCCTTCGCGCGATTTGGTGTGTTTTGAAGTACAATCTTTTTAGTAGATAGGTAGTATGTTAGAAGGTAATATGGTTAGTAGATTAGGGGCTGGAAAGTTTAGCTTTAATTCCTTTTTTACAAGATGACATTACTTTTGAAATTTCTAATGCTTCCTTTATTAAATGATCTGGAATGTTTATTTTCAAATGACTTTCTGCTAATAATTCTAGCCAAAATAAAGTCTCATCTGCTTCTTCCACTACGATACACAATTTGGAATACCTCTCTTTAACAGACCTTGCAACGCAAACTGCTCTGAAATTAGCTGCCACAGAAGTTGATGATCTTATCAATTGTTTACCAATTATTCGGACTTCATCATTTTTCGATAAGTTAGAATAAAACCTCATTATTGAAAGGGCTAATTGTTTCGTTTTTTTCCTGAAAAGTTCATTAAATGCAATTTGTTCCATTTTATCTTTTTATAATAAGACTTAAAAAAAACAAAATTCCATAAAAAATATTTTCCCACTAACCCACTAACCCACTAACCCACTAACCCACTAACCCACTAACCCACTAACCCACTAACTCATAACCTCTTTTATATCACCACCCTCACCATTAGTACAATTCCGAAAACAACCAAGGCGATTCCCGAAATACGTCTGGTCCAAAGGATATGCTTAGGTTTCAACCATCGCCGAATTGATTTGGCCAGTAGTACTTTCAGGGCATCCGTAGTGATAACGGTCCCTAATATACCACCGAAGAAAAAAACTGCTCCCTGACCATCGATTTCATTTTTAGCGACGATAGTTGTCATGACAGTTGCCCAGAAAAAAACAGTGAAAGGATTAAGGGTATTGATAATAAACCCTTTGAACCATAAAGCCAAATAAGAACCCGAAATGGAAGAGGATTTACCAATTTCAGGAGGCTTTTTAAGAATAGTAAGAATACCTGTTAAAATAAGTACAAGGCCTCCAGCGATACCCAAGGTCAACTCAAATCCATCCCACTCCAGAATTGTCAAAAGATAAGAAATGCCAAAATAGGCGAATAAAATATAAATCAAGTCGCTTATCCAGATACCAAAACCAATCATTGCACCAGCTCTGAAACCTCGTTCAATTCCAGCCTGGATCAATGCAAATACTATTGGCCCAACCATGATACTGAGCAACAGACCTAACATAATTCCTTTGAAGAGGTGGGAAGCGTTCAAAATGCAACTATTTTAAAGTGACCTTTTATGCGTTGAGATGCAAAGTTAGAAATGCTGTTAGGAAAAGGGAATTGATCTGCTATTTTTTATAAAAGAATAACTCCATTTCAACTATAAATCGTTGCGACTAATTTTCTGTTGCCTCCATGATTTCTAAACTCACAGAGATAGATACCTTGCCAGGTTCCGAGGTTGAGTCTACCATTTGAAATTGGAATCGTAACAGAGGTGCCAACCATAGCTGTTTTGATATGAGCCGGCATATCATCAGGGCCTTCCATAGTGTGCGTCAGAAACGGCAAATTTTCAGGCACGAGTTTGTTAAAAATATTTTCAAAGTCTACTCGAACCGAAGGATCTGCATTTTCATTGATAGTCAATCCTGCCGAAGTGTGTTTGATAAACAAATTTAGCATTCCGGTTTTTGGTAAAAGCTCTAATTGGCTCATCACTTCTTCCGTGATCAAATGAAATCCTCTTGAAAAAGCAGGAAGAGAAAAATTAATTTGTCGAATCATTTTGTTTATTTATAAAATCCACAAACACACCAAAATTAACCAATTCTGCATCATAAGTTTTATAGTTGCTTTCCTTTTTGATTCTTTTTTATCATAAAAAACCAAAAATAATGAAACTCCGATTATTAGCTCTCTTGGTCATTTTTTCTATCACAGCTTGTCATAATTACAACGGCAATAAAAAATACAATGTTTATTCGTTATCGGAGGAAGCCCTCCCGGGAGGTTATGTGGAATTTATGGAATTAGAGCAACCAGTTATGAATACTGAACAGTACGATTTGATTGTCGAAAATGATTTTCGTTCTGCATTAAAAACACCACTTTCTACTTTTGGGATTGATGTGGACAATGCTTCATACAGCAATGCTCGAAGATTTTTGATGCAAGGGACGATGCCACCGAGAGATGCTGTTAGAGTGGAGGAGTTTATCAATTATTTCAATTATGATTATCCACAACCTGAAGGGAAATATCCTTTTACCTTAAACACCGAGATATCCGAATGCCCTTGGAATACTTCACACCGATTAGTGCATATTGGATTACAGGCCCGTGATATTCCAAAAGAAAATATGCCGCCCACGAATTTGGTTTTTTTGCTTGATGTGTCAGGATCGATGGATGCTCCCAATAAATTACCCTTACTAAAAAACGCATTTAAATTATTGATTAAAGAGCTCAGAGCAGAAGATCATGTAGCTATTGTAGTTTACGCCGGAGCTTCTGGAGTGGTACTTCCTTCAACACCCGGATCTGAAAAAAGGGCAATAAGTCTGGCTTTGGATGAATTGAGCGCAGGAGGGAGTACTGCTGGTGCTGAAGGGATTCATTTGGCCTATAAAATCGCGGAAGCAAATTTCATAAAAGAAGGAAATAACCGGGTGATATTAGCTACCGACGGAGATTTTAATGTAGGGCAGAGCAGTGATTCCGAGCTGGTGCAAATCATTGAAGAAAAACGGGGAAAAGGTATTTCTCTTTCGATATTAGGTTTTGGAACCGGTAATTATAAAGATTCCAAAATGGAAAAATTAGCGGATAACGGCAATGGCAATTACGCTTATATCGACAACATCAATGAAGCCCGAAAAGTACTCGTCAACGAAATAACCAGCACACTATACACTATAGCAAAAGATGTAAAGCTTCAAATTGAATTTAATCCTGCTCATGTAATAGAGTATCGCCTGATTGGTTATGAAAACCGCATTTTAAAAGATGAGGATTTTAATGATGATAAAAAGGATTCGGGCGATCTCGGTGCAGGACATACTGTTACCGCATTGTATGAAATTATTTCCACCGATTTAGAGGAAACGAAGTCAACCAGCGTCGATGAATTAAAGTATCAGGATCGTAATCTAAAAACCAGCGCTTCAAATGATCCCGATTTGATGACGATCAAGCTCCGGTTCAAAGCCCCCGAATCTGATGAGAGCCAGCTGTTTGAACTAACTGCCCGTGATCATGGATTAAAACTGAAGGAGACTTCTGACAATTTCCGTTTTTCAGCGGCAGTAGCAAGCTTTGGTATGTTATTACGAAATTCCAAACACAAAGGAGAGGCAACTTATGACAGTGTCGGGGAACTGGCCCGAAGTGCAAAAGGTGAAGATGTCGACGGTTATCGCAATGAATTTCTTCGATTGATAGAATTGGCGAAAATGTTATCAAACGATGAGGAGATGACCGCGGAGCATTGAAAAAAGTAAATGCTAGATATTACTTAGTACTCAGAGAATTTAATAATAACAAAACCCCGTTGACTAAATCAACGGGGTTTTGTTATTATTTTGAATAAATATAAACTTCTTATCAATCTATCTCGAATAAGGCGGGCAGCGAATATCACCAAAGTAATAAACCAATCCAACGCCAAACATCACATAAGAATCATTGTTGTTTTTGTCACCACGCTGGCGGCCAGGCTGGCCTATAGGGATTTCATTTGGACCGACTAAGGACCGATCTGAAAGATCCACAGCAATCTGTCCTCTCAAGGCTTCCAAATCATCCATGTCAGGATAAACCGTACTTACATCATCAAGGTAATCAGAAAATAATCGTCGGGCACTTAACTCGAAATTTAAACTCCATTCATAGCTTAAATCAAGTTTAAAACCTACGCCGTAAGTCAGCGCTCCCTGTACCGTGTAATATTCTTCGCCTTTGAACTGTCCCTCTGTTCCTAATGGCCGTAGCTCAACCCATTCGCCATTGTATTCAGCTTTTGGATTAAAATAGAAAACAGAAAATCCTGCAAAAAGGTAAGGCGTGTAAAACTTATCTTTACTACCATGAATGTAAGGCAAAAAGTTGAATTCGAATTGAGCGGTACCATCAAAAAGCGTTGATTTGAAGCTTAGATTTCTTATCTGTTCATAGGAGTTATCAGAATCAGAATCATAAGCTTTTATGTTTCCATAGTTAGCTCCAAATTTTAAGCAAAGTCGTTCATTGAAATTCCAACGGCCAATCAAACCACCTGCAATGCCTGGTCTGCTGAGATTGAAGCTGGTGTTCAGGTCCCCAAAATAATAAGAGGCACCAAGCCATCCTCCAGCTTCCCAACCCATTTGAGCAGAAGCCATCAAGCCGGATATTGCAAAAAGTATGGTAAATATCGTTTTTTTCACAACTGAGATTTTTAAGAGTGTATGTTCACGAGCGGGCAAAGTTAGTATAAAACGAACAAAACCTCAATTTGTTATGATAAATGAATGCTTAAAAAATGCATGTTTAACCAAGAAAAGACAAGGAATGGGCGAATCGTAAGTGTAAAAAGAATTAAAGCCCTGCTTTTGCAGAAATTTCCAGCATACGATCAATTGAAGCAACTCCTTTTTCAATCACCCATTCAGGTAAAATGATTTCGGGTTGTTCGTACTTCATACACAAATAAAGTTTTTCCATCGAGTTGCGTTTCATGTGCGGACAATCATTGCAAGCGCACATATTATTGGGAGGAGCCGGAATAAAAGTTTTTTCTGGTGAAGCCAGTTCCATTTGATGCAGGATGCCTGCTTCTGTAGCAACGATAAATTCTTTGGCATCTGTTTCTTTAGTGTATTTCAACAAGCCGCTCGTTGAACCAATGAAGTCAGCCATGTCTAAGATATGAGCCTCGCATTCGGGATGCGCGATAAATTTTGCATCAGGATGGCGCAATCGCAGTTTTGTGATTTTTTCGTGTGAAAATATTTCATGAACCATGCAGGTTCCGTTCCAAAGGACGAGGTCTCGGCCGGTTTCTTTTATCAAAAAGGCACCAAGGTTACGGTCAGGAGCAAAGATGATTCCTTTGTCTTTTGGAATACTATTAATCACATGAACAGCATTGGAAGAAGTGCAGCAAATATCCGTCAAAGTCTTTAGCTCCGCTGTACAATTGATATAACTCACGACGACATGATCTGGATATTTTTCTTTGAATTTTTTAAAAAGATGTGGTGGACAGGAATCCGCCAAAGAACACCCTGCTTTAAGATCGGGCAACAGTATTTTTTTTTCAGGGGAAAGCATTTTAGCCGTTTCCGCCATAAAATGAACACCTACAAAAACGATCACTTCCGCATCGGTACTTGCTGCTTTTTGGGAAAGCCCCAGACTATCACCAATGTAGTCGGCAATATCCTGGATTTCCGCATCCACATAATAATGCGCCAGTATGATTGCATTTTTCTCTTTTTTAAGCTTCGTGATCTCCTCAACCAAATCCAAAGTGGGATCCACTTCAATATCCAAAAATCCCATTTGGTCAAGTTTTCTTTCGGCTATGGCAAGTTCCTGAGGCATATGCTTATTTTTTATTTTTTACAATTTAGGTATAATGTATAAACGGGTAATTCTATGATTTGTTTATGCAGCTTTTTATAAAAAAATGTGTTTGTATTTTCAAGTATCCTCAACTTTGAAGGAGAAATATAGCAGGCTTTTTATGAAAATCTGGAATTTTTGTTTTTCGCCAATCTTTGACTTTCAAATTTTTTATAAACTGGCTTTCCAGCGTCAAATCCACTGCGATGCAAAAATTAGTATTTGGATTTAAAGTTTTCAAAGCTTCTTCAATCAGGCTGGTATTTCGATACGGCGTTTCAATAAAAATTTGTGCCTGTCGGTTTTTGGAAGAAAGTTGTTCTAATCGTTTTAAATCTCGAGCAAGTTCCGGCTTTTTTGGAGAAAGATAACCATGAAAACAAAAAGACTGGCCATTCATTCCTGAAGCCATCAACGCCAGCAGAATGGACGATGGGCCAACCAATGGAATAACTTCAATATTTTTCTGATGCGCCAGCTCAACAATTTGTGCGCCAGGGTCCGCCACGCCCGGGCAACCCGCTTCTGACAATAGTCCAATATCTTTTCCTTTTTCTGCATCATTGAGAAACGTTTGCCATTCTCCGTCTTCCGTTCTTTTATTTAGTTCATAAAAGGTAAGTTGATCGAATGACTTTTTTGGTTGTGTGCTTTTTATAAAATGGCGAGCCGTTTTGGCTTTTTCAGCTATAAAAAAATCAAGACTGTGTAAAATATCAATGACGTACAGTGGAATAGTTTGGACTGCGTTTTCGCCCAATGGTGTTGGAATAAGATACAGTTTTCCCTTTTTCAAAATGCATTTTATTAATTCGACGGCAAGTTAACGCTGATAGCCTTCATACCAAAGTTTAAAGGCATCTTTTCTTCTTCTTGCAATAGGAATTTCAATATCATCTGAAAGCACAACAGTGATCTTATTTTGATAGGATTTTATATGAACGAAATTGACAAGATGTGATTTATGGCATCTAAAAAAACCTTTGTCGTTCAACAATTCTTCGATATCTCCAATGGTTTTTGTGGTGAGTTTCTTTTTATTATTTGACAAGCAGATATAACTATAATTTCGTTCTCCTTCGATGCGAACGATGTTTTTTAAAACTAATTTCAGTTCTCCCTCCTGGGTTTGTAAAATGAGTGTTTGATCCGCAGCGTTTTTTGTCTTCAGGTTGACTAGAGCTTGTTGAATATTGCCAGGTTGTTTGTTGTGCCGAACATTTGTTTTGTAGCGCTTGATAGCCTGTTTGAGTTCTCCTAAATCAATGGGTTTTACCAAATAATCCAAAGCATTAAAGCGTATCGCTTTGATGGCATAATGACTGTAAGAAGTAATAAAAATGGTTTGAAAATTAATTTGGCCAAGCTTGGCCAGCATTTCAAAGCCAGTCATATCGGCCATTTCCACATCCAGAAAAATTAGATCTGGTTTGTAAGTCGCAATTTTTTGTAAGCCTTCCGTACCACTACTTGCAGTGGTCATAACTTCAACTTCGGGAAAATACTGATTCAGTTTATCCTGAAGTAGATCTTTAATAAAGGGATCGTCGTCAATGATAAGGCTTCGAATATTTGATGGTTGCATAATGTTAAATCCTTTTTACATCAAAACACTAATCTCTCTAAGCTCTTTATAAATCGCTCCAATCAATTCCTCCGCTTTATAAGGCTTTGGAATATAATTATCCATGCCTGCTCCATAACAATTGTCAATTTCTGTTTTTAACAGACTGGCTGTCATAGCAATGATCGGAGTAGCTGTTTTCACACCTTCAGTACATTCTATTTCCCTGATTTTTTTAGTGGCCTTAAATCCATTCATTTCAGGCATTTGTACATCCATTAAAATCAGGTCATAATCCTCTGCTTTAAATTTCTCAACTGCTAAAACACCATTTTTAACCACATCAATTTTTACCTCTTCGATATAAAAAGACAAATCATCCTTCGCGATCATTTGATTGAAAGCATTGTCCTCCGCCAGTAGGATGCGGATGCCTTTGAGTGATGCTGCCATCGTTTTAAATCGATCCGCGGTGATGAGGTCTTGACCAATGGCGTCAGCTGCGGCAGCGACTATGGGCAGTTCAACATAAAAAGTACTGCCCTGGCCCTCTTCACTTTCTGCCCAGATTTTCCCATGCTGTAATTCTACCAATTGCCTGGAAATACTCAGCCCAAGTCCTGTGCCTCTATAGTTTCTGCTGGTAGAATCTTTTACTTGCTCGAATGCTTCAAAGATGCTTTCCATTTTATCTTTTGAAATCCCTATTCCCGTATCTTTTATGCTAAATATCAAACGATCTTCTACTTTGCTAAGCGAAATAGCAACGCTTCCTTTCTCCGTAAACTTAATCGCATTGCCTACAAGGTTGACTAAAATTTGATTCAGGCGGGTGGGATCACCCATCACGAGGGAAGGCACATCATCGGCTATTTTATAAGTTAAGCCCAGCCCTTTTTCTTCCGCTTTATATCTTAAAATCTGAGTCACATTCTGCATGACCGCTGCCGGTTTTATCGGGATACTTTCAATATCCAGTTTACCTGCTTCTATTTTCGAAAGATCGAGTACATCATTAAGGATGACCACGAGGTTTTCTGAACTCGTTTGCATGGCATTTAGGAATACATCTTGCGTAGGCGGATGTTCATTCCGTTCCAGAATTTTGACCATACCGGAGATGGCGTGCATGGGTGTACGGATCTCGTGGCTCATATTGGCCAAAAACTGCTCTTTGTATTTTTCAGATAGTTGGGCACGATCTTTTGCTAACGCTAATGCTGCGCTCGTTTTTTTAATATACCGGTTACGATTCCAAAGTCCCAGTGCTAAAAGCAATGCCAACAACAATATAGCACCAATTGCCACAGACAATTTTTGCTGGTTTTCCTTTTTTTGCGTTTCTATCGCTACCCGTTTTTCATTTTCCAGGTCATCAATAGCTTTTTGCTTTTCATAGTCGGACTGGACTTGCAGCTGAACGGCCGCTTTTTGGTTTTCTTCGCTCTTCAAACTATCTCGTGTTTGATAATAAAGTTCGTTCATCTCCAACGCTTGTTTGTACCTCCCGGTAGTTTTATAACAATAAGCCAATTTTTGGGCTGACTCCATGATACGGATCAGGTCTCCCGTTTCCTCAGAAAGCTTTAGCGCACTAGCAGCTAAGGAAATTGCTTTGGCAAAATTTCCCTGCTCAGAATAAATAGTAGCAATATTGCCCTTAGCTATTGCGATGTGTAGTTTGTCCTTTGTTTTTTCGAAAATATTTAAACTTCGGGTGTAGTACTCCATTGCGAGCGCATAATTGCCTTGGTCGGAATAAAGAGTCCCGATTTGCATTCCAATACCCGCCACGGCTGTTATGATTCCTATATCTTCAAACGCTTCCAAAGCCACCTTAAAATTTTCCAAAGCCTTAGGATAATTTTCCTGTAGCATATAAATGTTACCGATATTAGCCTGCGTACCAGCAATCGCCTGCTTGTTTTCCATTTTTTTATAAATGGCCAAATTATGAGCATACACTTCCAGGGCTTCCTCATAATCACCTAATGATTGATATATAAGACCGATGATATCCTGAGCATTCGTTTGGCCCTTTAAGTTTCCAGTTTCTTTACAGATTTCAAAACTTTGTTTGAGATAATCAAGCGCAATGTCATAGTCCCCTTTGCGAAAATAAAATCTCCCTAAATTGTATAAGGTTTCTCCTATATTTTCTCTGCTCTTTATTTTTTCGCCGGTTTCCAAAGATTGGAGATAATATTCCAGGGCTTTATCAAAATCACCTTTTCTTTCCTGAACGACCCCAATATTATTTAAGCTTTCGGCTATACCTGATTTGTTGTCTATTTCTTCATAAATTTTTAAACCGCGGGAAAAATAATCGAGTGCTTTGTTAAAGTCTGCTTTACTCCTATAGATATAACCCTGTGTCTTTAATGCTGCTGCCATCCATTTTTTATAGCCGGTCGTTTCGGCCAGGTCATATTGTAATTGGGCAAAATAAAAGGAGCTGTCGGGGTTGTTGTAGCGGTATCCGTCCCAGGCGATGGTCTGCATGGCCTCCAGGCGGGAGGTATCAGGGAGAGAGGTATCGTTCCAGATGGTAAATAAGGAATCGAGGTTGACCTGGGCTTTTAAAGTGATAGAAAAAAGGAAGAAGGTGATTAGAAAGAACAGGGTTCTTTTGTTCATTATCCGGACATTTAATCTTGTATTAATCAGAAAGACCGCTTTGAAGATAAGTTTATGAAGACCTAATCCCACACAAAGCAGGCTTTATTCAAAATTATTTTTCAAAATCAAATCGATTTCTTTACCCGCCCGGTCCAGGTTCACCAGAATATCATTCACCAAAGACCTTAGATCTTCGATAGGCATGGTTTTATATTCGTGCTCCAGGCGACGAATAGGAGTGACGACTCCGGGGATTCCGAAAAACAGCAATTGAGGACTCATCTGATGTAAGATCTGTCGCGTCATTTTCCGGTCTTCCGCCTGCAAACTATCCTTGAGGTTTTCAATACGCTGAGGTATCAGCTCCTGGAATTGATTTAGATATTTCAACATCCGGTTTTTATCGCCTCTTGAAATACTGATGAGGTTTTGTAAGTCTATATAAGTGGGGTTCCAGTTGATATCCATTGTCTGTGTTTTAAACAGGTCATTTAATTTTCTTTCCAGTAAGGTAGGTATAATATACAATGCCTGAGAGGCTATTGATCCAACGGTTGATCGAATGGTCAGTTGCCGTTGGATCAACCGTTGGATCAACCAGGTTACCGCAGGATAAACCAAGCTGCCGTTGGATAGATAGCGCTTGGAGGCTGCTCATTGCCCGTCTATATTTACACCAGGCAATATTGCTTTTCTAAAAAAACAAAGAAAGTTAATTATGAAAAAATTAATGTTTTTAATGACCCTTGCACTCGTTATCCTTTTTGGATGTGCCAAGGAAGAAACAACCACAGCTATTGCTGACAATCAGCAAGTGGATGAATCAAGTGTTTACGTTCTCAACGCTAGTGGCGACAGCCCAACTTGGGAAGTTATTTCTCTGGACGAACTACCAAGCACTCAAAGCAGCTCAGGCTCTGCAACCAACAGAGATAATAACGGTAACAGTGTCCATACCCATGGTAGTCTTGGCCCAAATTCTCAGCCTTTTGTATGGTCGGGAACAGAAAACAATGGCGGGCCACATGGAAGTGCATACTTAGAGTTCGGTCCGGGCCAAATTACAATGGTAACTGAGTGTATAAGGGTAGAAGGAAATGAAGCTGTTTATGGAGGAACCATAACTGAATTTGTTAATCCATTTGGTCCTTTTGATGTTGGATGGCATATATACATCAAAGTGATCGATAATGGACAAGGGAACAATGCGCCGCCTGATCAGGCTAATGGGGTATACGCGCTCATGGATCCTTCATCTTCAGGATGCGATATTTTCACTCCTAGTCACCCCGTTTATAACATATTTCCAGATTACGAAATACAAGAACCTGGAAAAGTTAAGGTAAACAACTAAACCAATAGATTCCCGTATACCCCAAAGCAATTGTACAAGTTAAAGTAGTCAAGATAGTATCTTGGCTACTTTTCTTTTTATGCCATCAACGTGTAACAATAAAAATGATTACTTTGGGTTTACAGCTTTGAAAAAGAAGCAGTACGCTCCGTCCATTTCATTTCCTCCAGGTGCTAAAATGAAGCTTCACAGGCTTGTAGCATTTCATTTTTGACAACAGGATTTTTTACATAAACTTCTAAAGTTGCCATTTATGTCAACGGAATAAACAGCAAAAGAATTTGAGCAAGTTTCTTGTAAGAAAAAGCAGCCTTTACGATTCAGGTGTCATAATAAAACCAATGGCCAGCCATGGTTGGCCCCAATTGCTGTAAACAGGATTTTGTCCTGCACTTATTCTTGTCCGTGCTGCGGGCTTAGTTCCGCTACGGCCATGATAGATATAATAGTCTGTCACCTTACCATTTTCATCTTTTTCAACCTTGGTCACGGTTCCAACGTGTTCTATAAGTCCATTTGGATAAGGAGCGGAGAGATCTGCTACCGTGAAGTTCTCAGGAATGGGCCTATCGCCGTAGCCATAAAACATAACCATACCTGGTTGGATAAGATGGTCACTGTTTTCTGCATCTTTGATTAGCGTCAAATTGCCATTTTCATGGTACCATCCGGCTAGCGCACGAGTATCATGGAAGGCTCTATCCGGATATTTATAACCCTTGCAGCTCTTTTCTCCGAGTGATTCACAAAGTCGAAGGAACATCCCGGAACAATCCTTAAACTCTGAGGCAACGCGACTATATCTCCATTTGGCAGGCTCCGCTTCGATTTTTTTAGCATAATTGTTCAGAAAATCGGTTAAATTCAATGGCTGATTATTGCAATCAACCAGGTTAGGATCTATTGTTACAACCAATTTGGAAAACGCTTCGTAAGCCGATTGGCTGCTAGCCTGGATACTATCCAAGGTTGCTTCCCAAGCCGGAATTTTATTCTTGCTTTCACCGATTAGGGATTGCAGGGTTGTAATTTTTGTCTGAGCATCTTTAGGAATATTTCCGCTGGACAAACCATCGCTTAGTTCTGCCATCGTTTTGTCTTTGGCTTCCCATTGTGTTGTAAATTCATCGACCTCTTTTGTAAGCGATTCCATGGCTTGTCCCTGGCTTTTGATAGATTCAATCTGACTGTTGAGTTGAGCGAGCTGATCTGCGCCGAGCCGGGCTTTCCATTCATTTTTAATTTGCATTTCTGCTTCCCATGAATTCCAGGTACTCTGAATGCCATTGATTTTGTCCGGCAAAGCTTTAACAAGGCTACTCGTCGCATCCCATTCTGGGCCCAGCGTTTCGATGGCTTTTTTTATTTTTTCCTGATTGTTACAAGCGACTAAAAGTGTGATAAAAACGAATAAAGTTAGTTTTTTCATGATGAGGGTATTTGTTTTGTTTTGAATAGGTAAACAATTTTGAACTTTGACCGAATAGGTAAGCAAAGGAATGCGCATTACTAAGCGATTCATATTTTTGCTTCTTACAATATAGAAAAAAATATTCAAGATCAACTTTAGCCTAATGCTTTTCATCTGCTTAAAAACGGATTAGAAATTTGATGATTGGTTTTTTGATAGCAATTTAAAGTGGGAGATGCTACACCAATTTTAAAAACCATCTTTTCCTTTCTGAATCGGAAATTTCTACCTCATGATGAAGCCTAAATAAAATGGAACGGGGGGATTAAATTATAATATAAATAAGAGTAATAATATGTTGACAGGTCTAAAGACAAATGGTAGTTTAATCAACCGCTGAATTAGTGGTGATAAGGCTAGAATGGCTTGATAGTTGATTTATATAGGTGTTATATTATTTAAAACATAACCATTCAAAACCTTAAAAAACTAATATCATGAAAATCTTAAATATTGCTTTTCTAATACTAGTATCAATCTTTGTCAACGCACAGAATACCGTAACCTGGATAGGTGGAACACCCGGTCACGAAACGAGTTGGAATGTAGCCAAAAACTGGAGTGATTGTCATGTGCCCGATGAGACCACACATGTTATCATAAAGTCCCTGAATTCGGGGCACCAGGCTCAGCCTATCATCAAGAGAAATGAGAATGTGGCTTCAATAGAGATCCAGGCAGGTGCTAAATTGACTATTGAAGAAGCTGGTAAGCTGACTATAGATGGAGAATACACCTACTCCGAAGGTATCACACTTCGCGGAGGAAGTATCGTAAACAATGGAGAAATCTACTTGTACAACCTTGATATTGTGCTAACTGATAATCATCTCGAGAGTCTTCAAAATTGCGGTTCATTATATGTTGATAACAAAACTTTCTTAAAATCCCAGGATATAAGAAATATCACTGATGCTTCCCTGTCAACAGAAAAAAGTCAGAAGTAATTTTATGAAGTTGTAAGCGATTAAATAATTGTGCTTTCATGTGAAAAATATTGTGGCTCGATTATCCGAAATGGGTGATCGGGCTTTCGTGTTTTTATATCAATCGTATTTGTAAATCTTTCTGTTTTATATGGCTTGGAATCCAATTATTCTTTCCGGATCCAAAAACTAAAACTGTAATTTTTACTTATATTATTTTCGACGAGGGCATTATCATTTCTGTAATACCTGGTCAGTTTTCATTTTTTTAAGTTTGGTCCATTAATATCGCAAAATAAATTCATCAAATCATTCAAATTGAATCAGTTGACCTTATTCAAATTGTGCTGAACATTTGCGTATATTTGCAGGCAACAGCTGTTAATAGAGGACTTTATGAGTGCAACTTATACGATAAAACTTCCACAATTCGAAGGACCGTTCGATTTGCTGCTTTTCTTCATAGAAAGGGATGAGTTGGATATTTACGATATTCCGGTATCAAAAATCATGGATGATTTTTTGGCCTATCTCCGCCAAATGGAGTCGCTGAATATTGATTTGGCCAGTGAATTTATTTTGGTTGCCGCAACTTTGATGCGAATCAAAGCTAAAATGTTGATTCCTCGAAAACCCGTTGATGACGAGGGTAATGAAATTGACCCCCGGGAAGAATTGGTTCAGCGCCTCATAGAATACAAACGGTATAAAAGTGTGTTGGAAGAAATGAGGGAAATGGAAGAAAATCGGTCCTTTCGGAATGTCCGTGGAAATACTGCACAGGAATTAAGACAAATAGCTACAAGAGCTTTAGTGGATATTGAATTGGAATCTTTCGATCTTTTCAAGCTCATGCGCGCCTTTCAAAGTATTTTGGTGCGGATGGAAAACAACAAAAAGAAAACGGTACATCACGTTTATACCTACAATCATACTGTTCAAGGGCAGCAGATTTATTTGCTTACAAGAATTAAAAAAGGGGTGAAAACGGAATTTAAAAGTATATTTGGAAAATGTGAAAACCGGGTGCATGCAGTCATCACTTTTCTGGCGTTGCTCGAATTGTTGAATATGCAAAAAATCAAATGCATCCTCGGTATCGGAGTCAATAACTTTTGGCTTACCGTTCCTGACGAAAGCGATGAACTACCCGATGTTATCCACGAGGAAGAAGAATAGAGGTGGGAGGAACGAGTGGCGAGAATGGCAGAGAAACTAAACCACTAACCCCCTAACCAACAAATAGTAGTCAGTTGTGAGTAGTGAGAAAAGTAGAACCACTTTACCCCCTAACCTCTAACAAGGAGCGAGGGGCGAGTAGTCAGTAATCAACAACGAGAAAGCAGAGCAACTAACCCACTAACCAACAAATAGTAGTCAGTTGCGAGTAGTGAGAAAAGTAGAACCACTTTACCCCCTAACCTTCTAACAACATTACCATCTAACCTCTTTCGCATGATCATACTTGGGATTTCCGCTTTCTATCACGACGCTGCTGCTGCGATTATTCAGGATGGGAAAGTGATTGCTGCCGCTCAAGAGGAACGGTTTACCCGAAAAAAACATGAGGCTTCTTTTCCTTCCAATGCAATCAAATTTTGCCTCAAATATGCCGGAGTATCTCTTGACGAACTAGATGCCATCGCTTTTTATGACAAACCTTTTTTGAAGTTTGAACGATTGTTGGAAACCTATTATACCTTTGCTCCGAGAGGATTGCAATCATTCGCGAAAGCTATGCCGGTTTGGTTGAAAGAAAAACTCTTTTTGAAAAGAGTGATTTATCAAGAGTTGAAAGCAATTCAAGTTTTTGATAAAAAGAAAGTAAAATTATTATTCCCCGAACACCACTTGTCACACGCTGCAAGCGCTTTTTATCCTTCTCCTTTTCAAGATGCTGCGATCCTAACGATTGATGGAGTAGGAGAGTGGGCAACCGCTTCAATTTGTAAAGGAGATGGACATCAAATAACCGTTTTAAAAGAACTTCACTTTCCTCACTCGGTCGGTTTGTTGTACTCTGCTTTTACGTATTATTTAGGGTTTCGGGTCAATTCCGGCGAGTATAAACTCATGGGTTTGGCGCCATACGGAGATCCGGATTCAGAAGAAGTAGAACGGTTTGAAAACATTATTAAAAGCAAACTGATTGATATCAAAGACGACGGTTCCATATGGCTCAACCAGGATTATTTCAACTATGCGACGGGCTTGAGAATGGTAAATGATAAAAAGTGGGAAAGGCTTTTTGGAATTCCGAAACGTTTGCCCGAATCTCCATTAGAAATCCAACATTGCAATCTCGGGCTCGCCATTCAAAAAATCACGGAAGAGATTATAATTAAAATGGCGACAGCCGCAAAGCGGCTCACAAATGCTGACTATCTCTGCATGGCTGGTGGTGTCGCTTTAAACTGTGTTGCCAACGGCAAGTTACTGCAAAAGAACATTTTCAAAGATATTTTCATTCAACCCGCGGCGGGAGATGCGGGCGGTGCATTAGGAGCTGCATTGGCGGCGTATTATCTTTATTTTGAAAAAGAAAGGCAGATTGCGGATCAACCTGATGGCATGGACGGAAGTTATCTTGGGCCAGAATTTTCAGATTTAGATATCGAAATGATGGCGCGTCGTTTTAAAGCCAAATACATTTATTATGATGACTTTGAGAAATTATGTAATAAAATTGCTTCGTTGATCAGCGAAGGAAACGCAATTGGATGGATGCAGGGGAGGATGGAATTTGGACCGAGAGCTTTGGGAAACAGAAGTATTTTGGGCGATCCCCGCAATCCGAAAATGCAGAAAAAACTCAACCTGAAAATAAAATACCGCGAGTCATTTCGTCCGTTTGCACCATCAGTTTTGGAAGAAGATGCCAATCAATATTTTGAACTGGAAAAGCCATCGCCCTACATGTTGCTGGTGCAAAACGTGAAAAAAGACCTTTGGAAGGACTTGCCCGCAAATTATCATAGGTTGCCCATGATGGAAAAATTGTATCATCAGCGTTCCACTTTGCCGGCAATCACACATATCGATCGGTCAGCGCGTATTCAAACCGTAAACGAAAAATCAAATGAGCGTTTTTGGCAATTGTTGACAAAGTTTAAAGAATTGACAGACTTTGGAATATTGATCAATACGAGTTTTAATGTCAGGGATGAACCGATTGTGTGCACTCCGGATGAGGCTTTTCGATGTTTTATGAAAACGGAAATGGATTATCTGGTGATTGGAAACTATTTATTTGATAAGGCAGACCAAACAGATTGGAAGAAAAAGGAAGCCAATAAATTTAATTTTGATTAAAAACTTTGTGAGTCTAAGTGTCCTTAGTGTCTCAGTGGCGAAAAAATATACCACTAAGCCACTAAGGACACTGAGGAACAATAAGATGGCCAAAAGATAATAATCAGTCAATATTTTTTTAGTAAATTCAACACTCAATTTGTAAAATGGAACTATTAAAAGATCTCTGGCTCTTCTTACGAGAACGGAAAAAATACTGGCTGATGCCAATGATTATTGTTTTGATGCTTCTCGGCGTTTTAATCGTAATTGGAGGAGGCTCGTCGGTGGCGCCTTTCATTTATTCGCTTTTCTAAAAATTAACTGAAGTTACGCGGAGATATTATTATTTTGAAAACTTTTCATTGGAACTCACCTCAGTAATTCAAGGTTTTAATTCCTTATTATTGAGAGCGCGCGGCTCGACAAAATACGTGGGCGCGGGTGCCAACTAGTTGCATAGCCTTTATTTTGTCTAGATTTTTTTGCTTCGTTTTTTCATCAATGGAAAAAATGAAGGCGCCGCAGGCACTAGTCATAAGAAAACTACATTAATTCGATTGATTCACCACTTTTGGGAATACCTCGATAATATTTAAATACAAGTGTGTAACATCAGAAAGAAATATGAAACTCACTCGCGAAAAAAGCCTGGAAGCGGTATTGGTGATTTGTACCGGTTTGTTGGTGCTTTATTGGATATTTGACAATTCTCATTTTCTGGTTGCAGCGACATCGATTGGTATTGCTGGAGTGTTGTCGCCATTTTTAGCTGGAATCATTGCAAAAGCATGGTACAAACTTGCAGAGTTGCTTGGCCGAATAAATGGTTTTATCCTCCTGACGATTTTGTTTTATCTGTTTTTAACGCCGCTTGCCTGGTTGTCAAAATTGTTTAAAAAGGATGAATTGCAACTTAAAAGGAAAACAAAAGCGGAGGACTCTTATTATATTGAAAGAAACCACACTTTTACAAAAAAGGATCTGAAAAATCTTTGGTGAAAGCCTAAGCTTTCCCTTAATAATTTATTCGGTCCCCAAAAGCAAATGAACAGTTGAAATCACCTTTCGGGCTTTTTTAATATCCAGGCTTTTCTCCTTTTTTTCTTGAGTTCTCAGTCCTTCCGGACTTCTGCCTGCTTTCACCAAAGTCATCATTTTTTGCCGCTCAGGATTTGAAAACTCAGAAAATGTTCTGCGGAGCAAAGGTAAAAGTTGCTGAAAAACTTCAATCGGCAGTTCAGTGATCCAGTCATCCAACACTTTCCAGAGAATGGGATTATGAATTAAAAGCAATCCGCTTCCAAAAAGGAATCCTTCAATCCAAAGCGCTGCGTCCATCGTATCGTTTCCGTGAGACAGTGAAAAGCGCATTCGCGTAGCCGTTTCATCAAGACTGACGTATTCTTTATCAAAGAGAATGCGACTGCAACTACCACGCAATATTCCGTTGACGTTTTTCAAATCGGCAATCTGATTGATTGTTTTATACCAGGTATCAGTGTAAACTGCTTTGTTTAAAATATTGATGGAGTGATTAACTTTTAACAATTTTTCAAATAATTCTTTTGAGGCATCTTCATCAATCGAAACACAGGCATTCGGCAATGAAATGCAAATTCGCGGTATCATTTTGTCAATAACCTCTTCAAGCGAAGCAACATCCAGTTTCCTGGTGCTTCCATATCGAATGGCATTAACCAAAGCGGGAAGTGCATCCATCAGATGTTGCACGTCTTTGGTCAGCGCTGAGAGATCCTGCAAATAATAGATTAATTCTCCGATGATTTCTTTGAGGTCTGCATTGAGTGCTGATTCAACGAGCTCAGTAAGTGCAGGTAGGGTTTCAATCTCGTTGGCTTTGTGCATGACAAAACGAGAAGTTGCCGAATAAACTGTATTGCCCCACATGCCTGCTTCAATGATATTGATCGCAAAATCAGGTTTCCAGCTGAGTTTCCATATTTCAGAAAAGCTTCCGGTGTTGAATCGTGAAGTTTTTTTCTGCTTCCCCCAATTGATGCCAAGAAGTTTCAAACGATGGAGCAAGTGGCTGGCAACAAGATTGGAAGGTACGCGCAAATCCAACGTTTTGTCAATCGCTTCCACACTATTTTTTTCTTTCGTCAATCTTGCAGATTTAATCGCTTTTTCCAAATCTTGCTGCAATGGGAATAGTGGAATTTTACTAGATACCTTTCCAATCCGATCACCAATAATGAGTTTTTTATTGATGATCTCCATTTTTGAATAATAGCCTTCACAGAAAATGGAAACGGCGGATTCGTACATTTCATCAATTCCCGGAACGGTCAAATTGCGCAAGGTGGCCAACGTATTGGCCAAACGAATGGCTTCAATGATGTGAGCCGATGAAGCATCGAGATCTTCTTTTCGAAACAAACGGGCAACTTTTGACATCCAGCGAATGACGACTTCCTTGCGGTTACTGAAAAGGAGTCGGTAATAAGCTGGAGAAATGATTCCCGCCCGATAGCCGCTTTGATTGGAAAGACGGTCATGGGACCAGGGTACCCAGGTCGCTTTGGTATTCGTTTTTTTGATCCCTTTCAAAACAGCATTGTCAGAAGTGGATTTATATTGGTCAAGTTGGTGTAAAACGGGAGCATGCCAGGCGCCGCAAACAACGGCAATATTTTGAAAACCTTCTTTTTGCGCTTTTCGAATGGCATTGCGCATGTGTGCTTCGCGCATTAATTCACGAGGTGGCGGATCATCAATTTTTTCCCGCAAAGCAGTCATCAAATCAATAATCGCCGGAAAGATAGCCTCCGGATTTTCTTCTTTTTCAAACATGACTTCCCACCACCGTTCGCTATCGGTATATCCGGAAAGCCGCGCAGCATAAGCCATCGGATCTTTTTGCAGCAATGCCTCTTCTTTGCTTAGTATTTGAGGAGCGCCATTTTCTTTCTTTTCAAAAGTAAGTTGTGTGTCTTTTTTTTCGAGATTATTGAGTGTGAAATGGATCGATTGCGGCAAATCTATAAATCGAATTGGAATGCCTTTTTTTAAACCAAATTTCATGGCTTGCCACTCCGGAGAGAATTCTGCAAAAGGGAAATAAGCAGCTTGCCTGAGTTCTTTTGGATTGTAAACTAAAATAGAAACCGGTGGTTTCAGTGCTTCGTCACCGACATAATTAATCAGCTTTTCTGCATCAGGAGGACCTTCAATCAAAAGGATATCCGGCTGTATATTTTTCAATGCACTTCGCAGGCTTTTCGCTGAGCCGGGGCCATGATGTCGTATGCCAAATATTGTGAACAAAAGTATGAGGTTTAATATTGAAAAAGTTACGAGTAGCGAGAAGTGAGTATGGATTAATAACCTATTACAAATTACTTATTCTCAATCCACCATTTCCCTACAGGACCGATAAAGGTCTTTCCAGTCTTTTCTTTCTTTAACAACTGTTTCGAGATATTCCAGCCAAATGTTTTTATCCTGGACCGGATCTTTAACGATAGCTCCCGTGATGCCGGCTGCGAGGTCGTTGGCTCTTAATGTTCCATCACCAAAATGGGCGGCCAACGCTTGCCCGCTATTGATGACTGAAATGGCCTCTGCCGTGCTGAGGGTGCTGCTCGGTGATTTCAATTTAGTTCGTCCATCTTGCGTGGAACCGCTTCTTAGTTCCCGGAAAATGGTGACCAGTCTTTTGATTTCTTTCAAAGGGGTATCATCGATAGGGAGTTGGAGAGATTTGCCTAGCTTTTCTACTCGAGTTTTCACAATATTTACCTCTTCGTCCAGGGTGTTTGGTAAAGGCATAATTACAGTGTTGAATCGCCTGCGAAGCGCGCTAGACAATTCATTGACCCCTT
Organism: uncultured Saprospiraceae bacterium; assembly: GCA_963793295.1. Lineage (GTDB taxonomy): Bacteria > Bacteroidota > Bacteroidia > Chitinophagales > Saprospiraceae > JAHDHW01. The sequence goes on along the minus strand of CAWBZX010000037.1, from coordinate 94,152 downwards.
TGTCGCGGTTGTTGGCGGTCGCAATGATATTGAAGCCTCGCCTTGCCTGAATTTCTATACCAAGTTCAGGGACAGGTAATATTTTTTCAGAAAGAATAGTAATCAACGAATCCTGAACATCGGAGGGTACTCTGGTTAGTTCTTCCACTCTGGCAATTTTTCCATCACGCATTGCATTCATGACCGGGCTGGGGACAATGGCTTCAGGTGAAGGTCCTTCCGACAACAAACGGGCATAATTCCAACCATAGCGCAGGGTATCTTCGTTCATTCCGGCAGTGCCTTGTATCAGTAGTGTAGAGTCTCCGCTGATTGCTGCAGCAAGGTGTTCAGAAACCCAGGTTTTTGCAGTTCCAGGAATTCCGATGAGCAACAATGCCCGATCGGTAGCTAAAGTGGCGACAGCTACTTCTATCAATCTTCGACTGCCAAAATATTTGGGTTCTATTTCAGTGCCGTCTTCCAATGTTCCACCGAGCAGATAAGTCACGACCGCCCAGGGAGACATGTTCCAATTGCCAGGTTTTGGCTTTTTGTCAATTTCGGTGAGTTTTTTTAGCTCGCCAGCGAAAGCGTCTTCAGCGTGTGGGCGTAATAATTGTTCGATGTTCATTTTTTATGTTTTAATTTTCAAGAACACTTATTTTTTCAATTCCTCAATCATCTCTTTTCTAAATTTTAAAACGGAGAGGAAGTGGTCAAGGTCTCGCTCCCAGCTCGTCCAAATATAGGAATTTGTTGTCCATCCTTTTTGTAAGGTTTCAAATAAATTCGGATTACAGGCATAAGCGGCTTGTTTTAAAATCGTTCGCAAATGCCAGCCACTCCAATAACCGGTTGATTCGCCCGCTATCCAATCCTGCATTTTTTGTATGACTTTTAAAGTGAGTTCATCTTCCCAGGGATGATTGTTAACTTTCAGGATGGCTGTAATGGGTGCATTTTCATCAAAAAGGTTGTCCTTGCTACTCAAACTTTCGATGGCCAAATTGTTGAATAATTTAGCGGGCAAAACCTCCAATATTTTTTTGGGGTTAAAACTGTCCCACCTTTGCCGGTCATGATTTTCGATCCAAAAGGAAGTAATTGCCCGCATCCAGTTTTCATTTTTATGTTTAAAGGTAGCTTCAGTCAGCGCCTGCAAAAGCAACTCGGACCAATTGGACCGGATAAATAATTGAAGCGTTTCTTCCGTTTCTTTTTCAAAATGAGATTCCCAAAGATTTGGTGGGATGGTAGCAACCATCTGTCCCAGACGACTCGCTTTGAGTCCTCCTTTAAACCACTGATCACTTGGATCGATTCCGTCGCGGATTAGTTCGTCAACATCGTCCTCTGGAAGCGAAACTTCCAATTTGGATTTTTTCAAAGCTCCAGATTTTAAAATCATTAGATCTTTCAAACAATCAAAAATCCGTTGGACCAAATTGGACTCCGGTAATAAGGCGAGCAGATTTGCTGCAGCTTTTCTGATTTCTTTTCGATTATTATCCAGGCAATTTTCAAGAAAGGGTTCGTCCTTTTTTGAAAGATTGATTTCAAGCGTTTCGATGAAGTGTACACGATCTTTTAAGCTGTCTTCTTTCCAGGTGGTTTCGATGAGGGGAATTACCTTCGCAGGCTCTTGTTTTCTTAAATATTTTAAAAGGGCAATTCGTTGATTGCTAATACCGGTTTCCCAATGAATTTTTTGTGGGATTTCGGTAAGCCCATACCATTCTGGATTTTGCTGAATCAGCCACACTCCACGTTCACCGATGGTAAATCTTAGTTTTTCCCAAAGTTGGGGATTAGCCAGACACTGATCCAACAGATCCGGTAACATTTCTGGAGGCAGACATTTTTTGTTGTTGATCAGATGACTTAAAAAGGCTGAAAGGGCTGGTTCATAAGTCCCATTGAGAATAAGGGAAAGATGGCTGGATGATTTTGGGCTGCATGGTTTTGTTGAATCGATCTTGGCAGGAGTGGGGAGTATACCGTTCCAATCCTCCAATTGTCCCTGGGTTTTGTTGATCAGAGAAAGCAGAGAAGCGCCTTCGAGCAAAACTTCAGTGGTATCCTTGGTTGTGTCAACGCCCAATTCTTCAAGGTATTTCAGCATTTCAGGAGAAAGTTTTGCCCGATCAGTTCCGATCAAAGCGACCCTTACCAACTCGTTCCAATACATAAATTAAAATAAAATGATGAATTGTAAATGTAAGGAAAAGGAGAATTACATTTATAGTATTGAATTGACTTTCGGTTTCTTTTTTACCTCCGGCGGCATACTTTTTAGTTCATTTCTTTTTATTTTAAAATAAAGGCATTCATGAATCTCTTTCGTCGATTTCAGTCGAAAAAAGTATGCAAAATTCTTGACAAACTAAATGCTCTACTCGAAGCTGTCACCCTCGCCCACGTATTTTGCCGTTCCAATCCCGCAATTAGATGATTCAACAAAAGAAATAATAATGCTTTCCTATTTTAAGGTTGGATGCTATCAGAAAGCTTTCAATTTCTTGTTGGTCATCGGGAGCGGCGACGGAAATGATAATCTGAGGATTGGAGATGGTTTTTAAAATATTAAATTCTTCCAAAACAGTATCTGAGATGGACTTTCCGGTTTTACGCTCATTATTCGAAATCCATCGAAAGGGGACATTATTTAATTGAAAATGCTTTGCGAGATATTTGCCTTTTTTCCCGGCGCCCCAAAGTACCAATTCACGGTTTTCATCATAATCCAATTCCAGGAAATATTTCAGCTTTAAATCTGAAAAGGTTTGGTCTGCATAATTGGGATCAGTGCGAGAGGATCGCTCAGAATAGTCTCTCCATCGATGTAAAGGTTCTTTTACGGAGGTGACTTTTAAACCATTTTTATAAAAACGAAATACCAAATCGTAATCCTCCGGATAAATGTCAGGAGCGAAAGCTCCGCAGCGTAAAAGATCTTCCCGAAAGACCATCCAGCAGGGCGACGGGATTACACACTCTTTATAAATGTCATTAAAATTTTCATTGCTGGAAGTCAATTCGTTTAACCATTTCTGGTATTTTTGATAACCATCACCGAGAGGAGAATCAGAAAAATATTCCACAAAAGCAGTGCATACGTGGCTAGTGCCTTTTTTGAGTAATTGTTTTTTTAAAAGCGCAATTTTTTGAGGCTTCATCACATCATCAGAATCCATTCGGGATAGGAGTTCACCGTTACTATTTTCAAAAGCCAACCGCAGTGCATGGATAATTCCTTTTCCTTTATTTTTAAAAACCTTAATTCGAGTATCCTTTGCAGCATATTTTTCCAAAATATCAAAACTATTATCAAAAGAATGGTCGTCAACCGCTAACAATTCCCAATGTTTTTCTGTTTGATGGATAATTGACTGCAGGCACTCCTCCAAATAAAGGGAAGAATTGCGAACAGGCATGAGGATGCTTACCATTGGATTGGAATTCATTATCCAAAAGTAGTAAGCTTTATAATCCTTTTCCTAATTTTAGCTTTCAAAACTAAATACCTTCTTTGACTAATTCTGTGGTCGTTTAAAAAAAAGAAGAAAAGCGACCATAGAAAGCATTGATTTTTCTTTATGAATGACTTAGAACAGGGAACTTGTTAAAGAATCATAATAAATACTATGCGCGATATTACCCGAAAAACAATCACACTTCGTCAGGCAAAAGCGGTGGGCGTGGTCTTATGTCAGCCAAAAACCGTTGAATTGATAAAAAATGATCAGCTGCCTAAAGGAGATTTGCTCAATATAGCAAAAGCTGCAGGTTTTCTTGCTGCGAAAAATACGCATAACCTGATTCCACATTGTCACCCGGTGAGCATTGATGCGATGAATATTCACTATGAATATCTCGAAGGTGGAACCGCTCCGGAAAATCTGGAAGATTTAAATGGTAAGTACGGCGTAGTGATTTATTGCGAGGGCAAATCGATTGCCCGGACTGGAATCGAGATGGAAGTATTGACAGGTGTTTCCGTTGCTGCTTTAACAATTTATGATCTCCTGAAACCGGTGGACAAAGAAATTGAAATAACTTCCACGAAACTTTTATCCAAAAGCGGTGGCAAGACCGATCGGTTACGATTTTATAAAAAATCGTATTCCTGTGCGATTTTAGTTTGCTCAGATAGTACTGCTTCAGGTAACAGGGAAGACAAATCAGGGGCGAAGATTAGAGAAATGTTGGAGGAATATGGCGCTACAATTTCTGACTTTCATATTGTGTCAGATAATAAAACCGCTATCCAAAATGCAATCAATGATTGGATTGAACAAGGAATTCAATTTGTATTCACAACTGGTGGAACAGGATTAGGCCCTCGGGATGTAACGGTAAAGGCTGTCAAGGAAATTATCGAAAAGGAAGCGGTAGGCGTTGCAGAAGCTATGCGGGACCATGGGGGAATGAGGACACCGGTCGCTATGTTTTCATCAGCGATTGCAGGAGCAAAAAAGGAAACAATGATTGTAACCCTGCCTGGAAGTACAAACGGTGTTCAGGAATGTCTTGATGCTATTTTACCCACAATTTTTCATGCCAGTGAAATTATAAAAGGAGGGGGACATTAAACCTGGAGAAACCCATTAGTCTTTGATGACAAAACTATGATAATTAAAGGCCAAATTTTGTTTTGTTTATTATTCAAAAGGATTATCTTTGCAGCGATTTTTCAGAAACCTATTAGAATTCAACAAATTTAGAATATAAATTATGGCAAATATCGGTCGTATAAAGCAAGTAATCGGACCTGTAGTAGATGTTAGTTTTTCTGGAGCTGACGCTAAATTACCAGAAATTTTAAATGCACTTATTGTTCAGAAAGAAGATGGTGGTGAGTTGATACTTGAGTGTCAACAGCACCTTGGAGAAGATAGTGTAAGAACGATAGCCATGGATGCTACAGATGGTCTGACAAGAGGATTGGAAGTAATTGATACAGGTAAACCTATTGCAATGCCTGTTGGTGATGTCATTAAAGGAAGACTTTTCAACGTAGTTGGTGAAGCTATTGATGGTATTGGAGAAGTACCAAAAGGTGATGATGCTTATCCAATTCACCGTAAGCCACCTAGATATGAAGATCTATCGACTGAAACGAAATTCTTTATACAGGTATTAAAGTAATTGATTTGATTGAGCCTTACTCGAAAGGTGGAAAAATTGGACTATTTGGAGGTGCTGGTGTAGGAAAAACGGTATTGATCATGGAGTTGATCAATAATATTGCCAAAGGATATGAAGGTATTTCTGTTTTTGCTGGTGTTGGTGAACGAACTCGTGAAGGAAATGATTTGCTTCGAGAGATGATCGAATCCAACGTTATCAAATATGGTGAAGAATTTAAGCACAGTATGGAAGAAGGTGGATGGGATTTGTCAAAAGTGGATATGAAAGCACTTGAAAGTTCAAAAGCAACCTTGGTATTTGGTCAGATGAATGAACCTCCTGGTGCACGTGCTCGGGTTGCTCTTTCAGGATTGACCATTGCAGAATATTACCGTGATGGTGATTTAAGTGATCCAACTGGTGGAAGTGATATCCTTTTCTTTATTGATAATATTTTCCGTTTTACACAGGCAGGTTCTGAGGTATCCGCCCTTCTTGGACGTATGCCTTCAGCGGTAGGTTACCAACCAACATTGGCTACTGAGATGGGTATTATGCAAGAGCGAATTACTTCAACAAAAGAGGATCCATTACTTCCGTACAGGCGGTTTATGTACCTGCGGATGACTTGACTGACCCTGCTCCTGCAACAACCTTTGCTCACCTTGATGCAACAACGGTATTAAGTCGTAAAATTGCTTCTTTGGGTATTTATCCTGCGGTGGATCCTTTGGATTCAACTTCTCGAATTCTTGATCCGGCAGATTATTGGTGATGAACATTATAATACAGCTGAAAAGGTTAAAAATATTCTTCAGCGATATAATGAATTGCAGGATATCATTGCCATCCTAGGTATGGAAGAACTTTCTGAAGAAGATAAACTGGTTGTACACCGTGCTCGACGTGTTCAGCGATTCCTTTCTCAGCCATTCCACGTTGCTGAGCAATTTACAGGTTTGAAAGGAGTATTGGTGTCAATTGAAGAAACGATCAGAGGATTCAATATGATCCTTGATGGTGAAGTTGATGAGTATCCTGAAGCAGCTTTCAACCTGAAAGGTAGTATTGATGAAGTAATCGAAGCAGGTAAGAAAATGCTTGCTGAAGCAAACAATTAAAAAATTATCAGAATTAAATTTTGAATATGCATATTTCCGTTTTAACTCCTGATAAAGAAATCTTCGAAGGTGAAATCACTTCAGTGAAAGTACCTGGAGTAAGTGGTCAGTTTGAAGTTTTGAACAATCACGCTCCAATTGTATCTGCTTTAGGAGTAGGTCAAGTAAGATTGATGAAGGAAAATGGTGAAAAAATTACCTTTGGAATCGAAAAAGGATTTATCGAAGTTTTAAAAAACAAGGTATCTCTTTTGGTTCAGGGGTATCAAGAATAATGTAATAAGTCATTTTGATTAAAAGGGTAAGGTTTCATTAAAATCTTACCCTTTTTCTTTTGAAGTTGCCGTTGGGTTATCTTGCAAGCAAGCAAATTTTAGATAAATGCTTTAAAAAAGCTAGCCCTCTTTGTATTTTATCAAAGAGGGCTGAGATTAAAAATGACTAAAGACTATTTAAATTTTAAGTTAAAATGCTGGTATTCATCAACTCTTCAATATGTTCCACTTCAACCGGAATACTAGCCATCAGATTTATTGGCTCATGATCAGTAACCAGGATATTGTTTTCTAGTCTGATACCAATGTTTTCTTCTGGAATATAAATCCCCGGCTCAACAGTAAAGACCATTCCTGCCTGAATCGGAACATATTGATTGCTCAAATCATGAACATCAAGGCCAAGATGATGAGAAGTTCCGTGCATAAAATATTTTTTATAAGCAGGCTTATCCGGATTTTGATTTTTAATATCTGTTTTGGTGATGAGCTTTAGTTGAAGTAATTCTTTCTCCATCATTTTGCCAACCTCCTTGTGGTATTCATCAATTATAGTCCCGGGTACCAGCATTTGAGTGGCCTCTTGCATCACTTTCAAAACTGCATTGTAAACGGATTTTTGACGGGGAGTAAATTGTCCGTTTATTGGAATGACACGAGTCATGTCTGCAGCGTAATTTGCGTATTCTGCTCCAAAGTCCATTAAAAGTACATCGCCGTCCTGGCACATTTGATTGTTTTCAGTATAATGCAAAATGCAGGTATTTTTTCCACTAGCAATAATAGGGGAATAAGCATGGCCATTTGCACGATTACGGATAAATTCGTGGATTATTTCGGCTTCAATCTCGTACTCCATTACGCCGGGCTTTACAAATTCCAAAACTCCTCGGAACGCTTTTTCTGTTATTTCACAAGCCTTATCAATAGTGGCTATTTCATATTCAGATTTTATCATAGCCATCTTCTTAAGAATTGGGCCTGAGCGATGATATTTATGAGCCGGGTAACGTTGCTGAAGTTTTTTAGTATGTCGCAAATTGTTGGTATCAATTTCCGAATGGAAATATTCATTTTCATTCAAATTGACATAAATGCGCTTTGATAAAAGAATAAGTTCGTTTAAAACTTTATCCATCTCGTCCAGCCAAAAAACTTTTTGAATGCCTGAAATTTTTCTTGCTTCTTCTTTGGTATACTTTTGTCCCTCATAGGTGGCAATCCTTTCCGTAGTCTTTTTGATAAAAGCGACTTCATGGAAATTTTCTTTTACACTGTCAGGAAACAACACGAGAACAGTTTCTTCTTGGTCCAAACCACTTAAACTCAACAATGCTGAATTCTGTCGAAATGGAAAAAATTGATCGCCATTGCGAGGCATCAGGGCATTGGAGTGAAAAATGGCAATTGAATCTGGTTTCATCTGGCTGGTGAAGCGTCGTCGATTGAGCCGGTACAACTCAGGATTGAGCGGTTTGTATTTCATCGTGTAGTTGTTTGTAATGTATGTTCAGAAATAATTTGTTTTGTTCAAATACTGATTATAATCAAAAAAAGCAATGCTATTTTTTTCGTTTTCTCAAAGTAAGTCCAATATTTTGAAACGCAATCATTCAATGAGAACGATTTGAAATGGGCAATATAAAAATTGGTTAAGCTTCGAGATCGTTTGGAAAATATTTTAAGAGGGGCGACTGTATACAATAGTATAAAAAAATAAAATAAATAGCAAGAAATGCAGGTACACTTAACAGATAGGAAAGATAAATAATAAGATACCTGAAGATTAGTGTTTCAAGAAGGGAAGGGTATTTTAAAGTTGGTTATTTACTTCTTCAATCTGGGTCTCGTCGATTTCTCCCCACCATTTTTCGAGGCGATTTCGGGCTTTAAGCCGCACTTCTTCATTGACATAACAGGCAATCGTGACCAATCCAAATGAAAGGACTCCAATATCATCAGTATAACCGATAATCGGTGTCAGATCAGGGATGGCATCAAAAGGTGTCAGAAAATAACCAAGTACTCCGATAATTATATTTTTTGCCCAATGCGGTGTTTCTTTTCTAGTAAAAGCATAGTAAAGTAACAAGATCGTGTATACCGTTTTTTGACCAACGTTTTTCGCAATTTTCTGCATCCGTTTCCAAAATGCATTATCAGAAAACGCATTTGCATATTTTTTGAATGGATTTTTCATCTTTTTCATTTAATCGATAGTTAAATTATACAGTTAAAGCGAGAAAGTAAAAATAGGCGGATGAAAAATTCATAATTTTCGACCAATAATACAAAGTTCTCGCATTGAAGCTACCGTTCATTAACCGTTTATTCACAACTTCTGTTCCTTCAAAAGTTAATATTTTAAAGGAATAACACGCCAAATCTAAAAAAGTTATCATCTTTTAAACAGAAACTGCCTGAGATTTATTGGTCGTCGTTCAATTTTTACATTTCATCATTTTTTTAAAAAATATTGATTATGGCAAACAGCAAACGACGATTTGACAATCAAATCAATGCAGGTTCAATGGCAGATATTGCTTTTTTATTACTCATCTTTTTTCTAGTGACCACAACCATTGAAATGGATAAAGGGGTCATGGTAAAACTTCCTCCCTGGAAAGATACTATAATAAGCACACCAGTTCCTCCGAAAAATGTTTTGACAGTGAAAATAAATGCAGAGAATAATCTGCTGGTAGAAGGAGAATATATAAGTATTAAAGAACTGAAAGCGCAAACCAAGGAATTCATCCTGAATCCTCACAAAAGTGATGATCTACCCTCCTCACCAACCAAAGCAGTTGTCTCTATCCAAAATGACAGAGGTACGGCATATAAAGCCTATCTAGAAGTTTACAATGAAATAAAAGCAGCATACAATGAACTGTGGGAGAAGTCTGCACAACAAAAATTTCAAAAAAAGTATGACCTGCTGGAGGATCACTTAAAAAGAGAAATCAGGGATAAAATTCCATTGGTTATTTCAGAAGCAGAACCGACGGATCATAAATGAAAGCCGTTTAATGTTTTAACAAAAAAAGCCACTGTCCTAAAACAGTGGCTTTTGATTTCTATATTTAACTAAACATTGCCATAGGGAAGTTACGCCGTTCGGCTATAACTTGATTTTTGCACTTCTTCCTCTGACTGAAGTGCTTCAAAACGATACCCTTTTTCAATAAAGTATTGAAGTACTTTTGGAAGAACAAATTGAAGTTTTTCAAAAGATTTCAAGCTGTCATGAAAAACGATAATCGAACCGGGTTTCGTTTTTATTTTTACATTATTCAGACATTGCTCCTGCGATATTTTAGGATCAAAATCACCACTGAGTACATCCCACATAATAATGCGATAATGCCTTTGAAGAAACTGAGCCTGCTTAGGCATCAACCGTCCATACGGAGGTCGAAATAAAACAGACTTTACCAAATTTGCACAATGCCGAACATTATGAAAATAAGGGATATTGTCAGTTGCCCAGCCATTGAGATGGTTATAAGTATGATTGCCAACGGAATGCCCGTGATCTAAAACACTTTGAAATGTTTCAGGGTGTTTTTTTACATTTTCGCCAACGCAGAAAAAAGTAGCTTTTGCGTTAAATTGCGCCAATGTTTTCAACACCCAGGGAGTTACTTCAGGGATAGGCCCATCATCAAAGGTTAGGTAAACAATTTTTTCACTAGAAGGAATCTTCCAAATAAAGTTTGGAAAAAGATTTTGGATGAATTTAGGAGTTTTTACTAGGTACATCTTGTATTAACTAAAACAATTATTAAAAAATCATAGTTGTGGATATTTGATTTTCCTTTGACTTGTTTTAGTTGATCAAAACAGCATTGGGATTCGCTGAGTCGTTTTAAATAATTAGTCGCAGTGATATGTTCAAAAATACCAACAACCTCTTTAAAATTCTTTAACTTTGGGTTCCTTAAAAAAAGAGGAACTGTGTAAGGGATTAAAACTTGTTCTCAATTTCTTTTACCAAAACGCTTACGTGTGCAAGTATGCTGCTTGGCGTTAAATTAATTTTAATAATTTTTGTAAAAAATATTTTATAGCATCAATGACAGCAGTTAGAGTAAGATTTGCCCCGAGTCCGACAGGAGCGCTTCACATTGGAGGAATGCGAACAGCATTATATAATTTTTTATTGGCTCGCCAGACCGGAGGCACTTTCATTGTTCGGATCGAGGATACAGACCAGACCCGGTACGTTCCCGGTGCGGAAGACTACATCATGGAATCTTTAAAATGGTGCGGATTGCTACCCGATGAAGGTCCTGAAACTGGAGGAGATTATGGACCTTACCGACAATCAGAGCGGAAAGAAAAAGGACTTTATATAAAATATGCACAACAACTTATTGATAATGGTCATGCTTATTATGCTTTTGATACTGCTGACGAACTCAATGAGAAAAGAGCGAGTGATGAAGCAGAAGGGAAAACGTTTAAATACGGTTCTGCTTCGCGTACCACAATGACAAATAGTTTGACTATTTCTCCGGAAGAGACTACAAAAAGGATCATAAGTGGCGAACCTTATACAATACGATTAAAAGTGCCCGCTGATGAATTGGTCGTAATAAACGATTTGATCCGGGGTGAAGTAACTTTTCAAAGTAATGAATTGGATGACAAAGTAATGTTGAAAAGCGATGGTATGCCGACTTATCATTTGGCAAACATCGTAGATGATTATTTGATGAAAATATCCCACGTGATCAGGGGAGAGGAATGGCTGCCTAGCACGGCGCATCACGTTTTGCTATATCGGTATCTCGGCTGGGAAAATGAAATGCCAAAATTTGCTCACTTGCCTTTGATACTCAAACCTACCGGAAAAGGAAAACTGAGTAAGCGTGATGGTGACAAATTGGGGATTCCTGTTTTTCCAATATCATGGAAAGGAGCTACTCCGGAAGATTCTTTTACCGGCTTTCGTGAGTTTGGTTTTTTGCCGGAAGCAGTCAATAATTTTTTGGCTTTTTTGGGATGGAACCCCGGAACGGAACAAGAGATTTTTTCATTAGATCAACTTTGCAAAGCATTTTCATTAGAGAGAATTGGCAAGTCAGGTGCGCGCTTTGATTTTGAAAAAGCAAAATGGTTTAATCAGCAATATATCATGGCAACAGCTGATGAAACATTGGCTGAATTGATCCAGCCAATGTTGGTTGAAAATGGCTATCCTGTTGAATTGGATTATGTTGCAGCCTTTTGTGGTTTGATGAAAGAGCGGGTGAGTTTGTTGACAGATTTTGTGGAGACAGGTTATTACTTTTTTGAAGCAGTAAAAACCTATGATGAAAAAACGATTAGAAAACGATGGCGGGCAGATCAAAGGTTTCAATTTGAAAAGCTGAGTGAATTATTGGAAGTTATAGAAAAATATACCGCTGAAAACATTGAAATGGTCATCAAAGAATTTATCAATGAAACGGGGTTGAAATTCGGGGAGGTTTTTCCAATATTACGTATTGCGCTTTCCGGCTCCATGTCAGGGCCTGATTTATTTAAAATGATTGCACTTTTAGGAAAAGATGAAGTAAATGAAAGATTGAACAAAGCCTATAATTACTTCGATGAGGTATGCCTTGCAATCTGATTTTTGATTATATTAAAGTTTAAAAAAATGCCAAAGAAAAAGCCTAAAAAAGGGAAACCTGAGGTTCACAAAGAATTAGAAGGTTTTGATATTAAAATCAACGAGTTTGGAGAGATTATTACCAACTTCCCTATCGAAAAAATCAATGAATTTCTGGATAAGAATGTAGAAGATAAAAAATTGAAGGAAAAAGATGAGACCGAAAAGGGATCAGAGGAGGAATCAGAGGAGGAATGAGAATAACATTGATATTAAAAAAATTTGTAAACCCTTTGTAAAATAAGACGATACAAAAGGATTGACGGTAGCTTCCACCAAAAAACAATTTTAGAATTAGTAAGATAAATTTTAAAAGTTTGACTACTTTTGAATAAGTAAAAGGTGTTTTCCGGACCATTGTCTGAAAAATAACAGGGTTTGGGAATAGCGAAATTACTTTTCAGATTTATATTTTGTTAAGCATTATGGAAGGATAAACAGAAATTTTTCTTAACAGAACACCCAAGAAATGACGCAAAATAATTTGTACAATTTGTGCGAAAAAAATTTCGAAATTGTACATTTAATTTAATCCTCATTTTGCTTAAAAAGCATAATTACTAAGAGAAAATTCCTGCCTGACCTTGCAACTCTGAAAATAGTTTTAGTTTGCTACGCCTTGATTTATTTTCATAGCTCCAAACATACGTGGAGCTTTCCATTAACCGAATCAGGAGATGAGTCCCAAGAACACAATAACCAGCACTTTTACCTTAGCTTATTTTAAGAACTGCGCTTTATTTAAAAACGTATTGCTTTTTCCGTTTTTTAGCGCGCCCATTTATTTTTTGACTCTTTATCATGAAAAGATAATCCTCAAAAAATGGCTCATTGATTATTTCAGTCAAAGCAAAATTCAAAGTATTCGTTTTTTATAAGAGAAATAGCATAAATGAGGATGTGCATTTATAGGTATTTCCGTGTCCATTAAACAGATAGAAATATGAAAAACAGCTTACAAAAAGCAAATTTTTTAAGAGGGGTAGTTCTTCTTTGCTTTTTTAGTATTCAACATACTTTAAGTGCGCAACATTTTATTTTTGAATATACTGGTCCCAGTATTCTATACGTAGACAATGATTGTGTTGCTGAGTTGGAATGGGGAAATTCAACCCCAACTGTTGCGCCCGCTCATCCTGGCAACGGACAAATCATTACCTTTTTTGATCTTGATAATATCAGCGGAGGTTATTCCCAGGGAGATACAATTCCTCCAGGAGAACAAATAGCCATCAACTATATTGCTGTGGACAATATGGGAAACGATTCGCTTTTTACTTTTACCATTGATTTTTCAGATACGATCCCACCTGTTATTGCTGGAATTTTAGGAGATATCACCGTTGAATGCGATGCAGTGCCAAGTCCTGAATCACCTGTTGCAACAGATAATTGCGACCCTGCACCCATGCTTACTTTTAATGAAGTGATTACTTCGGGAGTTTGTAATGATTCTTATACCATTACCTGGACCTGGACGGCTACAGATATTTATGGAAATTCGAATATGGCGAGCAGGGTGATAACGGTTTTTGATGATACGGATCCGACTTTTGTTTTACCTTCCGATATAACGGTCGATTGCGCTGATGCCGGGAATTTAGTTGTAACCGGGTCACCTGTTTCAATAATGGATAATTGTGATGCTAATCCGATAATTTATTTCTCAGATATAACGACAAGCGGTTATTGCCCTCATACGTATACAATCACAAGAACCTGGCAGGTTGAAGATGACTGTATGAATTCGGCTTCTGGTGTTCAGCTCATCACTGTAGAGGATGTTTCTGCTCCTTTATTTGTAAATGAAGCAATCGATGGAAATTATAATTGTGATACGGATACAAATGCGGAAAACGCTTTTTTTGCCTGGGCAGCTAATTTTGGAGATGCGGATGCAACAGACAATTGTACGGCTGATCCTGCGCTTCGCTGGTTTGCCGCAGAACCCGGATCTTATGATATCAATGATACATTAACCTATCCCGGAACCTTGCCGGCAGGATTGGATCCGGTCCTTTGTCCTTCTCCGATTATGGGCGTTTATCGCTCAAAAACTGTTGATTTTGTAGTGTACGATTTATGTGGAAATGCTTCATTGACAACGGCCACCTTTAATGTTGTTGATAATACTTTGCCGGTTTTTGATTATTGTCCCTCAGATACTACCATTTCGAATGACCCGGGATTGTGTGAAGCTACCTACGATTTACCTGCTCCGATTATTTCAGATGAATGTTCAGATAGCCTTGTTTTTAAATATAGTGTCAATGGATCAATTGCTGTTTTGGTTGACCCGATTAGCTCAGTCACTGAAGTATTACCCGTTGGTGTGAATATTATAACTTATTATGCTACGGACTGTACCGGTAATACGGCGTCTTGTGTTTATACCGTAAATGTTGAAGATGTGGATGCACCCGTTATTACTTGCCCGACAGACATTACGGTTGCATTGGGAACAGAAGATAGTTGTAATCTTGACGTGACCCTCCCGCTTCCGGTTTCGATTTCTGATAACTGTGGATTTCAAACTAATAATCTGGTCGAACCGATAAATCCTGCTGAAGCTTTATTGACTTTTTCTTATGAACCAGATTATTTAGAATACGTTGCCGATGATAAAATAATTAATTTCTCTGGAACCTCAGCAAACGCTGTAGGTTCAACAGTCACTTTAGAAATTACAACAACCGGGGATGTAGCTGATTTGGAAGCTTATTTTACTATATTTTCTGAAGATAATATAAATCTGGGAACTACGGAGGTCGGACAACCCAATGTATTGGTTACCATGGATACATGTCCAGGGCAGCCCATAAATGTTACCACAATTACAATCCCGGTATCGCTTTTTAATAGCTGGGCTTCAGATGGCAATGTTTCTTTCACCGCTGTTTCAAATACTGATTTTGCTGCTCCTGCGCCTGGAGGAACGAGCGATGGAATAAATCCATCCTGTGTAAACTTTCCTCCGGGAACTCCCGACGGTACAAATGATGGTGTAAGTAACCTGGTGATGGCGTTAATTTATAATTATGCGACACCTTCCTATTTTGCTGATGGCGCGACTGTCATTCCAACAACTGAGATGTCTTCACCAAATATTGCGCCTAACGAAACCTTTGATGCCGGAACAACAACGGTGTATTATATAGTCGAAGATATAGCGGGGAATGCAGATACTTGCTCCTTTGAGGTAACTGTTGAAGATAATATTTCGCCGGAAGCACTCTGTCAGGCGACGACCATTTTTGTAAACCCATCAGGATTGGAAACTTATATATTGGATCCCACTGAAGTGGATGGAGGGAGTAATGACAATTGTGGTATTGCAAGCATGTCTGTAACGCCAGATTCCTTTACTTGTGATCAACAAGGAATGACCATTCCCGTAACTTTGACAGTAACAGATATTTATGGTAACATGGCAAGTTGCGTTGCTTTAGTAAAAGTAGAAACAGAACTGCCCCTGCCAACCTACGCGATCGGTTTGTGTGGAAACGACACGCTATCTTTATTCGCAAATCCTCCTCCTGCAACAGGTGGTGTGATTTTTACCTATTCATGGAATGGCCCGAATGGTTTTGTTTCTGTTGAACAAAATCCACAAATCCCAAATGCTAATCCAAGCAACTCCGGAAGTTACGCTGTGACGGTTACCGGTATTACCGGATGCACTGCTATTGGTACCGTTGAGGTTTCCATAAATGCTTCGCCGGACGTTCCGATAATGAGTGTAAACAGCAATGATCTTTGTTCAAGTGATGAAATTATATTAACTTCTCAGACCTACTCCGGAACAGTTGTTACGTATTATTGGTATGAAGGAATTTTTCCGACCGGTTCGCTTATTTCTACCACTGCAACTCCGATTTTAACTATACCTTCTCCTTTACCAGCCGGAACAACTACCTATTATGTGATCGTTGAGGTCGATGGCTGTAGCTCTCAAGCTTCAAATATTGAAACAGTAAATGTGACTCAGGGGCCCGTTGCAACGGTAAATGATCCGGTAATTGACGTTTGTGAAGGGGAAACCATTATTTTAGGTACTTCCGAAACTGGACCAAATTATACTTATGCCTGGACAGGGCCAAACGGATTTACTTCAACTTTACAAAACCCTCCATCAATAATTGCAACATTAGCAGATGATGGAACCTATACCTTAGTGATTTCGGAAAACAACTGTCCTTCCAGTCCTGTGACAACTGAAGTGGATGTTACAGCTACCCCTTCAACACCTATAATCAGTTCATCTGGTGTAGCCTGTGAAGGCGGGAACATTACCTTGGCTACTAATATTGTCGATGGCGATTTTTATACCTGGACAGCACCTGATTTTAGTACACAGGTTACCGCTACAAATTCTTTATTGATCAATGGAGTGACTCCCGATGATGCAGGCGATTGGCGTGTCGTTGTAACAAAAAATGGATGTGATTCTGAAATATCTAATCCTTTTGAAGTGTTTGTGGAACCAATCCCAACCGTTCTGGCATCAAATGACAGTCCTGTTTGTAGTTCGGATCAGGTTCAACTTTCGGTAAACACGATACCAGGGGCAACATATAGTTGGTCTGGCCCTTCCGGATTTACTTCATTTATTCAAAACCCTTTGGCACCTGCAAATGCTGGAACATATTCGGTGACGGTCACTTCGTCCACGGGTTGTTCGAATTCCGGAAGCACTGATGTATCTGTCAATGCTTTGCCTGTTATCACTGCTTTAAGTAATGATGGTGCACCATGCGTAACTGGAGCAAATGATATTCATTTGATTGCAACTATTTTTCCGCCGGATGATGGAACCTATACTTATTTATGGACAGGAGTTAATAGTTTCAATTCAACAGATGTTATTCCGACGCTTCCCAATGGAACCGCTTCGGATAACGGTTCATACATGCTCGTAGTGACCAATAGTAACGGGTGTAGTTCATTCCCTGTGACAACGGTGGTTAATGTATCTGATGTTCCTGCTACACCTACTATTAATGGCCCTTCACAATTGTGTGAAACAGAAAACCTGACTTTAACAACTCAAGCTTATAATGGGACAAATGTTCTTTATACCTGGGAAACGCCCTTAGGCAGTATTGAGACAACAACTCCTTCATTGACCATAATTTCAGTAACAACGTTGAATAGTGGAATTTATCAGGTAAATGTAAATGTTGACGGTTGCGAATCCAATCTGTCAGGGGATATCATTGTTGATATCAATCCGATTCCAGCTACACCAATTGCGATTAGTAACGCTCCTGTTTGTGAAGGATCGACGATCGAATTATTGACCGATTTTATTCCTGGCGCTTTGTATACCTGGACAGGGCCAACCGGTTTTTCAGCCTCAGTTTATAATCCCGCAATATTCAATGCATCAGAAGATGATGAAGGGGCTTATAGCGTTCAGGTGATTGTCGAAGGATGCCCATCAACTTTTTCAGCACCGATAAATGTCATGGTCAATCCAACCCCAAATCCACCATCTGTCACGGATAACGGCCCGGTTTGTATTGATAATCCCGGAGCTAACCTGATTCTTTCAGTTTCTCCGGCAGATGCTATTCCCGGCGCATCCTATACCTGGTATAATGCTCAGTTGAATATCCAGGTTGGTGGCCCAACCACGGCATTGAATACTACTCTTGTTGATTTTTCAAATTACAGTGAAGGGGTTTATGACTTTTATGTAGTAGTAGAACTAAATGGATGCCCGGCAGTATCTTCGGTTCCTACTACGGTAACGATGAATGAAATTCCAAATAATCAGGCTTTTGCGGGTGATGATATCCAGGTTTGTAATGAAATGAGTGTTGCCTTAGATGCAACGCCTCCCACAATCGGGTCCGGATTGTGGACGCAGGTTTCCGGACCATCTGTAATTATCGCGAATCCTAATTCTGCGACTTCAACGATATCAGGCCTCACTGGTGGAAATACCTATACTTTTAATTGGTCATTATCAAATGGCGCATGTGTAGATTACGATTTTGATGAAGTCGCGGTGATCGTTGATGAAAATATCGAAGAAGCAGAAGCGGGTTTAAACTTCGATGTTTGTAATGAAACGACAACTTTGCTGAATGCCACACTTTCTCCTTTTGGAGCAATCGGTGTTTGGACGCAAACGCCTGCTCAGTCTGCGATGGGAGTAATAATCGTTAATCCTTCGGATCCAAATTCTATGATTACTGGCCTTGAAGCTGATAATGAATATATTTTTACCTGGTCACTGAGCAATACCGGCTGCGGTGAATTCTCTTCCGATGAAGTTATCGTTTCGGTTCAGGAAAGTGACGAAATTGCATTTGCAGGGGAAGATTTTGTAAGTTGCGGCGATGGAGAGACTACTTTAAATGCAGCAATACCTGTAAGTGGAACAGGTACCTGGTCAGTAAATGATCCTGAGGTAATTTTTGTTGATGTAAATGATCCGCAAACAATAGCTCAAGGACTACAAACCGGAATATACTCGTTCATCTGGACACTCGATAATGGTGCCTGTGGGGAAACTTTTGACGAAATTGAAGTGGAATATGAACTTGCTCCTGAAGCAATCGATGATGAATTTACGGTTAACTATGCCAGCAGCGCCAATTTCAATGTGTTAAATAACGATCTCCTTGATGGACCAGTTAATGTAGATATCGTTTTAAATCCTTCAAACGGAACAATTGAAAACCTAGGAAACGGAGTACTCGAATACACCGCAAATTCATCTTTCACCGGAACAGATGAGTTCGCTTATCAGATTTGTAGTCAGGCTTGTGAGGCTATTTGCTCTGAGGCTACCGTATTTCTTCGAATTGGAGATGATGTAGGATGTATTGCTCCAACTATTTTTACACCAAATAATGATGGCGTCAATGACGCTTTTATAGTGCCTTGTTTTGCCACTGGTAATTACCCTCAAAATGAAGTGTCCATTTTTAATCAGTGGGGGGATGTCGTTTTTCATGCTTCCCCGTATTTCAATGACTGGAAAGGAACTTTCGATGGACAGGACTTACCAGTTGGAACCTATTATTTTGTTGTGAAATTTAATAATAACCAAGCTCCCGTTTCAGGGTTTTTGGTTTTGGAGCGATAGCAATAAGGCCATATTTTTTTAACGATTTGATGACGACAAATTTGAAATAGTATGTTTTTCAAAAGCGATTTGAAAATATTTATCATGAAGAAAACAATTACAATCTGCCTTTTTTCATTGACAACCATCTTTTGTTTTAGCCAGCAAGAGCCGCAGTTCACTCAGTTTATGTACAACAAATTGGCTTTGAATCCTGGATACGCCGGTAGCCACGATGCGGCTTGTTTTACAGGAGTTTATAGAAATCAATGGATTGGCCTGGAAGGAGCGCCAAAAACACAATTGTTAAGTTTTGATACACCGATTTTAAATAAGCGGGTTGGGATTGGTTTTAATATAAATCGAACCACGATAGGAATATCAGAAAAATTGACGCTTGAAGGAAATTATGCTTATCGGATTCCCATTGGCAAAGGGTATTTGGGGATGGGGATTCAAGCTTCGGTACGATATATTGGAAACAATTATGCGGATTCAAGGTTGGTAGCCACGCAATCTATTTCATCAGATGGAGGAATTCCGATTGGTGATCAAAGTACCTATGTCCCAAATTTTGGTGCTGGATTATATTATAGTTCAGATAAGTTTTATATCGGGTTTTCGGTCCCTCGGTTTTTGGAAAACAGTATTGATTTCAACAGCTTTTCCGGTGTATTAGGAAAAGAAGTTCCGCATATTTATTTTATGACTGGATTGTTATGGAAAGTAGGTAAAAATGCAAAACTGCAACCTCAGGTTTTGTTGAAATACGCTCAAAACACCCCGTTCGCTGCAGACATAAATCTTAACACGATTTTGATCGACAAACTCACTTTAGGACTTACCTATCGTACCGGAGGGTCTGCCCCGAATGGAGGAGGGGAGTCCATTGACTTTTTGTTTGCTTTTCAAGCAACTGAGCAGTTGCTTTTAGGATTTTCCTACGATGTTACTTTGTCAGAAGTTAAGGATTACAGCAGCGGTAGCATTGAAGGAGTGATTCGTTATTGTTTGAAAAGTGCTCAGAGTAAAGATGTAATTAATCCTCGTTTCTTTTGACAAATTTATTAAAGTAAACAATACAAAATAAAATCATCCTTTAATTTCGTTTATTGATGGTGGCACAGATTTTAGATGGATCATAAAAACCGTATTAAACTTTTTGAAAATGAAATTCCTCAAATTCCTATTTCCTGCTTTATCTCTTTTTTGTATCACAGTTAATACAAATGCACAAGAGAGTTCAAAAACTAAAGCAGCTAATAAACTTTACGAAAAAGGCAGCGAAGTACAAGTAGTCAACGCAAAAAAAGTCAATACTTCCAACCTGGAATTTTCTCCTGCCTATTACCAAAACGGGATTGTGTTTGTGACTTCTCAAAACAAACAAGGGAAAAAAGACAGGAAGATCAAAGAGACTTATTTCGAGCTTTTTTACGCTGATTTGGATGGAAATGGTTTGCCATTGGAACCACGGGAGTTTTTAGTCCATTTGAATACAACCCAGCATGAAGGCCCGGTTACCTTTGATCGGGAAGGAAAGGTTCTATATTTTACAAGCAATAATATAAATAATTTAGTTCAGGACGAAAATACAAAAGGGGTCGCTCATCTAAAGATTTATGAAGCCAGAAAAGGAACTCAAGATTGGGGACATGTGAAAGAGTTACCCTTTAGTTCTGATGAGTACGATTGTGCACATCCGACCTTATCAGCAGATGGGCGAAAATTATATTTTACTTCAAATATGCCAGGAGGGTTTGGTGGTATGGATCTGTATTTTGTTGAAAAAAGTGAAAATGGCTGGGGTAAACCGATCAACCTCGGAAAAGATATTAATACAGAAAAAAATGAATTGTTCCCTTTTATGCACAGCAGCGGTAATTTGTTTTTCTCTTCCAACGGATACCAGGGAGCTGGAGGACTTGATTTGTTTATGATCGATATCAGTGGCCGGAAATGGGGGCAGGTAACTAATCTTGGACAACCGTTTAACTCTCCAGCTGATGACCTGGGATTAATTCTCAACCCTGAAGGCACGAAAGGTTATTTTGCATCTTCCAGAGATGGCGGAACGGGAAAAGATGATATTTACATGTTTGAAGCGGCTGACGGTATTTGGGGTAGGACAACTCCGTCAATCCTTTCGGCAACTTTGAAAGTTTTTGATTCTAAGTCAAAAAATGCGATTGATGGAGCTGAGATCCGGGTTTTTGAAAAAACTACCGAAGGCTTTGTTAGCAGTGAAGATGATCTATTCGAAGGGGTTTTAATGCCTGCTGAAGAAGGGTCAACCGAGTTGGTTTTCAAATTGATCAGAAAGGATGCAGGTTCTTTAAATAATCCTGATTTGTACGCAGACAAGAAAGGAGAAGCCAAATATGATTTTTTAGGCGAAAGAAGGTATTTGCTTTTAGTTACAAAAGAAGGTTATAAAAGTACCGAATTGGTTCATTCGACCATTGGCAATGAAAGCGAAGCGGTGATCTCTGTTCCAATGGAAAAATCCTTCTGCTCCAATCTGAGTGGTGTCGTTAAAAATGAAGCAGATGATGGTTTTATTCCAAACGCGGTGATTCGCGTTAAAAGCAGTTGTGAAAACAAAGATGAGGTATTCTTAACAGATGATAAAGGCGCATTTAATATTTGTTTGCAAGTGGGTTGTGATTACACCGTTATTGGGATAAAAGAGAATTTTTTCAATAGTTCTGTTGCGATCAACAATCTGAATTCTACAAATCCATTGTCTAAGGAAATCAGGCTTTCTCCAACTACTTCAACCATGCTTTCTGAGGGCTCCGTTATCGTTTTGAATAATATTTATTATGATTTTGATAAGTCCTTTATTCGCCAGGGAGCGGCACATGAATTAGATGACTTGTATACCGTTTTAAGTAATTATCCGAGCATGCGAATAGAGCTGAGTTCGCATACTGATTCGCGCGGAAGTTCCCCGTACAATCAAAAGCTTTCCCAAAAAAGAGCGGATTCAGCAAAAGAATATCTTGTTGCCAGAGGTATCGAAGAGGATCGGATTGTAGCCGTTGGATATGGAGAAACTCAATTGCGGAACGAATGTGACGATAGTGTAAAATGCTCCGAAGCCGAACACCAATTCAACCGGCGAACGGAAATTGAAATTTTAAAAATCGATGCGCCGGTAAGAGTACAATACAAAGACTACGGGCCAGATGTGATCGATCCTAAGAATTGATTTCAAAACCTGTTTTAAAGTTTCGGAAGCCTTTTCAGAGTATCGTTTGAAAAGGCTTTTATTATTTAGCAAGTTAAGGCCATGGCTTAAATGTTACCTCTTATCTCTTTATCCACATCTTTTAATCCACTTAAAACCTTTTTCCGTATTTTAGTTGCGATATGCAACCCTTTCCAACAAAGGCTGTCTTTTTTATCAAACGAATTAACGTAATTGGAATACACTGACAAACACCGGGATTTAGTTGAAGATTGTAAAAAAGGCCGGCGACAGGCACAATTTGAATTATACCAGCTTTATTCAAAAGCAATGTTCAACATTTGTTTGCGTATGGTGAAAAACGAAGCGGACGCAGAGGATATCCTCCAAAACTCATTTATCGACGTTTTTACAAAACTGGATACCTTTCGGTTTCAGTCGACAATTGGTGCATGGATTAAAAGAATTGTTGTCAATAATTGCATTAATTTTTTAAAAAAGCGCAGGCTTTATTTTGAAGAAATAAATGAAAGGATGGGTGATCAGGAAGACCCTCAATCCGAAGAAGAACCTAAGTTAAACGTCCAGGCCGTCAAAGATGCACTTTTTCAATTGCCGGATGGCTACAGAGTGGTGTTTTCGCTTTATCAGATGGAAGGTTATGACCATAAAGAAATAGCTGAAATTCTGAACGTTTCGGAACAAACTTCAAAATCACAATACAGCCGAGCACGCAAAAAACTAAGAGAATTATTATCACAGCCAATGGCCTCAGGTTGGGAATGATTAGAATACGAATTGAGGCTTTTTTATAAAACTATTTAATTAAAGGTGATGAGCGATAATCTGGAAAAATTTATCAAAGAAAACCGTTCGGAATTTGATGATAGACAAGCTCCAAAAAATATTTGGCTGGCCATTGATCAGCATCTGGATCAAAAGAGTAAGAAATCTGCCCGGCGCATTTCGCTTTGGCGCTATACCCGCGCTGCTGCTGCTGCAGTAATTTTAATTAGTGCTGGCGTTTTTATTGGCCGAAATATGGACAATCAAACTTCTAAAGCAGTCGCGTTTGAAGAATTATTTCCTGAATATTTCGAAGCAGAGCAATATTATCAAAAGGAAGTAAATGCTAAGGTAGCTCAATTGGCAAATTATAACCATGATGCTGGAATCAGTGAAGATTTGAAGCAATTGGATAAAAATTATGAAGAGCTGCAAAAAGAGCTTGCTGAAGCGCCCAGAGAAAAACAAGAGCAGATTATCAATGCGATGATTACCAATTATCGAACAAAGCTTTCAATCCTCGAAAGAGTGTTGGAACGAATTCAATCTACTAATCAAGAAAATTTAAAAACGAAAAAAGATGATTCAATTGAAATATAAAATAGGAATATTACTGCTGCTTTTTACCAGCGGAATATATAGTCCGGCAAAGGCCACGAATTTGCCGGCTTGGAAAACAGAATTTACTAAAAATATCACTCAAGAATTTAGTATCAGCGCCAATGGCGATGTCACTCTTTCTAACAGATATGGAAAGGTTGATCTGAAAACCTGGAGCCAGAACAAAGTGAAAATCGATGTTACGATCACAGTGGATGCCCGCAACCAATCTGATGCAGATGATATCTTTGAAAGAATAAAAATCAATTTTGATAATGGATCAGATTATGTAATTGCAGAAACAACAATAGAATCGAGCAAAAAAAGTTACTGGGGTGACGGCAAAGGGCAGTTCAAAATTGACTACGTCGTGCATATGCCCAAAAGTTGTAACCTGAATCTGTCCAATAAATATGGACATTCAAAAGTTGCTGAAATCGATGGAAAAGCAGTCATTGATGTTAAGTACGGTGATTTAGTAATGGATGGCGTCAATAACGATTGTAAGGTTACTTTAGGGTATGGAAACGGAACGATCGTGAAAGTCGGGAACGCCGTCATTGATGTTAAATATGGAAAAATCAATATCAATCAAGCTGCGAACGTTGATGTAATCAGTAAGTATTCAAAGGTTTATATCGATGAAGCTAGTGATGTGAATAGTTCTTCAAAATATGATACCTACCGTTTAGGTAATCTTCAGGAACTGAAGAACGAAGGGAAGTATGATAATTTTGAAATAAACAAGATCAACCTGATAAATGCTAACTCTAAATACAGCGATTTTGAAGTGGAAACCCTGAAGGGAGAAGGAATATTTTCTTTAGAATACGGTAATGTAGTTATTGGTACGCTTTTGAAAAGTTTCACTTCATTACGAATGGATGGGAGGTACACCGAGTTTAAAATTACAGTTGAAGAAGGTGCTAACTATGCAATTGACATCGCTACCCAATATGCGGATGTTAAGTATCCCGGCGAAATGCAAGTAACTTATGAAAAGGAAAAAGGCTCTTCTCATGAAGTTCAAGCGCACAAAGGAAGCAAAAGCGCAAGCCTCATTAAAGCTCGGGTAAATTATGGCGGAATGAAAATCAGGTGATCAGGTCTCTTTTTTAAATAATTCAAAAGACATTTTAAGTGGTTTTCTTTAAAAAAAGGGAGCCGCTTTTTTTATTGAAGTCAATAAAGACAAGGCGTTCAGCTATGTTTTGAAATTATTTTGTTATATTACTTTTAACAAAACGATCCCCAAATGAAAAACATATCTATTCTCCTTTTTTACTTATTCCCCATTTTTTCTTTTTCACAAGTTATTTACGTGGATTCCAGCGCTGTTTCCGGACAAAATACCGGTGCTGATTGGGCCAATGCCTATACCGATTTGCAGGATGCATTGAGCGCCACTCCCCAAGGCAATGAAATCTGGGTAGCAAAAGGAACCTATTATCCGACAGACGATAACAACCGCGAAATCTATTTCCAGCTGCCAAGCAATGTAGCTTTAATTGGAGGATTTGCAGGAAATGAGACAAATAGTCGATCAACGAGACTGGGAGCAAAATAAAACCATTTTAAGCGGTGATATTGGGTCAGGATCAATATCAGATAATTCCTTTACTGTACTTTATGCCATTGACACTGGTAGCAATACCAAACTGGACGGATTTACCATCGAAGGCGGAAATGCTAATAGCAGCATTCCGCTAGATCCCTCTACTGGACCTAAAAAAAGTGGTGGTGGATTTTATCTAAAAGGACAGGATGGACCTACAGTGATGACCATCAATAATTGTATCTTTCAAAATAATTATGCAGCGTATAATGGTGGCGGGGTTTATTTAATGAATACCTATACCGGTTCGATGAATGCTCTTTTTAATAATTGTCAATTTTATTATAATACGGCTGCCCTCGGCGGAGGTATCAGTAAATTTGGTGGTGGAAATGCGAACTTTATAAATGAAATAAATAATTGCATTTTTGAATATAATAACGCTATACGCGGTGGAGCAATATATATCCTTAATACCTACGGAACTAACCCCATTCATATCACGAATTCATCTTTTTCATACAATAGTACAACTTTTGATGGTGGAGCTATAAGCCTTCATCATGAGATTCAGGATACCAGTACTTTTACAATTGAGAATTGTTATTTTGAGGAGAATAATTCACTAGAAGGGGGAGCACTTTTTTTAATTGAATCCTGGAATAATGATTATTCTATAAGGCTTTTTAATAATCAATTTATAAGAAATAATGCTGTGGAAGGTGGAGCCATTTTTTTTAATTTTACAAATCCTAATATTTTATTAAAATCCTGTATTTTTCTGTATAATAACGCAAGTAGTGGAGGGGGCGGAGCAATCTGGGGCCCTTTTAAAGAAGCAAACAATTGCATTTTTGCAGGAAATATAACAACCCAGTCAGGGGCCTGTGTTTATGTACATTTTGCCGGGCAAGATCCGATAAATATAAATTTTAACAATTGTACCTTTTATTCCAATTCAGCAGTGGAATCTGGAGGGGTTTTTAGTACGACAGTGAATTCAAGTCCAAACGCTGTTTATTTTAATAATTCTATTTTTTTGGATAATACTGCTGGAAATGGGGATAATATAGGAGTTGCTTATACTGAAGTCTTTTTAAATAATTGTCTTACTGCGTTCGATTCTTGTTTGGGAGGTATTTATTTATATCCTTGGGGCACAGCTCTTGTCGAATGTAATAATGCCATGATTTACAATCAAGACCCACTTTTTAAAGATACCGCAAATATGGACTTTTCATTATTGGCTTGCTCTCCCGCGATTGACGCAGGAGATAATGCTTATGTTGCGGATTCGATTGACTTGGCAGGCAATGACCGAATCATCAATGGAACGGTGGATATTGGGGCTTATGAAGCTGCGTTCACTTTTTTGTCGATTGACAATTTGACGGATGCAGCGTGCTTTGGCGAAAATAGCGGCTCTGTTGGTTTTTCCTATAATGGCCAGGCTCCTTTTACTACGCAGTGGGATAATGGAATGACAACAGGGACCGGTACGGACAGCCTCGCTGCGGGCAATTATTCATTGACGATTACCGATGCCAATGATTGCAGTGAAACGATAGATTTTGAGATAGAACAGACTGATTCCATGTCAGTCTCATTTACCACTCAGGAAGTGACTTGCCCGGATGGCAATGACGGCAATGCTTCTTTGACAATTCAAGGAGGAATTCCGGATTATTTTATCAGTTGGAGCAGCGGAGCAATCGGAGATGAAGCCAATAATCTTTCAGGCGGCTGGCAGGAGGTCACGGTTTTCGATGGAAATAATTGCGAACTGGTAGACAGTGTTTTTATAGAAGAACCGGAGGCGATTTCTGTATTTGGTGATATCATCAATGCCAGTACAAATAATTCAACTGATGGCTCCATTGAAATTTTTAATATTACGGGTGGCACGCCTCCTTTTCAAATAGATTGGAGTACAGGTGATACCTCTGCACTGATTGAAAACTTGGCTCCCGAGGTTTATGTGGTTTCGATAACCGATTCTAACGGATGTATTGCCACGCATGGCTTTTTGGTGAGTTTCAACACAGGAGTTACGTTTGCAGAAAATCCTGAAGTCATTATTTCACCTAATCCTGTGGAGCAAGGTTCGGGTTTAAAAATAGAACTTAAAAACTGTTCAAATCGCTTAAAAATTGATCTTTATAACACTCTTGGCAGCTTAATTCAGGATGAAGTTTTGACCCCTGCTTTGAATCAAATTAGCTTAAAAGCTCCGCAATACCCCGGCATTTATTTTCTCACCATTCAACAGGAAGGCAAACCTGGAACGATTAAAAGAATTGTGGTTTATTAGCGTGAAGGTTGGGGTTTGATCAAAGCAAGCTCTAAATATATTTGAACTAAAAAAGTTTGAAGACCAAATGTCAGGCATTCCTGCAGAGAAACAAAATTACTTAGATCTTTGGATAACAAGGTTTTTCAAAAATAGGAGCCAACTCTTTTTGGACAGCCTTTTCTTTTGTTTATATTCGCTTTTACAGATTTTAAAAAACCTAAAACTAACCTATGAAGGTAAAATTTTGCGGAGCCGCACGGGAAGTCACTGGAAGCGCACACCTGATCACCCTTGACAGCGGATATACCATTTTGATGGATTGCGGATTGTACCAGGGAAATAATAAGAAAATGGAAGATTTCAATCGTTCCTGGTATTTTGATCCTACGATGATTGATTGTTTGATCCTTTCTCATGCACATATTGACCATAGCGGGCGCATCCCCAAATTGGTGAAAGATGGTTTTCGCGGTGATATAATTTGTACACATGCGACGCGTAGTCTTTGTGCCATAATGCTGCTCGACAGTGCAAAAATCCAGGAGCGTGATGCACAATATTACAACGAGAAACATGCAAAGAAGAAGAGAAAGAATAAAAGAACTAGAACCCCCCTTTATACCACTGAAGATGTAACGGAAACCATGCAACTTTTTACCGGAGCGGCATACAATAAATGGTACAACGTAAATCCAGCTGTTCAAGTGTTGTTCAAAGACGCCGGGCATATTTTGGGTAGCGCAAGTGTTACCTTAAAAATCAAAGAAGGTGATCGCGAAATCATGTTTGGATTTACCGGTGATATTGGTCGACCGAATCGCCCCATACTTCGCGATCCAATTCCTTTGCCTGAAGTGGAATATTTAATTTGTGAATCCACTTATGGAGATAAAGACCATGAAAGTGCTCCGGCCGAGACGGGAAAATTTCTGGATATTATTAAGAAAACTTGTGTTGAAAAAAGAGGGAAATTGATCATTCCGGCATTTAGCGTTGGACGAACGCAGGAAATCGTTTATATGCTCGATCAACTGGAATCTGCCGGAAAACTACCTAAAATACCGGTTTATGTGGACAGTCCGCTTGCTGTGAATGCCACTACGGTTTTTGGTGCACACCCGGAATGCTTTGATAATAATTTGAACGAATACATGCTTACTGATGACGATCCGTTTGGTTTTAATTCATTGACTTACATCCATTCTGTTGACGCTTCGAAGTCTTTAAATAATAGTGAAGACCCTTGTATTATTATTAGTTCCTCAGGGATGATGAATGCAGGAAGGGTCAGGCATCACCTTTCTAACAGTATCGATCAATCCAAAAACACCATTCTCATTGTTGGTTATTGCTCTCCTGACACCGCAGGTGGTATGTTGCGTAATGGAGTCAAGACACTCAAGCTATTTGGTGAGGTGAAAGTTGTGCGAGCAGCCATTGAAACTATGGATTCCTTTTCAGCACATGCTGACCGCCATGAAATTTTAGATTTTATTAATAATCAAAAAAGTGGTTTGAAAAAATTGTTTTTAGTGCATGGAGAAATAGATCGTCAACAAAGCTTTACCTCGCTTTTAAACAAAAATGGATTTCCAAATGTTGAGATCCCAAAACTGGGACAGGAGTTTGAAATATAACCAAAGATTTGTAATATCTGATTTTTAGTGCGAAATTTGCAGATCGTTTGAAAGATTGTCACTAAACAGTGTAATTTCTAATGACAGTTTGCTGACATTTTACCAATTTGCACTCATATGTACCTCCCATTTCCACTCTAATGGTCGTAACTAAAGTTATTGGGCTTTAACTGGCGAAGTTAAATAGCTGTTAAAGTTCGGTATTTCAGAAAAACTGATAATAAAGCTTATTTCTTTAAGGTTATTAAATTCTAAATTCAATAGTAAATCAATGGAAAAGCGAATTTTAAAAATAGCAATCAGTGGGTTGATTCTGGGGGTTTTGGTATTTGCATCTTGTCGAAAGTTAGATACTTTTGATGATCTTAAAGTGGTGAATTACGATGCCGAGTTTGCTATTCCACTTTTTACAGCAAAAACATCATTTCAGGATATCCTCAACAAATTTGACGAAGACACTTATGTACAGATCGGGCCAGATGATCTGATTACCCTTTTTTATAAAGGAGATGTGGCGGGGAGGTCGAGTACAGACATATTTGCTTCTTTGGGGCCTTACTTTGGTTTGCCTCTTCCAATTTTTGATACAATTTCCAATATTATTCCAGGATCATTACCAAGTAGTCTTGATGTTGATTATGCCATATTAAAAAGTGGAACTTTTGATTATCTCTTTCGAGATACAATACGTGAAAACGGAACAACAATTCTTACAGTTACGCTACCCGGTGTAACTTATAACGGGCTTCCTTTTACACATACCAAAACCTACAATACAACATCTGATACTTTCGATTTTATAAATTTTGGTGTGGGACCATTTGATTTGACTGGGTATAAAATTACTCCAGTAAATAATAACATTGAAATACAATATCATGCATATCGTCAGAATAGCAATTCATATGATACACTAGATATTTTTGCAATAAAAATAGATGATTTTCAAACTTCTTATGTAGAAGGTTATTTGGGCAATGATATTTATGAACTTGAACCAGATACCATTGTCATCGACTTTTTTAACAACTGGACGCGTGGAGATATCTACTTCGCTGATCCTAAGATCAATTTGATCGTTAAAAACTCATTTGGATTTCCTGTGCGATCTAAAGCACAGGTTTTGGAAGTTTTGACCGTAGACGGTGACATTATACCTATAACAAGTGAAAGTGGCCAATCTGGATAGTATAGTTGTTGATTATCCTTCATTGAGTGAAGTTGGAGAAACCAAGTACACCTATTTCGATTTCAATAAAGACAACTCTAATATTGATGAGGTTTTAGGAGCGGGTCCGGTAGCAATTTATTATGACTTTGATGCTGTGGCTAATCCGGATAACAATGCAGCTATTCGTGGATTTATGACAGACTCCAGCGAAATGACAGTTCAGGTGGAAGTGGAATTGCCGATGTATGGCTCAGCAAGTGGTTTTGAAGCGAGAGATACTTTTGGGATCAATTTCGAGACTTATGAAAATTATGACGATGTGGAGTTTAAAATCATTTCAGAAAATGGAATTCCTTTGGATGTCGGACTTCAGCTCTTTTTTGCTGATGCGAATGGAACGGTGCTGGATTCATTGTTTACCCCAAATGTTGTTTTGTTAGAAGCCGCTCCTGTCGATGGTGCCGGATTACCTACCGCTATTTCAGAAAAAACCACTTTTACGACTTTCGAAGGAGCGCGATTTGACAAAATAAAATCGGCAAAACAGCTCTTTATGCGCAGCTCTTTTTCTACTGTAAATAATGGAGAAACCATAGTTAAAATTTTATCCACTCAGGAAGTGAAAATTAGAATGGGTATGAAAATTGGAGTTAGTGGATAATGTTTCAAAGCAATTCTGAAAAGGAATGATTTGAATGTTTTAACGCAAAAATTTCATCATCAAAATGCGTAAATTGAAATGTTGAGAAAACTTATACCTTTATTTTTATTACCCCTGTTTACCAGTTCCGTTTTTGCACAGCAAGAACTAGGGATTCATTTTATGACTGATATCTGGCAATCCAGTAAAACTAACCCTGCTTATACTGCACAGTCAAAGATTCACTTTTCACTGCCTAGTACTTATTATAATATTTCTCATACTGGTGCAACCTATAATGACTTTGTCGTAACCAAGAATGGTGAAAACGTTTTGGATATCGGAGCGGTAATAGATCAGATGGGGGATCAAAACCAGTTGTTCACATCCGTTGAAACAGAAACTTTTAGTTTTTCAATTGGTGTTAAAAATCTAAAATTGAGCTTCAATCATGCAATTAAGTTTAACGCTTTTATGGATTACCCGAAAGAACTTGTTCAACTTGCCTGGAACGGCAATTCGCAGTTCGTTGGTCAAACGATAAGCATTGGACCGGATGTTCACGCATTTGCTTACAATGAATTTGGAATTGGTGTAGCAGCGAAAATTTTAAATGTTTCAGCTGGAGCAAGGCTTAAGATTTTGACGGGAATTGGTGATTTGTCAACGGAGAAAACCAAGGCAGAAGTTTATACCGATCCGGATATTTATCAATTGACTTTCAATACGGATTACCTGATTAACACCTCTTCCTTTTTTGTTTATGACGGAAGCGAAGATTTTGAAATAGATTTTGGCAAGGTTTCTTTTAATGATGTATTTGCCTCAAATCTTGGAACAGCAATAGACCTTGGCGCTAGTTTTAGGTTCAAAAATATTGACATTTCCGCTAGCATAATTGATTTGGGGTTTATTAGCTGGAAAAGTAATACGATAAATTATCACAGCCAGGGTACTTATAAGTATGAAGGGGTAGATGTTTCCGGGATCATTCGTGATGATTCTATTTCTTTCGAAGGGGCATTAGATTCGATAGGAGAAGTTTTGGACTTTAAAAAATCCTACAAAAATTATTCTACCATGCTGCCTACCAAAGTATATTTGAGTGCCAGTTATGACGTAGGAAAGTTATGGACTTTTGGAGGTTTATTTTATACAGAGTTATATCGTGGAAAAGTATATCCGGCCTTTGCGGCAAGTGCTCGAGCTAATTTTGGAAAGATGCTTTCTATTGGTGCAACTTATGCGATTCGTAATAAAACTTATGACAACTTAGGACTGAATGCCATAGTAAAACTTGGACCTGTTCAAATCTTTGCAGTAACTGATAATTTGATTTCATCATTCAAACCTTATGACAGTCGAAATGCTAATTTGCGTTTAGGTTTGAATTTAATGTTTAAATAATCTGGAGCAATCAAAAGCTTAAGAAGTGAGGCTTTGTTTCGTTTAATTTAGTAATTAAATATCGATTTTTAAAGAGTCAATTTCAAATATAATCTTATGAAAAAGAATGCCTTCTTGATTAATTTCAGGAAGGCATTTTCAATAGGGGGTGTTAAAAAAAGTTTTTAATCTTATTCGATCATACCTGTTTTGTGAAGAATAGGAAGTTGCCCTCCATAAGCTTTCGCAATATTGTTTTTTGTGAAAGTTGTTTCGGTTTTTCCGTAAGCAATTAATCGTTGGTTGAGCAGTATTACATTATCAAAATAACGCTCTACAGAAGATAAATCATGGTGAACAACAAAAAGTGTTTTCCCTTCATCAGCGAGCTTTTTCAGGATTTGAATAATCTTTTCTTCTGTAGTGATGTCAACACCTACAAATGGTTCGTCAAGTAAAAAAATATCAGCTTCCTGGCACAAAGCACGAGCTACAAAGACACGTTGTTGCTGCCCTCCGGACAGTTCACCAATTTGCCGGTTTTTAAAATGCTCCATTCCTACTTCTTTCAAAGCATTCATAGTAATATCTCGATCCATTTTGTTGATGCGGCTTAATATTTTTTTGTGCGGATACCTACCCATTAAAACGATATCAAATACGGTAGCCGGAAAATTCCAGTCCACATCTGTTTTTTGAGGGACGTAGACCACTTTTTTTCGCTGGCTTTGGATTGGTTTATTATTAACCAGAATAGTCCCTGTATTTATTTCGATCAATCCCAATATAGCTTTAAAGAGTGTCGATTTTCCAGCTCCGTTTGGACCGATAACGCCATATATTTCGCCTGCGTTTATTTCCAGATAAATATTAGTTAAAACCCGTTTCTTGTCATAAGAAACGGAAAGGCCTTTTACAGAAATAGTGGATTCGGACATGATCTATTTGTTTAATTTTTTAAAAACAATAATAAAACCGCCCAGGAAAAGAACTCCGATTACTAAAAAAAGCATTAAATTTTTAGCAGCTCTGTTGGGTTGCTCAGTTTCAGTGGCTGAATCAGCAACACGATTCAATGCCCCAACAATCGTGATCGTATTATGCTTCAACATATCGTAGTAAGAGGGTGCCGGACTATCTATATCACCAATTGAGTCGGCATATAATTGACCTCCTATTACGATATTATTATCCCTGGCCAATTGCTGAAGTAATTTTGGATTGATCGTACTTTCAATGAAAACAGCTGGAACTTTATTTTTCCGAATGACTTTGTTGATGCGCATGATGTCTGAAGTTTGAACGTCAGCGTCTGTTGAAGTCCCTAATATTGCTTCCAATTGGATACCATATCGCCTGCCATAATATTGAAATGCATCATGGGAAGTAATGAGAATCCTTTGTTCTTGAGGAATTGTTTTGATTTGGTCCATAATAAACTGGTCCAGTTCTTCCAGTTTCTTTTTGTAAGCTTCATAATTGGCTTCGTAGGTGGATTGATTTTCCGGATCAATTTTGATAAATGCATCTTTGATGTTTTTGATGTAAATCAAGCCATTGCTGGCATCCATCCATGCATGAGGGTCAGCTGAGTTTTTATAAGCCAGACTTTCTACCGCTTTAATTCCTTTAGTGACCAGAACCGTTTCAGCTGTTGTCCCTGAATTATCAATAAGCTCTGACAACCAGCCTTCAAAAGTAAGTCCATTCATCAAAACCATGTTTGCATGAGAAACCAGTATAGCATCGCGGGGTGTCGACTCATGCAAATGTGGGTCACCTCCAATGGGGACAATACAATCTATGTCTAGCTTATCACCGGCAATATTTCTCGCCATATCTGCAATCATTGAAGCAGTAGCTACTATTTTAAGCTTAGTTTGTGCAGGCACTGTATGGGCAAGAAGAACCAAAAATAGTAGCGAAATGATTCTATTAATGAAAGTCATAAATTATGATTTTTGTATAAATAAGTTATTACAAACTTTACTGGAAAGAATATGATCAGTTTTTCCGTTCAAATTAATTTTTTTTGAGCTGTCATAATCGAAGTGTTCTAGGACAGTAACCGTTGCTCCTAAATTTAGATTATGCTGATCCAGGTATTGTAAAAAGGAGGGAGAATGTTCATTCACTCCGACGATAGTACCTTTTTCATTTTCTTTCAGGTCGCTTAGTAATACCTGTTTGCGATAAGTAAAATTGCCATCCGCATCAGGAATAGGATCGCCATGTGGGTCAAATTTTGGATATTCAAGAAACCGGTCCAGCCTTTCTATCAATTCATCAGAATTGATATGCTCCAACTGCTCTGCAATATCATGTACTTCATCCCATGAAAAATCAAGTTGCTGCAACAGGAAAACTTCCCACAACCGGTGGCGTCGAACTAAATTAGTCGCTACGGCATTTCCTTTTTTGGTTAAAGTGACCCCCTTATATTTTTCGTAATTGATGAGACTTTTATCCGAAAGCCGCTTGAGCATATCGGTCACTGAGGCCGCACTGGTGCTCATCTCTTTTGATATAGCGTTGGTGCTGGCTGAGGTGTTATCTTTTTCTGATAATTTAAAAATGGCCTTCAGATAATTTTCTTCCGTGTGTGAAATCATATTTGAAAATTGATTTTATGGTACAAATATAAATATTTTTAGATCAATCTAAAAATTAAAATTAAAGAAGCCAAAAAAATAAACTTTGGCAATAAGTTTGAATAACTTAATAAAGCTGCGTTGAATAAAGCAAATTCAACACTAACATTTCATCAGCTAACTCAATTGCAATTGGTGGTACTCGGTCTACATCTGTCACTTCTAGAAAGGGGCAAAGCAATGTAGCTTAGACTAATTTCATATAATCATAGATTTGATTTAGAATAATTTATCTGAAAATAATGTTGTTAATTGATCGTATAAAAGACTGGTTCGATATAAACTATCTGCAGGAAGCAAGTGACTTCTACGAAAAAGCAAAAATTAGATTACTTTTTCGGGTAGTAATTGTGGTTTTTTTCGTTTTGCTTTTCTCCTTTCCTGCTACTTATGTTGTACATCCTTTAGCGTTTTGGGTCAGTTTATTAGGATTGATTGCGATGTCTACTGTTCCTGCCCTGCTTAAATACACAAAGTCGGTTTTGACTACCAGCAAATTTACACTCATCATTTCTTTTATAATTGTATTTAACATACACCTCATATTCAAGAAACCTGATATGTTTGGAGTGGGGGCGTGGTATATCGTAATAATTTTGAGTGCGAGTTTTCTTCTGGACAGAGGTTGGGGAAAAGTTTTTACAATAGCTTCAGCATTTGCATTTATTACAATGATTCTGTTTGGATATTTTGAAATAAACGTGTACAACACAAACTTTAAAATTTCAGAAGGTCCAAGTTTTATTGAGTCATTAACTACTTTTTTTCACGTGATTTTACCAGTTATTTTGATCTATCAGGTTGTCTTAGAGTTTTTAAAAACCAAATCGTCTACTGAGGATTATATGAAGACAATGGTTACAAAACTGAAATCACTGAACAAAAAGCTCGAGCAAAGTGAGTTAAAATATCGAAAATTTATTGAAGAAGCTGACGACTTGATCTATGTCATTGATGAGAAAGGTAAATTTTCATATATCAATCCTGCTTTTGAAAGGGTGTGTGGTTATAGTTTGAAAGAATTAAAAAAAATGGATTTTCATTTTCTTATTCACGAGGATTATAAGATTGTGCATAACCAGTTTTACATCGAACAAGTTAAAAATCAGACTCCGGGTACCTACTACGAATTTCCAATTTATACAAAGAGCATGAAACTCATTTGGATTGGGCAGAAGGTTCAAATGGATTATAAAAATGATAGAATGCTTAGCGCGATTTGTATAGCTAGAGATGTAACGCAACGAAAGGCAACCGAAAAGGAATTGATAGAAGCTAAAGAAGAAGCAATCAAAGCTTCGCGCACTAAAGCCCAATTTTTATCTTCCATGAGCCATGAGATCCGCACACCGATGAATGCAGTTGTTGGAATGACTCATTTGTTGTTAGATGACAATCCACGTCCAGATCAAGTAGATAATTTAAAAACGTTAAGATTCTCATCTGAAAACCTGGTTACTATTATAAATGATATTCTTGATTTTAGTAAGATTGAATCGGGTAAGATGGAATTTGAAGAAGTTGATTTCAATTTAAAATATATCATCTCAAGTATTCATCATGCGCTTTCCGGATTAGCGTTGGATAAAGGATTAAAGCTTCAAATGAAATACAATCCAGCGTTACCGGATTTTGTGAAAGGAGATCCGGTGAGGTTATCTCAGGTTTTGAATAATCTGGTTGGAAATGCCATAAAATTTACGGATAAAGGTCATGTAGTCATACAGGTTGGACCTAAGTCTTTAGATGAAAAAGAAATTGAAATTGATTTTTCTGTCATAGACACAGGTATTGGGATTCCGGAAAATAAGCTCGCTGCAATCTTTAATAATTTTACCCAGGCGAGTAGCGATACCACCAGAAATTATGGAGGTACCGGATTGGGTTTGGCAATAAGCAAACAATTGGTAGAACTTCAGGGAGGTAAAATAAAAGTGGAAAGTATCGAAGGAAAAGGTTCCCGGTTTTATTTCAGTCTATCTTTTAAAAAGTCTAAACAGAGCAGTATTCAAGAGGGTATCGACCAATTTTTAAACAATAATATTGTTGTTCAATCCTTGAAAGGGGTTAAAGTTCTGCTAGCTGAAGATAATAAGATCAATCAGGTTGTAGCCGGAAAATTTTTATCAAAGTGGGGTATAGAAATGGACATTGCCGAAAACGGAGAAGAAGCATTTCAAATGGTTCAAAACAAATCGTATAATTTGGTTTTAATGGACTTGCAAATGCCCGTTCTTGATGGTTTTGAAGCGACAAAAAAGATCAGAAACCTGGGTGGAAAATATTCTAATATTCCAATTATTGCTTTGACTGCTTCTGCTGTTTTAGAAATTCATGAAGAAGCTATCGGCGCTGGGATGGATGATTTTATTACAAAACCATTTGACCCAAAATTATTGAATAGCAAAATACACGCTTACGCTCAGATGAATGTCTCAACCATTAACTGATTTTTTATTCCAGATCCCAAAATGACCTTGGCCGGTTTCTCACAATTATCATATCGTTTGTGGTCTGTAAAAAATACCAAAGTAATATTCCACCAACTGGGATATATGCAAAATTGCCAATCAGATGGATCCAGACCGGCAAACTCAAAATCAAGACAAACATCGTTTTTAGAAAATTTAACTTCTTAACATATTTGTAGGCATAAAGCAAATGTAAAGCGCTGATTATTTGCCAAATGGCGAGTAATATCAAAAGTGAATTTGTCCAAATGATACTGCTTTCGAATATTGCAAATAAGAAAATCCCTACGATTAATATCACCTGGCCAACCAAATCTATTTTTATCCTGAATTTAGAAATCATTGTTTTGCTTCCTTTTTTTTACAGATTAAACAAAATCTTTAGCGTCTAAAATATATTCGTATTCTTCCTTTCCTTCTAATGAATTATTAAAAACTTTTTCATAGTTTTTTAAATCCTTATAAGTTATCCTATAATACCAGCCAGCATAAATCAAAGGGATTATAAGCCAAAAAATAATTCCTGTTACTGTTTCATCAAATAGTATTTTAGGGGCAAAATAACTAATCAGGCTGGCATTGGCAAAAAAACAGAATACAGCGGTCAGATACTGAATGCGATTTTTGTCTCTCGTGATAATTACAATGATCAAAGCACTTAAAACCTGCCAAAAACCTATTGCCGTTTGACAAAGTAAGTAGATCAATATATTTGATGAAACAAATACTGCAGAAAATACACTAAATAGAGCAATACCAATAATCAAGCTTTGTATTCCCTGATCAAATACTAAAATATTTTTGTTTATTTTCATAATATTTTTTTTAGCAACATCAAGTTATTATTTATTTTCTAAAGTTTCAATAATTTCTGAAAATAAAATAACATTAATATTTGTTTCCATTTAATTACAGATAAAAAACAGGACATGAACATTACACTTGAGCAGATAAATGAATTAATGCGAAATAGACGAGCAGTATTTCCATCGATGTACCAGCAGGAAAAAGCTATTCCGAAAGCAGTTATTTTACAGATGCTGGAAAATGCCAATTGGGCGCCTACTCATAAATTGACAGAACCCTGGCGATTTAAAATATTTACAGGAGAATCGCTTAACAGGTTAAGTGATTTTATGGGTGATTATTATAAAAATAATACACCTCCCGAAAGTTTTTCTGAAGTGAAATATAATAAAACAATAAAAAAGCCACTGCAATCTGCTTGTGTTATAGCAATTTGTATGCAGCGTGACACTCAGGAAAGTATCCCTGAATGGGAGGAAATCGCTTCCGTAGCTTGTGCGGTTCAAAACTTGTGGCTTACAGCTACAGCTTATGGAATTGGCGGCTATTGGAGCTCGCCAAAATCGATTGATTCAGCAGTAGAATTGTTAGATTTAAAAGAAGGTCAAAGGTGTCTTGGTTTTTTTTATATGGGGTATTATTTAGAAAGTGAACTTACGGGACGCAGGAAATCAATTCAAGATAAAATCGAATGGATGTAACAGCGATTAATTTTTTTCTATTTAAAGACTTAACCTCTCAGCTGCGAAGTCAATCATCTTTTTCCGAATAAGTTGTAGATAAAACAAAATTCCTTTACTTTTGCCCACCGAAATAGAAAATTTGTAGAATCATTATAAATTTTAATTTTCACTTATTTACATTACAGAAAATCATTTCATAACAAAACGATAATAAAAAATGGGTCAAACACTTACTTATGTAATCCCGGTTTTTGGTGTAATAGCATTGCTTTATACTTATTGGAAATCTGCATGGGTTTCTAAACAAGAAGTTGGAACACCAAAGATGGCCAGAATTGCCAAAAACATCTCTGACGGAGCTATGGCTTTTTTGAAGGCAGAGTACAAAGTTTTAGCAGTTTTTGTCTTGGGAGTAGCTATTTTATTAGGGATTAGTGGAACTACAGAAGGGTCTTCTCCTTTGGTAGCATTATCTTTTGTCCTTGGAGCGATTTGTTCAGCCTTAGCTGGTTTTATTGGGATGAAAGTCGCCACTAAGGCAAATGTCAGAACTACAAATGCAGCTCGGGAAAGCTTAGGTAAAGCGCTTGGCGTAGCATTTAGCGGAGGTGCTGTAATGGGAATGGGTGTCGTAGGGCTTGGTGTTCTGGGATTAGGTGTTCTGTTTTTAGCTTATTCTAATATGGGTTGGGATGTTGATAAAGTGATTACAGTGATCACCGGATTTTCTTTCGGAGCATCTTCAATTGCGTTATTTGCACGTGTTGGTGGTGGTATTTATACTAAAGCTGCAGACGTAGGAGCTGACCTTGTTGGAAAAGTTGAAGCAGGAATCCCTGAGGATCATCCTTTAAATCCAGCAACGATTGCAGATAATGTTGGTGACAACGTTGGTGATGTAGCCGGAATGGGAGCTGACCTTTTTGAATCTTACGTTGGATCGATCATCGGTACAATGGTTTTGGGAGCAGCATTTATTGGAATTACAGGGTATGAAGAGACGAACGATTTTCAAGGTTTAAATGCAGTATTGCTTCCTTTATTACTTGCAGGAGTTGGGATTATAACTTCTATCATCGGAACTTTCTTTGTGGTCGTAAAAGATGGCGGAGATCCACAAAAAGCATTAAACCGTGGAGAGTTTATTTCTGCAGCAATTATGTTGGTCGCAACTTACCTAATAGTAACTCAGATGTTACCTTCAACATGGACATTTAATAATATTGAATACAATTCCATGGGTGTTTTCTGGGCAGTTATCTTTGGTTTAGCTGCAGGATTGTTAATTGGCCTTATTACCGAATTTTATACAGGAACAGGTACAAAGCCAGTGCGAAGCATTGTAAAACAATCACTTACCGGTTCTGCAACAAATATAATCGCTGGACTTGGAGTTGGAATGCAATCAACAGCAATTCCTATTTTAATATTGGCAGCCGCGATTATCGGTGCTCACCATTTTGCCGGATTGTACGGTATCGCGATAGCTGCTGTTGGTATGCTTTCGAATACAGGTATTCAATTAGCTGTGGATGCATACGGTCCTGTTTCTGATAACGCGGGGGGTATTGCTGAAATGGCAGATTTGCCGAAAGAAGTTCGTCAGCGTACAGATAAATTAGATGCTGTTGGTAATACTACAGCAGCAATCGGAAAGGGATTTGCTATTGGTTCTGCTGCATTAACTGCATTAGCATTATTCGCTGCATTTATGACAACGGCAGGGATTGATTCAATTAATATTGCCAATCCTGTGGTAATGGCTGGTTTATTTATAGGCGGTATGTTACCTTTCTTATTTTCATCTTTGGCGATGAATGCAGTAGGACGTGCAGCAATGGATATGATTCAGGAAGTACGTCGTCAGTTTAAAGATATTCCTGAACTACGAGCAGCGTTAGATGTAATGACTAAAAACGAAGGAAAAGAACAGAAGGATTGGAGTGCAGAAGATCAAAAAACATTCGATGCTGCTGATGGAAAACCAGAATACGGCAAATGTGTTGAAATTTCAACAAAAGCCTCAATTCGTGAAATGGTACTTCCGGGAATTCTTGCAGTTGGTTCTCCGGTTTTGATAGGATTTACTGGAGGAGCTGAAATGCTTGGAGGTTTGCTGGCAGGTGTTACGGTTTGTGGCGTTTTAATGGCGATTTTCCAATCAAACGCAGGAGGAGCATGGGATAATGCAAAGAAAATGTTTGAAGAAGGAGTAGATATTGACGGAACAATGTATTACAAAGGTTCAGATGCACACAAAGCTACAGTAGTTGGAGATACAGTGGGGGATCCTTTTAAAGATACTTCTGGTCCTTCACTCAATATTCTTTTAAAATTGATGTCAGTAGTCGCTTTGGTTATTGCACCATTTTTATAAAAGCAAAGATTAATCTGAAACTTATAAAAGTGTTCTGTTGTTTATTCAGCAGGACACTTTTGTGTTTAAAAAAAAGTATAGATCGAAATATTCAACTATTTCATCTATCAAAAACGATCACCTTGCGTTATTTTTAAGTTAAAAGGATAACTTGGCAGGATTCTGGTCAAACTATTTAATGAAAAACAAGTATATTTATTATAATATATCATCTACAATTCAACCAAGTATTTCAACGTTGTTCAAATACTTATTCCTTTTAAAAATTGAATGTTATGAAAATTAGAGGCCCTGTTTTCTTTTCCCTTATAGCAATAATATTATTGGTTGGTGCTTTTTATCCGCACGCCGTTAATAATTCCGAAAAAGAATCTATTTTAATTCATACCATGATAGGTGGTTTAAAACAATTGCACTATCAACCGCAAGAAATGGATGACGAATTTTCCAAAAAGGTATTCAAACTATACTTGGATCGTTTGGATGGTGGCCGACGTTGGTTTACTCAAAAGGATGTTGACCAACTCAAAAGATTCGAATTGCAAATAGATAATGAATCGGAAGAAGGGAATTTTGATTTTTTTGACGCTAGCGTCGAATTGTTAGAAGCTGGAATCAACAGATCCAAGAGTTTTTACACAGAAATTTTAGCTGAACCATTTAATTTTGAAAAGAATGAGACAATTGAGTTGAATAGTGAAAAGAAACCGTTCGCTAAAAATGAAAAAGAATTACGCAAATATTGGTATGAGTCTTTGAAATATGAAACAATGACCAAGCTAGCCAGTAAGCTTGAAACTCAGGAAAGTGGAATAGAAGATACTGAAGTAAAATCATTTGAAGAATTAGAAGCAGAGTCACGTAAAGAGGTGCTTGAATCATTTGATGATCTTTACGAGCGGATAGGTGAATTACGTCGGACAGATCGACTGAGCGATTACCTCAATACAATTACTAACGTCTATGATCCTCACACGGGTTATTTTGAACCAAAGGATAAAGAAAATTTTGATATTGGGATGTCTGGTACGCTTGAAGGTATTGGTGCCAGATTACAGTCAGAAGGTGAATTTACCAAAGTAGTAAGTATTGTACCTGGAGGTCCTGCATGGAAACAAAAAGGACTGGAAAATGATGATCTTATTTTGAAAGTGGCGCAAGAGCAGGGAGAAGTTGTTGATGTGACGGGTTATAGACTCGATGATGTCGTAAAACTGATCCGAGGGGATAAAGGTACTAAAGTGAAATTGACGGTTAAAAAAGTAGACGGAACCATAAAAATAATTCCGATAGTTCGTGATGTGGTCATTATAGATGAAAGTTATGCTAAATCTGTAATACTTGATTTTCCAGGAAAAATTGAAAAAGTAGGCTATATCAAATTACCAAGATTTTATGCGGATTTTAATCGCCAGGAAGGAAGAAGTTGTGCAGAAGATATTGCAAAAGAACTTGAAAAATTAAAAGCTGAAAATGTCAATGGAATTATCCTTGACCTTCGAAATAATGGAGGAGGCTCTCTTCGCGATGTGGTAACGATGTCCGGTCTGTTTATCGAAGAAGGTCCAATCGTACAGGTTAAAGCAAGAGACAGAAGCCCTGAAGTATTAGAAGATAATGATCCCCAAGTTCAGTATGATGGTGATTTGATCGTTATGGTAAATTCATATAGCGCTTCAGCTTCTGAGATTTTAGCTGCGGCTCTTCAGGATTACGAACGTGCCGTTATTGTAGGTAGCAAATCGACATTTGGAAAAGGAACAGTTCAAAGGTTTTTTGATCTGGATCGTGCTATCAGAGGATACAATGAAGTGAAGCCGCTTGGAGAAGTCAAATTGACTATTCAAAAATTTTACCGGGTCAACGGTGGATCTACACAGTTGCGTGGAGTTGTTCCTGATATCATTCTTCCTGATCG
The DNA here is from genome assembly GCA_963793295.1 of uncultured Saprospiraceae bacterium. Lineage (GTDB taxonomy): Bacteria > Bacteroidota > Bacteroidia > Chitinophagales > Saprospiraceae > JAHDHW01. Next base: position 50,739 of record CAWBZX010000037.1, on the reverse strand, counting down.
TTTTCAGTATATAGAAGTTGGTGAAAAAGATCACGAATATGCAATGAAGTGGACAGAAATAGAACCAGTCGCATATAGCCAATCCATAACTAGTTTGAAAGGACTTGAAGACTGGAAAACTGCAAGCGAAGCTCGGGTAGAAAAGAGTGAAACATTCCAGTTGGTTTTAGAAAGTGCGAAGCGTTTAAAAGAACAACGCGATCAAAGTTCGTATAGCCTCAATTTAGCCGAATATAAAAAGGAAAAAACCAAATTGGAAAAAGAAGCTGATAAGTACGATGAAATGTTTACGGATATTGAAGGTCTGGAAGTTTCCAATCTTAAAGAAGATTTGGCGCACATTGAAGCTGATGAATCCCACGTCGCCCGTAATGGCGAATGGATTAAATCAATAAAAAAGGATGTTTATATCGATGAAGTATTAAACATCTTGCACGATATGCAAAACTGATATTGATAAAAGGTATAAATAAAAAGACCTTTCAGATATTTATATTTGACAGGTCTTTTTCAATTTAATGAGACACAGGTTGTAGGAGCAAAGCGACTGGAATCACTTGCAGGAATAAAATCACTATTTTTTAAAACAACATAGATTAAAACACATTTGTGAATTACCTTACTTTAGAAAATGTAACCAAAACTTACGGTGACAAAGTCCTTTTTGAGGACTTGACACTCCATATTAATCATGGAGATAAAGTGGCATTGGTTGCAAAAAATGGAACTGGGAAAACGACTTTGCTCAAGTTGATTGCAGGGCAGGAAACCGGAGAAGGAGAACGCTATACTATTTTTATCCACAAAGGACTCCGGGTTGGATATCTCGAGCAAGATCCTCAGTTTATTGATCATTGGACTGTGATGGAAACCGTTTTTGATAGCGAAAATCCACTGATTGTTGCAATCAAAAATTATGAAACAGCTTTGCTCCATCCCGAAGATGACGAGTTGACGCAAAAAGCGCTTTCTAAAATGGAAGATCTGAAAGCCTGGGATATTGAAGCCAAAATTAAAGAAATTCTTTTCAAACTAAATATCACCGAACTTGAACAAGAAGTTGGAAATTTGTCGGGTGGACAAAAAAAACGATTAGCTCTGGCTAAATTGCTGATCGATGAGCCAGACTTTATTATCCTTGATGAACCAACTAACCACCTTGATCTGGATATGATAGAATGGTTGGAAGATTATCTACGTAGCCCGAATATCACCCTTTTTATGGTTACCCACGACCGTTATTTTTTGGAAAGAGTCTGTAATCAAATTGTAGAATTGGATCGAGGAACTTTGTACAAATACAGTGGAAATTATTCTGATTTTTTAATAAAGAAAACGACCCGACAGGAAAATGACTCAGTTGGAAAGGACAAGGCTACTAAATTGATGCGCAAAGAATTAGAATGGATACGACGGATGCCGAAAGCCCGCGGCACAAAAGATAAATCAAGGGTTGACGCTTTTGAAAATATTAAGAAAAAAGCAACGCAAAAAATCGAATCCCAGGAAATCCAGATCGATATCAAAGGGGAACGTTTGGGAAGTAAAATCCTGGAAGTAAATTATATCAACAAAAGTTTCGGTGATCTGAAAATTGTAGAAGACTTTCATTACAAATTCAAGAAAAATGAGCGAGTGGGGATTGTAGGAAAAAACGGAACGGGGAAGACCACTTTTTTAAAACTGATCACCAAACAAATGCGTCCGGATAGCGGTACGGTAGTCATTGGAGGAACGGTAAAGTTTGGGTACTATACGCAAGATGGGATGCAGCTCAATAAGGATAAAAGAGTCATTGATGTTGTGACAGATATTGCCGAATTTATTCCATTAGAAAAAGGTCAAAAGCTGAGTGCCAGCCAATTGTTGGAGCGCTTCATGTTTAGCAAACCGCAGCAGCAGGTTTTTGTAAGTCAGTTGAGCGGGGGAGAAAAAAGGAGATTATATTTGCTCACCGTTCTGATGGAGAATCCAAATTTTCTGATCCTTGACGAACCTACCAATGATTTGGATATCGTAACTTTAAATATCCTTGAAGATTTTTTATTACAATTTCCTGGCTGTGTTGTGATCGTTAGTCACGATCGCTATTTCATGGATAAATTGGTGGATCATCTTTTCGCTTTTGAAGGGCAGGGAAAGATCAAAGATTACAACGGTAATTATACTGAATATCGGAACCTTATTAAAAATCAAGTCAGTGAAAAACAAATCGTTGATCAGAGCGCTAAAGAGAAAAAACAAAAAGTACGTCCAGACAATGATCGTCAAAAGCTGACTTATCTGGAGCGGAAAGAATTCAACCGATTGGAAAAGGAAATTGAAAAACACGAGTTGCGCAAAGCAGAAATCATGGAAAAATTTAATGATCCGAACTTACCTTCTGATGACATCCAAAAACTTTCGAATGAATTAGGGGAAATAAACCGGACACTGGAAGATAAGGAAATGCGCTGGCTAGAACTTTCTGAATTAGCTTAAAAAAAGCGGGTTGTCAGTACTGACAACCCGCTTTTTTTAATAAATAATCAAATTTTATTTTCCTGATTTTTCTTTGATCACTTCTTCCAATTCATACTCATCACCTGGAGAGTAGCCGGTATGCGTCCAAACGATATTGCAACCTTTGTCAACCAAAAAAGTATGTGGAACAGACTGTACGTTCATAGCGCGTTTGAGCTCTTCATTGGCATCAGAAAGGATCGTATATTCCCAACCTTTTGTTTCAACCATTGGCCTAACTTTTGACAAATTCCGGGCATTGTCAATAGTGACAGCTACGAGTTTTACATTGTAATCCGCCTGCCAGTCAGGATATAAGTCTGCAACTGCATCAAGTTCTCTTTTACATGGAGAACACCAGGTAGCCCAAAAGCTGATGATGGTAAGGTCACTGTCATCACAAATATCAGTGATATTAGTAGTTTTACCATCCAGTGTTTTTACATTAACGGAAGGAAGTGCTTTTTGAGCCAAAAGGCTTGTTGAAAACATTACTGCAATGGAAAAAGTAAGTGTTTGAATTATTTTCATTTTTTAAAATTTTAGAACAAATGTGATTTTAATTGACTCTTTTTTGACTTTTTAAAGGGATATCTTTTCTAGTGTGAAAAAAACGCTCTAATTTCAATTTTCTTTTTCAATACGAACTAAATACGCTAAAAGTAAAAGGAAAACAATAAACTGAATAACGTTTAACTTTGCCTTAACGCAAATAAAATAATTTTTATTCTAACAGCTTTGGCAAAACAAAGCTAAATCTTTTTGAATGAAAAATGTGAAAATTGTTCTTTGGAGTCTCTCGTTTTTAATCATTTGTCAATTTGGTTACGCTCAAGATGATGGAAGCAAATTGTCAGGTAGCTTGGAAGCAAATGGTAATTTCTTTATCGAAGATACCTTGATTGGAGCTGCGAATACCCCTCAATATGATCATCAATTATTTGGAGCTGATACCTGGTTGCAATTGAATTATAGCAATTGGGGTTTTGATGTTGGGGTTCGATTTGATCTTTTTAATAATTCTAATTTGCTTAATCCACAGGGTTCTTATACCGCTCAGGGAATCGGCCGTTGGTACATAAAAAAAACAATCAATAAGCTGGGGATCTCTGCAGGTTATTTATATGACCAGATTGGTAGCGGGATCATCTTTCGGGCATATGAACAGCGTCCACTTTTAATTGATAATGCATTATATGGTCTGCGGCTCACTTATGACCTTACAGATGACTGGAGAGTAAAAGTTTTTACTGGAAAACAGAAAAGACAATTTGAAACTTACGGTGCAATTATTAAAGGAGGTAGTATAGATGGATTCTTAAATGGAGGTGAGGATTCCAACTGGTCGATGGCTCCTGGATTTGGGGTAATAAATCGGACACTTGATGATGCAACAATGAATACGATAGTCAATACAATCAACACATATAATATTGCAGATAGTATTGGAGCAAAATATAACGTTTATGCATTTTCATTGTACAACACCTTGACTGTTGGAAAATTCAGCTGGTATGTTGAGGGAGCATACAAAACAGCAGAGCAATATTTCGATCCTGATGCGATTAAGATAATAGATGATACGACCTCCTCACAAGGCAAACTCGTTTTTAATGATGGTTCGGTTATCTATACCTCACTTAGTTATGCCAACAAAGGTTTTGGGTTGACAGTGGAAGCAAAAAGAACAGAAAGGTTCAAATTGAGGACAGATCCTTTTGTAACGCTCAATCAAGGAATGATAGGTTTTATTCCACCAATGACCCGGGTGAATACGTATCGGATGACAGCGCGTTACCAGGCTGCCACTCAGGAATTGGGAGAATGGGCTTTTCAAGGTGATTTTACATATTCGCCTAGTCGTGCCTGGCGGTTCAATGTCAATGTTTCACACATAAGGGGATTGGATAATCCAGCTTACGATTATACTTTGGCAAGAGATACTGCTTTGTTTTATAATGAAATTTATACAGAAGTTACTTATAAAATCAAACGGAAATGGCAAATCATTGCCGGTATTCAATTCCAGCAATATAACCAGGATCTCTATGAAGTGAAACCCGGAAAGCCAATGGTTAAAACGGTCACCCCTTATGTCGATGTTCTTTATAAGTTTGATCGCAAAAAGTCACTCAGAGTGGAAGCTCAATATATGAATACAGAACAGGATTTTGGAAGCTGGATATTTGGTTTAGCAGAGTTTACTATTGCACCACACTGGACGTTTACCGTTTCAGATATGTTCAACGTAAGACCAAATCCCAAAAAAGAAGAGATCCCGACGGATAGTAATGGTGAAAAAATGAAAATTCATTATCCGCGTTTCGACGTTTTTTATGCATTTAAAGGAAATAGGTTTTCTTTGAGCTACGTTAAACAGGTAGAAGGGATCGTTTGTACAGGAGGTATTTGCCGACTTGAACCAGCATTTAGCGGTGTAAAGCTGACCGTAAATTCAACATTTTAAGAAAGCCAAAAAGCTTCAACAATAAATAAAATATGGAATCATGAAAAAAATATTTTACTTTTTAATACTTGCACTTCTTTTTACCTCGGCCTGTAAAGAAAATATGCCTGAGATTGCTTGTCTGAGTTGTGATGATGTAGGTCCACAACCACCTGAACCACAAGACCGAATAGTAGTTATTGAGGAATTTACCGGAGTTCGTTGCGTCAATTGTCCTGCTGGAAGTGCAGAAATTCAAAACCTTTTGTCCGTTTATGGAGAACGCTTGATCGCTATTTCTATTCATGCCGGATTTTATGCAAATCCATATCCGGAAAGTCAATATGACTTTAGTACTTCTGAAGGAGATAATCTAGAAGGTTTTCTAGGAATACCAATTGGTTATCCAACAGGTGTTATTGACCGCAAACTCTTTAGTGGAGAGTCTGATTTGCAATTGGAAGGTACCAGTTCGTGGGGTGGTTATATTGCCCAGGAGTTGGATAATGATGTTAAACTAACGCTTGAAATAGAAAACCAATGGGATAGCAATACACGAAAATTGACAGTAGATGTTGTGGGAGGGGCCATTGAAGCTATCAACGAGAATATTCGGCTTACGATCATGGTTTTGGAAAGCGGGATAAAAGATACGCAGCTAACACCGAGTGGAAAAGTAAATGATTATGTTCATAAACATGTGTTGAGAAAAACGCTCACAGCATATGATGGAGATGTAGTTGCCAGTTCTATAAATGCTGGTGATTTTATTAATGAACAATACTCTTTTACGTTACCAGCTGATTGGGTGGAAGACAACTGCACTGTTGTTGCCTTTTTCCAAAATGGTACATCAGATAAAGAAATTCTCCAGGCGGATGAAAAACATGTCACGCCATAATCCATAAAAGGGATATTCTCAAAACGGGATGTAGAACCATTGATTCTACATCCCGTTTTGATATTGTACATAATGGCATTTTAAAAATTATTATCTTTGCGCGCTTAAAAGCATCCTGCAAAAGGAATGTTTTTTCACAAAAAGCGGTTAAGTTCAAAATTCTAAGTTATGAAGGTTTCATTAAACTGGTTAAAAAGCTATCTCGACATCAATCTTTCAAAAGATGAAGTATCTGAATTGCTTACCAATATAGGTCTTGAAGTAGAAGGTGTGGAAGAAATTGAAAGTGTTAAAGGGGGGTTGAAGGGAATCGTCGTGGGTTATGTAAAAGAATGTGAAAAGCATCCACAGGCAGATCGCCTTTCTTTAACCAAGGTAGATATTGGCGGTGAAGAAGTTTTGCAAATTGTTTGTGGCGCACCAAATGTGGCTGCCGGACAGAAAGTAGTGGTGGCAACAATCGGAACGGTACTTTATGACGCTGATGGAAATGATTTTACGATTAAAAAAGGTAAAATTCGTGGTGAATTTTCTGAAGGGATGATTTGTGCGGAAGATGAATTAGGCTTGGGGGCAGATCATAGCGGTATTATTGTATTGCCTAAAGATACCCAAGTTGGTACAAAAGCCAGCGATTATTTTAAAATTGAAAATGATGTGGTTTTTGAAATTGGCCTGACACCCAATCGGTCAGATGCAACCTGTCACACCGGAGTTGCAAAAGATTTGGCAGCAGCTTTAAAAATCAACTATAATCACAGCGGGCAGGTAAATATGCCTGATACAGCCGATTTTGTCGTCGATAGCCATGCATTGCCTATTGAAGTTGTAGTAGAAAATACAGAAGCATGTCCTCGGTATTCAGCAGTTTCTATCAAAGGAGTAACGATTAAAGAATCACCAGACTGGTTGAAAAATCGCTTGAATGCAATCGGCGTAAGACCAATCAATAACATTGTCGATATCACCAATTTTGTTTTACACGAACTAGGTCAGCCACTCCATGCTTTTGATGCGGATCAAATTAAAGGTGCGAAAGTAGTGGTCAAAACACTTCCTGAAGGTGCGATTTTTAAATCCCTGGACGAAATAGATCGCAAACTAACGGCTACAGATTTGATGATTTGTGATGGCGAATCAAACGGAATGTGTATTGGAGGTGTGTTTGGCGGGATTAGTTCGGGAGTTACTAAAAACACTAAAAATGTTTTTCTGGAATCTGCACATTTTAATGCGAAATGGATTCGAAGAAGCAGTATGTATCATCTTTTACGTACTGATGCCGCTGCATGTTTTGAAAAAGGAAGCGATCCAAACGTTACCCTTTATGCTTTGAAAAGAGCTGCGTTATTGATAAAGGAATTGGCAGGCGGTGAAATAGCATCCGAAGTAATTGATGTTTATCCAAAGGTGATTGAAAAAGCAAAAGTTAAAGTCTCCTATGCTAATGTAAGCCGATTGATTGGAGTAGAAATCCCCGAGGCAAATTTAAAGTCGATTCTCGAAGCTTTGGAAATGGAAATAATTTCAGAATCCAATACCGAGTTCACCGTTGCGATTCCGACTAATAAGTCTGATGTGACCCGCGAAGCGGATGTGATCGAGGAAATTCTTCGGATTTATGGATTTAATAAAGTGCCTATTTCCAATCAGATTCGAAGTGCGGTTACGGTGAGTGAAAAACCGGATCGTCAAAAAGTAAAGAATACAGTTAGTGAATTATTGACCGCTTCCGGATTTAATGAAATCATGGCTGTTTCTCTTACAGAATCGCGATACTTTAAAGAAATATTGCCAATTGAAAACTCCGAATTGGTTTTTATTAACAATACTTCCAACATGCATTTGGATGTCATGCGTCCGACCATGTTGTTTAGTGGTTTGGAAGCAGTTTTGCACAATCAGAATCGCCAAAGTGCTGATTTGAAACTGTATGAATTTGGTAAATCATATCATAAGTTGGACGAAGGTTTTAAGGAAGATAATCACCTGACATTGTTTATGATGGGTTCAAAAAAAGAAGAAAGCTGGTTAGAGACTGATAAAGCCCAGGTGAATTATTATACCCTGAAAGCATACATAAGCCAGGTGCTAGATCGTTTAGGTATTTCAAGCTTTCAGGAATCTGCTGTCCAGGATAATATTTTTTCTTTTGGCCTAAAATACCATCGGGGTCCTAAAAATTTGGTAACTTTCGGAAAAGTACATCCAGCTATTTTGAAAAAAATGGAAATTAAAAATGCTGTATTTTATGCAGAATTTAATTGGGATGCCATCATTAACGGACTGAAAAAGCATAAGATTGAAGTGACTGAATTATCCAAATTTCCCACAATCAGAAGAGATTTGGCATTGGTTATTGATAATTCGATTAAATTTCAAGATATTGCAGAAATTGCCAATAAGACTGGCAAAAACATATTGAAAGACGTGAATTTATTCGATGTCTACGAAAATGAGGAAAAGCTTGGAAAAGGTAAAAAATCCTACGCGGTGAGTTTCATTTTTCAGGATCCCTCAAAAACACTCAAGGACAAGGAGATTGAAAAAATAATGAATAAATTGATAGAAACATACGAAGGGAAACTCGGAGCGGTCATTCGCCGTTAAAAGTTTTCTATCAATCATTTTACTATGCAAACGCTAGCTGATAAATTATCAAATATTGAATTGAAAGTCAGGCAATTGGCATTAAAGCTGGAGCGCCTGCAAAATGAAAATAACACCTTAATAAACGAAAATAATAATTTAAAGGCTGAGTTGAATAAAAAGGACAGTAAACTCAGTCTCATGCAGGAGCAAACAGCAAAGGCGCAGAACGCGCTGCAGAAAAAGCGGGAGAGTGATCCGGAGTATTCGAAAAAGTTGAGGAAAGATATTGAACAATACATTAATGAAGTTGATAAATGTATTGAGTGGTTGCAAAAAAGCTAAAGAATGGAAGAGAAGGATACTACTAACATAACGGTTTTAATTGGAGGCAGACCATATCCCCTGAAAATAAAAGTAGGTGATGAGGCTGCTATTCGTAAAATCGTGAAGGAAGTAAATGAAAAGGTTAACCGATTTCAACTTAATTATACTAAAAAAGATAAGCAAGATTGCCTTTCGATGGCTCTTTTAACTTATGCGGTTGATTTACATAAAGCCCAACAGGGCGAACCTTCTGATCAAGAAAACCATTCCGGTCTTTCCGATAAAGTTCAACAACTCGATTTATTGCTCGACCATCTGTTGCAGTAATTGAATTGGTGTTTTAACCATTCAATTAAGCTTTTCCTGCATTTTTACTGTCCATGATTTTGATCACAGCTGTTGTTTTATACAAGAGTATGTGGTTGTTACAAAACATTTTTATCATCACGTAAAACAGTGAAATTATGGTAGATATAGGAATTGGGCTGGCCGTTGGACTAGCCGTAGGTGCAATCATAGGATTTATAATTGTGCTATTATTTTTAAAAAAAGGGAACCAGGGAAAAGTTGAAGAGATGAATGCGAAAGCAGACCTGGTCGTTAAAGAAGCCAGGTTGACGGCCAAGAGAATGGTGGATGAAGCTGAGACAAGAGCTGAAAAAATTATGTCTAAGGCGGAAAGCAAGCACGAGAGTATAAAGCAAAAGAAAATACAAGAAGCGAAACAACGGTTTTCCAAATTGAAAAGCGAGTTTGAAAATGAAAAGGCAGAGCACAGAGTAGAATTAAAAGATCGTGAAGTTGGGGTTGTGAAAATGGAAAATGAGCTAAAGCAACAAGAGAATAAATTTCAGGAAAAGGTAAACGAGATTGAAAGTAAAAGAGCTGAACTTGAAAACATGGAAGTTGAAACTAAAGCTATTCGCGAAAACCTGGAAAAACAACTTCGAATCGTTGCCAAGAAGAAAGAAGAAGTCGATGCCGCTAATGAAAAGCAAATAAAAGCTTTAGAGACAATAGCCAAGCTAAGCGAAGCGGAAGCCAAAGAACAATTGCTCGAAGCGGTTAAAGGCAAAGCAGAAAATGATGCGATGGCTTTGATAAAGGATACTTTGGAACAAGCAAAAATCACTGCAAACAAGGATGCTAAAAAAATCGTCATTCAGACGATCCAAAGAATGTGTGCAGAATATACGATTGAAAATACAGTTTCTGTTTTTAATCTCGAATCGGACGACTTAAAAGGACAGATCATTGGTCGTGAAGGAAGAAATATCCGAGCGCTAGAAGCCGCCACAGGTGCTGAGATTGTAGTTGATGATACCCCTGAAGCGATTGTGATTTCAAGTTTTGATCCTATCCGCAGAGAAGTTTGCCGTCTTTCATTGAAGCGACTGGTTGCTGATGGTCGTATCCACCCAGCCCGTATTGAAGAGGTGGTTGCAAAAACGCGAAAACAACTAGATGAGCAGATTGTTGAAATCGGAGAACGAACCGTCATTGAGTTAGATATTCATGGACTCGATCCTTACCTGGTTAAAATGGTAGGTCGAATGCGATTCCGTTCTTCTTACGGACAAAATCTATTAAAACACTCCATCGAAACAGCTCACCTTTGTGCAATGATGGCTGCTGAATTGGGACTAAGTCCTAAGCAAGCTAAAATGGCAAAACGCGCCGGATTGCTGCATGATATTGGAAAAGTTTCCGAAGAGGATACCGAATTATCTCACGCTATCCTGGGAATGAAGCTTTGTGAAAAATACAAAGAACACGCGGTAGTTTGTAATGCAGTTGGAGCTCACCATGATGAAATTGAAATGAATAATATTATTTCGCCTATTGTTCAGGCCTGTGATGCCATATCAGGAGCTCGACCAGGTGCACGACGTGAAATTCTCGAAAGTTATCTGAAGCGTATCGGTGAATTGGAAGAATTAGCGATGGCTCATGAGGGCGTTCAAAAAGCATATGCGATGCAAGCTGGTCGCGAATTACGTGTAATCGTAGAAAGCGAAAAGATAAGCGATACTTATGCAGATGATCTTTCTTTTATGATTTCACAGAAGATTCAGGACGAAATGCAGTATCCCGGACAAATAAAAGTAACCGTAATTCGGGAAAAAAGAGCCGTTTCTTTTGCCCGATAGCAAATAGGAATAGCACATTTTAGTATTTAAGGGTTTGAAAGTTTTTGGCTTTCAAACCCTTTTAATTTCAGCCAACCTTCATTTTCCAAATTTTACAACGCGGTTAGTCTTGATTGAGTTTTTTTGTTTTGGCTGAAATGACGCTTTCGGTTAATTATTCTGGTGTCAAAAATAATTTCAAAATTAAATTCAAAACAAATTGATGTTAATTCGTAAGTTGTTGATAATTAAACAGTTATCACGAAACAATAAAATGTTTATGTTTTAAAAATCAATGCCTGCAATATTTCTTTCTTAATCTATCAGATCAATGTAAAAAAAATAATATTTGGCTTTCAAAACAAGCATTTAATATATACCTTTGCACCGATTTTTAAAGAAGCTTGTATTTCGACAAAAATAATTGGCAACTGATGCGAAAGATTTTATTGTTTTTTTGCTTTGTTTTATTCTTATCAAATTTTGCTGTAGCGCAGGAGCATAGTGATGAACAATCTACGGATGATCATAGCGCTACTACCCATCAGGAAGATAGTCATACTGCTAGCGATGGTGAACATTCTGATCACCATGGTAATGCGTGTGGTTTTGTTGGCGAAACAGTATTCAACCCAGGCAAAACAGCATTTCATCATACTTCCGATCAAAATGTATACAGTATTGGGCCGTTGCAATTACCATTGCCTTGTTTCCTTTATGCACCGGGGAATGGTTGGGATATTTTTTCTTCTGGTAGATTTGACGCTGATTATCATGGAGTAGGACAAAAAGCTTATAACCGATACGTGATGTATGATGGTTCTGCGAGAAGAGTGCAAGATCCTGAATTTCCAATGGGAGAGGTTGAATTAGGAGAGCATGCGGTTTATAATGTCGAAGCAGAAGGAGATGTGATTAAGGTTTGTTACGATGGAAAACAATGGATTTGTGATAGCAAAAGTACCGCTGACGGTGGCGTATTTGGAGGTGGAGTGACTTCTTTCTATGATTTTTCAATAACGAAGAATGTACTCACTTTGTTTATTGTATTTGGACTTATGGCTTGGATGTTTATATCAGCCGCAAGAGCATATAAAACACGAGACGGTCAAGCGCCAAAAGGCATTCAATTATTTTTAGAGCCAATGTATGAATTTATACAGGATGAGGTTGTTAAACCATTTTTGGGAGATAAGTGGGAGCGATATAATAGTTTCATTATGGCAATTTTTTTCTTTGTCCTTGGTTTAAATCTGTTTGGTCAGATTCCGTTTTTTGGTGGATCGAATGTAACCGGAAATTTATCTTTTACTTTAGTTTTGGCGGTAATTGTGTTTATCGTTACGAATGTAAGCGGTAACAAACATTACTGGGGGCATGTATTGTGGATGCCGGGCTTACCTCCTCTTCTAAAAATATTAATTATCACTCCGGTTGAGATCATGGGATTATTTATCAAGCCGCTCACATTGATGCTTCGTTTATTTGGAAACATCATTGCTGGCCACATGGTTATCGTGATATTTGTAGGATTGATCTTTTTGTTTGGAGCGAATGGACAAAATCCGGGAACTGCTTGGGGGACGGTAATTGGAACAACAGTGTTGACCATGTTTATGATGGCGATAGAGTTATTGGTTGCCTTTATTCAGGCATTTGTCTTTGCGATATTGACAGCCTCCTATATCGGAGCTGCTACCGAAGAGGCGCATCACTAAAAATAGATTGGCAAATAAGATTGCCATTTAAACGAACAATATTTTTTAATCATAAATTTTCTTTAATTATGGGAAGTTTTGCAGCAATTGGTGCTGGATTAGCAGTAGTAGGAGCAGGTATCGGTATCGGAAATATCGGTGCTAAAGCTTTGGAATCTATCGCTCGTCAGCCAGAAGCTATTGGTGATATCAGAGCAAACATGCTTTTGATGGCTGCACTCGTTGAGGGTGCTGCTTTGATTGCTATCATCCTTGCGTTCTTCGTAGCGCCTGCGGGATAGTTTTTAAAACACCAACAAACTAGGGCTGTTCAGAGACGGTTGGTCATTTGTTCAGCCCACTATTTGAAAAAAAATTAAACGATATATAAAATGATTTTTCTACTAAGTTTTGATCCAATTAAGCCAGATTTCGGACTCTTATTTGGTCGTCAGTTATCTTTATCCTTTTCTGGGTATTGATGGGCAGATTGGCCTTTGGGCCTATTAAAGATGCGTTGAAGAAACGAGAAACTGATATTCAGGATGCTTTGGATGAAGCCAAGAATGCACGAGAGGAAATGTCAAACCTGAAAGCGGAGAACGAACAGATTTTGGCTCAGGCTCGTGAAGAGCGCTCAAAAATTTTGAAAGAAGCCAAAGATATTAAAGATTCGATGATCAAAGATGCTAAAGATAAAGCAAAAGAAGAAGCGCAGAAAATAGTCACCAGTGCCAAGAATGAAATCGAAAACCAAAAGCAAGCCGCTTTGATTGATGTGAAAAACCAATCAGGTATGATGGCCTTGGAAATCGCTGAAAAAATTATAAAAAAACAACTTTCCGGCGATAGCGAACAAGAAAAATTTGCCAATAGTTTGATTGACGATATTAAGTTAAATTAGATTATAGTTGTTAGTTATTGGGTTATTTATAAATAACTAATAGCCCGATAATTATTGATCAGTAATTCAAAAATATGTCTGTAAAAAGAATAGCTTCCCGATATGCCAAATCTCTGATTGATCTTGCTGTTGAGCAAGACAAATTAGAGCGTATTTTGGAAGATATTAAATCTTTTCAAAAGACTGTCGACAACAGGGATTTTTATTTGTTGTTGAAAAGTCCAATCATCAATGCAACTAAAAAACAGCAGATTTTTAACGCGTTGTTTGAAGGTAAATTTGATAAGATGACCAGTGCTTTTATTAGGATTATTCTTACCAAAAGTCGTGAGGCTTATCTTCCTGAGATTGCTGATGAATTTATCAATCAGTACAAAGATATCAAACACATTTCAACAGTGAATCTTACGACTGCAGCACCTTTGGGCGCTGAAACAATATCTCGCATTAGACAAAAATTAGTTGCAAGCGCTGTCACCGAAGAACATGTTGAATTGATCACAAAAGTAGATCCTGACATTTTGGGTGGCTTTGTGATAGAATTTGATGATAAATTGTATGACTGCAAGTGTTACACATAAAATGGAATTACTCCGTAAAGAGTTTTCTAAAAATCTGTATGTAAAAGACTTTTAAACAATACTAAAATATATTTCAGTAAAAAATAAATTCTTTAAAAAATGGTTGATGTAAAACCTGATGAAATATCCGCAATATTAAAACAACAATTTCTGGTTTCAAAACAGCTGCAGAACTAGAAGAAGTAGGTACTGTACTTCAAGTAGGTGATGGTATTGCTCGTGTTTATGGACTGACTAATGCCCAAGCTGGTGAGTTGGTTGAATTTGAAACTGGTGTTCAAGCAATCGTTTTGAACCTTGAAGAAGATAATGTTGGGGTTGTATTATTGGGCTCAGGTGAAGGAATCAAAGAAGGTTCTACTGTTCGACGTACTAGCAGTATTGCTTCTATCGATGTAGGTGAAGGAATTAGTTGGTCGTGTTGTAAATCCACTAGGTGAACCAATTGATGGTAAAGGTCCTATCGGTGGAACAAAATATGAAATGCCACTAGAGCGTAAAGCTCCTGGTGTAATCTATCGTCAACCGGTAACTGAACCACTTCAAACTGGTATCAAAGCGATTGATGCGATGATTCCGATTGGAAGAGGTCAGCGTGAGTTGATCATTGGTGACCGTCAGACTGGTAAAACTGCGATTGCAATTGATACGATTATCAATCAAAAAGAATTTTATGATAAAGGAGAACCTGTTTACTGTATCTATGTAGCTTCAGGACAAAAAGCATCTACAGTTGCTCAGGTTGCCAAAACATTAGAAGAAAATGGTGCGATGGCTTATACGGTTATTGTTTCTGCTTCTGCTGCTGATCCTGCACCACTTCAGTTTTATGCTCCATTTGCCGGAGCTGCAATTGGTGAATTTTTCCGAGATACAGGTCGTCCGGCTTTGATTATTTATGATGATTTGTCAAAACAAGCTGTTGCTTATCGTGAAGTTTCCTTGTTGTTACGTCGTCCTCCAGGACGTGAAGCTTATCCTGGTGATGTATTTTACTTGCACTCTCGTTTATTAGAGCGTGCTGCAAAAATCATCGCTAATGATGAAATTGCCAACAACATGAATGATCTTCCTGAATCTTTGAAAAAAGCAGGAATTGTAAAAGGTGGTGGTTCTTTAACAGCACTTCCAATTATTGAAACACAAGCAGGTGACGTATCTGCTTATATTCCAACCAACGTAATTTCGATTACTGATGGTCAGATATTCTTGGAGTCTAACTTGTTTAACTCCGGTGTTCGTCCAGCGATTAACGTAGGTATCTCGGTATCACGTGTAGGTGGTAATGCTCAGATCAAATCAATGAAAAAAGTTGCCGGTACTTTGAAACTGGATCAGGCACAATACCGTGAATTGGAAGCATTTTGCAAAATTTGGTTCTGATTTGGATGCTGCAACAACTGCTGTTTTGGAAAAAGGAAAGCGAAATGTGGAAATCTTGAAACAAGCTCAATATTCACCAGTAACCGTTGAAAAACAAGTTGCGATTATTTATCTGGGTACAAATGGTTTGTTGAAAGATGTTCCTGTAAATAAAGTAAGAGAATTTGAAGATATATTTTTAACTACTTTGGAACAAAAACATCCTGAAGTATTGGATACTTTCCGTGCCGGAAAATTAACGGACGAAGCAATTGCAACATTGAAGACTTTGGCTGCTGAGATTAGCACACAATTTAAAAAATAAAGCGTTAAGTGGTTTGATTCAAAAGGTTAATCAGGTAGTTTAAAATCAAAAACCATTAACCAAAAAATTTGAACTAAAAACCACAGACTTCAAACTAATAACTAGTTAACTTATAATAAATGGGTGCAAATTTAAAAGAAGTACGAGAAAGAATAACCTCTGTACATTCAACACAACAGATCACTAAAGCCATGAAAATGGTTTCAGCGGCGAAGTTGCGTAGAGCACAGCAAGCGATTCAGCAAATGCGACCTTATGCAAATAAACTGAAAGCTATGTTGACCAATATTCTTTCCAACCTAGAAGGGGATGCAAGCACTGTTTTTGGGCAGGAAAGAGAAATTGAAAATGCTTTGATGGTTGTGGTAACTTCAAATAGTGGGCTTTGTGGAGCATTCAATAGTAATGTGATCAAAGCTGCGGTTCATACTATGGAAACAAAGTTTAAAGATGCCAAAACGGTAAAAGTACTTTGCATCGGAAAGAAAGGGTTTGATTATTTCAAAAGAAGGTTGCCTGCGGATCAGATAATTAAGGATCATGTTAATATTTTTAGTGATTTGAGCTTTGATAATATTGTCATAGTTGCAAATCAGCTGATGGAAGATTTTGCTTCAAAAAAATACGATGCCATTGAAGTGGCTTATGGCCATTTTAAAAATGCCGGAATGCAGTTTGCAGAATCAGAGCAATTTCTTCCAGTCAAAAAATTGGAAAAGGAACCAGGTGCGAGTAAGCGGCGAGCAGATTATATCTTTGAACCAGACAAGGAATCTCTTTTGGAATACCTTGTTCCAAGTATATTACAAACGCAATTTCAAAAAGCCCTGTTGGATACTCATGCTTCAGAGCATGGAGCACGAATGACTGCTATGGATAAAGCAACTGAAAATGCAGAAGAAATGTTGAAAGATCTCAAAATCAGTTACAATAAAGCCCGTCAGGAGGCGATCACCAGAGAATTGTCAGAAATCGTTGGTGGTGCTGCTGCTCTCGAAGGTGGATAGTCACTGGTTTTTATTTAAAAATATTAAAAGCTCTGCCCTTTTGGGTGGGGCTTTTTTTGTAGAAAATAAACACTTATATTACATTCCTTTACGATGGAATTCAGTCTTTTTAAATGCTGAATTGAGCATTAAAATTTTAATTGTTTTAATATGAAAGCCGTTATTCCGGTTGCTGGAGCAGGTACGCGTTTACGACCACATACTTATACCCAACCCAAACCACTCATTCCTGTGGCTGGTAAAACCATTATATCTTTTATCATCGATCAGTTGGTTGAGGTAGGGATTCATGATTTTGTATTTATTGTAGGTTATCTCGGAGAAAAGATTAAACTATATCTTGAAAAAAATTACCCTGAATTAAATAAAGAGTTTGTCTATCAAGACAAGCGAGAAGGAAGCGGTCATGCTATCTGGACTGCCAGAGAAGCCATTAAAGATACTGATGAAATTTTTATTTTCTTTGGAGATACTATTATCGATTTCGATATTCATAAAGTTTTAAATGAACCCAATTCGTGTTTTTGTGTAAAAAAAGTTGACGATCCCAGAGAATTTGGTGTAGTTGAATATGATGAAAATGGCATTGTAAACAGAGTAGTGGAAAAACCGAATATACCTAAGTCGGATATGGCTATGGTTGGTTTATATAAAATAAAGGAAGTCAAAATGCTAATTGATATAATCGATAATAATATTAAAAATAAAATCAGGACGCATGGTGAATATCAGCTTACCGATGCCTTGATGGGGATGATTGAAAAAGGCGTGAAATTCACTACAATATTGGTCAATAATTGGTTTGATTGTGGGAAAAAGGAAATATTATTGGAGACAAATGCCAAACTGTTAGACAAAGAAGGATATGCTTCTAGTAACCTTCCTGCTTATGACAATACCATCATTATTCATCCGGTTAGCATTGGAAAAAAATGTAAAATCTCCAATTCCATCATCGGTCCGCACGTCACTATCGGGAGCAATGTTGTGATTAATTATTCAATCATTAAAGAATCGATCATCGGAAATTATGCATCTATCAACGAAGTGGTGTTGCAACAATCCTTGGTCGGAAGCGATGCTGCGATCAAAGGACTTCGGCAAAGTCTTAATATTGGTGATAATACAGAAATAGACTTCAGTTAGAAAATTCTTTGATCTTAGAATTGTTAAAATTTAAAAAAAAAACGCAAAATCAATCCTTTTTAAAGAGTTGATTGTCAATGGGATTAAATTATAAAAATCTGCGTCCTTCAGCGTCGAAAATTATTTTTGAACACCACTTTTTTTAATCCAAAATCTTAATTTGATCTTCAGTGATGTGAATGGCTTTTAATTCCGTCGTTCGATCTCCAATATCTACCGAGCCATTTTCCAAACGCAAAACTCCTCTTGGACAAACTGCCGCACAAATTCCACAACCTACACAAGAAGCTCTCACTACGTTTTGCCCCTTTTGAGCATAGGAACGTACATCGATTCCCATTTCGCAATAAGTAGAACAATTACCGCAGGAAATGCATTGTCCGCCGTTTGTGGTAATTCTAAAACGGGAAAAGAATTTTTGTTGAATACCTAAAATTGCTGCCATTGGACAACCAAACCGGCACCAAACTCTTGAACCCATTAATGGATAAAAGCCAACGCCGACCACTCCCGAAAAGGCTGCTCCAATCGCAAATCCATACCATGAGCGAAGTAAATAACTATCTATGAAAAACACATTCCAACTCCCTGAAATATAAGCAACTAGCGTAAGTACAGAGATGATCCCAAGTATAGCTAAAACGATAGGATAAATAAATTCGCCAGAATCTTTTAAGTCTTTGCGATAACGAAAAGCTAAACCTCCAAGTATAGCCATGAGGACTAAAACAAGTACTAAAAACGCCGTTTTTGAAATGATGAAATTATTTGGATTGTTACTAAAAAAGCTAAACAACACAGCGACAGTCATCACTACTGCAAAAACTAAAACAGAGTAAATCAACCAGCGTTCGATTTTCCAGGCTTTCAGGGATTTATCGGAAAGATGACGAAATGGATCACCTGCTGTTTCCGCCAAACCACCACAGCCACAAACCCAGGAACAATACCAGCGTTTCCCATAAAAATAGGTGAGTACTGGAGAAATTATAAAAATCATTATGATACCCCAAAAAATCATAAATAAGCCAAGATTGCCACTGCTCAAAAGATTCTCAATGTTCCAATCAAAAAAGAAATAATAATTGAGCGGCCACATGTTTTTAAAATCATAATAAGGTTGATTGAGGCGCTGTAATATTTCAGGTAATAAAAACGCAAAACCCAATTGAAAAAACATCACCGAAATAGTACGTACAATCTGATAAGTATTATGCCGGTATTTTAAAATAAACTTAATACCAAAGGCTAAAATCGCCAACGTATAAAGTGTTCCATATACAAACCACTCACTGGCCGCTTGTCCTTTTAAAGCCTGAGAAAGCGGATCAAAAAATCCAATTAATCCGGTATTTACTCCTTCGGCCCCTTTCCCCAAACCCAAATACTCCGGTCCCCAATAAAGGAAAATATAAAATCCGGTAATCACAATCCCTGCAATCCAGGCCCAGAGCCCTTTATTCGTCATTTGACTAAACCAAACGCCATTATTTTTAATTCCTTCCGGCAGCGCTGAATAAGCTCTCCAGGAATAAGCGATGGTTCCTGTTGCCATCAATAAAAGAGCGATCGTCAACATCAATCCCTGATTGTCAGAAAACCCGCCAAAGGCAGCAACAAAAAGAAATAACAATCCAACA
The DNA here is from genome assembly GCA_963793295.1 of uncultured Saprospiraceae bacterium. GTDB lineage: Bacteria > Bacteroidota > Bacteroidia > Chitinophagales > Saprospiraceae > JAHDHW01. The sequence goes on along the minus strand of CAWBZX010000037.1, from coordinate 31,183 downwards.
GAACCAATAGCGGCAGCCATTTTTTGAATGCCGTCCATAAATGGGGGAGAAGGGTTGGCTAGAGACATGCTTTCGTTGACTTGACTCATAAATGATATTTTAGCTTAGATTTTAATTTTTTAAAAAATTCAGCACAGTATTCCAACTCCGTTTTTTCGTTTTCTGTAAACTCTTTCCAGCCTGCGAATTATAAATTGAAATCACCTCTTCTTCGTATTCATCAAAAAACTCGGGGTCAAAATTAGCAAGCGTTAAATTTTTTAGAACTTCTTCAACAGAGGCTTTTTCTTTGATCCACTTTTCACAAACTTCGTGTCGATACCGGACTCCCATTAAATTGAAACCAAGAATTTCCAATGTATTTTTATCATAAACGATGCGAATACTTTTTTTCCCTGAGGAGTGTTCCCAATAAATGGCAGAATGATTTTCAGGAGGATTCGCTAGTACGGTTCCGTAAACCTGGTATTCGATATCTAAAAACTTAGCGGAATTGAACCAGATCCCGGGATCATATGCCACCTTATTTCCACAAATATTATAAGCAACGGTTTCTCCCGTCATTCGCCCGGTGTACCAAATCGCTTCTACCGGACGTCGGCCCGGCAATGGATTTTGAAGTTGCGCACAATCGCCAATCGCATAAACATTCTCAACAGAAGTTTCTAAAAATTCATTGACAACCACTCCTTTTTGAGTTTCAATCCCAGACCCTTCAATGAAATCAATATTTGGACTAACGCCAACAGTCAGTCCCACAAAACCACATTCGATTGTTTCGCCTTTATTGGTAATAACCGCCTTTGCCTGACCGGATCCGTCAGCTACAATTTCTTTTAATTCTGTTTCCAAACGCAAGTCAATGCCGTGTTCCAAAATATGACGATTAATCATTTTGGCTTCTTCCAATGGCAGGACAACCTCCCAAAAATTCTTTTCTCGAACGAGCATTGTTACGGGAATATGGCGAGAATGGAACATCTCTGCCATTTCAATTCCGATCAAACCACCTCCAACGATCACTGCTCTTTGCAAATCCTGGCTATGAGCTTCCATGGATTCCAGATCCTGAAAGTTATACAATCCCTGGACGCCCTTCAAATCCTGACCTGGCCAGCCAAATTTATTGGATTTTGATCCACATGCGACGATCAATTTGTCGTAAGAAAGGGCTTTCTGATCTTTTAGAATCAGGCTTTTATTTTGCGTATCGATTTTTTCAACAAATGCATTTAGCAGGTCGATTCGATTTTTTTTCCAAAACCAATCTTCATAAGGTTTGGTATCTTTAAATCGCATGTGGCCCATATAAATGTACATCAATGCAGTCCTGGAAAAAAAATGATCAGTTTCGGATGATATAACCGTGATTTTGTGATCACTCAATTTTCGGATATAACGTGCTGCAGTGATTCCACTGATACCATTTCCAATAATGGCAATATGCATGAAGTTTAGATTTAGCGTAGTTAAAAAAATCAGACAGTTGAAGATAAAAAATAGTTGTTAAAATCACTTGATTCAAATGACTTTAGTATTTTAACAATCAAACTTGTCTTTGATAGGACAGAATCTACTGGTTGGTGTTTGAAATCAATTTGATACTCAATGTACCAGCAAATAAATGTGAAGGCTACTAACTCGCGGGATATTCAACAAAGTTGCGCGGAGTCTCAAAAAGCCTGACCGTGAGATCGTATTTTTTGTCCAGATGAGAGCGAAGGATTTGCCAGATGACGTAACAGATATTTTCAGCGGTAGGATTAAGGGTTTTAAATTCTTCCGTATCGAGGTTGAGGTTTTTATGATCAAACCTTAACTCAACATGTTCCCTGATGAGATCCTTTAGAATTTTTAAATCTATGAGATAACCCGTTTCCGGATCTACTTCTCCAGTTAATTTTACTTCCAGCTCGTAATTGTGTCCATGAAAGTTGGGATTATTACAAAGCCCAAAAACCGCATCGTTTTTTTCATCGGACCATTTTGGATTATAGAGACGGTGTGCAGCGTTGAAGTGAGCGAGTCGAAATACAGAAATCCTCATTTATAAATATCTTTAGTTCTAAACGTAACAAATAAATTAAAAGCCGGTTGTCAAAAAGCTTTAAAGATTTTTCTTTTAAACGAAAGTGCTACCAAGTTTCAGCAACAATCAATTTTTAGAAACTGTCAAATAAAATATGTATTTTTACGAACATGTCAGCAATGACTATGATACATCAATTTTAAGTTGAAGGAAAAGACGGAAAAGAAATTGATTTTTTAGATTTAAAGGTAAAAAATAATGGTGGTAAATGTAGCCTCCGAGTGTGGATACACCCCCCTAATATCAGCTTTGCAGGAGATTTATGATGGGTTTGAGGATTAATAAATAATTATAGGTTTCCCTTTAAATGACTTTGGAAAGCAAGAATCCACTTCAAATGCTGAAAATAAAAACCTTTTGTTCGTTAAAATACAGGATCACCTTTTCGATGGATGTCTAGGCACCCATCAAAGGAAATAACAGCCATCCAAGATATAAATGGCTCACAACTAAAGAAGCAAATAATAAAAGGATTGTGAAGTAGCATAGAATTTTTAAAAATATTTGCTTGACGAAAACGGACAGTTGATTGATTTTACCCTTCCGCAATAGATTCATATGAAGAGAGCATTCTCATTTGAATCATAAATTAAAGCCTTCACTTTCAGTATCTTAGTTATTGCGTCCAAATAAATTTAAGGATGCAGTTTAAAGAAATCATTGGTCAACATAGTGTAAAAACCCAATTAATACAATCTGCCGATTCAGGCCGGATACCGCATGCGCAGCTTTTCCTTGGTCCGGAAGGGAGCGGGAAATTAGCGCTTGCCATCGCCTTTGCCCAATATGTTTTGTGTGAAAATAGAACAGATGAAGAAGCTTGCGGACAGTGTAGTTCCTGCACAAAAGCGGAAAAATTAATTCATCCGGATATCCACTATTCCTTCCCTTTTATTGGTTCCAAAAATACCAGCAACAATTTTTTAGAAGATTGGCGAAAAGCAATTGCTGAAAATCCTTATATGGATATTAATCAATGGTTGCAGCTTATCGGAGCAGAAAATAAACAAGGAAATATCAATAAAGATGAATGCCTCAATATTATCAGAAAATTAAGTTTGAAGTCTTTTGAAAGCAATTATAAAGTGCTGATCATGTGGTTGCCTGAATATCTGGGGAAAGAGGGAAATCGATTGTTAAAAATCATCGAAGAGCCTCCTGAAAATACACTTTTCCTGCTCGTAGCTGAAAACCAGGAGCTTATTCTCAATACTATTTTATCGCGATGTCAGATTGTAAAAATCAATCAGTTGAATGATGAAGAGGTCATGGATGGGCTGGCGTTAAAATATAATATTGAGAAAGAGAAAGCCCGGTCTATTGCCTATTTATCAAACGGTAATTTTAACGAAGCTTTAAAAATCGTTGCCAATCAGGAGAATGATAATTCAAAATTGTTTCTGGAATGGATGCGCAAATGCTACAAAGGCAATGGCGTTGAGTTAGTGGGCTGGGTTGAAAAATTTGCTGCGATTGGAAGAGAAAATCAAAAACAATTTTTACGGTATGCGCTGCATTTTATGAGGGAGTATCTCATTGTGAAAATGACAGGAAATGAAAAAGTGCGACTCCAATCGGATGAATTAAAAACCGCGATTAAATTGACCAAAGTTATTGAATTTGAACAGATTCAGCGAATCACAAAATTGCTGGATGATTGTTTTTACTATATCGAAAGGAATGCAAATCCAAAAGTACTTCTTTTGGATACTTCCATTAACATGAATAAAATATTAAAAACCAAAGCCTTGATAGAAAGTTAAAAGTTTGAATAAAATTTATAAAATGGCAGGTTGAAAGTTCTACTTTGTTAGATTGAATGTAGAAATAGTGTTGAATAATAAAATTTAAATAAAGAACTGGAAACTTTTAACTTCTAACGATACACGGCTTATTAAATAAAGAAAAATATGGGTTGCACAGGTTGTTCAACAGGAAAAGACGGAAAGCCCAATGGTTGCAAAAGTAATGGTGGATGTTCGACGGGTGGTTGCAATAGATTGAATACTTACGATTGGTTGGCTACAAAAGATATTAAGGATTATGATGACTTTGATATTGTAGAAGTGAGTTTTAAAAATGGCTCCCGAAAAAGTTTTTATCATAATCCATCAAGTACCAGAGCGATCATTGGTGATATGGTAGTCACAGAATCTTCTAATGGATACGATATTGGACGAATTTCTCTTACTGGTGAATTGGTGCGCTTGCAAATGAAGAAAAAGAGAACCAGTGAGGACTCCATCCTTCAAAGTATTATACGAATAGCCAATGAACGGGATTTGGAACGTCTCGACGAAGCCCGGAGAATCGAGATGTCAACTATGGTTAGGGCACGCGCAATTGCCAAAACGCTGGACCTTGATATGAAAATTGGAGATGTGGAATTCCAGGGCGACAAACGCAAAGCCACTTTTTATTATACTGCTGAAGGGCGGGTAGATTTTCGCGAACTTATTCGTCAATTTGCGAAGGAATTTAAGGTGAAAATTGAGATGCGTCAGATTGGTGCCCGGCAGGAATCTGCCCGGATCGGTGGTATAGGCTCTTGCGGGAGAGAACTTTGCTGTTCTACCTGGTTGACTGATTTTAAGTCTGTTTCAACAGGCGCTGCGCGGTATCAAAATTTAGCGATCAATCAGTCTAAATTATCAGGGCAGTGTGGAAGACTTAAATGCTGCCTCAATTATGAGTTGGACACTTATATGGATGCACTGACCCACTTTCCAAAAAATGCAGAAAAATTAAAAACTGAAGTAGGAACGGCATCTCTTATTAAGACTGATATTTTTAAAGGCTTAATGTTTTATGTGTATGACTCAGGAAATAACAGAGGAAAGTTTTTCCCCCTTTCTTTAGAAAGAGTAAAGCAAATTATTGCATTAAATAAAAAAGGAGAATTTCCAACAGATTTATTGGATGTGCAAACCCTTGCCGCAGAATTAGATAAAAAAGCGGATTATGACGCGGATGATTTGACCGGGGTTATAGAACTACCTCCAGAGGAAAGAAAAAACCGGAACCGGAATCGTAATCGTAATCGTAATCGAAGTCGTGGTAGAAGTGGACATAAAAAAAGCAACACAAACAGACCCAATACCGGGGATAATAAAAAGAAAAATTAGTTTAAAGTTTAGTCCTAAAAACCATTAAGGCTAAGGATTGTTTTTTCTAACATCACTTACTTATTCTTAATGGTTTTTTATAATCAAAATATTAATCATAAGCGGGCATAACAAATTATCGATCTTTCAGCCCAACAACTTAATTATATGAAATACGATGTAACTGTGATTGGATCTGGCCCTGGGGGATATGTTGCCGCAATCAGAGCTAGTCAACTTGGATTGAAAACTGCCATTATTGAGCGCTATAATACGCTTGGTGGAACCTGTCTTAATGTTGGTTGTATTCCTTCAAAAGCTTTATTGGATTCGTCAGAGCATTTTCATGACGCCAAAGAAAAGTTTTCTTTGCACGGTATTGATTTGAAAGATCTGAAAGTCAATATGCCGCAAATGATTAATCGAAAAGCGGAAGTCGTTGATGAGAATACAAAAGGCATCGATTTTTTAATGAAGAAAAATAAAATCGATATTTATCATGGTCATGGTAGCTTTCTAACCGCAAATAAAATAGCTATAAAAAGAGAAGACGGTAAAGTCGATGAACTGGAAACAGATAAAACAATCATTGCAACAGGCTCCAAGCCAATTACTCCAGAGGCATTTAATTATGATAAAAAACGAGTGATTACTTCCACGGAAGCCCTCAATATCTCTAAAGTTCCCAAACGAATGGTTATTATCGGAGGTGGCGTAATTGGTCTGGAACTCGGATCTGTTTTTGCTCGCCTGGGCACTGAAATTGACGTGATAGAATTTCTGGATCAAATCATTCCGACTATGGATCAGGATTGTGGCAAAGAATTGAGGCGCTCCCTGAAAAAGTTAGGAATGAATTTTCATCTTGGACATATGGTTACTTCCGTAAATGGAACAAGCAGATCAGTTACCGTAAATTATAAAAAGAAAGATACCGAAGACGAATTATCGATCAAGGCAGATTATTGCTTAATTGCGATAGGCAGAAAACCTTACACCGCAAATCTTGGTTTGGAAAACGTTGGAGTAAAAATGGATGAAAAAGGTCGGATTGAAGTAGACGAGCGTTTGGAAACTAATGTTAAGGGGATTTATGCAATTGGTGACGTGATCAAAGGAGCAATGCTGGCTCACAAAGCGGAGGAAGAGGGTGTATTTGTTGCAGAAACAATTGTTGGACAAAAACCGCATATTGATTACAACCTGATTCCGGGAGTTGTTTATACCTGGCCGGAGGTTGCCGGAGTTGGAAAAACGGAAGCTGAAGTGAAAGAAGCCGGAATTCCTTATAAAGTTGGAAAGTTTCCTTTTAAAGCATTGGGCCGGGCCAGAGCCAGTACCGATACGGATGGTATGGTAAAAATAATTGCACACAAAGAAACAGATGAAGTTTTAGGCGTTCATATTGTCGGAGCTCGCGCAGCAGATATTATCGCGGAAGCCGTTGCTTTGATGGAATTTAGGGCTTCTGCAGAAGATATCGCTCGCATGAGTCACGCTCATCCGACTTATACGGAGGCAGTCAAAGAAGCTGCACTTGATGCGACGGGTAAGCGAGCGTTGCACATGTAAAAGGGTAGGGCGAATTAGTAGAAATATTTCGAGAGAACTGATAACTTCACGCTCTTTCCTGAACCTTTTCAAGTAGCCAGTTTTTTGATGCTAAAGCTTTGCAGTTATTTATTTGGATTTTAATTTTTTCTACCGCATTTTTATCATATTCAGGGATATTTGAAAGCTTCTTGGTGAAACGGAGTACATTCATGTATTGCTGTTTCACCTCTTTAGAAATCAGCCGATTACGCCTCAAATAAATGCTGAAGCTGTCAATGAGAGAATCCAAAGCCATTACTTCTTTTAGTTCATAGTAAGTTTTTAACAACATAAGCTTTCCACCCAGAGAATGTATGAGTGTTTTGTATTCTACTTCCTGAAGTTGTTCGATTACTTTATAATACTCTTCTTTATAAAAATAAACTTTAGCAAGATTGTATTTCAAATTGTTGTCTTGATTTTCTTTCGGAAGTTTATCGGTATAGTTTTGTATAAAATCCTCTACCCAGTCAAATTGCTTGAGGTGTAAGCCTACACTTATGATATTTTTGTAGTTCTGTGCAGTAATAAGCTCATTGTCAAGTATACTTCCCTGGTTTATTTGCATTTTAAAAATTTCGAATAAATTGGTATAATACTCATGCCGGCCGGCATTTATTTTGATTGTGATATAGTAATTTTTCAGATGTATGTACAATTGTTTTAGCTCATCCTGTGAAAATTTATCACTTTGCTCAAATAGCAATTGTTTTAAGGCCTCAGCGTAAGTTTCATCATCAGGATGGAGCAGCATTTGTGCCACCAGATAATAAGCATTGACAGATGCTTCTTTTCTATATTCACTGTCTTTTATTAATTCAAGAAAGGAAGGAAACAATTGAACTTGTGTATCAAATGAAAGGATATTTTTGTAGCCTAAAAAATCACAATAATTCTTTAACTTTTTAGTGATATAAAAACAATCAAGGTGATAATCGGCATTTTCAAGGTTTTCAAGATCGTCTGGTTTTTTCTTGAGTAATTCCAGATGCTTGTGGCAGTTTTGTTCTATTAAAAAAGTATTATAATGAAAATCATCATCTCTAAATCCTACTTTTTCCTGCATATCTCTAGTTTGCCTGACGACTCCTGTGAAGTGTTTGTTCAAACCCGGGTCGTTGATCGCAGAGAGCAAATAAGTTTGTTCCTGGAAAGGTGTATTTTTAAATTGATTGTAGGCTAAAAAACCATGTGCCATTTTAGTCAGGTCAGAGCATAACCTTCTCAATTGAACATCAGCATATTTCTTCTTAGGGAATAATTTTTTCCAAACTTCTTCTTTTTTCAGATAAGGCAACCCTTTACCATTATTGTTGTTTGTAAATTGAAGCTGCTGATTGATCTGGTTAAAAAGGTTTATCAGATCCTGGTTTTCATTAAAAAAAGGAGAAGAAAGATACTTCTTGAAGTTGTTTAATTTGGATTTTGAAAAGGTAAATAATAAACTTACCAACTTATCACTCAGCATTTTTTAAAGTATTTATCATCAAATTCAACTTAAAGTTAGTAAAAATAAGATACATTATTAGATAAATCAAAGTTTTAAGAAATTTTAATCAATTGATAATCAGTATATTGTTGTTTTTTAATTAGACTGGATTATTGTACAAAAAAATCTAATGTTCTTTTTTATACGAATAATAAGTTGCATTTTTACTAAGCAAATTTTTTTAGGCAAAAAAAAGTGTTATATGAGGATCGAAAAATACAAACACAAAGTAATTTTTATGAGTTTTCTTATACTTTCATTGTTACCATTCGGGTATGTAAGTGGAAACTCAAATAGTGTTGATAATTGTGACGATGCTGTAGTCATTACAGACTGTGAAGCTGATTTTAGTTATGAACAGTATAATGGTCCTCCTTCGGATTTAGGAGGGATCACTTTTATGAATCTTTCAAACGGCCCTTATACTAATTTGACCTGGGATTTTGGAGATGGAAGTTATCATACTGGAATGGAAGCTTCAGTTATCCATTTTTATAGCCAAAGCGGAGTTTATCAAGTGAGCCTGAATGTATGGAGCAGCGATACTCAAACATGTATGTCAACCACTTCAACAATAGTTGAAGTTCTTGATCCTTGCGACCTTTCGGATTGTGTTTGGCCAGGAGATACAGATACGGATGGGTTAGCAAATTTAGAGGATATATTAAATATTGGACTTGAGTTTGGTACAACAGGACCTCCAAGAGATAGTATTTGTGGTGGATGGTATGCTCATCTAGCTCCGGATTGGAATGATTATACTAACGAGGGCGTTGACCTAAAGCACAGCGATTGCAATGGTGACGGAATAATAAACCTCTCTGACCTTCCTTACATTTCTAATATGTCCGAATCATATACGTTGTTGGAAAATGGTATTTCTGTTTCAGAATCAAATGGACCACCTGTCAAGTTGCAATTTAATGTAGATACCGTCCATATTACGGATGCAACAGAGACCACAACAATAACTGCCGGATTGATGCTTGGAAGCAATAGCGTTTCTATGGAAGATGTTTACGGCGTAGTTTTGTATCTGAATTTTCCTGGACAATATATTGATTCAAGCTCACAGGTTAGCGTTGATTATGATCAAAATAGCTTTTTTGGAGGTGCAGGAGATGTGATACCCCGAGCTGTAGATTTATCGGATCAAGATCAGTTGGATTTTGCGATCACTAGAAAAAATGGAGAAAATACCAGTGGATTTGGTAGAATTGCTACCGTTTCATTCATAATTGATGCAGATATTATTGATGGACGTGATGAGGCAGAAGGGCAATCCTTCAGTGTTTCTATCAATGTAGTAAAAGTAATTGATAAATTTGGAAATGAACTTGATATAAGTCTTTCCGAAGAACCTGCTTCTGTTTTCTTTGTAAATAATATTATCACAAAAGTAGTTGATCCGGTTTTATCCGAAAAAGTAAAAGTATTTCCAAATCCTGTTTATGATATGCTGAATATTGATCTTGGAGATTTGAAAGGTCAAACTCTCGAACTTTACGATGTACTGGGTAATCGGGTAATTTATCAAGAACTTCAATCTGACCAGATGATCAATTTGAATGTAAATCAGTTTGTAAGTGGAATGTATTTTTTAAAGATCCAGACAGATCAGGGAATTGTCAGCAAAAGAATAATTGTGAAATAATAACTTAAAAAAATGTAGTAATAAAAAAAAGCCGTTTCAACTTCAAAGTTGAAACGGCTTTTTTGTTATTTCCCTCCCACGACAATTACAATCTCTCCTTTAATTTTTCTGTCGGTAAAATGGATGATCAGATTTTCAAGAGAATCGGTTTTTACTTCCTCGTAAAGTTTTGTCAACTCACGGCAAACGCAAGCTTGCCTTTCTGCGCCACAATGCTCGGAGAGTTGCTTCAGGCATTTTAAAAGGCGATGTGGAGATTCATAAAGAATAAAAGTATTTGGCAATTCACATAAATGCTCAAGACGCGTTTTACGGCCTTTTTTATGAGGCAAAAATCCTTCAAAATGAAAACGATCACAGGGCAATCCGCTTACGACTAATGCCGGAACAAAGGCAGTTGCACCTGGCAGGCACTCTATTTTTATACCATTTCGCACACATGCCCGGACCAGCAAAAAACCGGGATCGGAAATGCCCGGAGTTCCGGCATCTGAAATTAATGCCATGGTTTCGCCATTTTGAAGTCGGTCTATCAAACCATCAATAGAAGCGTGTTCGTTATAAGAGTGGTAGGAGCGTAAGGGAGTCTCTATTTCGTAATGGATAAGCAGTTTTTTAGAAGTTCGGGTATCTTCTGCTAGAATGGTATCCACCGCCTTGAGGACATTAATTGCCCTGAAAGTAATATCTTCAAGATTACCAATTGGCGTTGGAACTATATAAAGCATAGCAATTCTTTAGCGCCTGAAAAATGCAATACAAGCTCCTTTCTAAAAAAACCTGTATCCTTAATTTTTACTCTGCAGAAGAGATATGATAGGAATATCCTTCCATGATAACATTGGACAAAAGCTTTTTACAAGCTGTTTCGACTTTTTCCTTTGCTGCTGCTTCAGAATCTGCCTCGATAGTCATTTGGATATGCTTACCGATACGAACATCATTTATGCCTTGAAGATGAATATTTTTCATATTTTTTACAACAGTCTTACCTTGAGGGTCAAGCAATTCCTTGTGAGGCATTACATCAATTTCAGCTATAAATTTCATGCGTGATCAACTATTTTTATAAACAAAATATCTGGTTATAGAATATAAAACGTAAAGTAAAATTATCAAACTAAAAGCGATCTCTTTTAAAAAGATCAATAAAAGGAAGGCAACAATAATAAATACAATTCGATTTTCATTCCCTTTCCATTTCATTCCTTTAAATTTAAAGCTGAACATTGGTATCTCAGCTACTAATAAGAATGATAAAAGAGCAATCACACTAAATAAAAAGATCGGCTGTATGATAAAATTGCCCAGCCCTGCCGTGTCAAATTCATAAATTAACATCAATCCTGTGATAAACATCGTACAGGCAGGTGTATTGAGTCCTAAAAAATCATCGGATTGGCGATCATCCAAATTAAACTTAGCCAGACGCAATCCCGCAAAAACAGTAAAAACAAAGCCGGCGAGGGCCCACCATTTTATTGGAAAAGCGCTTTCAATATCAATTGATGATTTGGTCAACAACATATAAATAATTGCTCCCGGAACAACGCCAAACGAAACCATATCCGCCAGCGAATCCAATTCTTTTCCCAAGGGAGATTTTACTTTCAGCAGCCGGGCTACCATTCCATCAGCGTAATCCGCAATCCCGCTTATTAACAGAAAATAAAAAACCCATTCAAACAACTCAAAAAATACACAAACTAATGCACAGCAACCGCAAAAAAGATTAATCGCTGTGATAAAATTTGGTATATGTTTTCGCATAGAAATATTACTGAGGACCATTTATTTGTCCATGCAAAAGTAGCATTTTTATAAAGGATGGCGAATAAAAAAGTTCTCGTTTTTGAATCGGGATATATTTACACTTCAAAACGGAGAATAATTCGCTTTTTTATACTTTTGTAGAATAGTAAGCGAAAAGTCAAAATCAATCAAAATACAGGTTTTGAAGCAACATCAAAGGGGTCTTAAAAGTTATTCTATTGGAATACATGGAATGGTAGCTTGTTCAACTTTTTTAATGAGATTACCCTTACTTTTGTAATTAAATTTGATAAATGAGTTTTTTATACCGAATAGCTGTTGTTGTTTTATGCCTACTTGGCACTTATCCTGTTTTTGCACAACCAATCAATGACAACTGCAATAGCGCCATTACTTTGTCAGAACTGAATAACTGGTGTTCGGACGTTGGGCAATTTACAACGGTTAATGCAACGGCATCTCCTGAAGTCGGTCCGTTTTGTTTTCCAAACACAGAAAGTCATGATGTCTGGTTTGCATTTACCGCACAGGCGACTACTGTGAATATCAATTTAATTGGCAATACGACCTTAAATGCCGGAGGAACGTTAGAAGATCCTGAACTAGCCCTTTATAGTGGATTTTGTGGCAATGGATTGGTAGAGGAAGAATGTATCTCAGATGGTTTCAATAATAATATTGTCGAAACCTTTGGTGGGCCCTTAACCGTTGGTCAGACTTATTACATTCGTGTCGATGCACGAAATGCTAATGTTGGAACTTTCCAGCTATGTATAAACAACTTCAACCAAGTTCCGGAACCTTCGTCCGACTGTCTTGATGGCGTTTTATTATGTGACAAATCTTCCTTCACCGTTCAAAGTGTCCAGGGAGCGGGAAATAATATTAATGAGATTGACATTACTTCCTGCATTCAAAGTGAAATCAGTTCGGTTTGGTATAAATGGACCTGTGATGATCCAGGTACACTGTCTTTTACACTTAATCCTAATCAACCTTCGGATGATTTGGATTTTGCTGTCTTTGAATTACCTAATGGGATAGATGATTGTAATAATAAAATAATGCTACGCTGTATGGCTTCCGGAGAAAATGTAGGGGAGCCTTTTGTAAATTGGGAACCTTGTACCGGATCAACCGGCTTAAGTCTTGGTTCTGTGGATACGGAAGAAGTTCCTGGCTGTCAGCCTGGCAATGACAATTTTGTAGCAGCGATCAATATGGAATCAGGGAAGAGTTATGCCCTTATTGTCAATAATTTTAGTAACACGGGCAGTGGATTTTCCATTTCCTGGGGTGGAACAGGAACTTTTCTTGGACCACTTGCAGATTTTTCTGTCAATCCTGAAGAAGGGGTGGAGTGTGAAGAAGATCTGATAGTCATCGATGCTTCTGTTTTTGAAGCGGGGAGTATCATTTCATGGGATTGGAACTTTGGCGCGGGAGCTGTACCACAAACTGCACAAACTGCCGGCCCGCATGATATTTTTTATAATTCTGTTGGTACCAAGTATGTCGTTCTAACTGTTGAAACTGATGCAGGATGCATCGTTACCAAAGTCATTGAAATCGAAATCGAACCCTGCTGCCCGCTGAATAACGACCTTGCAATTGGCCTCAACGATATTGATGATCCCGATTGTGCTGATACGCCTTCTGGTAGTATTACCGCTTCAGCAAATGGAGGTTTTCCGCTTTATGAATATAGCTTAGATGGTGTTAATTTCACGAGTTTATCAATTTTTAATTCATTAACTGAGGGGGATTATACAGTCTGGGTTCGAGACATCAAAGGTTGCAGGGATTCTACTGATGCCTCGCTTTTTGACCCGCCTCCTCTGCTTGTCGATGCGGGAGAAGATGTAACTATTAATTTAGGAGAAAATACAGATCTGGAAGCGATAGTTTTACCCGTTACAGCAATAGTAGATTATTCATGGTTGCCAGATACTTTTTTAACCTGCATTACTTGTTTTGATCCTACTGCTGAACCTCCTAATACCACTACGTTTACCATTACGGTAACCAACCAGTCTGGCTGTATGGCAAGCGATGATGTTACAGTGTTTTTAGTGAAGAACCGTCCCATTTATATTCCCAATGCATTTACACCAAACGGTGATGGCACCAATGATTATTTTACGCTTTATGGTGGAAAATCAGCCAGAAAAATTCAATTGCTTCGAATTTTCAATCGCTGGGGAGCATTAATATTTGAAGGCCAGGATTTGGACCTTGGAGATGTAAGTCAGGGTTGGGATGGTACTTTTAAAGGAGAAAGATTGCAGCCTGATGTTTTTGCATTTTATGCTTTAATTGAATTTATTGATGACGAGATCATCCTTTTTGAAGGTGATCTGACCATATTAAAATAAAATTGTATAATTGTCCTATTAATGAAGCGGTCAGAATGATTTTTGAATAATGTCATGCTGACCGTTTTTTTGTAAAATTTTCTATGAATCGGTATTTAATTTTGAATGTTATCGTGCTTTTTTTATTTTATTCTTGCAAGAATGACTTAGAAGAGATCGATAAAGTCATCAACAGAGAAATGATTGCCGTTGAAACTGCAAAAGATGTTGCAATGCTTTACAGTGATTCTGCAATAGTAAAAGTTCGGATTGAAGGCCCCTTGATGATTCGCCATCTTGATAGAGAAAATCCACGACAGGAATTTACAGATGGCGTGAAAGTTGTTTTTTATGCCTATGGGCAGAAGGTTGAAAGTGTTTTGACAGCGAAGTATGCGATCAGATCAGAAAAGGAAAACCAGATAATTGTTCGGGATAGTGTCGTATGGGAAAGCTATAAAGGAGAAAAATTAGAAACAGAAGAGCTAATCTGGGAGGAGCGTGAAGAAAAAATCTACACGAACAGATTTGTAACGATAACTAAGCCGGATGAAGTGATTTATGGGTATGGCTTTGAAGCTAATCAAGACTTTTCGTCCTGGACTATAAAGGCGGTTGAAGGAGAATTGAAAACAGAAGGTATCGGTGATAAAAGCAATAATTGACAAGATTGAATAGGATACATTATTCTATTCAATTGGCTCAACTGCTTAAATTGAAACAGCTTGCTGAATAGTTCAAAGATGAATGCTTTTGATTTCCATTGCCTTGAACCATTTCTGGTTTTAGGATCATTCAGAAATCAATAGAATGAAAATAATGGGCAGAAAACCAGGAAAACAATTAACTTGTTAACTGCTAGCCAAAAAATTTAAAACCAAAAGTACTTTAACGTTTAATGCTTCTAACACTTATTCTAATATCCCTTGTATTATCTGCGCTGTTTTCAGGGACAGAAATTGCATTTATATCTGCCAGCAAATTAAAAGTTGAACTCAAAAGAAGTAAAGGTTCGCGGAAAGGAGCCATCCTGGCAAAATTTTATGAAAATCCTGCTGATTTTCTAAGCACCATGCTCGTAGGCAATAATATTGCTCTGGTTGTTTTTACAGCCTTGATGACAATTCCCCTAAATCAGTTTTTTATCGAGTATTTCCATATTGAAAACAATATTTTATTATTGTTTATCAACACAGTTATCATTACTGTAATCGTTTTGATTTTTGGGGAGTTTTTGCCTAAAACATTGTTCCGGTTATTTTCCAGTGAGCTTTTATATTTTATGACCTATCCATTGTTGATACTTCGCGTTTTGTTATATATTCCGGCGTGGGTTATGACAAAATTTTCTACTCTCTTTATCCGCTTTGTTTTACAAACGCCTGTTGCCGAAGCCAATACCGTAATTACCCGCTTGGATCTGGAAAACTTTGTCAAAGACTCTCAAACAGAATATGAAGATGAAATAGATACCAATCTGTTTGAAAAAGCGCTCCATCTCAAAAAAGTAAAAGTAAAGGAATGCATGGTTCCTCGTACTGAAATTGAAAACATTGACGTCAATGCCAGTATTGCAGACTTAATCCAGGTTTTTACAGAATCTAATCTTTCAAAAATAATTGTAACAAAAGATGATATTGACAACGTGCTTGGATATGTCCATCATCAACAAATGCTCAAAGAACCGGAATCTATCGAACAAATTGTAATGGAAATTCCATTTGTGCCGGAAGTAATGCGTGTAAGAGATTTGATGAATGAATTTATAAAGGAGCGGATGAGTATTGCCTGTGTAGTGAATGAGTTTGGTGGAGTAACTGGTTTGATAACTTTGGAAGATATACTGGAAGAAATTTTTGGTGAAATTGAAGATGAGCACGATAAGGAAGAATACGTTGAAAATCAGGTTTCTGAAAACGAATATATTTTTTCCGGGCGATTAGAAATTGATTATTTGAATGAAAAATATGAAAACCTAAAATTTCCGGAAGGCGAATACACCACACTTTCTGGTTATTTGGTAATGACTACAGAAGCTATTCCCAAACAAGGAGCTGAAGTCGAACTCGATGGATACAAGTTTATCTTTGAGTTAGTAAGCGATACAAAAGTAGAAACTATTCGAGTGATAAAGATGCAAGCTGCCAATGAAGAAATGGATAAGTGATACCTTTTATTCTTTTCCAGTTCAACTGCTGGCGCTGCATTGCAGGAATCATCTGCTCCTCATTGCAACCTGGGTGTTACTTACTCTTTTTGTGACGGGAACGGTCGGTCAGATTTTTGGAATTAAGTACCTCTTTCTTACTCCTGAATATTTTGGGGAAGTTAATTTTTTGAGCCATTTTATTATGGGGCTCGCTTTTGGTGGGTTTTTTATGACTTGGAACTTAACGACCTATTTGCTGGATGCGCATTATTTTCCTTTTCTAGCCTCTTTGGCAAGACCATTTACCAAGTTTTGTCTCAACAATATTCTTATCCCAATAACCTTCATCATTATATTTTTAACTGAGCTAATTCATTTTCAGGCTTATCAGGAGTTTTGGGATAGAAGTACTATTTTTTACAATTGCATCGGGTTTGTTTTTGGTCTTATTATCCTGGTGCTGTTTTCTGCGCTTTACTTTTATTATACGAATAAAGATATTCTGAGTTTTTTGAACATCGGGTCTAACGAATCGCCAAACTTACTAAAAACGATTGCTCCCGGACGCAGAGATCCAAATATTGATTTAATAAAATCCGGAAAGCAAAAATGGAGAGTGGATACTTATTTGATGTTGTCATTGAAGCCACGCCTCGTAAGAAGTGTTGCTCATTATGATTATAAAACGTTAGAAAAAGTTTTCCGTCAAAATCATGTCAATGCGCTCATTGTCCAATTGTTTGGCCTTATCGTTTTGATTGCTTTAGGTTATTTGATTGACCAACCCCTCTTTCGGATTCCAGCAGGAGCAAGTATTTTCATTTTGGCAAGTGTATTAGTAGCGGTGGCAGGAGCCATCACGTATTGGTTTAATCAATGGAGGCTGACAGTTTTGATAGTATTGCTGTTTTTTATAAATTATTTGACCAGTTTCGAGAATTTGAACCATAAAAATAAAGCATACGGACTTGATTATACAGGAACATTAAGTGAATACAGCTATGAAAAATTAGACAGTATAAGTTCTCCTGAAAAAGTAGCAATCGATAAAGCCAGTACTATTAAAATTTTAAATAACTGGCGCAGTAAGTTTCTAGTAGAAGATACCGTCAAGCCCAAAATGGTCATATTTTGCGTAAGCGGGGGAGGCTTAAAAGCATCTGTCTGGGCGATGCAAGTAATGCAACAATCAGATAGCTTGATGAACGGCAATTTGTTTGAACACATGACTCTGTTAACCGGCGCTTCCGGTGGAATGTTTGGAGCGGCGTATCTAAGAGAATTGATCTTGAAGAAAAAGCAGGGGGATGAAATCAATCTGTATGATAAAAAATACATTGACAATATATCAAAGGATTTGTTGAATTCTATTGCATTTACGATCGCTTCCAATGATTTATTTCTACCCTGGACGAAGTTTGAAATGGATGGATTTACCTATCGAAAAGACCGGGGTTATATTTTTGAAAAACAGCTAAACGAAAATACCGATAATGTCTTTGCAAAGAAATTAGGTGATTATAAACAGCCGGAGGCGGAGGCAAAAATTCCAATGGTTTTTATTTCTCCTTCTATTGTCAATGATGGAAGAAGAATGATCATCTCACCTCAGGGAGTTTCATATATGACTATGGCCCCAATTGGGATTGAGGAAAGAAATATGGAATTGGATGCGGTAGATTTTGGGCAGCTTTTTGCCGAGCAGGGTGCTCAAAATTTAAAATTTACTACAGCACTTCGCATGAATGCAACCTATCCTTATATTTTGCCGAATGTTCATCTACCCACTCATCCTGGAATTGAAGTGATGGATGCAGGATTTAGAGATAATTATGGGATTATGTCTGCGACACGATTCATACAGGTATTTCAGGACTGGATAAAAGAAAACACGAGTGGCGTTGTTTTAATTCAAGTAAGCGGATGGGATAAACTGGAAGAGATTGAAGCCAGCGATAATGAAGGAACGCTAGAATCTATATTAAATCCACTGGGGATTGCAGGTCGAATCATGATGCTCCAGGATTATGAGCATGACAACAGTCTGGGATTGATTTATGATATTTTAGGAAAAGATAATTTTGATGTGATCCGGTTTGCTTATCATCCGGGAAAAGAAGCAGAACGCGCTTCTATGACATTTCACCTTACGCAAAGGGAGAAAAAAGATATTTTAAATTCTTTCTATTTACCCAAAAACCAGGAAAGTTTAAAGCAATTGATTGAAGTTATGGGTCCCCCCCTTCAAACGCAATTTCCAAATAACTAAAGATTTTTCCATCTTTCATTTTTTATAAGAAATCCTGTAAATGGCATCAGCGTGATCATCTGAAACCAGCATGGATCCATCTGGCAACTGCTCTATATCAACAGGTCGACCCCAGATCGAGTCATTTGAATCATTAAGCCAGCCGGTTGCAAATGGTTCGTAAGAAACGGCTTTATTGCCTTCGAGCGTTACCAACATGATGCGATAACCGATCTTTTTACTTCGGTTCCAGGAACCGTGTTCTGCAATGAAAATTTGTTTTTTGTATTGCTCAGGGAACTGATTGCCAGTATAAAATTCTAGGCCAAGAGGGGCTACGTGAGGGCCGAGATTTTGGGCTGGAGGAGTGAATTCATCACAGCTGTGTTTATTACCAAATTCAGGATCTGGGAGATCTCCTTGATGGCAATACGGATATCCAAAATGCATCCCATCGTTTGGAGCATGATTTAGTTCACAGGCAGGGATGTCGTCACCCATCCGATCACCCCCATTGTCCGTAAACCAAAGTTCATCATTATCAGGATGCCAGGTAAACCCAACAGTATTACGTATTCCCCGCTGTACAATTTCAAAATCAGTTCCGTCCGGATTTATTCGGGTAATGGTATTAAAAATTTCATCTTCAGATTCGCAGATGTTACAAGGTGCTCCAACTGGAATATAGAGTTTTCCATCAGGGCCAAAGGCGATATATTTCCAGCCGTGATGCGTTTCGGTTGGATATTGATCATAGACCACTGTTGGTTCGGGAGGATTGGAAAGATGCTTTTCAATATCGTCATAACGCAGCACTCTGCTTACTTCCGCAACGTATAAATTACCATCTTTGAAAGCCACGCCATTAGGCATTTTCAACCCTTTGTCCAGGGTGTATATTAGATCTGCTTTATAATCCCCATCTGTATCCCGAATGGCGTAAACATTTCCTTTGTCCCGTGTGCCGACAAAGAGAGTCCCGTTTGGACTGAGGGTCATGGATCTGGCATTTTTTACGCCTTCTGCGAAAACGTCAATTTTAAAACCTTCAGGCAGCTTGATCTTATCCAAAGGAAGCGAAGTTTCTGCTGTTTCAGAATTACTTTTTATAGTCACTGATTTAGGTGATTGGCTATTACAATTACAAAGAAAAATAAGGCCAAAAAGCAGGAATAAATATTTTATCATTTTAAAAAAAGTTCTTTACATGTTTCTGCGGTATTGTCCGCCTACTTCATACAAAGCATTGGTAATTTGACCAAGCGAACAATATTTGGCAGTCTCCATAAGCTGATTAAAAATATTTTCATTATTAAGAGCGACTTGCTGTAAATTTTTCAATAAGTCACTGGAAAATTCTTTACTGGTCTCATGTAAAGATTGAAGTGTTTTAATCTGGTCTTCTTTTTCTTCGGTGGTAGCCCGAATGACTTCGCGCGGAATAACTGTTGGAGAACCGTCTTTTGAAAGAAAAGTATTTACTCCAATGATCGGAAATTCACCGGTATGTTTCAACGTTTCATAATACAAACTCTCATCCTGTATCTTTCCCCGTTGGTACATTGTTTCCATCGCTCCAAGAACTCCACCACGTTCCGTAATACTATCAAACTCTGACAAAACGGCTTCTTCAACAAGGTCGGTCAGTTCATCAATGATGAAGGCGCCCTGAAGCGGGTTTTCGTTTTTGGCAAGTCCCAATTCATTGTTGATAATCAACTGGATGGCCATTGCACGCCGAACACTTTCTTCCGTTGGGGTCGTAATGGCTTCGTCGTAGGCATTGGTGTGAAGGGAATTGCAATTGTCATAAATGGCATATAGTGCCTGCAAAGTCGTCCGAATATCATTGAAGGAAATTTCCTGAGCATGAAGCGAACGCCCTGAAGTCTGAATGTGATATTTCAATTTTTGAGAACGATCATTAGCCTGATATTTCAATTTCATAGCTTTTGCCCAAATCCTTCGCGCAACACGACCAATTACGGCATATTCGGGATCTACACCATTTGAAAAGAAAAAAGAAAGATTTGGTGCAAAATCGTCAATATTCATACCTCGTGAAGCATAATATTCAACAAAGGTAAATCCATTGGCTAATGTGAAGGCCAACTGTGAAATTGGATTTGCGCCGGCTTCTGCAATATGATAACCTGAAATCGAAACGGAGTAAAAGTTCCGAACTTTATTTTCAATAAAATATTCCTGTACATCTCCCATCAGTTTTAATGAAAATTCAGTAGAAAATATACAGGTGTTTTGTGCTTGATCTTCTTTTAGAATATCTGCCTGAACGGTTCCACGAACAGATGACAAAGCTTTGGCTTTCAAATCATTATACACATCGGGTTCTAAAATCTGATCTCCTGTTATACCTAAAAGCATCAAGCCAAGGCGATCATTTCCTTTTGGAATCTCACCGCGGTATTTTGGTCGATCCAGTCCTTTGTCGTCGTAAAGGTCTTTCAATTTTGCTTCGACAAGATGCTCCAGGTTGTTTTCTTTAATATAAATTTCACATTGCTGGTCGATGGCCGCATTCATAAAAAAGGCACAGATTGTGGCGGCAGGGCCATTGATGGTCATAGAAACAGAAGTCATCGGATCACAAAGGTCAAAGCCGGAATAAAGTTTTTTAGCATCATCCAGGCAACAAACACTTACGCCGGAATTGCCCACTTTTCCATAAATATCAGGTCGATAATCAGGGTCTTCACCGTATAAAGTCACGGAATCAAATGCGGTCGATAAGCGATTGGCAGGCATTTCTAATGATAAATAATGAAAGCGGCGATTGGTGCGTTCGGGACCTCCTTCTCCGGCAAACATTCGCGTTGGATCTTCGCCTTTTCGTTTAAATGGAAAAACACCTGCTGTAAACGGAAATTCTCCCGGAACATTTTCCTGAAGGTTCCATTGAAGAATTTCTCCCCAGTCTTTATATCTGGGCAGAGCTACCCGTGGAATTTTTGAATGCGAAAGTGATTCTGTGAAAGTTGGAACGCGGATTTCCTTTGCCTCCGAACTTTATACACAAATTCATCAGCCGCATAGGCTGCTTTCCGTTCCTCCCAGGTTTCGATAATTTTTTTGCAGCGTCCATCAAGATCCAATTCTATTTCTTCGTAAGCTTTTTTCAAACCAGCTAAAACGCTCGCTTTATTTTCCAAATTTCCTTGAGTTTCTATTGCTTCGATAGATTGTTTTAATCCAAAAAGTTTTCGGGCAATTTCACACTGACTCTCAACCCATCGATCATATTGTCGATTGTTTTCAGAAATTTCGGAAAGGTAACGGGTGCGATTTGGAGGAATGATGTAAATTTTTTCACTCATGCTTTCTTCGATCTTCAGCGAAGTGGGCAGATCCGCGTTTGTTTTTTCAACAACCTTCTTTATCAAATGGTGATAAAGAGTGTTCATGCCCGGATCGTTAAATTGCGAAGCGATTGTTCCGAAAACCGGAATATTTTCCATCGGAGTGTCCCAAAGTTGATGATTCCGCATGTATTGTTTTTTGACATCGCGCAAAGCATCCAGTGCACCACGTTTATCAAATTTGTTGATAGCGATCATATCTGCAAAGTCAAGCATATCGATCTTTTCCAACTGAGTCGCAGCACCATATTCAGGCGTCATCACATAAAGCGAAACATCAGAGTGGTCGATGATTTCAGTATCCGACTGTCCAATTCCGGATGTTTCTAAAATGATTAGGTCAAAATCTGCAGCTTTCAAAATATCAATAGCCGCTTGCACGTGTTTCGACAAAGCTAAATTTGATTGGCGTGTCGCCAAAGAACGCATATAAACACGATCGCGATTAATTGAATTCATGCGAATTCTATCTCCAAGTAACGCGCCGCCGGTTTTCCTTTTGGAGGGATCAACGGAGATGATCGCTATCGTTTTGTCCTCAAAATCTAAAACAAACCTCCGTACTAATTCATCCACAAGGCTTGATTTTCCAGCACCTCCTGTTCCAGTTATACCAAGAACAGGGATGTTTTTCGTGCTGATGTCTTTTTGAATTTTTTTGAGCCATGCATCATTTTCTTCAGGAAAGTTTTCAATTGCCGTTATCAATCGCGCAATAGCATGGGGATCCTTTTCGGAAATTTGTTTTAATTCACCATTAAGATTTAACCCGATTGGAAAATCACACTGCTTCAAAACATCATTGATCATGCCTTGTAAACCCATTTTGCGGCCATCATCCGGAGAATAAATTCGAGTGATGCCATATTTGTGTAGTTCTTCAATCTCAGATGGTAAAATCGTTCCTCCGCCACCGCCAAAAATTTTGATGTGAGGCGCCCCCTTTTCTTTTAAAAGATCATACATGTATTTGAAAAACTCATTGTGGCCACCTTGATAAGAGGTGATGGCAATCCCTTGAACATCTTCCTGTATTGCCGTGTTGACAATTTCCTGAACGGAGCGGTTGTGGCCAAGATGAATGATTTCAGCACCACTACTTTGCATGATTCTGCGCATGATATTTATAGCGGCATCATGCCCATCAAAAAGAGAGGCAGCCGTTACGATTCGAACTTTGTTTTTGGGTTGGTATGGAGCGATCTTTTCCATTTATTGGTTGAGGTGGTTAGTATTAAAAAAAGTACAATTTTAGAAACGTAAAATTACGAATTTTTCAGTAGGGGAGAGCAGTTAAAGAAGGCTTAATATTGTCAGGTGATTTATATTATCTATGCTTGAGGCTTTATTTCAAATATTTAATCAACATTCACGACTTCCAAAAATTCACTTAACATCATGGCTGTAGCACCCCAAACGATGTGCCCATTCAAATTGTAATGAGGAACCGCCTTAAGTGTCAGTCCTGTCGGAATTTTCAAATCAGTAAATTGGATAGTCGAAGGGTCCTGGAGTTTTGGAATCGGAACTTCCAGAATATCTTTTACTTCACTGGGTTGGGGGATAAATTTTGGCCTATAATCCATATATCCTACAAAAGGATGCACTAAAAAATTGCTGACCGGAATATACATGTCAGACATTTGGCCGATGATTGAAATATCTTTTGAGATGACGCCAATTTCTTCCTCCGCCTCGCGAAGCGCAGCCTTTGTTAACGATCCGTCAGAAGTTTCGTATTTACCGCCAGGAAAACTGATTTGGCCGCTATGTCGGTCATTTATATTATTTGATGGCATACGTTCGATCAAAACGATATTCCAATCGTTGTTTTTTGGGTAGAGCAAAGCAAGTACACAGGCAATGCGAGCGTTAGGGGCAGGATTAGATTCGCGTGCAATCCTTGGAGCCATTTTGTATTGTGCAGCTCTTCCTGGAAGCGGATTTATAAACTGGGTTTTTATTTTTTCAATAAAGGAGTCATCCATAAAACACTAAAAATTTTCTATAAAAAAACTTCCGCAATGCACTGAATTGCATTGCGGAAGTTTATAGGCCATCAAGCAAATTCAGGAATTCTATTCCTTATTATTATTTGATAATTGCAGATATTTTTCTAACGCCATAGTCATGGAGGGTGTTTCCGGAAGTGGTGCTTCGATATTGATAGTCAAACCATGTTCGATTACTGCTTTTTGAGTACTCTTACCATAAACGGCAAATCGGGTATCATTTTGCCGGAAATCGGGAAAATTTTCATACAGCGATTTGATTCCTAAAGGACTAAAAAATACAAGTACATCGTAAGTAACATCACTAAGCTCAGATAAATCAGAACTTATCGTTTGATACATCATTGCATCTTGCCAGTCCAGGTTGAGTTCAGTAAGGAATGCAGAAACTTCCTGGCTCCCTAAATTGGAACAAGGCATTAAAAACTTTTCTGTATCCTTGTGTTTAAGCAAATAAGGCTTGAG
Organism: uncultured Saprospiraceae bacterium; assembly: GCA_963793295.1. Lineage (GTDB taxonomy): Bacteria > Bacteroidota > Bacteroidia > Chitinophagales > Saprospiraceae > JAHDHW01. Next base: position 6,876 of record CAWBZX010000037.1, on the reverse strand, counting down.
ATCTCCAATTAACCTTTTTCCAGTAAAAACTTTCCTTTTGCGATACACGATGAATTTTTGCAAATAATTTGCAATAGCTTCTGAAAGGCAAAAATACTTGGTGTCCTGAGACATCTTGATTCGCATTTCTTCACAGATACGGAAAAAATGATCAATTGCATTTTTGCTTGTCAAAATAATTGAAGAATATTCATCGGGTCTGATACGAGTTTTCCGGAATTCTTTGAATGGGACGCCTTCCACATGAATGAAAGGTTGCCAGTCAATTTGTAAACCGTATTTCTTTTCTAAATCGTAATATGGGGAATGTTCTGGTCTTGGCTGAGATATTAATATGCTTTTTACCTTCATAAATGTTTCCCCTACTGCTTTTCCATTTAATGCCATTCAAATTGATTTTGTTAATAAAAATCTAATGAATTCCCGCTTTAAGTAATAATATTTTTATAATAACTAAAGCAGGTGCAATTTCGACGGTGCAAAGGTACAAAAAAAAATGAAATTTGTGAAATGATAAATATTTACTTGCAATAAAAAGTCCTCTTAAAATACAAAAGACGATTATTCCAAAAATAGTAATCAAGCCTCCGTATAAAGCCAATTTTGCAATGGATGGTGAAGCAAAAGCCACAATAATATTGAACGGAACCAAGGCAAAACCCAATATTGAACTAAATACAACTAAAGAGAAACTATACTGCTTTATTTCTTTTTGGACAGGGAAAATCAGTTCGACTATTTTTAATAAAATATGCTTTATAAGAAAGATCAAGCTCAACCCCACGATACAATACAATAAAACAGATAGTGATTTTGGAACAAAACCAAAGTAGTGAAAGGTGAGAAAACTAAAAATTCCAAAACTGACAAAAAAGAAAATATATAATAACAGGTAGGGGAAAGCTATAATATTCCTTTGTTCCCGATGCAGCAGTTTGAGTATATTGTCATTGGTGAAAGCTCTGTACACTTTGCCAATCAAAGATTTAAAGAACGTAATTTCAAGCGCCAAAAAAATCATCATTAATAACAATGCCCAAAAGAGAAAACCACTTGTTTCTTCTCCTTTAGGAGTATTTTCATTTTTTATCGGAGGCGGTGATTCGCTGATGGTTTTTTCAAGGGAAGTTATTTTTTCCGAAGATTTATTTATATCAAACGGGTTTCCGCTTTTCTTTTCTTCAGTCGGCGTGCTTTGAATTGTTGAAACAACTGCTTTCCGGCTGAGCAGCTCAAACGGATTCTCCGTTGAATCATTAATCTCTTCTTTTGATTGTTCTTTTTTTTCATTCAATCTGTGATTCAGATCAAACGGATTTTGCTTCTCCTGAGCATTCAAAGGTGATGTTAGGTGTAGAAAAAGAAAACTACAAACTATAATTCTCGTTATGTTATTAATTCTATGCATTGTTAGATGCAAAAATAACAGATCATATGAGAATCTTTAAACAAATGTTTGAAAAGTTGAATTGTCTCGATACCGAGACAATTCAAAATAAGATGGGGTTAGAAAATGAAATTTATAAGAGCAGCGTCATTAATTTTTCTTTTTGACTACTTCCCCTTTTAATCTAAGTGGTATGAAATCATCGTTGAGGCTTGTAAATACCTTTATCGTTTTATTTATCTGACCTTCTTTTTTGGCATTAAAAGTAGCTTCGATAACGGTGCTTTCTCCGGGAAGAATAGGATCTTTTGAATAACCGGCAACGGTACAACCACAAGTGGTTTTGACTTCTGTTATTAGAAGAATTTCTTTGCTATGGTTCGTTAAGGTAAATTCGGCTTCAACCGGAATTCCTTGAGGGATCGCTCCAAAATTGTGATCTGTTTTGTCCCAGGTCAAAACAGAAGGAACAACTTCTGATGAGGAAATAATGTGGTTTGCAACGAGATCCTGTGCGTTTAAAATCAATAAATGAGGAGTTAAGAAGAAAACGATTATAAAAAGTGCATTTTTCATAAATGATAAAATTTAAATGTAGGTTTAATAAAATTTTTCGCGCCAAATGAATGTCAGGACAAATATATCGGCAATAAGACGTCATTCGCTGTTAATGAATTCCCTTTTTTTGTTAATGAGCTGTTAATCAGGTTTGTAGAATGGATTTAAGCATTTAAATTGTAGTATAGTTAGAGAAAATTGATTAACAGAGTCAGGATTTTTAACCCTCTAACCACTTTACTTTCTAACCTTTTAGTATGAAGAGCAGTGTTATCAGGCAGGTTGTAATTTTGGGAGCAATAGCGATCATAAGTATCATCGCTGTGCAATCCTATTGGGTTTTAAAAACCTGGGATTTGAAGGAGCAGGAGTTCCATCGATCAGTAAATATTGCTTTGCGAAAGGTTGCAGAGAATTTATCCGAACTTAATCAAAGCGTTTTACCGCATAAAAATCTGGTTACCCGATTGTCTTCTAACTATTACATTGTCAATATGGAAGACGTCATTGATGCTGGACAATTGGAGTTTTACCTGCAAAAGGAATTTGAAGCTTTGGCGATGAATATTGACTTTGAATACGCGATTTTTGATTGTTCGAGTGATGAAATGGTTTATGGTAATTATTGCACGTATTCTGTTGAACCAAAAGATAATGTGGAACTGGGAAAGTTGCCGAAGTATGATCAATTCACGTATTATTTTGGTGTAAAGTTTCCGACACGGACCAGTTATTTGGTTGGGAAAATGCAGCTTTCAATACTTTTTACCATTGTATTATTTATCACGGTATTATTTTTTGCTTATGCGATGTTCGTTATTTTAAGGCAAAGGCGATTATCAGAAATGCAAAAAGATTTTATCAATAATATGACGCACGAGTTTAAGACGCCGATTTCAACCATCAAGATATCAGCGGATGTTTTTTTAAATAATAAAGCGATTCAAAAAGATGACCGCTTGCTGCGTTATGCGAATATTATTAAGGAGCAAAACCAACGCCTGAATGATCAGGTTGAAAAGGTGCTTCAGTTAGCTAAAATTGAAAGAGATAGTTTTAAACTACATATTGAAAAAGTTGATTTACATGAGTTGTTGATATCCACGTTGCAAAGTGTTGATTTGAAAGTCGGGGAAGCTGGAGGCGTTTTAAAAAATAATTTAAAAGCAGATGATCCCATTATTAATGCAGACAAATTACATTTGTCCAATATCATTTATAATCTGTTGGATAATGCTGTTAAATATTGCAATGGAAAACCTGAAATAATTGTTGAAACAAGTGATGTGGGCGACAAAATTTTATTAACAGTAAAGGACCACGGGATAGGAATTCCCAAAGAGGATCAATCAAAAGTTTTTGATAAATTTTATCGCATTCCCACCGGAAATGTCCATAATGTTAAAGGATTTGGGCTCGGTTTGTTTTATCTGAAAAAAATATGTGATGCTCACGATTGGAAAATAAATCTGGAAAGCGAACCAAATAAAGGAACCACAATTTCTATTTTGATGAAAAGGTAAGGAACAAGCGGTCAGTTGTGAGCAGCGAGTAGTTAGCTATACCAAATAACGCACTGACTCACTAACTTTCTAACCACATAACCACCTAATTATGTAACCCTCTGACAACTTACTGCGATATAACTAATAATTTAGAAAATGATGAAACCACATATATTATACGTCGAAGATGATGAGAGTTTAAGTTTTGTAACCAAAGATAATCTGGAGTTGCAGGGCTATCAAATTACTTATTGTGACAATGGTAGCAAAGCAATGGAAATCATTAAACAGCAATCATTTGATTTGTGTGTGCTTGATGTCATGCTTCCGGGGGTAGACGGTTTTACTATTGCAAAGGAAATACGCAAAATAAATGCTGATGTACCAATTATCTTTTTGACCGCAAAGTCACTTAAAGATGATAAAATTCATGGCTTGAAAATAGGAGCTGACGACTATATTACCAAGCCTTTTAGTATTGAAGAGTTGATTTTGAAAGTTGAAATATTTTTAAAAAGAAATAAAATCACTTCCAACAAACCAGTTGAAGTTGTTCAGATGGAGATCGGAAAATTTATATTTGACCATAAAAATTTAGAATTACACGACAATGGAACGACTCGGACACTGACTCAAAAGGAAGCAGATTTGCTTCGATTTTTTATTCAAAATAAAAACGAAGTGGTTAAACGCGCCCAAATCCTGGAATCCCTCTGGGGAGAAGATGATTATTTTTTGGGGCGCAGCCTCGATGTTTTTATTTCCCGCCTGCGCAAATACCTTAAAGACGACGAAAGCCTAAAAATTGAAAATATCCACGGAGTCGGGTTTCGATTGAAGACGACGGAATGATTTAATCCAAACGAACGATCTTCTTTTTTGGATATTTAACCGAATAACGGAAGCTTACTTTTTTGGATTCTGATGGTTTAAGTTCAAATTTCCATTTTAAAATACCAGTTTCTTCATCCAGCTCCGCTTCTGCAAATGCTTCCCGATCGACTTCAATTTCGTTATTCGTTGGGATCGGGAATTGATCTTCAATCACGATATTGATCTTTTGGTTTTTCTTATTTCTGGTTTCAATATCCCAGGCTCTCGAATCTACTCTTTTATTACTTAGGAATTTCTTTTTCGAAAATTCTTTCAACTTCGTTCGGGTAACGACAATGTTTTTATCTCTGCCCAATGAAAGATCCAACGTGTCTTCCACATTTTGCACGTTGAGCATTGATTTCCCCAGATAGGTCCCCTCAAAAAACAGATTGGCTTCTCCGTTCAACAAATTGAGCTCATCCCATTCGGTAACTTGAGCAGTGAGAAAAGCATCTTTGTCCAGCTTTGGCGCGCAATAATATTCATAATATGCTGGTAAAAAATGCGCTTTTATATCAACCGCAAATTGCTTTCCGCTGGTGGGGATAGAGTAGGGGATTTCAATTTTAAATTCTACAGAGATTGCATTTTCAACTTGCTGAACCGGTACGGGCTTAGTGGCTTCCAGCTGTTTAGACTTTTTGTCTTTTTTGTTTCTTTTTCTACCCATACCTGCAGATGTCACTACAATTTCATCAAGAAGCATTCCTTGATCGCCTAACACAATGTCTATTTTGTTAGAAGTAATTTCAAGTTCAATCGAGTTATATCCAACATAAGATACAACAAGCTCCTTTCCATAATCCGGAACTTCAATAGAATATCGCCCGTCAATATCTGTAACTGCGCCAACAGTAGTGCCTTTCACCAGAATTGTAGCGCCAATCAAAGTCTCTCCGCTCTCATCCATGACGACACCTTCAACACGTCTTACGTTTCCAATGTAATTCCCGGAGTAGACTCCGGATTTATACTTTTTGTTATAATCATTTCCGGCATAGTAGGGCTCTGCAAAACTTAATCGCCATGGATAAAGATTTGGTTTAGTTCCCGACTGAGAAGGATCGCCTGTTGAAAGGGTAAGATTCACGTTATTCCAGTCTTCACCAGAAGTCTGATAAACATTGGCTTTGTAAAATAAATGGACAGGGTTTTGAACATCTTCCACACGAATATCATAATGAGAAACCCAGCCCGCATTGCCTACGATATAGCTCAATGAAAAGCTACCAGAGGTAGCTGTTTTGGAGTTAATGGCAACTAAAATTTCTGAAGTGTAAGTCCCTTTTCGATCATTTAATTCAGCAAGCTGATCATTGAATTTTTTTTGAGATTCTTTTAACTTTTTAATGATATCGTTGATCTCGAGTCGTTTCAATCTAATCTCAACGATACGTTCCCGATAGAAGGCTGCAGCAGCTTTAAGTTCATCTATTTGAACCCCATTTTGTTGGCCTCCAATAGCTTTATTCGTTAAAATCAAAGATTCTTCTTCTTCAAAAGATGTCAAAATCGCATTTTCCACTTCAAGCTGATCCTGTAGTTTTTGTAACTCTAATTCAAGTTTTACAAGCTCTTCCGATCTATCAGCGGCATCAAAATAATTGAGTTGGTGAGCAACCGAAAGCACCGTAAAATCACCATCTGCTTTTACCTGTATCGAGTTTTTGTCGATGTGAGGTGTAATTCCGATGAATTTTATTGTGGAACTGCCGGCAGGGATTTCAACTTTAACTTCCCTTGTAACCTGAGCTCCTTTTTTAAAAACGGTTACTTGTTTGATCGTAGATTTTACTTCTTTTTCTGTTTCGTCTGCGATTAAGTTGAAGCTGACGAAAAGCGCGAGAAGGATAACAATATGTTTTTTCATAGCTGTTGAAAATTTGTCGAGGTTTAAAAAAAAGAAAAATGATAATCTTGGATATGCGCTATTTTTATAACGAAAAAAGGGTTTTAAACGTTGATTTAAAGCTATTTAACGATCACTTTCTGAATAGCTTCCAGATCCCAGTCAATAACCAAGCCCTTGGCCAGCTGGTCTGCCACTTCTTTTCCATAAAGATGTTCGCAAAGGTAAAGCGAGGCTTCAAAAGATTTTGCTCCGCCGACAGAGGTAATGTACTTACCATCATGCACAAAAAGAACATTTTTATGGACTTTCAAATCAGGAAACATTTCGCGGAAAGCTGTAACATCGCTCGGAAAAGTCGTCGATTCAACGCCATCAAGCAATCCTGCCTTTGCCAACAAAAAAGCACCGTCACAATGCGAAGTGACGAACTGTGCCTTTTCGGACGTCTTTTTTACAAAATCGATCATTTTAATATCTTCCAGATCAGTATCCAGATGATGCTCAGCACTAGGGACAACTAAAATATCCCAAACTGGCATTTCGTCTTTCAAATAGTTGAAATCAGGCAGCAGTCGAATCCCCTCAAAAGTCCTGATCGGTTGATGCGTATTGGCGACGGTAAAAACATTCATAGCCTTGATATTCTTCCGAAAAATCGTATGATGGAAGATATCAAATGGAGCGGTCAGCTCGGTATT
>CAWBZX010000036.1:0-50219 GCA_963793295.1 uncultured Saprospiraceae bacterium | reverse complement strand
TTACTGATTCAATTATTAAATTTGTAAGTAAATATCATCTAAAATATAAAATCATGATTCGTAAAGTTATCTCTACTTTAATTGTTTTGGTCATCGGAATTTTAGCCTACAACTTCTTTTTTGGAAATCCGGAAGAAAAGCAACAAGCCAAGGAAATCTTTGGAAAAGGAGCTGAGGTAGTTGGAGCAGGTGCTGATCTTCTGAAAGCCGAATACCAAAAGTTTAAGGATGGAAAATACGATAAAGCCCTTGATAAAATTGGAAACCTTCTAAGTAATTTGAAAGAAAAAGGTGGCGAAGTCGTTGGAGAAATTGATGACTGGCAGCAAAGAAAAGGGGAATGGGACAACAAGAAAAACGATCTTGAGGAATTACTGAAATCAGGTTCTGATACGATTGATGGGGAAAAAGCTAAAAAAGCCATTGAAGAATTAGAGCAAGAAGGCAAGGCACTTGAAGAAGAAGGTAAAAAGTTGAAAGAAAAAGCAGAGCAATAAATCAGCTATTTATTAAGCTCTGTCGCATTTCTTTATTTCAGAGCAGTTGTCAATCAGAATATTGCCTTTCCATGATTTGACCTGGTCATCTCCAAAAAAAGCCTCGAAAATTATATAATTAATAGTGCCTTCAGGGGTAATAAAAAATTCATAAGTTTCCCAATCCGAATGGGAAATCACTTTACTTTCTGTCAATAATTGATCTTTCGAACATATGGTTCTACCACCCCAAATTTTTAACTTAATTGGATTGTTGTAATTATTATAAGTTCTTGAATGAGCCAGGTCCAGAGTAAATGCATAACATTCCTTTGCTTTCAATGGCTTTTTTAAACGCTGGCCAACACTTTCCCATTCTCCATTATCTCGTGTTATTAATCCCATAAAAGTATTACCGTTGGAAGCTTCCAATGCTACACCCCAGGGGCCAGGAAGGATATCAGGAGTTGAACCGGGATTGCAGCCATGCCAGCCATTTGGCATTTCAGCATCATTTGGTTTTCCTTCAAAAGAAGCATTATCAAGATTAACCTGGGCCTGCAAACTCAAAGAAAATGACAAACTCGCGATTAGAATTATTATTATTTTCATTACTTCTTTTTAAAAAACCAAATTGATCTTCTTGGTTTGAAAATTTCAACAATAGGTTTCTCAAACAAAATCTAAAATTAAATATTTTTTGGATTCTTCCGCATTTTCAATTCTTTTTTGAAACGAATATCCATTTTGAAAATTGTATTTTTTTAGCTGTTTGGGATCTTGTTAATACAATTATAATGAATTCACTTTCCGTGATTGATAACATTTGACAGTGGAAACCTCCTTTCCTAATAAATAACTTCTTTTGAAATTATTTCCATCATTGAATAATAATAAATTTGTTAGATTTGCGCTCGGATAAAAGCAATTAATTCAATGAATCGCGAAGAAAAATCCGTCATATCTCGAAAAAACGCAAGTTTTTTTTATTCAATCATAGGAGTGGCTCTGGTTCTTTTTTTATTGGGACTTTTTGGATTGGTGATTATCCAGGGACAAAAAATCGTTAAGCAGTTTAAAGAAAAGGTCAATTTATTGGTTGAATTTAAACCTGAAACGACACCAGCTCAAATTGGCTTGGTTATAAAAAAAATAGAATCCAGCCATTTTGTAAAAGAGGGTTCGATATCATTTACCAGCAAAGATCAGGCTGCCGAAATTTTAAGCGAAGACTTCGGAGAAGATTTCACAAAACTGGGATTTAATAATCCCCTTTACGATGTGGTAACTTTCAATACCAAATCAGAGTATATGTTTTCTGATAGCCTGGCTAAAATAAGAAGTGACCTGTTGAACGTTCCGGTAATCAGCGATGTATTCTACCAGGAAGGCCTTGTTGATAATATAGAAAGTAACATTAAAAAGATCGGTTATATTTCTTTAATCATCGGTATTTTATTCATCTTTGTGGCGATCACTTTGATTCATAATACGATTAAATTAGCTTTATATTCCAATCGTTTTTTGATCAAAAACATGGAATTGATTGGCGCTTCGTGGGGATTTATTAGTAAACCATATTTGATCAGAAGTGTAAAAAATGGATTTTGGAGTGCGTTGATTGCAATCGTTTTATTAGCTGGGTTAATGATTTTTATACAAATAGATTATTCAGCATTTGATGACTTTCAAGATCCTATTGAGTTCTCCATTTTGTTTGCCGGTTTAATCATTTTGGGGATTCTAATTTCTAGCCTGAGTACTTTTTATGTGGTTAATAAATATTTAAAAATGCGGTTGGACGATTTGTATTAAAAAAATTTAGAAACACTTTTATATTTTTATAATGAGTAAAAAAATTAAAAAGAAGGTTGTCGCTTCCAGTCCTAAAAGGAATATTTCACCTACTACTTCGAAATCAAGAACAGTTTCTGTGTTTGGAGCTTCAAATGATGAATTACTTTTCGGAAAGCAACATTATATTTTGATGGCTGCTGGAATTGGGTTGATGTTTATTGGCTTTCTTTTAATGCTGGGTGGCGAAATGCCTGATAAAGACACCTGGGATCCTGATATTATTTATAGTTTCCGCAGAACTGTCCTTGCTCCTCTCTTTATTCTGATAGGACTGATCGTTGAAATTTTTGCTATATTTAAAAAATAACCTTTTCCTACTTTATTAAACTTTAAAATGGATAACATCCTCTTTTCAATAATTCTTGGGATTGTCCAGGGTTTAACAGAGTTTTTACCTGTCAGTAGTAGTGGTCATATTGAATTAGCCAAGTTTTTTTTGGATTATAGCCCTAAAAACAATGGTAATAGAGCTTTATTAACCGTTGTGCTTCATGCCGCTACTGCGATGAGTACCATAGTCGTATTTCGTAAAGATATTTTTGAAATATTTAAAGGACTTTTTCAATTTAAGAATAATGAAGAATTCCATTATTCCATGAAAATAATCGTCTCCATGATTCCCGCCGTTTTTGTTGGCCTTCTCTTTGAGAATCAAATGAATCTGCTTTTTGACCAAAATATAGCTTTAGTTGGCTTCATGTTGATCATAACTGCTTTACTGCTCTACCTTGCTGATCAAGCAAGAAAAACAGATAAGAAAGTCAGCTATTTAGATGCATTGGTTATAGGTATTGCCCAAACAATTGCAATCCTGCCTGGGATCTCCCGTTCGGGAGCTACTATTTCGACTTCCGTATTATTGGGTATTGACCGGGAAAGAGCAGCACGTTTTTCATTTCTTATGGTCGTTCCTTTGATTATAGGAAAAATGTCTAAAGATATTCTCAGTGGTGAGATCACTTATAGTTCAGAGATACTAATCCCGCTAATAACCGGATTCATTGCATCATTCCTTACAGGCTTGGTTGCCTGCTTCTGGATGATCAAATTAGTAAAAAATAGTAATTTAACCTACTTCTCTATCTATTGTATTATTGTTGCTTTCATTGCTTTGGGATTTGGTGTAAATAATTTTTACCATTAATTTTTTTAATTTAACTATCATGGATGTTGACGACCATCATTCTAAATACGATTTTAACGAAGGCGCACTGCTTTTAATTGACAAACCCAAAGATTGGACTTCATTCGACGTTGTCAACAAAATAAGGTACACACTCAAATTTAAGCTCGGAGTAAAAAAAATAAAAGTAGGACATTCCGGGACACTCGACCCAATGGCTACAGGTTTGTTGATTATTTGTACCGGAAAATTCACAAAAAAGTTAGCGCAATTACAGAATCTTACAAAAGTCTACACAGGTACGATTATGCTTGGATCGACTACTCCTTCTTTTGATGCGGAGACCGAAATTGATGCATCTTATCCAACCAACCATATTACAGAAGAATTGATACAAATGGCAAAACAACAATTTATAGGAGATATTGAGCAAGTTCCACCGATCTTTTCAGCAATAAAAGTCGATGGGCAACCCCTTTATAAAAAAGCTAGAAAAGGCATAAAAGTAGAAATAAAACCACGCCCGGTTCATATTTATCAATTTGACTTCAATAGGATTGAAATCCCGGAAATCGATTTTACAGTAAAGTGCAGCAAAGGCACATATATTCGATCATTGGCAAATGATTTTGGAAAAGCCTTGAAAAGCGGTGCTTATTTATCTGCTCTTTGCCGTACTAAAATCGGCGATTACAAACTGAGTGATGCCTGGCAACTTAATGAGCTCGTCGAACACATTGAAAAAGAATATTAAGGCTGCCAATGCTTGATTTTCAATTCAACCTTAACCACAATTGTTTACTTCAAACATTAAGAATTTAGAATGGAAATCATCCCAATTTTATAAAATAACAGCTTGGTTTTATAATTTTAATAAATAAAAACAAGTTATAATATAAAAAATACTGGTTTCCAGCGATTTGCTTCAGAAAACAAATACGATCAAATTCCTTTAAATTCAGATTTTATTCAAAATTAGTGCTACATATTTGCGCCGAAAAATCCAGATGCAAGGTCTGGAAGTATTGAAAATTTCAAAACCAATTTTTAATTTTTATAATGAACAACAAAAGAAACATCATCATAGCCGTGATTTTATTGGCTATAATTGCAGGTGGTATTTTTATTATGAACCGCCAATCAAAACTTCAGGATCAAAACGAACAACTTACTTCACAGGTTGATTCGCTTATGCTGGAAAAAGAAGCTTTACTTATTGAAATCGAAGCGATTCAGTTAGCTTTCAAAGATGAAGAATCCAAAGCAGATTCACTTTCTACAGTTTTAGCTGACGTTCAGGAACAAATCGCAAAACGAAATATTGTTGCACAGAAAATAAAACAGCAGCATACAACTGAAGCATCTGCACTCAAAAAGGAAATTGAACAGTTGCGCAAATTACGTACAGAATCAGAAACTTATATCGCTAAATTAAAAAGTGAGAATGCTGAACTGATTGCACAAAACATGGAACTAACAGAAAATGTACAGGAAATGCAATCAGAAAATGATCAATTAACAGCAAAGGGAAATAACTTAGAAGCTTCCAATACACAATTACAAAAGTCAGTTGTAAAACTTAAAGCAGCTACCGTCAAAGCTTCTGATTTTCAAATCAACACAGATAAAAAATCCGGAAAAAATACAATCGCTGCAAAAAAAGTAAGAACAGTTAACGTAAGTTTTGACTTGAATAATGTTCCTTCGGAGCATCAAGGAAATCATACCATTTACCTCGTAATTACTGATGAAATGGGAATGCCGATTAAAGTAGCTAATCCCGTTCGGACACGTATCACTTCAATGGAAGGTCAAGTTTTCGAAATCGAAGCACAACAAGAGCAAAAGATAAAATTGACTACCAATCAACGCATTGATTTCAGCCAACAATTTGAATCTAAATTAAAAGCTGGAAAATACAAAGCCACTATCTACTCATCTGAAATGGGGATTTTGGGAAGTAGCAGCTTTATCCTGAGTTAAAAATTTGAAAATTCAATGAACGGCAAGAGGTGATCTTCTCAATAAGATCACCTCTTTTTTTTTGAGCTAATCACTTATGAGTTGGAAATCAAAAAGAGACATTATCAAATAATGTCTCTTCAAAAATCACTATATCTATTGAACAATATTGAGAGATTTCTGTGCAAATATCCTTTGAGATATAATAATTTTAAAATGTATGTTTAAATTCCTGTCAGTAATGTAATTTAATAAACTTTGGCTTTCAATAACTGCCGAAACCAAACAGATTTTTGGGAATGAAAAAACTTAATTTCATTTGATTGCAAATGAATAAACTTTTTTTCAACTGTTTGATTAGGTTTAGTGTGATCAGTTATTGATTCATCAATTGAAAAAGAAAAAGAAAGCATTTGGGAAGGCCTGTCATCTTTTTTCGAATGGTCTATAAACAGGGGCTTATTGTGTGTTCTCTCCGCCATGAGTTTAGTATTAAAAAAACGTTATTGTAATGTTTGTCTAAAGGATTGGAAAAGGTTCCAATCCTACAATTACGTTTTCTCAAAGCAGTTTGAATGACTAAGATACACTATTTTTTCAAAAATAAAAATTTATTGACAGATATAAGTCTTTAAATGATAGTAAGTTATAAATCAATCGGTAGATATTTCTGATTTCAACGCCTTCACCTCATTTCCGAAACCAGGAATAATTACTTCAAATTCTTTAATTGATGTTCCATCACTCCAGGTTCCTAATGATTTTTGTTGTGGAGTTCCGCCAAAAGCGATGTTACAGTTTTCGTTACAGCGTGCGCAATCAAGCAACGCATCAAAAAGCTTCCAATAGCCAAAATAATCGATGACATCTATTTTAGCCTTTCTTTCTGCCCTTTTCGTAGAAATATTCCTATCACCTGAATCAAAATAAGTGTCAAGAGCATAGGATTCATTATGTCCGGCAGTTACTTTTGGTATACCATAATCATCACGATATTGTCGAAGAAAATTTCTGTTGATCACCTTTTCTGCAGTTTCATATACCAGCTTTCCGATTTTATCACCAACAATTTGGTCATCCTCACTGACTAAAACCAGTAACTTAGTTTCAGCAGGCATTTCAGAATACTCTTTCAACAATCCTCCACTAAAAGGTCCCGTTCCCGGAGAACAGAGCATTAAAACATGCGGATATGGAATTTGAAAATCTTTATAATGAACACCCAAATTCGCCGAAATCACACCACCATAAGAATGCCCGACAATACTAATGTGATCAGTAATTGGCTTAATATGACCTCCAGACTGCAACTCCTTTAGTGCATCAGCTATACCCTTTGCAGCATTTTCAACAAATTTATCAGTAGAGGGGCTAAATAAGTTTTTTTGATAGCGCGGAAAAATGACAATATTTCCATTTAAGACCAGATGCTTGATCCATGCACCATAAATCATGGGGTTGTAGGCGCCATAACCGTGCATAAATACAACCACATTTGCTTGTTCAGGCGTTGGACAGGCAGGCTCATAAAGCCAGTATCCGTCAGGATTTTCAGCAAAATTGTGAATAATTAAAGAGTCGTGAGCATAGGCTGGATTTTCCGGACTACAAATCGGTTGAATCGGAGAAACCTTGTTCTGGGAATAACTAGATTGAAAAAAGAAAACAAAAGTTGTTAATAGAAAAAAGCGGTACATATTTATTATCAATAATTATTTAACAAAACCAGTAATTTGTAGGGAATAATTTTCTGAAATCATACATAAAACGTATCAAATGATTTTTCGTTTTAAACAATCCACCTTTTTTAAAAACTTCATTTTCAAATTCATCAATTAAACTTACATTTGTGCTTTGAGTAAAACATTTTATCATATTTTAAGGATGATCGTTCTAAGCTGAATATTTTTCAATAAAAAAAACTTGACAAACCCAAAGTGAAAAATGAAATTATAGGAGTTATTGGTGCGGGAAGTTTTGGAACAGCCATTTCAAACTTGCTGTCGTATAATGTGGATGTCCTTTTGTATAGCCGCCAGGCTGATCTTGTTGACAAAATAAATTCAGAACACCATCACTTTGATCTGAATCTGTCAAAGCGAGTACGAGCCACCAACGATTTGCAAGAAATTGCAAAAAACTGCACTTTAATTTTTCCTATCGTTCCTTCAACCAGTTTTCGCAAAATGATCCGAAAACTATCCCCCTATCTTCGCCCGTATCACATACTTATACACGGTACCAAAGGATTAGACATTACCGGAGTGGATGAATCGAATATGCAGGATGTAACGCTAACTCGAAAGAATATTCACACAATGAGTGAGGTGATCATCGAAGAAAGCGTGGTTGTTAGAGTTGGCTGTCTTTCTGGACCTAATCTATCCACAGAAATAATGGCAGGACAACCTACTGCAACGGTTATTGGTAGCAAATTTAATGAAGTTATAAAAGCTGGAAGAAGGGTACTTGACAGCAGAATGTTTCATGTATTCGGAACACATGAAATGCTCGGAGCCGAACTTGCCGGAGCGTTAAAAAATGCAATAGCTATTGGATCTGGTATTCTTGGGGGACTTGGAATGGGAAAGAATATCCAGGCTATGTTGATAACCAGAGGATTAATTGAAATGGTCTATCTCGGCAAGGCTATGGGAACTGAAAGCAAGGCTTTTATCGGCACTGCGGGGATTGGCGATTTAGTCGCCACAGCTACAAGTGAAAACAGTCGAAACTACACATTTGGAAAACGGCTTGCCCAGGGAGAGACATTGGAAACGATTACCCAAACGATGCCTGAATTGGCAGAAGGAGTCCGGACCTTGAACATAATGAAACATTTATCTCAATATTATAAGTTGCATACACCGATCACCAATATGCTTTATAGTGTAGTATTTGAAGGATTTAACATTGAGCGAGCACTTCACTACCTGATGAGTTATCCGTATTCCGTAGATGTGGATTTCTTATAAAGATTGGATCAGTCGTTTTCTAATATCCCGACTTTTTCCTTTAAAATTTCCAGACATAAATCAATGGTGCTCAAGTGCGAACGGAAGCATAAAATTGCTATTCTGATCCAAAATACTCCGTCAATAGTCGTGGAGGAAAGAAAAACTCTTCCATCTTCTCTGACCATTTCTACGATTTTTGCATTAAAAGAATTTGCATCTCCCTTTTTTGGTAAATAGCGATAAATCGCCACGGACAACTCTGGTTCCGGTCCAACTTCAAAACCCATTTTCTGAACTTCTTCATAAAAATACCGACACAACCAAAGCTTCTCACTTATTGCCGCTTTAAAGGGTTTTAAACCAAATAATTGAAGTGGCAGCCACATGCGCATTCCCCGGAAATGTTTGGTCAGCTCAGGGGAAAGATTCGCAGGAGAAGGTTCATTTGCTTCCGAAATCACATCCTGCATGTAGTTTGCTTCATAGTTATTTGTTTTTTGAAGCGCTTCTACATTTTTAATCAAAACAGCCCCCGTTCCATAGGCCAAAAACAAACCTTTGTGTGGATCAATTGTAATTGAATCTGCTTTCTCAATTCCTTTAAAAGCATCTTTCACTTCATCAGCCAGAATAAAAAACCCTCCATAGGCAGCATCAACATGATACCATAGTTTAAATCTTTTTGCTACCGTAGCGATTTTGTCCATTGGATCAATTGCACCGGTATCGGTTGTACCTGCGGATGCAATTAATAAAAAAGGATTCAAGCCATGCTCAACATCTCTTTCGACAGCTTTTTCCAGTGCTGAAACATCCATTCGAAATCGTGCATCAACTGGAATATATGAAAGTTTCGCCTCACCTAATCCAGCAATTCGAATTGCTTTTTGAACAGAATGATGGGCCTGGTGTGTCAAATAAATCACCGATTTTTCAATAACCCTGGCCTTGATTTTCATATAATCCCGAGCTGTAGTTATCGCCATGAGATTCGCGATAGATCCGCCTGAAGTCAAATTTCCTAATGCTGTTTTTGGAAAACCGACGATTTCGCACATCCATCGAAGGAGCAAATTTTCCATCCGCACAGCTCCGGGGCTTGCAAAGAAGACTCCCGCATAACGATTCGTTACATCTGCCAAATAATCACCCAACGCAGTTGGAAAAACACCGCCACCCGGAATATAAGCCAAATGCCCGCCAGAAGCTGGATTGAGTGCTGGAGAATCTACATTCTTTTCGATAATAGCCAGCAATTCTTCAATCGATTTCGCTGTATCGGATATTGGAAAGTTAAGCAGTTCTTTGCCTTTATCATCTTCAACATGATACGCCTTCAGATTTTCAATATTATCCAAAAACTTATCTGCATAGGTTTGTACCGCTTTATTCCATTGGCCTCTTTGCTCAGGTCTTGGATCCAGTAAGCGAGATTCTTTTTCCAGTAGTTTAATTTTTTCTAGCATAGGCCAAAACTAGAATTTATTTTGAAAATATTGTTTTAAAAAAGGAAGATTTCAAACTTAGATTTTATTCGCGATCCAATATGGGGCATGTGTCAATAGATGAAAGAAAAACGTTATATTTGAAAAAGGAAATGATAAACATTTGTTAAAACTATGCGGCGCACCTATCTTTTCGATAAAATGACCATCAACATCTTTTTTAAAAAAACCATTATCTGCTTTCTGTTTGGAGTATTATGGTTTTGGCCAAATACAGCGAGCATAGCTCAGATCAATCATTCCTTTCGACTTGATTATGCGGGAACCACACTGAACGGTAGTATTGATGTTGCAGTAACACTTATTGACAAAGATCCGGCTACTAAAAATCGGGCAATCCCATTTTCCAATGAAAAAATAAAAGCCAATGTTTCGAAATTCAAGAACCCAGTTTTAACGGTTACCTTTTCAAATCTTAAGTTTAGAGCTCCCAAAGATTTAGCAAAAACACTTTCAATCTATATTGAACCACCTTCCATTCCATATGGATTTAATCAAAATATGGCTTTTGCACTTGGTCCAATGCAGGTTAATGAAAAAAGAAGTTTCAACTTTGAAATAGTACCTTCCGACACGATATTGGTGGGAGAATTAAAGTTTAAGTTCTCGTCCGTTGTCATTGGAAAAAGACGTTTTAAACTTAAAAACAATGTTTTCCAATTAACTTTAAAGATCAACCCTCCGCCCCTTTTCCCTCCAGATGCTACCGACAAAGAGCTTTGGAAAATAGCGACTAAACTAGATAATGTTAAAGCTTATAAAATCTACATGGAAAGATTTCCAAAGGGAAAATCAGTTCAGGAAGCAAAAAGAAAAGAGCGTTATTTAACTGCAAACCCGAAAATTAAATATCTTCCAAATGAAGTAGTAACAAATACACCTATATTTCAAATAAATGAAAAAGAACTTTGGAAAAAGGCAAGAAAAACCAATAATATTGATGTTTATAATAATTATTTAAAAACCTTCCCAAAAGGTAAATATATCACAGAAGCCAAATCAAAAATAAATGCGCTTTCAGCTTCTCTTGATACACTAATTTTGCAATCCACTCAAGAAGAACTACTAGGCAGGTTGGTTTATCATATTGAGGATACGATGACCATTGGTCAAACTTATCGGGTAAGGCTGGAAATTAGCAGCGATACTTCTACGCATTTTATTGAAAAATTGATTGAAAACGTAGAGGAATTTTCTGAACACCCTGAAGATTTGAACAGCGAAATTATCCAGGTTGGTAAAACAATGCGCGCCAACCTTGAAGAAAGCAGTCCTGAAGGGGAAAACAATTTTTATATCCACCTTTTTGGAGAAAGCAATGAAAGGGAAGTAAATCTGTATTCCGACAAATCTACGATTTGGGAATGGGACGTTAAACCCCTGAAAGAAGGGCGACACCCACTTTATTTCACGATCGAAATTATCACGATCAAGGAAGGTGTTGAAAAACCGGAAGTTTTACCAGTCTATGATAGTGAAATCACCATTTTGTCCCGTTCGATTTTTCAGGCTTATAAGATACAATTTATAAGTGCAGGGATCATTCTAGCCTTAATTTCAGTGATTTTAATAATGGTTTTCAGGAAGAAAAAAGAAGCAGTTGAGAATCGAGACCTTACTAAATTGATAAAAACAAAGCCGCTTGAAGGAGCTACCGCCCTGATTGAGAACGATCAAGTAAAAGAAGCTTTAAATCTCCTTGATCGATTTTTGAAAAACAAAAACGAAGAACTTTCACAGGAAATCATTCTTTTAAAGTCTCGCCTTTCAAACGTTAACAATCAACAAAACAAAGCGATTATCAGTAAAGAAGCGGCTTCTACCGAACTTAATAACATTAAGTTGGCTACGCTTGACATCATAGAAAGATCTAAAGTTTTTAGCTAAAAGAGGTTTTCCTTTCAAATAAGATTTTCTATCTGGGACCAACCATGATTAATCTAAATCACTAAAAACGATATGCAACTATTAATTTTCTCTTTTGTCTTTGAGGTGAAAATAATTAAACTATACCTTTAAATATGATCAAAATGAAAATCACAAAATTCATCTACGCTTTTTTAATATTGGGACTACTATCGATTTCCCAAACTCATGCTCAATATATTTCCGGAGAAGGAGGCACCGTTAAGCAAAAAATAGATTTACCAACAATTTCAGGCATAGGACTTGGGATTGCTGCGGATGTTTTTATACACCAGGGAGCCACTCAGGAAGTCATAATCAAAGGCCAAAAGAATATCATTGATAATATCAAAACGAAAGTCAAAGAAGGCTCATGGGTTATTGAATTTGATAAACAAGTAAAAAATCATGATGACATCAAAATTTATATCACGATGAATACCATTAAAGATTTATCGATCGGAGGATCGGGTTCTATTATTGGCGAAGGTAAATTCCCTAATCTCAATGACCTTAACCTTTCCATTGGCGGATCAGGTGACATCAAATTGAATGCAGATGCTAAAGATATTAGCTGTAGTATTGGAGGTTCTGGGAAGATAGAACTAGCTGGTTCTGGAGACAATCTTTCTATAAGTGTCGGAGGCTCCGGTGATATCGAAGCATTTGACATGGAAGTTAAAGAATGCTCTGTTAGCACAGCTGGCTCCGGTGATATAAATGTAAACGTAAGTGATCAACTTGATGTATCAATGGTTGGCAGTGGTGATGTAAAATACAAAGGTAACCCTAAGGTTAGTTCAAGCGTCATCGGATCTGGAGATATTAAGAAAGCTGAATAAAGTCTTAAAGTCAAAAAACGTTTCTATGTTAATTTTTAAACTAAAATAATTACAATGAAAAATATTTTAAATATCCTTTTTATTTGTACACTGATTGGTATGTCTTCAACAATTTCTTGTTCTCAAAATTGGGGTAATGGGGAAAAAGGGAAAGGAGATATAATTTCCAAAGATCTAAACCTGGACAATTTCACCGGAGTAGAACTTGCCATAAGCGGGGACGTTATTTTAACAAAAGGATCATCTCAAAAGGTACGTGTGGAGGGGCAACAAAACATTATTGATCTTTTAAATACCGATATTTCAAATAATACCTGGAAAATTGGTTTTGATAAAAATGTAAGTGATTATAAAAAATTAACCATACACATCACCATCCCGACATTGACAACTATTGGTGTCAGCGGAAGTGGAAGCATCAATTCTACAAATGCTTTTGAAAACCTCAACAATCTTGATATTTTTGTAAGTGGATCAGGAAATATTAAACTTGATGCAACTGCCCAATCCATGAAAACGCGAGTAAGTGGCTCAGGAAATATTTCTTTAAAAGGGACTTCCAATTCTCAGGATATAAAAATCAGTGGTTCGGGAGATGTTAGAGCATTCAATTTGAAAGTTGATGAAGCTTCAGTGATAATCAGTGGTTCAGGAGAATGTGAATTAGATGTATCAAAAAAATTAGAAGTCCAAATTTCTGGAAGTGGGGATGTGACCTACAAAGGAAGCGCCAATACAAAGTCTAAAATCACAGGGTCCGGGGATGTAAGAAAGAAAGATTAGTTTATATGTTTTTGAATAAAATTAAAAAACCAGCTGGACAATTCAGCTGGTTTTTTTATTTGCTATTTAATTTTTATATCCCAAATAAAGAATTGAAAACTTCAAATATCGAATTTAATAAAAGAAAAAAGTACAGCTTTAGTCTTTAATTATTATAGCTATTACAAGCAAGTTTAATGTAAAAAATACCGATTTCAGGGTATGTAAAAATCAGTAGTTTGTAATACCTTTGACCTAAGATTTCACACAAAAAGTTATTGTTCTACTATCTTATGGTAAAAATTCAATAATAAACTTGTGAATATTTACTATGAGTGAACAATGAATTACCTCTTGAGAGGAGTTCCTTAAAGCGTTTTCCCAAATCCGATATGCCTTTGGCATAAAGCTTCTCTAAAATGCCATTATACCCCCCACACATGCATTTAACCTGCGAGGTTAGCGCATATGTGATTATTTATTTCATTGACATTTTTGTTTTTGATTGCCAATAATTACAAGTTAAAATTCTTTAATCTCATGAAAAAAAACAAAACTAGAACTTCTGTTTTATGCTCTTCTTTATTTACAGTTTGCCTCAAACTGGCTTTTTTTTCATTTCTGATATTTTTTATTCCTAACTCCTCTTTAGCTCAATGCGATTTAACTTGTAATGATAACGTTCAAGTAACTTTAGACGACGACTGTTATAAAGAAATAACAGCTGATATGATCCTGGAAGGGACTTATGACCCTATCTGTGAACCTTTCACTGTTATCGTTGAACCCACAGGCGGAAATTTCGTAACGGGTGATCAAATAGGTCAAACTGTTTCTGTTTCAGTATATTCTGCTGGTAATAATTCTTGTTGGGGTACGATATATGTCGTTGATGAAAATGCTCCTGTCATCCAATGTCAGACAGTAACAATTACTTGTTTAGACGATCCGGATGAAGTCGATGATCCAGAAGTAACAGATAACTGTGATGATGCTGTAGATCTAAATTTTGTTGAAGATATTGATGAGAATGGGTGCATTGGTCAATATTATAAAGTCATCACACGTACTTATACTGCTGTTGATAATAGTGGAAATACCTCTTCCTGTGATCAGATCATCAATGTAACTCGCCCTTCACTAAATGAGGTGGATTTTCCTTTAAATTATGATGACATCCAGTTGGATGCTTTAGACTGTGACAATCCGGACACAAATCCTTCCAATACTGGAGTTCCAACTATAGACGGTCATTCTATTGATAATGTTTGCAGTTTTGCTATCAGCTATGTTGATCAGGAATTTCCGATTTGCCAAAACAGTTATAAAATATTAAGAGAATGGACTGTAAATGATTGGTGTACTTCACAAAATGCCACGCATACACAAACCATTAAAGTTTTAGATAAGACACCACCTACGGTGGTTTGTCCAAGTGATATTCAAATAAGTACCGGAAATGATGATTGTTTTGGCAGTTTGATTATTCCTTCACCAAATGTCAATGATGATTGCAGCAGTTCAAATAATATCGATATAGAATTTTCAGCTTCTGCAGGCAGTATAAGTGGAAATTTGCTTTATGACATTCCTGTCGGAAATCATACTTTGACCTACACTGTGACAGATGATTGTGGAAATAGTTCAAGTTGCACCGTTGGTATGACAGTCGAAGATGATGTAGCGCCGATCGTAGCGTGTGAATCAAACCACGTTATTGGACTTTCTAATAACACCCCTTCTTTAGTTGATGCCATAGTATTTGATGATGGAAGTTATGATTTGTGTGGAAATGTCACTTTTTTAGCAAGAAGAATGGATACGGATCATTGCCCTGGAAATGATGGTTCTGCTTTTTCGGCTTACGTTCCTTTTTATTGCTGCGATGTCGGAAATACCGTGATGGTAGAATTAAAAGTGACCGATGCATCTGGAAACGTCAATTCATGTATGGTGGAAACAACGGTTGAAGACGAAGTTAATCCAACCATCTCGTGTCCTCCAAATATTAGTTTAGATTGCAGTGAAGATTATACGGATCTCAATCTTACAGGGCAAGCAACAGCTACCGACAATTGTGTAGCTACTTTAAGTCATGTAGATTTTGTAAATGATGACAACTGTGGTGGTGGTGAGGTTATCAGAACCTGGACAGCTTCTGATCAATCAGGTAATACTGCTTCTTGCGTTCAGGTTATTTCTCTGGTAAATAGTACTCCTTTTTATATTACAGATACAAATTGCAACAATACTAATCCAAATGATGGGGTGATTTGGCCCTGTGATTATGACACCAATAGCTGTGGTCCCGGATTGGATCCTGCTATAACAGGTGAACCCGAAATATTTGAAGACCAATGTGACCTTGTTGCCGTTACCTATGAAGACCTTTATTTGCCAATCACTGAGCCCGCTTGCGTAAAAGTGCTTCGCACCTGGATTGTTGTTGACTGGTGTCAATATGACGAAGATACCGGTGCAGGATATTGGGAATATACGCAAACAATAAAAGTATTGAATTCTGAAGACCCTAATATTTTGACTGACTGCAACGACAAAGCATTTTGCAGCTATGATGAAAACTGTTTAGAAGGTCCTGCAGATTTAACTCTTTTAGCAAATGATGATTGTACTGACAGTCTTGATATCAATTATAATTACTGGATCGACATTGACAATGATGGTTCTGAAGACTTCACGGGAGAAACAAACGATGCCAGTGGAACTTATCCTCTTGGAACACACAAAATCCTTTGGCATGTGGAAGATGGTTGTGGTAACGTAAGCATTTGCGAATATCTTTTTATTATCAGTGATTGCAAAGCACCAACCCCCAATCTTTTAAACGGAATTGCCGTTGATTTGATGGAAAACTGTGAAATTGAAATAGGGGCAACTGATTTTGATAATCCATCCTCTCCTTCTTTTGATAACTGTGGAATTGATCACTGGTTAATTCAATCACCCTCGCAAGGTCCTGGTCAAACGACTCCTCCAACGACAGCTGATACCAGTTGGATTTTTAATGATCAAAATATTGGAACAAATACAGTTGATATATGGATTCTCGATATTAATGGAAACTGGGGATATGCTTCAACTTACGTTATTGTTCAGGATAATGTTGCTCCATTTTGCCCTACTATTGACTATAGTAGTATTCATGGAATCATTGAAACCGAAAACGCCGAGCCAGTTAATAATGTTATGGTTGGGTTTGACAGCATAATGACCGATAGCACTGGTTATTACTTAGTATCAAATCTGGAAACCGGGGGCAATTACGTAGTCGCTCCAGAAAAAGATGTTGATCCACTCAATGGTGTAACTACTTATGACCTGGTATTGATCAGCAAACATATTCTTCAAATAGACACTTTAGATTCCCCCTATAAAATAATAGCTGCTGATGCTAATAATACGGGTACAGTCAGTACGCTTGATATTGTCGAACTCAGAAAATTGATTTTATTTATCGAATCTAGTTTTCCAAATAATACATCTTGGCGGTTTGTGGAAGCGGATTTTGTATTTCCTAATCCAATCAACCCATGGGAATCCTCTTTCCCTGAAGTTTTTTCAGTGAATGGTTTGCCAACAGGATTTACGGAAGCCAATTTCATTGCAATGAAAATAGGTGACGTGAATGGTTCGGCAAATACGCTGGATTTTGCTGGATCTGATTCTAGGCAGGTAAAAGAATCGCTATTTTTTGAAATCGAAGATCAAACGATCGAAGCAGGAAAAGATTATGAAATAGTATTCAATTCTAAAAATGCAGTATCAATTTTGGGTTATCAATTTACATTCAAATTTGATCTGCTTGCTCTTAAATTTCAAAATATCGAAAACACCGTTTTAGATGGCTTAAATAAAGAAAACTTTGGGTTCACTCATATTGACAAAGGAATAATTACGACCAGCTGGAATCAAGTTCAACCTTTAACCTTGAATAAAAGTGAGCAAATTTTCACACTCAGATTCAAAGCCTTAAAAGACGCTCAACTTAGTGAAATACTTCAAATCACTTCTGAATTTACAAAAGCGGAAGCATACGATCAATTCGGAAAGCCAATGCCAGTTGAATTAGGTTTTACAATAGCAGGGAATACCCTGGTTTTATACCAAAATACGCCAAATCCATTTAGTGATCAGACAACAATTTCTTTTAGTCTTCCAACTGAAGAGGAAGCTGTGATTTCCATTTTTGATGTATCAGGGCGTGTTGTAAAAGTCATTCAGAATGAGTTTGTGAAAGGATATAATGAAATTACGATAAATAAAAATGATTTACGCTCCACGGGAGTGCTATACTATCAGCTAAAAACTGCTGATGGTTCGATAATTAAAAAAATGGTCCACACAGGGTCAAAGAATTAGGTGATTGTGTGTTAAAACAAAAGCTGTTTTAAAGTTATTTAAAATCAGTTTTTGGGACGGCCTCTTACCGCTTCGGTGGTGGGGGGCTTTTTTGTTTGTTAAACTTCTCACAATCTGATTACACCATTCTCCATTAAAAGTCTCGATTATCAGTCTTTAAACTAAATTCCTTTTCTTATTTTCGTGCTTCATAAAAACAGAAGTGAAAAATAATGACTGATATAATTAATTCCGGTTTCAAGCTTGGAATTTTAGGAGGCGGACAATTAGGGAAAATGCTAGCTCTCGCTGCTCAAAACTGGGAATTGGAAACCTGGATTTTAGATGCATCTGAAGATTTTCCTGCAGCTTCTGTTTGTTCGAATTTTGTAAAAGGCGATTTTAATGATTACAACGATGTCTATAATTTTGGGAAACAGGTGGATGTTTTAACTATTGAAATTGAACATGTAAATACCGCAGCTTTGGCCCAGCTTGAAAAGGAAGGAATTATTGTCCATCCCTCAGCCCATACTTTAAATATCATTAAAGACAAAGGACTGCAAAAACAGTTTTATAGAGATCATAATATCCCAACTGCTCCTTTTGAATTATATGAAAATAGTGAAGCGATTTTAAAAGCCATTTCTGAAAAAAAGCTAAAGTTTCCCTTTTGTCCAAAAATCACGGACAGCAGGTTATGATGGACGTGGTGTCGCCGTAATTAAAGATGAAAGCAGTTTATCAAAATTGATGGATACTCCTTCCCTTATTGAACCACTAGTTGATATTTGGAAAGAACTGGCAGTTATTGTTGCTAAAAACGAAAATGGCCAAATAAAGGCATTTCCCCCGGTCGAAATGGAATTTAATCCAGATGCAAACCTGGTGGAATTTCTAATTTGTCCGACCAACCTTTCAGAAGAAATAAACCAAAAAGCTATCCGGTTAGCTGAAGAGGTAGTCAAAGCTTATGATCTCTGTGGTCTTTTGGCTGTAGAGTTGTTTTTGGATCAAAACAATAACTTGATGGTTAATGAAGTGGCTCCTCGAACTCACAACAGTGGCCACCATACAATTGACAGTTGTGTAACTTCCCAATTTCAGCAACAATTGAGAGCTGTTATCAACCTCCCACTTGGCAGTACTGAAATTATGAGTCCTTCTGTTATGTTGAACTTATTGGGAGCCGCAGGTTATACCGGAAAAGCTAAATACGAAGGCTTTGAAGAATGTATGTCTGTTGAAGGCGCAAAGTTTCACATTTATGGTAAAACGGTTACCAAACCGTTCCGAAAAATGGGCCATGTCACGGTGGTAGATCGTGATTTGGAGAAGGCAAAAGAAAAAGCTAATTTCATTAAAAATACACTTCGAATTATTGCTTAAAAATATTATTAATAAAATATGAATGATCCTAAGGTCAGTATAATAATGGGTTCGGATTCAGATTTGCCAGTGATGCGGCAGGCAGCTGATGTTTTGAAAAAACTGGGCGTAGCATTTGAATTAACTATTGTATCGGCTCATCGCACTCCTGATCGGATGTTCCAGTTTGCAAAAGAAGCCCACCAACGAGGGATCAAAGTAATCATAGCAGGTGCAGGAGGAGCAGCCCATTTGCCAGGCATGGTTGCTTCACTCTCTCCGCTTCCAGTGATTGGCGTTCCTATAAAATCATCTAACTCAATTGATGGCTGGGATTCTGTGTTATCTATCCTTCAAATGCCCAGTGGAGTTCCAGTTGCCACAGTTGCACTCAATGGGGCAAAAAACGCTGGAATTCTCGCAGCACAAATACTCGGAAGTCATGATGAAGATTTGCTAAATAAGATACTCCTTTTCAAACAACAACTCTCAGACGAGGTGGCTCAGAAGTATCATAAACTGGAAAAGATTGGATACGAAAATTATAAAAAATGATGACTCGAAAAAAAAGATTAGAAAAAAGGGTTTGCTTTTATCAAGCAAACCCTTTTTAGTTATAGAGAAATAATGACTACAAAGGAGTCAATAAAAATTCAACCCTACGGTTCAATGCTCTATTTTCTTTTGAATCATTTGGAACCAAAGGATTATTTTCTCCGGAACCACTATAACCTACTCTCCCCTCATCAAATCCTTTGGAAACAAAATAGGTATAGCAAGATTTAGCTCTTTTTTGCGAAAGGATCAAGTTGCTGTTTTCTCTACCAACGTCATCCGTATGACCGATGATTTCTAATCGGTAATCAGGATAACGATTTAATACTTCAATGACCTGATCAAGAACCGGATAGGATTCTTTTTTCAAAATATCTCTTCCCGATTCAAATTGTACGGCAGATAAAGCATAGTTCAAAACATCTTTATCTTCCTGCTTAATCGTTGGGCAACCATCCGGAGAATTAGGAGCAGCTGAATTAGGGCATTTATCATTCATATCAACAATTCCATCACCATCTGTATCAGGACATCCGTTAAAACGACCTTCACCCGCTGCATTTGGACAATCATCCTCAGAGTCCATGATGCCATCATCATCAGTATCAGGGCATCCGGCAATCTTTCCGGGCGTGTTGGGGCATTCATCAACATCATTCAAGAAGCCATCATTATCTATATCTAAAATCGGACAACCTTTGTTTGATTTTGGGCCAGCTTCATCCGGACAATTATCATCTTTGTCGAGCACACCATCTCTATCAGCATCGGGGCATCCATTAAATTCTGCTAAACCAGGTTCCTGTGGACAATCATCATCGCGATCAGAAACACCATCTTTATCTGTATCTGGAAGTATCAGAGGGAATTCTTCAACCAGCTCGTCCTTACCAAGCATATAACCTATACCAATTCCATATTGAATATTATCCGTATTTGATGATAACTCTAAGCGATATTCAGCCTGAAGATTGATTACAAGTGCTTTTCCAACACGTATATTCAATCCCAATCCAAAAGGTATTTGAAAATCAACAGTATTAAAATCTACAATAGTTGAACCCAGACCTGCGAGTGCATAGGGAATAACTGTTCTGTCGTCTTTATAAAGTTGACCCTGCACGATAAAATCTACTCCTAAAAAAGTATGATTATCCTGATCTTCAGGTACTTTAAATACACCAACCTTTAAGGGAATAACTGCATTCAGATTTGGATTAAGATTACGCAAATAATCTAATTCAAAACCACTTGTCATATCGCTATAACTGGAAAGTTCTCCCATAGGAGGAGTATAATGATCTACCCATAATTTTTTAGCATAAATGCTATTAGGCCTTTGCGGGCTTTGCGCATTAAGATTTCCCATTGACACCAGAGCTGCCAAGGTAAAAAGTAAAAATATTTTTTTCATGTTTTTGGAATTTACTGTAATTCAGTCGTTTTTAAATGATTATGTTTTAAAATATAAAAATCAGTCTTAAGATTATTAAATCAAAAACGTTACCACTTTTCTTCACTCGAAAAGGGTCCGGCAATAATTGCTAGTAACTTAAAAACGGTTGGGATAAGTTAAGTGTGGATAATTATTTACTTAAGAAAATTGAAAAGCAATTTACTCTATTTTCGACAGCTTTTCAATGGCATTTTTAAGACGACCTATATCTTCAGCCTGACGTTTCATTATTCTCCTTTTAGATATATAGGTTGTCAATTTATAAAATAAACTTTTGGGATTTAATTCAGAGGTAACTGTGAGTCGGGTATTATTTTTTTTAGTTTGTTTTAATTTATTGCTCAAGTTAATTTCAATAAATTTGTTGCGTAAGATTACTTCCCGGAATTCATTTTTTTTATTGGTAATGATTTCTTCTACAAACTCAACCGTTCGGCCATTTTCGTCATAAATGTATTTTGAAATTGAACCAACTTGCCCGGGATCACCATCAATATGTTCTAGTCTGACAAAATTTTTCAGCCAAAGGATTAAGTTTTCTTCATCCAGCAAAAAATCATAAACTTCGGATGGAGGTTTATCGATTTCAACAACAGTTTCAATTTTCATTGAAATAAATTTGGTTTGCCGTTCAAATATAAGAAAAATGAAAGGAACGACAGAAAGCAAAAACCGATTAATAAAAATTAATCAATTTTATAAAACTCAAAAGAGGCCCTAGCAGGGGAAAGACTAGCATTTTTTTCCCCTTCTGCGATGATATAATATTCTGTGCCACTGACTTTTTCGATATTAGCACTAAAAATTCCATCTCCTAAAATATCATCTCCATCCATCCCGCTATCATTCATTTCAATGCGTTGAAATGGGGCATGTTTTTTTAGCCTATAGGATAGATAAACCTTTTCTGACAATTCTACTTTTGCAGTAATTATATTCTGTTCTTTTTCACAGATATGTTTAACTTCTGAAATCAAAGGAGCCTGTTTCCTTATCAAAGGATGATTCGTGAGATACTCCGATCGCACCTTCATCAATTGAGTAATGCCTATGATCTTTGATCCACCAATAGATGAACTTGTATCTAAATTTTCCCTGAAACTTTCTAACGAATATAGTTTATTTGTATCCTCTGCAACGAAAGTTTCAATCATATTCTGAATCGTATCTGCCCTTTTGAAATATTCGTTATTGGAAAAGTTTTCCTCAAGTATCGTTTTCAAATGGGCAACATAAATCTTTCTATAAAGGTTGTTCTTCAATAAATTAGTAATTAGGGGTCGCTTCTCATTTTGGTTTTTATAATGAATAAAAGGACTCAATTTTTGCATTTTTTCATTAGAAAGTGCAGGTCCTAGTCCATCATATTGAAATCCGCCAAAAGATAAATTCATGTCCCAAAGGATCGGATGGAAGATGCCAAATGAATCCCGATAGAGATAATAATTGTGGCATAATCGGCCCGTATAACTATCGAGATTAACCAGTACATTATTAAAGGCATGCATCCAGAGCACTTGATCAACATTCAGAATCTCTTCAATGTGATCATAATCTTTATTGAGCACTTTAGTTAACTGGATAAGATCTTTCCAGCCATAATCAGACTTCATTTCGTAAAGATTGTAATAACATAATGAGTCTTCGCCGAGATACATTAAAGAGGCTTTGTCCCCTTTTGGACAGTCCTCAATTTCTGCAGCATGCCAGGTAGGGTCACATTTAATTAGTACACCCTTTTTATAACCAAAATGTTTTTTTAAAAAATCTTTGTCAACGGATTCAGTGTTATTGTAAAGACCAAGATATTGATCGTTTACATAAAGGCGAGCAAAATTAGCTCTGGGGGAAGGCATATATTTTCCAGCTATTTCATAAGAAAGTACTTCTCGTATAAAACTGGGATCTCGAAATATATTAGATAGTTTTAAAGATTTATATTTATCATAAAAGCGTTGATCGTCTTTTATCCGATCTGCTTTTATATTGAAGGGAAGTTTTGACGATCCTGAATTAAGAACATTAAAATAAGAACTATTTCCTTTGTAACGAACTCCTACGCTATCATAAAACACATCATCAACTCTTGCTGTTCCAATAACCCGATCATCATCTCCAACTTCTTTTAGCGAATCAAGATATTTATCCCATTGCTCAATATCGAGTTTAAGTTTAACTTCAGTTACTTTATTAATATCATAAAGGTCCTGTGCCGTTAGCGAAATTGTAAAAAAAAGGAATAATAATAAAAGTAGATTCCTATTCATATATTGATTTGATATGTTTAGAGAGGACTTATAACAGATTACGTTATTTTAACATTATTTTCTAACTAAATTACTGTTTAAAAAATTGCCAAGGGATTCAAAAATACTATTTATTCAAATCATCCAAGTTTGAAGTAAAAGGATTAAACATATAATCTAATGGAGAAAAACCTACTGCTGCTGCATTTTCAGAAAGGATAAAATATTCAATTGCATTTTCTCCGTTTGTTGGTACGACGGTGACCCCAAATAACTCATCTCCCGCTTCTCCATCATTATTTTTTCCATCATCAGTCATATATACTTTATTGTATTTTTGGTTCTTATCAAATCGATAATATAATAACACTCGCTTTGCACGATTCTCAACTGTGGTTAAAATATTAAAGTTTGTAATATTTTCATTCGAAAATTTTGCTCTCCTTGTAACAACTATTTTATCAGCTGAAGGTGGAATTACTGAAACCTCTGGATGTTTTTTCAAAAATTTAGAACGCTTTGACATCAGCTCAACTATTCCTGGTATTTTACTTCTCTTTCCAATAGTAGTGGTTAGGCTTTTTTCAAATTCTTCCATGCTGTATTCTTTATTGATTTCTTCTTCCAAATGAGGTTTAATCAGAGCTTGTAATTTTTTTGACTGCTCCTCATAAGAATCATTTTCAAAATTATCATAAACAATGGTCCGAATGTGGTCAAGATATATTTTTTTATTCATTGAATTTTGCAATAGTCTGCTAATCAGAGGTTTGGTAGGATTATCCGCATGTAACAAGGGATCTAGTCTTTGCAAATCCTTTAATTCCAAATCTGAACCGGAACCAATCGACTTGTAGCTTCCAAATGCATAATTCAATTCCGATACTATGGTGCTAAATTGTCCGTTTGCATCTTTGTAGAGATAGTAGTTTTGGCTATTTGCTCCACTGTAACTATGTAAATTTACCAATACATTGTTAAAGGCGAGCATCCAAAGAGTGCGATCAATGTTGAGTATGTTTTCAAGATTATCAACATCATCATTGAGTATTTTAGTCAACTCAATGAGATCATCCCAGCCTTCTTTTGATTTGATTTCAAAGTTTCGGGTATAACAAGAGACCTTGGGTTCATATTCCAGGGAAGAATAAATGTTGTTTTTACAGCCTTCCGGGGTTTTACTCTTTTCATCAAAAGTAGGCGTACATTTGAAAAAACTATTATTGCTAGAACCAAAATATTTTTCTAAAAATTGGCCATCAACAGCTTCAATATTTACAAACAATCCATAACTATCACCATTGATCTCAACTTTGGCATAATTGGCCTGAGGAGCCGGCATATATTTTCTTGCAATCTCATACCCAAGAACTTCCCTTACCATACTCGGATCGCGTAAAGCATTAGAAAGTATCAATGTTTTATAACCTTTGTGATTTTGCTTTTTATTGATATAGTTCAACCTAATATGTAAAGAATTGTGTTTGCTTCCGGGTTTAAATGACTTTGTTGCCCGATATCTTACGCCAACATTTTCATAATTTGCACCTTCTAATTCGACATTACCAATCAATAATCCATCACCATAAATACGCATCGAATCAAGTAAATCCGCCCAGTTGTCTTGCTCGAAGGTAATCTTTAGCTGGCGAACAGTATCCAAATTATAAAACCCATTTCCCACTTCACCATCCTGGCCAAAAGTTAGATTAGAAAGGATAATCAATCCAAAAAACAACAGTATCTTTTTTTTCATTTTTACTTATTAAATAAGAAATGTTCATTGACAAGCACATAGATTTCAATCACATATAGAATCAAAATCTAATAAAATATGATTGCAATAATACTAAATTAATGACTAAAATTTTAAAAGAGGAATAGGAAATAGCAAAGAACCGCCAATTCGGTTAATCCTTCAAATCAATACCACAAATATTCATTTGCTTTATAAGAATCGGGTTTTTACTTTTTCAATCAGCCATTTGCTCAGTTCTATGATTAATCGCCGGATCTCTTCGTTATAATTTGATGGATTAATGTAGCAAAACAGTACTTTTTCCATCGCTGACTCCCATTCAGGGAAATAGCTGGAAAAACTTTTATAACACAAGTATAAATCCGGAGTAAACCTACCTTCCATGTCCATCACAAATTCAAAACCAGTTCGAATGATAACTTTTAGAAAATCCTTTAACTCCTTTTCCGAAAGTTCTTTTTGTGTTAAAAATTTCTGGAAATCTGATGCTATCCAACGATAGTTTAATAGCATTGATTTATCTGGTAAAAAATGAGGGATCTGGTTACTCAAATCTTCTCCGAAAACACAAAGGGACTGTGTTTTAAGAATCATGGAGAGCGTAGGATTTACCTGAAAAAAAGAATCATGATAAGAGGACAACATAAGTTCCACATCGCTGACAAAAGAATATTCAGCAGAAAGAGAAGTATTCAATTCGTTTTTCCATGAGGCAGTTTCCCAATATTTGTCAAATTCAAAGACAAGAGCAAAGCTATCCAAATCAGAAACTCCGTCAATCGCCATTCCTCTGACCATACTTCCCCGGAAATAAACACTATGTAATTTACTTCCCAAATGGTCAATATAACTTTGTTTAACCAATTCAATAACGGGGTGCCAATGAACCGGAATTTTATTCCACGAAGCAGGATTTATAACATAGCCATCTTTATCATTTTGAAAATATTCTCCTATTGGTTGGATTGGAAAATCTGGGAGCATTATTGTAAAAATCGATTTTCTGTTTATATTAAAGAGTTGTAGAATTGGTCCCGGATAAGTTTATTTTTACACTTTAATAAAACTACATAATTAATTTAAAATCAACCCATTAAGCTAATTATATGCAAATAAATATTTACACTCATTACAGCCATAAGAAGTAATGCTAAAATCCTTAACCAGGTTTTATTTTTTTGGCGAAACGCCTCCGCTTTTTTCTGAATTTCAGTATCTTTTGAGGTCAGTTTTCCAATTGAAAATAAGTAGACATAAACTCCTAAAGCTAAAAAAGCGAATTCGAAAATTAAACCTAAATATTCCACATTAATGGTTTGTTTGTTTTCAATTATTATTTCTGAGTTCTTGATTCATCTATCTTATCCTTTTATCTCCTCAAAATTTCCTGTTCTTCGATTTTTCTTTACATTATGCCAATCAAAGTGTCGGCCATTCATCACAACATATACCCCTTGTGGAAGCGTTTGAGCAAACGCCAGGGCGCTCCCCAAATTAAAAAATCCATCCGATGATGTTCCAAAAGCATAGGGAATCATCGCTCCTGTCAATATAATCGTTTTGCCTTCAATATTTGCAGCAGCTAATACTTTCGCTGTTTTAACCATACGATCCGTGCCATGAGTGATAAGTATTTGCTTATTTTTTGTTTTTCGACAGTTGTGTAAAATGATATCTCGATCATCATCATCCATTTCCAGACTATCCACCATCATTAAAGTTTTGATATCAATATCAAGTGTACATCTGCCTCGTTCAAACATTGCTTTAAGATGGGTATCCTTAAAAAATAGTTCCCCCGTAATGAAATTATAATCTTTATCAAAAGTCCCCCCTGTAATAAAAACCTGAATCATTATTTTCTCTGTTTTGTTTTGATGAATGAGGTAACATAATTTGATAAAAAACCACCTCCAAGCAAAAATAGTTAAAAAACTGAATTGAGGAGCCGAATTGATTTCTTAATACAAAGTTTAAAAGAAGATCATCTGCTTCCCTGAGCCCTTGATTGATTCATCACACTTTCCTGGTGATTAATGGATTCCTGATGGATTGCTTTTAAAATACTACTGATAAACGCTTTGCTTAACCCTTTTTTTGCTCCCTTCTTAACGGCGTGTTCAAGGATTTCACTCCAACGCGCAGGCTGGAGAATGGCGATGTTTTTTTTCTTTTTATACAACCCAATACCGTCAGCAATTTGCATTCTTTTACCCAGTAAGTTGAGTAACTCGTTGTCAATCTCGTCAATTTGATGACGCATATCTTCGATATTTTCTAAAAAGTCCTCATCGTTTGTTGTCTCCTTTCTTAAGACCAAACTTTTCACCAATTGCTCAAAAGTTTTTGGCATAATCTGTTGTTTCGCATCACTCCATGCGTTTTTGGGATCAAGATGAACCTCGGTCATTATTCCATGAAAGTTTAAATCCATCGCTTTTTGTGCAACCTGCTGAAGCATGTCAGGTTTACCACAAATATGACTGTTATCACAAATGAATGTCAGACCGGGAAACCGCTGCATCAATTCAATAGGAATCTGCCATCTGGGTGTATTTCGGTACTGGATATCACCGAAAGAACTAAATCCGCGGTGAATCACCCCGATTTTTCGAATACCTGCTTTATAGATACGTTCCACAGCTCCTATCCATAAATTCAGATCAGGATTGATTGGATTTTTAATCAAAACCGGAACATCAACACCTTCCAAAGCATTGGCAATTTCCTGCACAGAAAAAGGATTCACTGTCGTTCTGGCGCCAATCCAAAGGACGTCTATACCAAATTTGAGTGATTCGTATACATGCCTGGCATTAGCAACTTCAGTAGTTGTTTTAAGTCCGGTTTCAGCTTTCACATTTCGAAGCCATTTGAGCCCTTCTGTTCCAACCCCTTCAAATGAATTAGGCCGGGTACGGGGCTTCCAGATACCGGCGCGAAAAAGATCTACTTTTTGTTTTGCCAAAGCTTTTGCTGTTTTCATCACTTGCTCCTCTGTTTCAGCACTGCATGGCCCAGCGATTACAATGGGTCTTTTAATTTCTTTTTGAAAAAGTGGTTTAAATTTCATGATATTAAGGATGTCAGATTTTTTAATGGAGTATTTTTTTTATTGAATTAGCTTTTTGAATGAGTTCATAAAACTTTTTAAAATCTTCTTTTATTAAAAGGCTCCTGAAACCAGCCAGAGTATTGATATGCTCATCCAAAACATCCAAAATGTTATCTCGATTCTGTTGAAAAATGGGAACCCACATTTCCGGTGAACTTTTCGCTAATCGAACCGTGGAGCTGAATCCACCTCCTGCCAGTTCAAAGATTTTGTTTTCATCTTTTTCTTTTTCTAAAACCGTCAATGCCAAAGCAAAGGAGCTGATGTGTGAAATATGAGAGACATAAGCACAATGAATATCGTGAGCAGAAGCATCTTGATATACCAGGTTCATATTCAATGCCTTGTAAAGTCTTTCCACCACTTTCACCGCTTCTTCATCACTTTTTTGAATGTCGCAGAGTACCGCGCATTTCCCTTCAAATAAATCAGGAATTGCCGCTTCAGGCCCTGAAAATTCAGTTCCGGCCATCGGGTGTGTTCCTACAAAATGTTTTCGTTTTGGATGATCAATAATGGTTTCCATCAATTTAGATTTTGTGGATCCGACATCCATGACTGTTTGATTAGTCACTCTGTTTAATACTTTCGGTAAAAGTGTTACCAACTTGTCCATTGGAATTGCCAGGATGATCAAATCAGACTGATCAATAGCTTCATTTAATTCGCAATCTTCATCAATCAATCGCCTTCGGATTGCTTTGTTCAGATTCGCCCTGCTTTTATCAACACCAATAATTTTACTAGCAAAACCATTTTCTTTCAAATTGATTGCCATAGATCCTCCAATTAATCCGATGCCTACTATTGTCACGATCATTTGGTTACATATTTTTTAATACGATTAATAGCTTCCTCAAATACAGAAAGATTATTGCATAGCGAAATCCTGATATATTGATCGCCATTGCTGCCAAATATTCCTCCAGGAGTAATAAAAATATTTGCCTCCTCAAGCAACTTTTCCGAAAGTTCAAATCCATCTTTGGCATTATCAGAAACTTTAGCCCAAACAAACATTCCGGTTTGGCTTTTATCGTATTTACAATCTAACAAATCCATTATTTGGAAGACCTTTACTTGTCGTTCTCCATACGTTTGGTTCAGGTTTTCATACCAATCTGGTGATAAATTGAGTGCTTTCGCCGCAGCCAACTGAACCGGTAAAAACATACCGGAATCCATATTGCTTTTAAATTTCAGGATCTCTGATAAATATTTCTCACGCCCTGCAATCATTCCTATTCGCCATCCGGCCATATTATGCGATTTGCTAAGTGAATTGAGTTCTAAAACTACATCACTGGCACCATCGACCGCCAAAATACTTAATGGTTGATCATTGAGGATAAAACTATATGGATTATCATTTACCAGTAAAATGCGATGTTTTTTTGCAAATGCAACCAAATTTTCAAAATCAGATATAGAGGCTTTTGCACCGGTTGGCATATTTGGATAATTGAGCCACATAATCTTCACTTTCGACAAATCAGTATTGGATAATTGAGCTAGATCAGGCATCCAATTATTTTCTGAAGAAAGGTCGTATGAAATTGGCATTGCACCACTGAGCGAGGCTGCTGCTTTGTATGCTGGATAACCCGGATTTGGAATCAAGACTTCATCTCCTTCCTCCAGGTAAGTCATCGAAATATGCATGATCCCTTCTTTTGATCCCATTAAAGGAAGCACTTCCGTTTTTGGATCAAGGATTACAGAAAATTGAGCTTTGTACCATTTTGAAAAAGCAATGCGTAACGCTTCCACTCCAATATAAGATTGATAGCTGTGGTTTTGTGGCTCTTTACTTTCTGCATTTAATGCATCAACCACTTCATTTGCCGGGGCAAGGTCAGGGCTTCCAATTCCAAGATTGATCACATCATTCCCTGCTGCTTTCATGGCAGCAATTTCTTTTAGTTTTTTTGAAAAGAAATATTCCTCAATCAGTTGAATTCTATTGGCCGTTTTAATTGTCATAATGCCTCCCTGTTTGGTATCTTCCTAAAATTTGTAGTTCCTCGGTTTGAGACTCAATTGCTTCAATAGTCTTTTCAAAATCTTTCGAATCCTGTAAAACGAAATCAACAAAAAACAAATAATGCCAGCTTTGTCCGAGGATTGGAACAGATTGTATTTTTGTAAGATTTACTTCATGATTTGCAAGGTTCGCTAAAACTTTGTGTAGTGTTCCAACCTTGTGTTTCAGAGCAAAACAAACAGATACTTTGTTAAACTCTTTTTGTTTTAAGGGAGATATTCCATTTTCCAAAACTAAAAATCGAGTATAGTTTTCTTTATTCGTTTCGATACCGGAAGCTAAAATTTCCAGATTATATTTTTCAGCAGCACTATTACTTGCAATTGCTCCGATGTGTTTCAAATTATTTTCAGCTATATATTTTGCACTTAGGGCAGTGTCTTCAGTCTCAATAAGTTTTATATGAGGATGAATTTTAAAAAAAGGACGGCACTGAGCAATCGCCATCGGATGCGAATGGACTTCTGTCAAATCGTTTATTTGCTGTCCGCTTAAGGCTAACAGGTTTTGTTTTATTCTTAAAAAAAGCTCTCCTGTAATGGAAAGTTTTGATTGCCGAATCAATAAATAATTGTTCAAAATACTTCCTGCAATGCTGTTTTCAATTGCCATTATTCCGCCATCTGCGACTTTGTTATTTAATGTAAATTCAATCAGTTGCTCAAAAGAGCTGGAGGGAATAATTACTAGTGAATCTTTTTGATAATAATGCTCAGCAGCAACTTCGTGAAAAGCGCCGCTTATTCCTTGTATCGCGATTCTTCTATTTTTAATGTTCTGATTCATAAGCATAAAAAAAGAGCCCTGTTTTAGCAGGACTCTCATTATTTTTCTTGATGTACAAAAAATCAAATGCACAGACAGCCCTGTTTGGAAAATCCAAAAAAGTAATAAAAGTAATATTTGGTATAGGCTACTAACATTTGACTTAGCTATTTATTAAAACTAAAAAAGGAGTTCGCGATGGAACTCCTTTTTTATTGATTAACAACTAATAGCAGCTCCGATTTTATGGTGTTCCATAAAAATAAAAGCTAAAAAAATAATTGTTATTCAAATTCAAATTCATTTTGTTGTAGTTAGGTCGTGAATTACAAACGTATTGAGAATATCAACCTGATGCAAGTTTCTAGCGTAATTTTAATTAAAAGCGCCGTATTGTTCTCAAAAACATACTTTATTCTACTGCAAAAACCGACTCGTCAATACCTGAGTTGACTTTTATTTCGGAGACATTCATTTGCAAAGGCATTGGCATCATGCCGGTTACCGTCATGGAATAAGGAAACATTATTCCATCAACTTCTTTATAATCCGAATAATCTGATATCTCAGTAATTGATCTGTCTCCGGCATCTTTAACTTCCAATTCCCTTACTTTCAAGCTGGTTTCAACAGCAAAATAATGCGTTTTCTTATCTCCTTCAGGCGTTTCAATAGAGATGGCGTATGCCTCAACCCCGTCAATATTTTCAATACCATTAAGCATTAATTTATATCCCATTTCATTATACATCAATTCGGCAAAGGGGTAAGTAGCTTCTTTCATTCCTTCCAATTGATCTTCGTCAACGGGAACATTTTGTCCCATTTGAGACAGCAGTCCTTTTCCATTATTATAAACTTGCCGCGCCATTTCCCCCATTCCTTCCATTGCAACAACATTTGCAAATTTATTTTCAGCTTGATAAACTGTGAAGTTTATTTTTCTTCCTTGCATATCCGCTGACATAGCTCTTGTCAAATCTTTGACTCCTTCCAGTTTTTCAACTCCTCCTAAAGCACTTAGATAATCTTCGAGGACTTTTTCCGCAGTCATTCCTTCCGGAACAGCCATATTTTGCTTTAATTCTTCACCGTAGTTATCATAAAAGTTTAGTTTACCTTCCGGAGCAATTGCTTCCAATTTTTCAGCTACTTCATCTTTATTGCCTACGACAAGGATGTACGCATTTTCAGGAGTGATATACTTTTTGGCCATCACCTGAACATCCTCAGCAGTTACAGCACTCAATTTTTCCAAATAAGTTGCATAATAATCTTCTGGCAAATTATAACGAATCGTATTTAGTGCAAAGCGAGCTACTGTTTGCGGGTTTTCAAGAGACCGGGCAAAGCTTCCTGACAAATAATTTTTCACTAACGTCATTTCATCAGCATCCGCTTTTTCATCCCGAATTTTATTGAGTTCGTACAACACTTGAACGATCGAACTATCCGTTACTTCATTCCGAACGCTAGCTCCGGCAGCGAAATAGCCGATCTCCTCATCAGAAGCAAGCGAAGATCCCGCCCCATAAGTATATGCTTTTTCTTCACGGAGATTAGCATTTAACCGGCTGGCAAAATATCCACCTAGCATGGTATTCAAAACTCTTGTTTTAATCTCATCTTCAGCACCTGGTTTTAGATCAACAGGATAAGTTACACTAACTATTGATTGAACGGCTCCCGCTTTATTTACAAAATCAACGGAGGTTTTTTCAGGTGTCTTAGGGGTATCAAATTTTTTCTTTTGAACATATCCATTTGCCCAATCGCCGAAATATTGCTCGACTAATGGTTTGGCTTCGTCAACGGTAATATCTCCGACGACAATAAGGTAGGAAATATTTGGTTTGAAATTATTATTATAATACTCGAGGCACTTATCAATCGTAATATTCTCTACTGTTTTTTCCGTAACAATTTCACCGTAAGGGTGATCTTTTCCATACCGAAGTACAGCAGCTACATTGCTTGCAATTGCATTCGGATCATCTTTTGAAGAAGCCAGACCAGAAAGAGTTTGTTTTTTAATTTTCATAAACTCTTCTTCCGGAAACGAAGGATTTAGCAAAACATCGGACATGATTTTGAGCAAATTGTCTGTATGCTTTCGCAAGGAAGCAGCAAACATTCCCCTGGAGTTAGTTCTTAAACTTGCGCCCATAAAGTCTACCTCTTCATCAATTTGAGCTTTAGTTTTTGATTGCGTTCCTTTGCTGAGTAATTGACCAGCCATGTCGGTATAGCCAGCAAATTCTTTTTCCTGAATAGCTCCCATATCAACGGTCAATGAAAATGAAACACGTGGGATTTTGTGGTTTTCAACGACGATTACTTTCAAGCCATTTTCTAAAGAAAACGATTCATAAGTTCCTATTTGAATTTTCGGAGCAGGACCTGGAGATGGAACATTTTTCCGGAATTCAGCACTTTGGGTAGCTTCCACCAGATCTTCTTTTGGCGTCACTTTCAGGTCTTCGGCCTTCTTAACGACTTCACCAGTTTTAGGAGTACACTGAACAAAAAACAGCAAAGCAAGTATGCTTAATATTGATAAATTTTTCATTTTTTATTGTTGAAATGTGGATTATTTTTTAAGTTTTAATTCGAAACAAATCATAAATGGCGCTAAAATCAATGAAACTTAGCCCTGATTGTTTAGTACTGCTATGGATTTTCAGGCATTGGTAAATAAATCAGCGTTACCCGATTGTTCTGATTAAAATACTTTTTTGCAACACGCTGGATATCTTCCTTTGTAACAGCCAGATACTTATCAATTTCTGTATTTATCAAATTGGCATCGCCAAAAAACAGGTGATAATTAGCCAAACTGGGCGCTATTTGCTGCATTCCGCTATTTTGGGTGATAAAATCATTTTCAATTTTATTTCTCAATTTTTGAAACTCACGATCTCCTATCAGTTCATTTTGGACTTTTAAAATCTCGTTGTCCATAGCCATTTCTAGATCTTCAGGCGGTGTTCCCATATTGACAATTCCATATGCAATAGCGATACCCGGATCTTCCAATGAAAAAGGGAAGTTTCCTGTTGCTACAGCTTTTTGCTGTTCGTCAACGATTGATTTATACATTCGCGAACTCTGTCCATCAGCAAGTAAAGTACTCAACATACTGACCGCATAATAATCATCCGTTCCCTGGGCTGGAATCCGATAAACCTGAAATACTCCGGGTAATTGGATGTTGTCATATATCGTATCTCTTATCTCTTTTGCGAGTGGCGGTTCTTCAATATTTGGTCTGTAAATCGGTTTTTTACTTCTGGGGATATCTTTGAAGTACATCTTGATTAGCTTTTTTGCTTCTTGGATATCAAGATCTCCGGCTATAGAAAGCACTGCGTTATTTGGAACATAAAAATCTTTATAAAAATTAACGTAATCTTCTTCCTGTGCAGCATTGAGGTCCTCCATGGAGCCAATCGGAGCCCAGCGATAAGGATGCACGGTAAATGCTCTTGACAAAGCTTCTAACATCCAAGAGCCATAGGGTTGGTTTTCATATCGTTGGCGGCGTTCTTCTTTGACCACCTCACGCTGCGTTTCAATTCCAACTTGATCAACTTTGGCATGTAACATCCTTTCCGATTCAATCCAAAGGCCAAGAGCAAGTTGATTGGAAGGAAGAATTTCAAAATAGACGGTTCGATCCTGAGTCGTAAAGGCATTTAAAGTACCACCAGCGTTTTGAATATATTTGTCAATTTGACCTCTGTCAATATTTTCGGAACCTTCAAAAAGCAAATGTTCAAAAAAATGAGCAAACCCGGTCCTCTCAGGATTTTCATTTTTTGACCCAACATGATAAGAAGTAGTGATCGCAACTATCGGAGTAGTTTTATCCTGATGAAGAATAACATGAAGACCATTTTCAAGAGTAAATTCTTCAAACTCGATTTTATTCATTTGAGCAAATAAACCCGAAAAAACGAACAAGCTCAATGTGATTGAAAACAAATACCGTTTCATATATTTTTTCTATTTGGTAGGTTAAATATTTTTTTCGCAGCACGAAGATAATAAAGGACAATCATTTGAAAGTGAAGTTATCGCCCTTTATAAAAGAAATGATAAAAATAGTAGATTATTGTATTAGCGTAGTTTAAGTCATTAAAATTTTGAATTGATATTTCTTACTGACCAATAATGAAAAGAGCCAATGGATTCAATTAATCCATTGGCTCTCTAAAAAAATATCATTTAAGTATTTAAACCATCTTGTCTGCGCAGCTTGTACTTGCAAAAGCATCGGGCTTTGCTTTGAACACGAAGCCCATTCCGAGAATATAACCCATGGCTTCTTTCAGTGCAGTATTAGATTTAAAATGTGGATCTGTATTAATATCAGCGTGGACTTCAAGAGCGACATCGTAGGCATCTAAAATATCGCAAAGATCATAAGCTATTTCGACGGACCTGGCAACTTCTGTTATCATTCGCTCACGAATTCCCATCGTTTGCTTCAGCTTTTCATTATTAATAAACATAAAACCACCTTTCTTTTCTCGCAAAAAAACAATCACTGTGGCAAATTCAATGACACTTCCTCTTACTTGTGAGTCCGTCCCGATACATACTTTGAGGTTGTGTCCTAAATCAATCTCTTTAACAATCGTTTCTTCAACAGCTTTTTTGATGGATAATTTTATCGTTTGTCCGTTAAACCTTCGCCATTTCATAGTGATTATAATTTTTTACTAAAAATATAAACTTGATACTCGATAAGCTAATATTAATGTGTTAAATAAAAGAAAAGTATATGTAATAAATTCATTAACAACCAGAATTGATGAGTTAGTTCCATTGATAAAAATATTACTTCTCAAATCTTTTTCCAAAAAAAACTATTAAAGTACTTTCAATGTCACATTTGTTATAAAGCCAAAAGAAACCTGGTTGCCAGTTTGTTTACTTTTAAATTTAAATTAAGTCTGGCTCAAAACCAAAATATTCCCTCTTTATATTTCCCGAATTAATGATGATTTTCTACCTAAAACTTTTGTAAAACAGCCTAATAGCTTTTGCAGGCGGTTTACAATCATTGTATTTAAAATAAAAATAACACCCGTATTTAAAGTTA
Organism: uncultured Saprospiraceae bacterium; assembly: GCA_963793295.1. GTDB lineage: Bacteria > Bacteroidota > Bacteroidia > Chitinophagales > Saprospiraceae > JAHDHW01. Next base: position 14,056 of record CAWBZX010000036.1, on the reverse strand, counting down.
TGAGTGAACAAGTACAAACAAAAATAAAAGATAATATTACGAAAGGAATAGGTTGGATAGCAATTGGAAGTTTGGTTTTTCTTTCTGTATTTCTCAACACTGTTTCTTATTTCAATACATTAAATAAGGAAAAAGAAAACCAGTTACAACAGCTGGCCACTATCGCAAAATCTATTGCTTTCCAAATTGATGGTGATGCTTTCGAAAGGGTAATTGATCAGTATCAAAGTAAAGGTGCCCAAATATACAGCAGTCAGGATCCGGATTTTCTGCAATTACATCATCTGTTAAAAAGCGCACAGAAAAGGCATCAACTCTCTTCGCCGGTTTTCACATTGTCAAAATATAAAAAAAACAATGCGCTTTTTTATGGTGTTAGTTCTGAAGATCAGCCTGTGTTTGAACATTCCTTCAAATCTAATCCTCAGGAATTAATCAATAATTATGAGAACGGGGGCACCCTTGACGGCTTAAAAGATGCAAGAGGAAAATGGTTTTCTGCCTCAGAACCAATCCTTAATAATGATGGGCAAGTAGTCGGAGCTGTTTTGGTAGATCATATAATTGAAAAATTCGGTGCCGAAGCAAATGAAGTTTTATTGCGAAACGTAACTATTTCAGTGGCTGTCATTATTATTATGATCCTGCTTTTGAAGCATTATTTGAACAGGGTGGTTAATATCATGCGCGCCAAGAAAAAAGCCGAACACACTGCTTTGATCAAAGCAAAGTTCCTGTCAACGATGAGTCATGAAATCCGAACACCAATGAATGCTGTAATCGGGCTGACCAATATTTTACTTCAAGAAAAACCGCGATCCGATCAAGTCGAGAACCTAAATACACTCAAATTTTCAGCAGACCTTTTATTGTCTTTGATCAACGACATCCTCGATTTTAGTAAAATTGAAGCGGGAAAGATCAACTTTGAAAGTTATGATTTTGACCTGCATACATTGATAAGTAATATCAAAAACACAATTAAATTAAAAGCAGAAGAAAAGAATCTAAAATTTGAAACGACTATAGATCCGGCCATTCCTGTCATGGTAAAAGGAGATCAGGTACGCCTGAGTCAGATCCTTACCAATCTGACCGCCAATGCAATTAAATTCACCAACGAAGGAGAAGTATTAATTGACCTCCAATTAATTTCAAAAACCGACGACAATACCACTGTACGGTTTTCGGTGAGAGATACTGGTATCGGAATAGATGAAAGTAAATTCGAACAAATATTTCAAAGCTTTTCACAAGCAGATACAGACACCACCCGTAAATTCGGAGGTACTGGCTTAGGTTTGTCCATTACAAAAAAGCTGCTTGACCTTCAGGGTAGTACAATTAAGCTGGAAAGTAAGATGGGCAAAGGTTCTAATTTTTTCTTTGATCTGACCTTTCAAACAGCAACTGAAGCTCTTCCATCTGATAAGACTGAGAACCTTTCATATAATTTTGAGAGTTTTAAAGGAACAAAAATACTTCTGGTGGAAGACAACAAAATTAATGTGTTGGTTGCCAAAAAGTTTTTAAATAAATGGAACTTAAATATTGATACGGCCGAAAATGGAGAAATTGCCTTGAAAATGGTTCAAAACACAGATTATAAACTTGTGTTAATGGATTTGGAAATGCCTGTGATGGATGGTTATACTGCCACCCAAAAAATCAGACAACTTAAGCTTTCCAAATATAAAAACCTTCCGATTATTGCGCTTTCAGCTTCTGCAATTTCAGATTTCAGAACAAAAGCAATCAATGTAGGCATGAACGAATTTGTCACGAAGCCCTTTAATCCAGGGGAATTGCACCATGTTATTTCCAGATTTTTAAAGAGACCCGCATAAAGTACATTTTTACATTATTATAAATAATATGGCTCGTCTGTAAAAGGCGGGCTTTATTTTTGCAAATCATTATGCTTATTCCTAATTGTCTATTTAATTGTTAAACTTTACTTTCTATGACTCGTTAGGTAAATCATCTTTCTACTTTTGTAAAAAATAAAACACATGTTCCAATATCGATTTCTTTTTTTTGCTTTAGCACTATTTATACTGGCATCCTGCAATTCCCAGAACGGTAAAATCCAGCATGGAAAATACAGTAATCACCTGGCAAATGAGAGCAGTCCATATTTGCTTCAACACGCTAACAATCCGGTTGATTGGTATCCCTGGGGACCTGAAGCCCTTGAAAAAGCCAAAGCTGAAAACAAAATGCTACTGATCAGCATCGGTTATGCTGCTTGCCATTGGTGCCATGTGATGGAACATGAGTCTTTTGAAGATACGCTCGTGAGTAGGATCATGAATGAAAACTTTGTTTGTATAAAAGTAGACCGCGAAGAACGGCCGGACATTGATGATGTCTATATGACCGCTTGTCATTTATCAACCGGAAAAAGTTGCGGCTGGCCACTCAATTCGTTCGCTTTACCGGATGGTCGACCGGTTTGGGCAGGTACTTATTTTCCGAAAAAACAGTGGGTGGAGGTCCTGGAGTATTTTATTAAAGTCAGAAACGAAGAGCCTGAAAAACTAGAAGAATTTGCCACGCAACTTACAAAAGGTATTTCCGACAGAGAGCAAATCGTCATTAATGCTGATGATCAGAATTTCACCAAAGATAATTTACAAAAAATCGGTAAAGCATTTTTAGAAAATGTAGACTATAAAAAAGGAGGTCGCGCGGGTAGTCCTAAATTTCCAATGCCCAATAATTACGAATTTTTGCTTAGCTATGCGCATCAATTTAATGATGAAAAGGCCATGGAAGCTGTATCTGTAACGCTTGACAATATTGCAAACGGCGGTATTTACGATCACCTAGGAGGCGGCTTTGCCCGCTACTCCACTGACGCAGATTGGAAAGTTCCTCATTTTGAAAAAATGCTTTATGACAATGGGCAACTCGTAAGTTTGTACTCACAGGCTTATCAGCTTACCAAAAATCCACTTTACAAAAAAAGAGTGGATGAAACTTTGGCATTTATTGAGCGGGAAATGACGCATAAATCCGGTGGTTTTTATTCTTCATTAGATGCAGATAGCGAAGGAGAAGAAGGCAAATTTTATGTTTGGACAGAAGAAGAAATAGTTGCTGTTTTACAGGATGAAAAAGTACTTAACATATTCAATGATTATTATGAAGTGACACAACGCGGTAATTGGGAGGAGCATAAAAATATCCTGTATCGCAGAAAAAGCGATGAAGATATTGCTAAAAAACACGATGTTACTGTTGAAGAATTGGAAGGAATCATTGGTGATGCAAAAGCAAAACTTTTCAAAGAACGATCAAAACGTATTCGTCCGGGCCTTGATGATAAAATCCTGACTAGTTGGAACGCATTGATGCTTTCGGGCTATGTCGACGCTTACAAAGCTTTTGGCGAATCTGAACATTTAGAAGCTGCTGAAAAAAATGCTTCTTTCATCGTAAGTAAAATGATGCAAAATGATAACCGATTAAACCGCAATTATAAAGACGGAAAATCAGTCATAAATGCATTTCTCGACGACTACGCTTTGACCATCCAGGCTTTTACAGCACTTTATGAAGTTACTTTCGATGAAAAATGGTTGTATAAAGCTAATGATCTGGCGGAGTATGCGATCAAACATTTTTTTGATGAAGAATCAGCAATGTTCAACTATACCTCTGATGTTGATCCACCATTGATTGCCCGCAAGAAAGAACTTTCTGATAATGTCATTCCTGGCTCTAACTCTTCCATAGCTCGTGGGCTATTCATATTAGGCACCTACCTTTATAACAATGATTATATCGAAATGGCTAACCAGATGATGAAAAACATGTCTGAAACGGTCGTAGAATCTCCGCAACCAAATTTTTACTCCAACTGGTGTATTTTATATGGTGACCTGGTCAATCCACCTTATGAAGTTGCCATAGTTGGAGACGATTTTGCAAAGCTCCGCAATGATATGATGCAAAATTATTTGCCAAATGCAATTCTTTTAGGAGGTAAAAACGAAGGAACTTTAGAACTTTTAAAAGACAAACTGCAGGAAGGAGAAACGATGATCTATGTCTGTCAGAATAAAGTTTGCAAGCTTCCTGTGACCGAGGTGGCTAAGGCCTTGCCTTTGATGAATTAGATTTCCAAAAGGTTAAAAAGTAAAGAGGTGAAAAGTTATGGGTTATGGGTTATGGGTTATGGGTTATGGGTTATGGGTTAAATATTTATAAATCATTTTTTTGATTATTTAACTCGTCGCTGACCACTCGCAACTCATAACTCCTCAATTAAACCACAAAATTTTCTTCCTCAATAACTTTTCCTTTTATACAGCGGATAATTCGAGCAGGAAAATCCTGAATAATTCGATAATCATGTGTTGCAAACAGGACAGCGGTTCCGTGTTCTTTAGTGAGATCTTGCAGCAATTTCATAATTCCATTTGAGGTTTCGGGATCAAGATTACCGGTTGGTTCATCGGCAATGATCAATTGGGGATTGTTGATGAGTGCCCTGGCAATGACTAGCCTTTGTTGCTCCCCTCCAGACAATTCGTGCGGCATTTTTGAGCGTTTGACTGACAATCCAACCTGAGCAAGGATATTGGCAATTCGTATTTCCATTTCTTTTTGTTTTTTCCCGCCTGTAGCTTTTAAAACAAAGAGAAGGTTGTCAAAAACAGTTCGATCATCCAATAAATTAAAATCTTGAAAAATAATCCCAAGTTTTCGGCGCAAATATGGAATTGTTCTTCGATTCAATTTTGATAAGTCATGGCCAGCAATAATTCCAATACCTTTTTTTACGGGCAAAGCAGCATAAATCGTTTTTAGTAAACTACTTTTTCCACTGCCGGTTTTACCAATTAAATAAACGAATTCTCCTTTGTCAATAGAAAGGTCTATATCTTTCAGAATTAGATTATCCTGCTGAAAAATGGAAACATTTCTTAAATCAACAACTTTATTATTTGACATAGATATTCAGTTTGTATTGACTTCAAATTTACAAATAATCTGCTTCTTTAAAATGGATTTGTGTTTATATGAACTGAAAAGCTAAAAATTGGTTTATTCGTTAAATACATTGTTCGTATTATTATTGTAAGAATTTTGTAAAAGGAAAAAACGTTTTAGTAATGCCCGTTAAAAAAGCTTAATTTTGCAGATATAAGGCTTAAAAATAGAAATAATGAAAAAAACACATCTTATAGGAATCTTTGTAATCGCCATAGCAATTGCTGTCCTAATGTCAATAAGTGGTGATGTCAGCACTTATGCGACTTTTGAGCAAGCAATACAAAGCGGTGATCGGGTAAAAGTTGTTTGTCAACTTTCCAAAGACAAAGAAATGATCTATGATCCGGTTGAAGACCCTAACCGTTTTACTTTTTATGCTAAAGACGATGAAGGCCTGGAAAAGAAAGTGATTTTATTGCGGTCAAAACCACAGGATATTGAAATGTCAGAATCTATAGTCATAACCGGAAAAATGCAAGAAGATGAATTTGTTGCCAACGATATTCTTTTAAAATGCCCTTCCAAGTATAAAGACGAAGAAATTCAATTGAGAAAAGAACAGAAAGAATATTAAAATATCCCTCTAAAACAGACTATGGAATATATTGGTGAGCACCTTCTACCCGGAAAGATCGGACATTTCTTTTTACTACTCAGTTTCGTAGCCAGCCTTCTTGCTACGATTTCCTACTTTTTTGCAACTCAGCGACGTGAAACTAGCGAAGCAATTGGATGGAAAATGATTGGAAGAACCTCTTTCATCTTTCATGGAATAAGTATTTTCATAGTCGTAGGAACGATCTTTTACATCATGATCAATCATTATTACGAGTATCATTATGTTTGGGAGCATGTCAGCGAAGATCTTCCGATGAAATATATATTTTCTGCGTTTTGGGAAGGCCAGGAAGGCAGTTTCCTGCTTTGGATGTTTTGGCATGTGGTCTTGGGTTTTGTACTAATGTTTACTGCAAAATCCTGGGAATCTCCTGTGATGAGTACGCTGTCATTAGTTCAGTTTTTTATTTCTTCAATGATTCTCGGCGTATATCTCGGATTTGGAGCAGAAGAATTAAAATTTGGTAGTAATCCTTTTGTCCTCTTGCGTGATGAATTGCAAGCACCGATTTTTGCATCAGCAGATTACCTCCGGCAAATCACCGGGAATGGTATGAATCCTTTGTTGCAAAACTACTGGATGACGATCCACCCGCCTACGCTTTTTTTGGGTTTTGCTTCAACGGTTGTTCCTTTTTGCTTTGCGATCGCAGGTCTTTGGACCAATCGACACAAAGAATGGCTCAAACCGGTAATGCCATGGGCTTCTTTTTCAGCGGCAATTTTAGGAATCGGTATTTTGATGGGATCTGCCTGGGCATACGAAGCTTTGAGTTTTGGAGGATACTGGGCATGGGATCCTGTTGAAAACACGTCCCTTGTTCCATGGTTAATTATGATTGCAGGTGTACACACCAATCTCATCGCCCGAACCACAAGTTATTCTATAAAAAGCACTTATATTTTCTATTTGCTTTCTTTTATAATGATCGTCTATTCCACCTTTCTCACAAGAAGTGGTATTCTGGGCGATACTTCTGTACATGCTTTTACCGAGATGGGCCTGGAAAATCAATTGGTCCTCTTCATTCTAACCTTTGTTCTCCTTTCTGTTTTCCTTTATTTTAAAAAACGTTCAGCAATCCCTTCACCCCAAAAAGAAGAAGCGAGCTCATCGAAAGAATTTTGGATGTTTATTGGTGCATTGGTACTGATATTCTCGGCAATTTTGATTACTGTTTCAACTTCATTGCCTGTTTATAATAAGATCGCGGAACTATTCAATCCAGCGCATGAAGCAATCACGATCAAAGACCAGGAACCGCACCACAACAAATACCAGCTTTGGATAGCTGTACTCATCAGTTTGCTGAGTGGTTTTGCGCAGTTTCTGCGTTTCAAAGAATTTAACTGGAAAAGCCACCTTGCAAAATATTCAAAACACGCCACCATTTCAATTTTAATCGCAGGTGGTTTAACCTTCCTGACTACTTTGTGGATTAAAGTAGTAGCCTGGCAGTATCTACTTTTGCTTTTTTCAGGAATTTTTACAGTGGTAGCAAATACGGAATATATCATTTCTTTTTTGAAAGGAAATTTAAAAATAGCAAGCTCAGCATTAGCTCACATTGGATTTGGATTGATGGTCGTTGGTATCATCGCTTCCGGTTTAAATAAAACACATATTTCTACCAATCCTTTCGCACAACGTGGTTTGTTAAGCGAAGATATGCTCAGCTCCAATGTTTTGCTCCTCAAAGGAGTGCCCATGTTTATGAGTGGTTATGAAGTAACTTATGTTAGCGATACGTTAGAAGGCAATCTGCGCAAATTTCAGGTGAATTTTAAAAAGGAAGGCGAAAAAGACAGCGAAAGTTTTGATGTTTTTCCTTCAGCAACCTACAACAATCAAGTCACAAAGGTAGCGGCCTACAATCCCAGTACCAAGCGATATTTAGACAAAGATATTTTCACTCTTTTTATATTGCCAAGAACTGAGGCAGATATTGAGGAAAAGCGAAAATATGAAGACAGCTTGAGTTATGAACCCTACCAGGGATTTATAAATGACACCATTTACACCAAAAGCCATTATGCGATAATCAAAAGCATCAATTACGAACCCTCCCATGAAGATTATACCAAGGAAAAGGGAGATTTGGCCGTTGGAGTAAAAATGTCAGTACATAAATTAGATGCTGATACCTCCTGGCAAGTGGAGCCTGTGACAGTTGTCCGTGGAAATTTGTTGTATAACTATCCGGCGGTTATTCCGGAACTCTCCATGAGAATTCGTGTTCCTGAGCTTATCTTTGAGCGTTTCTTCGAACAAGAACCCCTTGATTATAAAGACTTTGTTTTTAAAGAAGGAGATCAAATTTCATACAATGGAATGAAGGTCAGTTTCAATGGTTTTAATACTAATCCAACCCATCCAACCTATATTCCAGAAGAAGGAGATATTGCGGTAAGCGCCGTTATCAAAGTTACAGCACCAGACAATAAGAATAACTTTGAAGCGCAACCTATTTATTTGATCCGAGGGAATCAGCCTTATAATCTGAAAGATCAAATAGATGAACTTGGATTACATTTTCGGTTTGTCGAAATTGATCCAAATAATAAAACGGTAAAAATTGGTGTCGCTTCCTCAGATAAAAAAGAAGCCAAAATCCCTATCGAAATTGCTGAAGATGCGCTTCGATCTGATTACATTGTTTTGGAAGCTATCGTATTTCCAGGTATTAATTTTTTCTGGTTGGGCACCATTTTGATGATGATTGGCTTTACTATGAGCATGTGGAATCGAAGGAAAGGGTATTGGGGAAAAGGTTAAGGGGTAAAGAGGTAATAGGTTTAGATTAGAGGTTAAAAGGTTTTGAGTTTTGAGGTTTTAAATGAAAGAAATGACTAGCCAATCTACTAATCAACCAAAACACCAAAAACTTCTAACTTCCAACTTCTAACTATAAACTTACACCATGCCTTCCATTCAAAAAATAGTAATCATTGGAGCTGGGAATGTCGGGTTCCATCTAGGAAAAAGGCTCTTTAAAAAGGGCTTCGAAGTGATACAGGTATTCAGTAGAAAAGAGGAACGGGCAAAATTTCTGGCTAAGAAAATCAAAGCAGATTTCACTTCTGACTTTTCAAAGATTAATACAAAAGCGGACCTTTATATCATTGCTGTCAGCGATAATGCAATCAATGAGGTCGCTCAAAAACTAAAAACCGCTGGCCTTGAAAACCAATTAGTTGTTCACACCTCTGGAGCCACCCCTTCTACTTTTTTAAAACCATACTTTAATCATTATGGCGTTTTTTACCCTTTGCAAACTTTCCGGATCAGCAGTAAACCAGATTTTAAAAAATTGCCTATTTGTATTGATGCGCCATTGGATGCTGATTTAAAAAAACTTAAAAAACTGGCAAAAAAGATTTGCTCTAATGTCCATCGGATCAATGATCACGAAAGAGTCATTTTACATGTTGCTGCCGTTTTCGTTAATAACTTCAGCAATCATCTCTACGCTATCGCCGATGATATTCTCCAACAGGAAAACCTCTCACTCAAGCTGCTAATGCCACTCATTCAGGAAACTGCGATGAATGTAGAAGGCCATTCACCAAAAGACATGCAAACCGGTCCTGCTATTCGAAGCGATGAAAACACGATAAAAAAGCACCTCGATTTTTTAGAAAAACATCAGAAAAATCGCGCCTTGTATTTGGCAATTTCAAAAAGTATTAATCCAAAATTTGGCAATCTCAGATAATTTTATTTACTTAGTTTTTTCTTTTCGGTTATTCAGTCGCACAAATTTTTCCAAACTTTTTTTTGAGATGACCAGATTATTGACGGATGTCAATAGTTTGACCTGTTTGCTTTATTTTAAGTTATGCCCTTAAGATATTGTTAATCCTTTTTTGTTCATTCTTAATCATAACTATTTTTTAACTACACACTATTTGAACTTCTTTTTAACAATAAGAAGTCAAAAAGTATAAAAATGAGATTGATTACAAAGCCAACTCTTTTTATACTATCTACTAGGGTAATTATGGGGTGACTGACAGCTTAACAAAAACTATCTTGGTTTATACGAGGAGAGTCTTTGATGCACGTACTTATGAGAAAATGGAGGCTATTTTATTATTCTTGATGTAGTAAAACGCAACTTATATAAATCCTAAGACTACGCACCACACTACATCAATTTTTTGCATCAAGACTAGGTATTGAAAGGAAAGACAAACGAAAACCAAAGCATTAATTGAAACCTGACTCACCTTTTCGGTGGGAATTGTAGGTGATCAGGTTTTATTTTTGCTTGCATTGGTTTTCGATCCCAAAAACAGATAGATAGTTGACAAGTGGGCCAATCTAAAAAGCCAGAAAATCGATATTGAAAGCACCAAAAATATAGGAGTTATTTGGTGTGATGTCGATTGACTTAAATTTTAGTGGGTGTCGTTTATCATTTCTCCAAATAAAAGCAATTAACTACAAGATCCTAACCCAGGGTGTACCCTTTTGATTTAATTATTGGAGGGGTACTACTTTTTAGGCAAACTATTTTTCGTAGCCTTTCATAAACCCTTGTGTCTCATAAAAGAGAAATCTGCTCTCAGCGACAAATTGAAATGCACCCGCTATTTATTGAAAGCAGTAAATTATTTAATAATTGCTAGTTTTACATTTTCAATGAAATCATAACCATGCGAATAATTGGTCATATCGAACATCCAATATTAAAAATTACTGCCTTCAAAATGGACAACAAGTTGTCTGTCAAATTTGAAAGCGGGCTATTTGAACAAACTTATAAATTCAGAGAATCCGATCAATTAAATAAATTTGAAGACATCCAAAACCTGGTGGATGAAGCATTTATTTTGAATGTTTTAGACGAGTTCAAAAGTATGAATCAAATAAAAAATAAAGCAATATCGCGTTTCATTGCTGAAAATGACTCAGAAGAATTCGAGGATATAATATAAATTTGGCTAATCAGATATCTCTTTTTCTACTCTTTCGCTCTTTTTTGAGCTCATTCAATTTCGATTTTATAAATCCCTCAAACACGGCGAGGCCATTTTCAAAATGCTCATTGTTGTTGATGACGATATCGGCAATTTCATTGTAGGGCTTGATGTATTTTTCAAAGGTTGGCAGGACATGATGTTCATATCGATACAATACATCTTCGATGGGATAGTTGCGTTCGACCTGATCCCGTTTAATTCTTCGGATAACTTTGAGGTTTTCCTTAGCATGTAAAAACACACTCAGGTCTAATAATTCCCGGATTTTATTAAAATGAAAAACAAAAATTCCTTCAACAATAATCAACGGAGCCGGTTTAAAAACCAATTCTTTTGGTTTAACCTTGCTGTTGTTAAACGTATATTCTTCTCTAATGACGACTTGTCCGTCAACCAATTTCTGAACATCCTTTTGAAAAGCCTTTCTGTCAATCGATTTTGGCAAATCAAAATTGATGATCCCACGATCATCAATTTCCTGGACATCTCGAGGCCGATAATAATCATCCTGAGAAAGGATACACAATTCATTTTCGGAAAAAACTTCACGCAATCGCTTGATAAACGTCGTTTTCCCGGAGCCACTTCCCCCAGTTATTCCAATTAGAAAAGGTTTCTGTTCCATATTTAGTTAATACGCTTGGCAAATTTAATTAATCTGCCTGAAAATGCAGCATTAGCTTTTGCATGTTTCAAAATGAATTTTTTATTAACTCCAAGACTCAAAATTTTCAAAAGTAGAAGGAAAATAAACGCTTTGGTTTTGGATTTAAATTACTTACATTTAGAAGCTGTTTTGAATTTAGTCACTAATTTTAAATCAGTTTCTTAAAGATCAAAACAAAATAAAAACTAATGGAAAGATTCACCGGCCTAATTGGAATTGCTGTATTGCTTGGAGCAGCCTACTTGATGAGTAACAACCGCAGCAAAATTGATTATAAACTGGTTTTGTGGGGGCTTGGATTACAACTTAGTTTCGCTCTCTTCATACTCAAAACGCCAATTGGACTACCTTTCTTTGAGTTTTTTGATATGCTCATCAAAAAATTGCTCTCCTTCTCTGACTTGGGTGGCGACTTTCTATTTGCTTCTTTCATTACTGGAAAAGTAGAACCTCCAATCATTAATTTTGCAGTCAGAGTATTGCCAACTATTATTTTCTTTTCTGCTTTGATTGCGGTTTTATACCACTTGGGGATCATGCAATTTGTCGTTAAGGGAATCGCAAAGGTCGTTCAAAAAACAATGGGCACCAGCGGATCAGAAACACTGAGTGTGGTGGGCAGTATTTTTGTTGGTCAAACAGAAGCTCCGCTCCTTGTCAGACCTTATATCAAAGGCATGACCAAATCAGAGATCATGACCATCATGATAGGTGGATTTGCTACAGTAGCGGGCGGCGTAATGGCTATTTATGTAGCCATGCTCAGAGATATTCCAGGCATCGCAGGCCACCTTATGGCCGCTTCAATCATGAGTGCCCCGGCAGCTATCGTGGTCGCCAAAATCATGTATCCTGAAACCGAAGAATCCGAGACTAAAGGAACCCTCTCTGTCAATGTTGAGAAAACTGCGGATAATGCCATGGAAGCTCTAGGAGATGGCGCAACGGATGGTTTAAAACTTGCAGCAAATATAGGTGCCATGCTAATCGCTTTTGTCGCTATGATCGCTATGATTGATGCTATCTTAAGTTTTGGCAACACCTCATTAGCGGAAGTTTTTGGCTTTATTTTCCGTCCATTAGCCTGGTGCATGGGCGCTCCCTGGGATGAAGCCAAGACATTAGGAACACTCCTGGGGGAAAAGATTGTGTTGACCGAGCTGATAGCCTATAAAGACCTCAGCGATATTCGCGCTGCCGGTGAGTTATCAGATCGAACGGCTATTATTGCCAGCTATGCACTGTGCGGTTTCGCTAATTTTGCATCTATCGGTATCCAGATGGGCGGCATCGGAGGTATTGCTCCAAGCAGAAAAAAGGACATTTCGAAAATTGCGCTCAAAGCTATGGTTGGCGGAGCTATCGCTTCGTGGATCACGGCAAGTATTGCAGGAATTTTGATTTAGAACTTCACCAATTTTTCTATCCTAACTAATTCTTCCGTTTGGATTAAAAGGAAATAAATGCCTGAAGAGAAGTTCGGATAAATTTAGTTCCGTTTCATTTTCTAATTGTTGCTTTAAAATCGATTTTCCGGAGTAGTCTTTTATTTCCAATTCAGCATTTGTGAGGTTTTGTGGAAGATGGATGGAAACCTTTCCATGTCGTTGGATTTGGGAAAATTTGAACTCTGAGCATTTCAAAGATCATCCACTCCAACGATCAGGTCTTCGCCATCGCAATCTTCATCGATGCCATTGTTGGGAATTTCTTCTGCGTCTGGATTGATATCTGGATTTAATCATCACAGTCATTCCAAATTTCAAAACCATCCTGATCAAAATCGAAAGTGGAAAGCATGACATTTTCTGTGGTATTGGTAACCACGGCCGGGTTATAATCAAAGAAAATATTGGCGGTATTGTCGATGACAGTTTCTTCATCAATATCATCTTTGGGTCGAATACTATACATCACATAACCTTGACTTCCATCAAAATTGCTGGTACTGTCTGGCAGGAAAATATTTCTAAACTCAAAAGTAAGCTGATTGCCTTTTAAATAAGTGCTCAAAACTGATTCATGACTGCTGGCAATGTATCGGAACGTTGATAGATCCAGATTCGGATCAAGCAAATCTTTGATGACTACATCATAAGCTTCGGCGTTCCCAGTATTTTGGAAGCGAATGGTATAAACCAAATCTTCACCGATTAAAGCGTAATTGTTAGGATAAACAGGTTGTACTAATTTATCATTGGGATCATAAGAACAAAGTACTTCAATACTGCTTTCAAATTTTTCTGAGTGATTTGATCCATTGATATCTGCATAATTAACCTGCGCATCAAAGAATAAAAAATCTCCTATCGGAAAACTTGGTGGCCCTGGAAACTGCAAACTAATTTGCTTTTTTATGACTTGCCCTGGATATAAATCCGTAAAGTGCCATCCGTAGCGATTGGGAAAAACCAAAGTATCCGGAGCGTCGATAAAATTAATATCCAAAATATCTTCATCAACAGCCAACCACAAAGTACCATCCGCAGTGGTAGTCCCATCATTGACAGCCATCACATCGAAGGTGACGAACTGATTGCAGCGAGGCTGGCTATTAGCAAGGACTACTTTTACATCAGAAATATTTGCAACAGGATATAAGCCAAAAGAAACCGTATCGGCATAATTGAGTGTATCGAGTGTAAAATCAAAAGAGCTTGGACTAGTAGTAAGCTCCCAAATCGGCGTAGCATTTTGATTATAAGAAATTGTATAATCCCCAAGAAATAAATCTTTTAAACCACCATTGGTAGATTGCCGTAAGAAATTAAGCCTCCGGGT
>CAWBZX010000035.1:0-87377 GCA_963793295.1 uncultured Saprospiraceae bacterium | reverse complement strand
TTTAATTCAAGAGGTTCCAAAACAAACGCATAGGGATCTAATACCGTTAAATCCAAATAAATCGTACTGTCACAGCCAAAACTCGTCTGGAGAACGATGTTCCATTGTCCTGTTTTGTCGTAAGGCACTCCCCCGACCACTATTACTTCCCCCTCACAGATCGTTTCAATAACATCAACAAAAGGAGTTGGATTTTCATAAACCACAAGATTTACAGAAGAATCACATCCCAGATTACCCTGACCGGGAAATTCAATATTATAGGTACCCGCGGTATATGGTTGCCCGTTACCTGGGTAAATATATGTAGAGCCAGCACAATAATCTCCATCATCATCTCCTGGTTCTGGAATTTCAACTGTTACGTCTAGGCTGATCGTCGCTGTTGTATAACAATCATTTTCACCATAAACTGATATACTTCCACTTGAGTTCCACTGAACCTGAACAGGGTTCGCTGTTGGATCACCTACAATCATTCCTCCGATAATCGTCCAATTAAAAATCGGCACCCCAAAAATATCATCAGTTGAATATTCTACAATAGCACCTGGGCATATAGTTGTAGGGCCAGTAATCTGAGTAGGGTCATCAGGAGGAAAACTTTGTGTCGATCCTTCAGTTACAGTAATTACATAATCACAGATATCCCCACCACAACCATCAATTACAATATAATAAGTTTGTCCAACAACAAAGCTAGAATAATCCAATGTTACTGGTCCCGTTGTACAAGCACATTGAGTGGATAAAGGTTGTGAAGCCAGGCCGTCACCATTTGGTCCACCGGCATCGTCGCAAGCAGCATAAAAACCAGCTTGAATACCTTGATTGCCACCCGTGTTCTGACAATTAGAAGGAGTTATTACAACAGTAATTTGTGTAGAACCTGCATAGAAAGCAATCCAGTCATCATTATTAAGTACAGCTGATCCACCACAGCCAGGAAATGATTCAGTATTCTGATCTTGCACACCCAGGGTATTACAATAACCATTCAAACCGTTTTCGCAATCAGGATCCGCAAAACCGCAACCATCTGCAGCAGGATAAGGAGGACAAGGACCAGGAGGTTGAGCATAAATCCCCGTAAGGCATAGAAATAGGACAAAAGTTGTAAGTAAAACTTTCCTTTTCATCAGGAGTAATAGTTTTGGTGTTAAACAAATAAGTTCGTTCGATTCAGAAAGAGTAAATATAACACAAAAGGTATCAAAATCATAAACGACTGCCGTAGCAACACATTTATATTGAATGTAATTACTCTTTTTGTTTAATTTTTGACAATCTAATAAAGGTGGGAAGCTAATTATTGAACTGCGAAGATAGGTTATTTTTTCAATTATGTCAAAAAGACTTTAACATTTCTTACAACAAAAAGCATTCTTGAGCACTCAAGAATGCTTTTTCAGCACCAAATTTTATTTTTTGTTATTAACGAAGGAGCGTCACATCTCCTTTACTCATTATTGTTTTGCCATCTTTAAACTGGATTTCAGCGTAATAAATGAAAACCGCATTTTCAAGAAAATCACCTTTTAGCGTGCCGTCCCATCCAAATTGATCAACTTCAGGAACGATATCATTGGCTTCATAAACCAGCGCTCCCCATCGGTTAAAAACTTTAAATACTTTGATTTGCTCTACTGATGGACCACAGTAAACTTTGAAATAATCATTAAAACCATCTCCATTTGGCGAAAAAGCAGAAGGAACAAAAACCGGTCTGTCTTCCGAAACTTTTATGGTAATTTCATCATTAACTTCGCATCCCTGTTCATTAATTATATTCAAAGAATAAGTTGTGCTTTCTAAAGGTGCGACCATTTGGCTTAAACAGGTATCACAATGAATTCCAGTAGAAGTATTCCAGAAGAAATCACTAATTGGTGAATTTATCTGCGGAATGATTTGAACACTATCTCCAAATTCAATCAGAACATCTGCACCCAGACTCAATGTAAGTGGTTCCGGCTCTTGTATAACAACCTCACTATTCCATTCACAACCATCGGAGTCAATTATTGTAGCTTCATAGGTGCCACCTGACAAATCATAAAACAAATTTGCCGTGTATGAAGTAATCACATTTAGTGAATAAATATAATTACCCGAGCCACCGGTAACATCCTCAAAAGAAATTGACCCATCTTCCTCTCCATAACAACTCGGAGCCTCAACGACTAAATTAGCTTCGATAGGAGCTGGTTCATTTAGGAATAAAGAATCAACGGAAAGGCAGTTGTTAGCATCTGTCATTGTCACGATATACAAACCAGAATTCAGATTAAAATTATTTGTTCCGGTGGTTCCATTATTCCAATTGTAATTGAATGGCGGAAGGCCGTTTATATTTGATGCCGATAAAACACCATTGTTCTCCCCATTACAACTAATTTCTTCGATAATAGAAATGGAAGGTGAAATATCAGGCGTACAGTTACAATATTCAACTGCACTAATTATTTCTGAAAGGCAGCCTGATCCATCATCGATTTGAAAAGAATAGGTTGTGCCTCCTGGCATCATATCACTTGTAAACACATTTCCGACCAATGTCCCTGAATTTCCTAAAACAGTATAATTATTGGCGTTTCCACCATTTATTTCAAAACTAACTTCAAATTCATTGCTTGCTGAACTGCAATTGGTTTGAAAATTATTAATCACTGGAACCTCGGTGACTGAAATCGAGATAATATTATTTATTGAATTAATTATCCCATTACAGTTTGGCGAAGTAGACCTGTCAACGGAAATTATTTCATAATCTGCACTAGTATTTGGGCTTACGCGAATTGTATACCCATCATTGATCGAATTCAATTGAAATGTATTTGTACCATCAATGGAATATTCTAAATCAAAAGGACCCGAACCAATAATATTGAAAATAATATCCGTTGAATCGCCTTGACAAATTATATTATCACCAGAAATAGAAGCAATTGGTGTTTGAGTAAATACAACGGGCTGGCCAGCTGCAATTGAAAGACAAGGATCCAGCAAAGGATCTAAAACCGGAAAACCACTTCCATCGTTATTGGCTACAACTGCTGAAATGTAATAAGTTGCTCCAAAATTTAACGCCGGATCATAATTGAAATCTGGTGCCGGGCCCGTTAATAAAACATTTCCTAGAACAGCACCCGGAGCATCATGGACCACAAAGCCTAAAGCATCATCACCATCAAGATTTAGAGTTACTGTGTTGTGTTGGGCCGAAGCGGTTTCATCTTCACATATCGTTAAAGCTGTCGTCCCCATTGAACCAGCATCAGAAGTGCAGATGCAAATGTAGCTTCCTGAAACGATAGTTGGTCCGCAATTATTTGCATCATTTATTTCAAAATAATAATTAGAACCACTTGTAATCCAGTCACTTGTAAATATTTTCGTACCATTATCCAAAGTCCCAGGATCTCCAGTCACCGCATATGTTGCCGGTCTCCATTAATTATTTGAAATTCAATTTGATAAGACGTATTTGTTGAATTACAGATGAAGTTAGTTTGGGATTCAATTGGAGCTTCAACAACATTTATCTGGGAATTTCCGGAAAATGACCCCGGGCATAAGGCTCCCGTATTATCAAATACGCTCAAAATAGAATAGCTGGAAGTAACTGTTGGAAACACCTCAAATTGAAAACCATCTACAATATCCTGAAGTGTGAAATTACTTGTGCCATCTGTAAAAACTACATCAAAAGGAGCCACACCTGCCGTAAAATTGAACGTTAAAAAGGAAGAACTTCCACTACAAATAGTTGCTCCACCAGAAATAGCAGCTACAGGCAATTCATTAAAAACTACCGGCGTACCCGGAGATATCGAAAAACATTTATGGTTTCTATCTACATTTCCTGAACCATCATCCGGCCCGGCCATTGCAGAAATAAAATAAGTTGTCCCCGTATTCATCCCACCCTGCATACTGAAAGTCGTATTATTTGAAATAGCATAAACGGTCCAAGGGACCGAACCAATTCCGTTGTGCAGAGCAAACTGAAGCAGATCACTTGCATTTAAAAATTCAGTACCTGAATTGTGAAACCCTGAAACAGTATTGTCTTCACAAGCTTCCAGTTGGTTCATATTCATGGTTCCTGCATCGGTTGAACAATTACAATTTTGTGTTCCATTGATCACTTCATCTGAACAAAGGCTGTTGTCGCTTACATTGAAATTATAACTATTACCTGCTGTTATTGGATCACTTGTAAAAATATTCCCACTCAAAGTTCCTGTGCCACCAGTAATAATATAAGGCAAGCTGCCACCAATTATTTCAAAACTCACGGTGTAGCTGGTGTAAGATGCATCGCAGCTTTCTAAAAGATTTATAATTTGCAATGGTGCAACTACATCAATCGTAGCAGTGCCGGCCATCGAACCAGCACAACCGAAAGCATCGGTCACTGCCGTTAATGAAAAAACTGTATTTGTGGAAACATTGACCATTTCAACATGGCCATTATTGATCGCACTTAAGGTCGTTGGAGGATTAATTCCATCTGTATATGCAACATCAAATGGTCCTGATCCACTTAAACTGAAACTTAAAGGAACTGCTCCACCTCCGCAAATCGTGGCATCTCCACTCAAAGTAGCAGCAGCGGGAGGGCTTTCGTTAATATTTACCGGTGCCCCGGTTATCATTCCGCTACATCCGTTTGCATCCCACAATGAAAATAAAGAATAAGTAACATTTCCTGCCACAACAACCGTTTCAACATGACCGTCGATAATATTATTTAAAGGGAAAAAGCTACTCCCATCCGTGTAAACTAAATCAAAGGGCCCATTTCCTGTTATATTAAAAGTGATGTTAGCATTCGAACCCGAACAGAATGTACCACTCCCGGTGAGCTGTCCTTGCGGAGCTGTACCAACAGAAACCATTATTTCTACAATTTGCACACAATTATAAGCGGTTTCAGCTCTCAAATAATATGTTTGAGGATTCGAAACTATCGTACTACTCAAAGCCAGGGCCGGATTTCCTAAAATAGCCAATGCCTGATTATCGTAAAAATATTTTGTAAAAGTAGCGCCATTAGCATCGATCAAAGTAACGGTATCCAAATCAATGGAGCCTCCCGGACAAATGGGCGCAGGTTGTAAAACAGTCAAATCTGGCGTGTTATCAATGATGACATTAATCGGAGCAACATCAAAACAACCATTAGGCGTTTCATACCGAACCCAATATATATTTGTCGAATAAACGAAAGTTGAAACCAAAGGAGCTATTGCATTTGCAGCATCTAGGCTATCAATATAAAAACTGTATGATCCTCCTGGAAATCCATTAATTTCATTAATTATCACTGTGGTAAGATCAGTAGAATCCGGTGTACATTTTGCTGACGGATCGGTTACTTGCAATTGAGGATCTTCAATGGTAACGTTCACAGAAGTTACATCATAACATGACGAACCGGTTTCCATTTTGATATAATAAGTTCCACTAACATTTACAGTCGGTGGAATAATTGGATTGTTACCTGCATCAGCATCAGCTTGACTCTGGTAATAGGTTATAGGTCCGCCACCTCCAGCGGCATTATTTATTGCAATTGATGTTAAATCAAATGAATTACCCGAACATGCTGCAGGTGGATCAGTCGCAGATATATCAGGTTCGATTACAACATTTACATTTAAACAAGCTGATGGTGAAACGCCACAATCATTGCTTGCTGTAACGCAAAGGGTTTCACTTGTTGTTCCAAAATCAACGATTACTGAATCCACAGCACTGCTGCCAACTATCGTGGCGCTTCCCGTAACGGTCCATGAGTAACTAGTTGCATTCGATGTATTTGCATAATAAACTAAACCCACGGCGTTTTGACAAATGCCATTTGGCCCATTGAGCGTTGGTTGCGCAGGAGCAGCTGGAAATACTGTTATTGAAACCGTGTGAATACTATCTTCCAAACCCGTGATGGTGACTGTGTAATCTGTGGTAACCCCAGGTGTGGCTATTGGTGCAGCACTATTCGGGTCATCAAGAGAACCTGCCGGTGACCAAGCATAACTATAACTCCCGGAGCCTAAAACATTGGCGTTTAATTGGGTACTTTGTCCCTGGCATATTTCATAATCATCCGCAGAAACCGAAACGGTTTCTACTCCACTTACAATATCAATCACATAATCACATTGATCTCCTCCCCAACCATCAATCATAATGTAGTATGTTTCACCAATTGTAATATTATTAGCTGTAAGCGTTCCAGTGCCTTCGGCTGTAGGGTTCCAACAATTTGAAATAGTTGTAAAATTGGTACAATCATTTGTTTCCATGATCGCAGCTTGAATCCCATTATTAAACAAACAATTGGAAGAGGTGATATCCAAAACAACAGTAGTGTCGGCTGCAATAAAAGCAATCCAGGAATTATTCTCGACAAAAGCGCAAAAGCCTGCAATTTCATCAGGAATATCGTTGTAATTCGCGGTATTTCCACAGTATCCATCCAAATCTTCACCAAGCAAAATAGCATCACAGCAGGCATCACCAGCAATTAGATTTCCGCCACAGCTTGTAACTCCCGCAGGCGTATTGGGACTCGAAGCATAAGTGCATATATCAAAAATTCCATTATTATCATTTCCGTTTTCCCAAATTCTTACCCAAAAAGTCGATCCTGCATTTTGAAAACCACACCCATCATCAACAATCAGTAAAGGCATGTTACCGCTACCACTATTATCATCACAACTCACCAAATTCAGTGAATTACAATCGGCTCCGCTATAAATCGCCATTCCTCCATCAGTGATTCCTACTGCTCCCATTTCAACAGTTACATGATAACCATAATTTGGCATGGTAAAAGTAAACCAAACGTCACCACCAGCATAACCCGCACATCCTGGTGCAGGTACGCCAACGGTCGCAGTTGCCCCGGAGTTTAAATAGTTAGTATAATTACAGGAATTGCCCACAGACAATACAATCGCATTGCAGGGATCATCATTGGAGGGTTGAGAAAAAGATAAGAGCCCAAAAAATAAAAGCGTTGTTGAAATAATCAGTTTTAAACTCATCGTCAAATTCTTTACAGGATTCTCATTTTGAAAAAACTTATTTGCCAAGAGTTTTGGTCAACAAAAATTTGTAAGTGGATTGGTATTTTTAAAAAGAGGTTATGTTTGAAAATTGGCTCGAATACAAAAGCTTAACATGCCAAGTTGAATGAATGTATAACTTGCTGTTACCTAAGCGAATAAATACAAGGGAGGGAATTCATTCGAAAAGATTGAAATTCAGGCATTTAAACTAGCTTGAATTTCATGATTTATAGTGCAAAAGCTTTGCCACTTTAATGATAAAAAATGTGGGGAATAAAGTTGCCTTGATTATGGATAATCAGGAAATTATTAATTATCGAAAAAGGGTCAGATCTCCTTTGTATATCTCAACCCTGCCATCAATAAACTCGATTTCAGCAAAATAGACAAAAACAGCGGGATTTAAAGTTTGTCCTTTGTGAGTTCCATCCCAACCAAATAGAGCATCATTGGGTTGAAAATTATCTCGTTCAAAAACAATAGCTCCCCAGCGATCAAATATTTGAAAGGAATTTACTTTTAAAACATCTTTTCCACCGTAAACCATAAAGATTTCATTGTTGCCGTCATTATTCGGTGAAAAAGCATTAGGGATATAAACTAATCTGTTCTTCTCCACCCTAACCACAATTTCATCAGTAGAGCGACAACCGGTTTCGTTCAAAACGGTTATTGAATAAGTTGAGGTTTGAAAAGGAGTGACCCATTGATTAAAACAGGTATCGCAGAAAGTTGCATCGTGATACTGCCAGAAAAAGGTATCGACTTGTAAAAATGGAACATTGATCTGTGGATCTAAATTAAAACTATCGCCAAGTGAAATGATAACATCTTCTCCCAGATCGACAAAGATATCGGTTGGAACATTTAAAGTTATCAAAGTATCCCATTCGCAGCCGCTTACATCCATAACGATTACTTCATATGCTCCAGCAGACAATTCATAAAAAGCATTATTTTGCACAAAAGGCTGGCCTCCAACAGAATACATGTAAGGCCCTTCTCCTCCAAAAACACTTTCGATTTGAATGGAACCGTTGTTTTCATCAAAACAATCCGGATCGGTCGCTAAAACGTACGCGCTCGATACAAAATCAGTAGTTCCTCCAACCGTAACCGCATCGGTGGCGATACAGCCATTTTCCGTATTGGTTACTAAAAGTGTGAAAACACCAGTTTGGTTAACCTCAGGGTTCAAGCTATCATTTCCATTCAATATACCATTGCCGGTCCACAAATAATTAAATATTGCACCCATTGAACTTCCATTCCCATTTAAAAAAGTAGTGGGATTATCGCAGTTCAAATCTTCTGCTTCTCCCGCTGCAGCAATGGGCAATGTTGTATTTGAATTTACAGTTACAGAGGAAGAATCGACGCAGCCATTTTCTGTATTTTCAATAATTAAAACATATTCACCGGGCAGGTTAATGGTAGGCATTAAAGTCGAAGCACCGCTTTGAATTCCATCTCCTGAAACGCTGATCCACTGATAGTCAAACTCGTTTCCAAGAGATGAATTTGTAGCGTCGATTTGAATTATTGTATCAATGCAATTCAAGCTTGAAGGTTGGATAATTTCGATCTCCGGAAGTTGTGTGTTTTCTTCAACTATTATAGTGTCAAAAGCAAAACAGCCATTTGTAAAGTTGGTGATTTGAAGTACGTATTCCCCAGCTTCTTCAACCTGGATTTGAATTTCGTTAGAGATCATATTTCCACCAAAAAACCATTCCAAGACAACTTCATTTGATGGACCTGATCCTTCGCCGCTTAAAAGAATACTACCATTCTGGCAAGTTATACTTTGGCTTCCAACCGCATTGATTTCCGCTAAAGGGAGATTTGTGTTTTCTTCAACAAAGATCTGGTTTTCAGCTGAGCAGCCTGAAACATTACTTGAAACAATCAAGGTGTAAAGACCTCCTTCAACAACGGTTTGCTGCAAGCTATTTCCAATAGAATCGTTATCGGGATTAAGCCACAGGTATTCGATATCATTGCCCATTGACGAGCCCTCCGCACTTATTTGAGCTAAGCTATTATCACAGGTTATGGTATCTGAACCAGTCAGCTCTGCAATGATAAATTCAGAAATATCAACAACTTCTATCATCATTTCTGAAGAGCATCCGTTTGGAGCATTTACGGTTAAGGTATATTCGCCAGGCTCAACTACTTGGGGATTCTGTTCGTCCGTGCTATAATTGTTTGGCCCGATCCAGTTAAAATTAACTCCAGGAGTTGAAGAAATTCCTTGCAATTGAGCACTTAAGTTGATACAACTTAGCGTATCCGTTAAAGCCATAACATCAGGATCATTTGAATCTTCCACCACAAAAGCATTTGCTACTGCTGAACAACCACTTGACGAGGTAACCGTTAAAATATATTCGCCGGGTTCAGTCACTTGAGGATTCTGTTCGTCCGAGCTAAAATTATTCGGACCCGTCCAGCTATAAGTCACCCCGGGTGTCGTAGAGTTACCTTGTAGCTGGGCGATTGAAACAAGGCAATCCAGCGAATCTCCTGTGGCTGTAGCATTTGGTACATCAGCATCTTGCGCTACAAAAGTGCTGGTCATGGTTTCACAACCATTTGGAGCGATCACTATTAAAAAATATTCGCCAGGCTCGGTTACTTCAGGATTTTGTTCAAACGAAATAAAATTATTCGGGCCCGTCCAATTATAAGCTACATCAGGGGTCGTAGAATTTCCTTGTAATTGAACGGATGAAATGGTACAATCTAAAGTGTCTCCGACAGCGCTAGCATTTGGCGTTTCAAAATCACCAAATACTGTTGCATTGCTAATTGCTTCACAGCCATTAGGCGAGACAACTGTTAAAAAATATTCGCCGGGCTCGGTTACTTCAGGGTTTTGTTCATCCGAACTAAAATTATTCGGGCCCGTCCAGCTATAAGTGACACCAGGAGTAGTAGAATTCCCTTCCAACTGGATCATCGAAATATAACAACTTAAAGTATCGCCTGTAGCTGTAACATCCGGAACCTCTGAATCTTGTTCAATTGTAGTATTCACAATAGTTTCACAACCATTTGGAGCTGTTACCGTTAAAAAATATTCGCCGGGTATGGTCACTTGAGGATTCTGCTCATCTGAGGTAAAATTATTCGGGCCCGTCCAACTGTAGGTCACGCCCAGGGTCGTAGAATTTCCTTGTAGCTGAACACTAGAAGCGCCGCAATCCAAGGTGTCCCCAACAGCAAAGGCATCAGGTATTTCAATATCTTCTCCAACGATGATGCTTGTTGTTGTATCACAGCCATTTGGAGCTTGTACCGTTAAAAAATATTCGCCGGGCTCGGTTACTTCAGGATTTTGTTCATCAGAACTAAAATTATTGGGACCCGTCCAACTGTAAGTCACGCCAGGAGTAGTGGAATTCCCCTGTAATTGAACTATTGAAAAAATACAATCTAAATTCCCACCAATGGCAGAAACATCAGGTAACTCAAAAGTTTCTTCAACTAAAGCACTTACTGTTGTTTCACAACCGTTTAGGGCTTCGACAGTCAAAAAATACTCGCCGGATTCCGTTACTTGCGGATTCTGTTCATTTGAACTAAAATTATTCGGGCCCGTCCAACTATAGATCACGCCAGGAGTATTAGAATTCCCTTCTAATTGAGCAATTGTATTATTGCAATCCAGAGAATCGCCAACAGCAATGGCATCAGGCGTTTCAATATTTTGATAAACCATCACATTGACAACCGCTTCACAGCCGTTTGGAGATGTTATCGTTAAAATATATTCACCAGGTTCCGACACTTGAGGATTCTGATCATCTGAAGAAAAATTATTGGGACCCACCCAATTGTAAATTACTTCGGGAGTCATTGAATTCCCTTCCAATTGAACTAAAGCGGTATTACAATCTAAGGAATCATCAACCGTCGCAGATACATCAGGTACTCCGGCATCTTGTTCAACCACAGCACTTGCCATTGCTTCACAGCCGTTCGGAGCTTGTACCGTTAAAAAATATTCGCCAGGAACTGTAACTATTGGGTTTTGTTCGTTTGAACTAAAATTATTGGGCCCTGTCCAACTAAATATCACATCAGGAGTTATAGAAATTCCTTGTAATTGAACCATCGAAGCGTTACAATCCAATGTATCGCCAATCGCAAAAACATCAGGAATCTCATTATCCAATACAACCATTGCACTGATTGTTTCCTCACAGTCGTTTTCTGCTTCAACAGTTAAAAAATATTCTCCGGGCTCGGTTGCTTCAGGATTTTGTTCATCAGAACTAAAATTATTCGGGCCGGTCCAACTGTAAGTCACGCCAGGAGTAGTGGAATTGCCCTGTAATTGAACCATTGAAATAGCACAATTCAAAGTATCACCAAGTGCTGAAATATTAGGCAATTCAACATCCTCTTCAACCATTGTACTAACCGTTGTATCACAGCCATTTGCAGCTTGTACGGTTAAAAAATATTCGCCGGGCTCGGTTGCTTCAGGATTCTGTTCATCAGAGGTGAAATTATTCGGGCCGGTCCAACTGTAAGTCACGCCAGGAGTTATGGAATTCCCTTGCAACAGAATCGATAAAATAGTACAATTTAAGGTGTCTCCTGTAGCTGAAGCATCTGGAATTGCCAGATCTTCTTCAACCATCGTACTGGTTGTAAATCCACAACCACTAACTCCTTCAACGGTCAAAAAGTACTCTCCTGGTTCTGATACAAATGGATTTTGCTGTGTTGATGTAAAATTATTGGGACCGATCCAACTATAAGTGACATTTGGAGTGTTAGAAACACCAATTATCTGTACAATTGGAAAATTACAATCCAAAGTATCTCCAAATGCAGAGGCATCAGGAACATCTGAATCTTGTTCAACAATTACAATAGCTTCGCCAGAACAACCATTTGGAGTTATAGCGACTAATATATATGTTCCGGGCTCACTTGCCATAGGGTTTTGCTCATCCGATGTGAAATTATTGGGACCGATCCAATTATATGAAATCGCGGGAGGCTCAGAATCAGCAAATAATTGTACTGATGAAACATTACAATCTAACGTATCATTAACGGAAAGGCTAATTTCTGGTGAAATCGTGTCTATTTCAACGATTGCAATAGCTTGTGATTCACAACCATTTGAAGCCAAAACAAACAGGGTATATAAACCAGAGACATCAACCATTGGATTCTGTTCATCCGAGGTAAAATTATTTGGCCCCGTCCAACTATATTCAACTCCGGGAGTTATAGAATTCCCTTCCAATTGAACGATGGAAATACTGCAGTTTAAGGTATCGCCGACAGCCGAAATATCAGGTACTTCAACATCCTGTTCAACCATTGTACTGATTGTAGTTTCGCATCCATTTTCAGCTTGTACAGTGAGAAAATATTCCCCCGGTTCTGAAACTATTGGATTTTGCTCATTAGAATTAAAATTATTCGGGCCTGTCCAGCTATATTCGACATTGGGAGTTATAGAATTTCCCTCAAGTTGAACAGTTAGAATATTACAATTTAGGGTGTCCCCCACAGCAGAGGCATCAGGCGTTTCAATATCCTGAATGACCGTTATTGTTGCTTCATTTGTACATCCATTTGGTGTTGTAACAACCAAATTATACTCCCCCGGAAGATTTATCCCTGGATTTTGTTGGATACTCGAAAAATTATTTGGTCCCGTCCAATCATAACTTATAGCAACAGGCGTTGAACTTCCAAATAACTGGACGATAGTAAAATTACAATCAAGGGTATCACTGACTGAAACAGTAGGTTCAGGAGG
The DNA here is from genome assembly GCA_963793295.1 of uncultured Saprospiraceae bacterium. GTDB lineage: Bacteria > Bacteroidota > Bacteroidia > Chitinophagales > Saprospiraceae > JAHDHW01. Next base: position 74,498 of record CAWBZX010000035.1, on the reverse strand, counting down.
CATTGTATCTATTTCAACAACAACCCCAAATTGTGAAACACAACCATTTAGACCAATCACAAAAAGGGAATAATCACCATCTTGATCTACCACAGGATTCTGTTCATCCGAGGTAAAATTATTTGGTCCTGTCCAATTGTAAGCTACTCCTGAAGTGATTGAATTACCAGTCAGTTGAACGGTCAAATTATTGCAATCTATTGTGCCTCCGGTGCCACTAATATCGGGAACATCAAAGTCTTCCTCCACCAATGTACTTACTGTGGTTTCACAGCCATTGGTCGATTGAACTATAAGGAAATATTCACCTGAAACGGTTACCTCTGGGTTCTGAAGATCGGAGGCAAAATTATTTGGGCCCGTCCAACTGTAACTTACATTTTGAGTTGTTGAACTTCCCAGTAATTGAACGATTGAAATATTGCAATTTAAAGTGTCTCCAATTGCGGCAGCATCTGGATTAACAATATCTTGTTCTACAAAAGCAGACACAGTGGTTTCACAGCCATTTGGAGCTTGAACTGTTAAAGTATATTCGCCAGGCTCTGTTGCTGTAGGGTTTTGTTCATCGGAGATAAAATTGTTTGGTCCCGTCCAACTGTATGTTGCACCCGGAGTAATAGAATTGCCTTGCAATTGAACCGCCAAAATAGAACAGTTTAAAGTATCTCCTAATGCGGCGGCATCTGGAGTTTCAATATTTTGTTCAACAATAATGGTCGCTTCAGATGTGCATCCATTAGGTGTTTCAGCGATTAAAATATATTCTCCTGGAAAACTTGTACCCGGATTTTGTTGGTTACTACTAAAATTGTTTGGTCCTGTCCAATTGTAATCTATGGCGACTGGTGAAGAACTAGCAGATAACTGCACAATGGTTATGTTGCAATCTAAAGTATCGCTGACCGCGAGAGAAAGATCAGGGGGAATAGTATCTACATCCACGGTTACCATAGATTCAGATTCACAACCGTTTGGCCCGGTAATCAGCAACGTATATTCTCCCGGTTCATCTACGATTGGATTCGGTTCATCTGTTGAAAAGTTATTTGGTCCGGTCCAGTTAAATACTGCGCCCGGAGTAATTGAAATTCCAGTGAGTTGAACTTGTTCATTATTACAATCTATACTTCCTCCCAATGCAATAATATGAGGTGGATTGATATCTGCTCCTACGCCAACATTGGTAGCCACCACGCATTCGTTTCCACCCAAAGTATCCGTAACGACTAATAAATAATTACCTGTTTTATTTACAACAGCTATGGCTTCATTTTCACCGCTAATTATTCCGTCATTGCCATTATCCAAATGAATCCATTCAAACATCAACGCTTCTCCTGTTGAAGCTGAACCGTCTAAAATAACCGTTGAATCAATACAATTCAAGGCTCCCGGTGGAATTATAGAAACAGTAGGATCTAAAACTGTTAAATCCAAAATCACAATACTATCGCAATTTTCAACCGAATTAAATACATCAGTGCTAATCCCCGTTGACGTATAGGTGTTGTTTCCAACGGTATATGATTCGCCGACACAGATCACCTCGTTCAGATAAGTTATAATGGAATCTTTTACGGTCAGGTTTAAAATAACCGTACTATCACACATTGATTCAGCAGGAAAAATAGCAGTATAAATACCACTGGTTTCATAAAACACCCCATCAAAAAGATAACTATCTTCTGCACAGATCGTGTCGTATAAAATCGTCAGAATTGTATCTCTAATCGTTAAATCAAAAATAACCGTACTGTCACAACCGTCCAAACTTTCTAAATCAAAAGCGTACACGCCACTTTCAGTAAGGGTATCAATCGAGGTAATCATCGTATCGGCCGCAATGAATGTGGTATCATTACCATTAATTATCGTATCAGGAAGCGTATAGATGGTATCGATTCCAAAGATAAAAGTATCTCCGGCACACAAGGTATCAATCAGAAAAGTGGTGTCAATTTCTATGATTGTAACCGTCAAACAAGTGTCTGTGACATCTCCGCAAAAAGATGAACTCAAATTGATGAGATCTTGATTGAGAGAAGTAACCGTAGTATTGCCATCTGGTGGCGGGATATCAATAGAATCAACAAGGCGATATGCAAAACCATTTATTTTATAAACTCCTCCTCCAAATCCAGTCAAATCTGGCAAAGTGTCGTAAGAAATAATGGTATCTTCCTGAGAAATGATATAGGTGTAACCATAAATGGAAGTATCGGGACTACTTCCACTATAAACGGGTTCCAAATCAAATACTAAACTGGGGTCCCCCATACAGGCAACTATTGCAGAGGTATCTTGAAAACCGCCCGCATTTGCTTCACATTCAAAACAATCTAAACCTTCGTCATCACAAAAAACAACTGAAAAGTCAAGAATCTGAGCTGTATTTACAGGAGAAGTATTGTTAACGCTCAAGGTCCAGATGCCATCCACTGAGCCCAGATTAAAATCTTCGAGGCAACCGGAGTTTGGATAATAAGATCCAGAGTACAATGCTCCCAAAGCCCAGGGCTGGTCATTATCCCATACTGGACTGAAGCCTGGGTCAGGAGCAACTATATCGCCGCAAGGAAGAAAAGTGATTTCCCAGGCAAAAGGACCGGTAAAGCCAAATTGGTTCACAGAAGGGCCAATCAAAGTCACTTGTTGCCCTCCGGGAGAAGTCAAAACCATTTCAAGGCTCCATATATGATCGGGGATAAATTCAATGACCACAGCGCAAACACCCTGATCAAAACTTGATAAGTCATTATTTACAGCTCCGCTTATTAAAAATTCAAAATCTGTTACCGTACTTGCTGTGGCAATATCCGGACAATCAGTACATTCGCAACTTTGTGAATAAGATAAACGAGGAAGGATGAAAAACGCCAGCAGTGTCAAGCAAAAAACTTTACCGACGTGCTTTAAAATGGAATTATAATATTGTTCTTTTTTGATCACCTTTTTATAACTTCAGCTACCTCTTGGGATTATTATTAGCTCAAATCAAACTTCAATAAAATAGAAGTTTGCTGATTTTTTATTTTTTTGAAAAATTAATCAGGCAGGTGTTATGGGTTACCATTAAAATGGCTTTTCATTATAATCGCACAGGAAGACGTCAAAAGTTTGATTGATTCAAATTGGAAAAATGAAATACTAATACGCCTTCAAAGTATGTTTAACCATTGGTTTTCGCAAAATATTGTTCCTTTTCAAAAATCCGCCTGCAAAACCTGTACTTATAAATTGAAGTAATCCACAAATTACGGCTTTTTTTATAAAAAAGAAGTGAATAAAAGGAATTGATTTTTTTTAAAAAAGTACGATTTCACTAAACCACTGGTATGAATATTGCATCTATCCTTTAAAATAAATCGTAATGTATCAGAAGTCATAATTAACGTGAAATCAATCTTCTTTTTGCATTAATTCGATTAAAAAAAATTTAAAAACAAACGATCTTCTTGGGAATGGGCAAATTGATTTTTCTAATCTTCATCAGCGGCATATTTTATTTTTTTTCTATTAATCTGCCCTCCGACAGTAAGCCTTTAACGACTCAAGAATTTGGATTACACCAAGGTTTGGATCCTCTTCCAGCTGAAAGTCCCAAACTAAAAAATTCACCTGAACAATATTATGACAGCATTTTTATCGTCAACCAACTCTTTGAATCAGAAGGTTTTGATTTTCCTATTGGGAAACCAGATGCGCTAAATTATTTCAATGCACAGACTTTCGGCGAAAATTATCATTTAGGGGAAGATTGGAACGGAAACGGAGGAGGCAACACAGATTTAGGCGATCCTGTCTACGCTGCTGCCAACGGCTTAGTTATTTTTACAGAAGATGTTTGTTGCGGTTGGGGAAACATAGTTCGAATCGTGCATAAGCTTCCAAATCACCCTAAGTACAGCTACGTTGAGTCACTTTATGCACACATGCACAACATACATGTTAAAAACGGGGAGCTTGTCAGTCGGGGCCAACAGATTGGGACCATCGGTACCGCTCATGGCCGTTATAGCGCCCACTTGCATTTCGAAATGAGAGATGCTTTAAATATGTCGATCGGTCAAGGGTATTCAGAAGATCAGACCGGCTATTTTGCTCCAACAGGTTTCATAAAAAAGAATCGTCCTTTGAAAAAATAAAAATGTCCTCTGTATTATAAACCCAGAGGACATTTTAAACCATATTTTAAAATCGTTAGCGCTCTACCACAATTTTTTTGTACATCACTTTTTGGCCGGATTTCAACTGTAAGATGTAAGTCCCTGCAGCAATGTTTTGGAGCGTATATTCTTTTACAAACCGGCCATTTCTGAAATCAATCATTTCAAAATAAATCGATTGACCGATTATATTGTACATTTCCAGATTTAAGTCATAGCTTCCTTCTCCTTCCAAAATCAAAGTGAAACTTCCAATATTTGGATTTGGAAATACATTAAAAATATCGATATTTTCAAAGTCTTCAATTCCGGTAACTATTACTTGTATTACCATTTCAAATGTTGTCGAACCGCATTCGTTCATTACTTCCAAAATGACGTTGTATTCACCTGAAGTTGCATAGTCATAGATTGGTGATTCTTCTGTACTGCCAACGCTTCCATCACCAAAATCCCAAAGATAGGAAGTGCCTCCTGTCGAAGTATTGTTAAAAGTAACCGTTCCATTCTCATCCATATAATCGAAAGAAGCTTCAGGAACATCCAAAACGGTAATGTATGCGATCTCCGTGATTGTATTTTCACCAAAATCATTAAAAGCGGTCATGCTAACTTCATAAGTTCCGGCTGTTTCATACACAACGGTTGGGTCTTGTTCTGTTGAGGAACTGGGGTTACCTCCTTCAAAGATCCACGACCATGAAGTTGGATTTTCCGTGGATTCATCCATAAAATTAACCGTAAAAGGAGCACAGCCACTTTTTTCATCCGAAGAAAATGCAGCCGTAGGAGCCAAACCTTCAATCGAAATTGTTTGTTTAATTGTATCTGAACCACATTCATTGGTAACGATCAATTGCACTTCATAATCACCTACTCCTTGGTATTGATGCTCAGGATTATCGCTGTTGCTTGTTTCGTTGTCACCAAAATCCCATGCATAAGTAGATCCGTTGGTTGAGTTATTGGAAAAAGTAGCAGTGATTCCATTTATATCCGTTGAAAAATCTGCAGTCGGTATATCATTCACAATAATATAAGATAGCTCCGTGGATTCATCAGAACCAGCCGAGTTACTTACCGTCAAAGTTACATCATAGGTTCCCGCAGTATTATAAACAACCACCGGATTCTCTTCCGTGGAAGAACTTGGTGTTCCTCCTGGGAATGACCAAAGCCAACTTACCGTATTAGCTGTCGATTGATCATTAAATTGGACAGTAAATGGTGCACAGCCTGCTGTTACGTCCGCACTAAAGCTTGCGTTAGGAGGTGTTACAATGGTGACATTCTGAGAAGTTGAAACACTTCCACATGAATTTGTAACCGTCAAAGTTGCAGTATATTGACCATCCTGGCTGTAAACATGCATTGGATTTTCTTCGTTGCTGGTTGTATTGTCTCCAAAATCCCATTCGAATGAAGTTCCTCCAATACTTGTATTAGTAAAAATCACAACCGAACCCGTTACACTTTTTGTAAAACTTGGCTGAGGAATATCTTCAACTAAGATATATTCAACAATGGTAAGAATAGTGCTTCCTGCTGAATTTGAAACTTCCAGTGAAACACTATAGTTTCCAGGTGTACTGTATGTAACCTCTGGGTTTTGTTCTGATGATGTACTTGGTGAGCCTCCTGGGAATGACCATTCCCAGGTTTCTGCGTTAATTGATTCATCTGTAAACTGAACCGTTAAAGGAAAACAACCAATAGTGACATCAGCTGAAAATGCCGCCGTGGGAGTATCTAAAATTGTAATTGACTGAGTGGTTGTTACGGAACCACATTCATTCGTAGCAGTCAAAGTAACTGTATAATCCCCTGTTTCAGCATAAGTATGCTCCGGATTGGGTTCTGTGCTTGTTGTATTATCACCAAAGTCCCACAAGTATTCCGTAGCTCCTGTACTATTATTTGAAAAGCTCACGGTTGTTCCATTAATTGTACTGGAGAAATCAACCGTCGGAACGGTATTTACAATGATGAATTGAATTTGCGTATAGGTATCATCACCTTCTGAATTAGATGCCACTAGAGTTACATCGTAACTTCCAGGAGTATCATAGACGACAACCGGATTTTGCTCTGTAGAACTACTTGGATTACCTCCAGGGAAAGACCAATCCCAACTAGTGGTGTTTTCACTCGATTCATCAAAGAATTGTACCGTTAAGGATGCGCAACCAACAGTGATATCTGCAGTAAACCCAGCTAATGGAGCAGTTACAATAGTTATTGTTTCTGTATAAGTTTCAGACCCGCAATCGTTGGTAGATGTTAATACCACCGTATATTCTCCATCTACTTCAAAATCATGAGTGGGATTAGTATCTGTGCTTTCATCGCCATCACCAAAATCCCAGTGATAGCTTGTTGCATTTATAGAAGTGTTTAAAAAATCAACGTTGGTTCCATTTACCTCATTGGTATAACCAGCCACCGGAACCGTTGTTACCACAACATATTCCACTTCAGTTAAAGTACTTTGCCCTGCGGCATTTGAAACGGTCAACGTTACATCATAAGTGCCTGTGTTTTCATAAGTAACTGTGGGGTTTTGAGCAGTCGAGGTTGCCTGGATTACCGCCCTCGAAAGTCCATGCCCATGATGTTGAATTCGATGAGGACTGATCTGTGAATTGTACTGTCAAGGGAGCGCAACCACTGGTCACATCTGCTGTAAACCCTGCTGTCGGTGCGGTTATGATTGTTATTGTTTGTGTACTCGTCACCGAACCACATTCATTCGTCGCTGTTAATTCTACTACATAATCTCCATCTGTATTGTAAGTGTGGCTTGGATTTTCTTCTGTTGAGTTATCTCCGTCTCCAAAGTCCCAGGAGTAAGTATCTCCATTGATGGTCGTATTCGTAAAATCAACCTGAACGCCATTGATACTGCTTGTAAAACTGGCATCAGGAACTGTTGTTACCACAATATATCCTACTTCAGTAATCGTATTCTGTCCTGCGGCATTTGAAACTGTTAAGGTTACATCGTAGGTACCAGGAGTATTATAAGTAACCGTGGGGTTTTGAGTTGTTGAAGTACCTGGATTTCCACCTTCAAAAGTCCATGCCCATGATGTTGAATTCGATGAGGACTGATCTGTAAATTGTACTGTCAAGGGAGCGCAACCATTGGTCACATCTGCTGTAAACCCTGCTGTCGGTGCGGTTACGATTGTTATCGTTTGTGTACTCGTCACCGAACCACATTCATTCGTCGCTGTCAATTCTACGACATAATCTCCATCTGTATTGTAAGTGTGGCTTGGATTTTCTTCTGTTGAGCTATCTCCGTCTCCAAAGTCCCAGGAGTAAGTATCTCCGTTGATGGTCGTATTTGTAAAATCAACCTGAACGCCATTGATACTACTTGTAAAACTAGCATCAGGAACTGTTGTTATTACAATATATCCCACTTCAGTAATCGAATTCTGTCCTGCGGCATTTGAAACTGTTAAAGTTACATCATAGGTCCCCGGAGTATTATAAGTAACTGTCGGATTTTGAGCAGTCGAGGTGCCTGGATTACCACCTTCAAAGGTCCATACCCAGGTATCAGGATTGGATGAAGAAGCATCTGTAAATTGAACCGTTAGCGGAGCACAACCTTCTTGTATGTCAGAAGTAAACGCAGCTACAGGGGCAGCATCAAGAGTGAAGGTCTGTGTAAATGTAGCATCCCCACACAGATCACTGGTAGCTGTTAAAACAACAGTATAAGTCCCGCCATCATCATAGGTATGAGAAGGATCTTCTTCTGTACTTGAGTTGCCATCACCAAAATCCCATAAATAACTATCTGCATTCTCTGAATTGTTTGTGAAATTTACTGTCAATCCGTCAATCGTATAAACGAAAACTGCAAGAGCTTCTGGATATATCGTGATGAAATCAGTATAGGTTATTGAATTACTTCCTGCTGCATTTATCACTTCCAGTGTTACATCATAAGTCCCTGCCTGATTATAAACTACAGTAGGATTCTGTTCAGTTGAAGCATCAGGGGAAGCTCCTGGCATTGTCCACACCCAAAAATCTGAATTAGAAGAAGACTGGTCAATAAAATTGACAACCAAAGGAACGCAACCATCTTGTACATCAGAAGTGAAATCTGCCACAGGCAATGTAAGAATAGTAATTACCTGCGTATAGGATGTAGTTCCGCAGTCATTAGTCGCCCAAAGGATAACGGTATAAGTGCCATCTTCAAGATAAGTGTGGGTAGGGCTATAAGCAGTACTTGTATCCCCATCACCAAATTCCCAAAGCCAGGAAATGCCATTTACAGTAGTATTTATAAAATTTACTGTATTTTCAAATATATCAGTATCAAAGCTGGTCACAGGACCTTCATATGCTGTAATATATAAAGGTTGTGTGATCGAACCAGAGCCTGCATTATTTGTAACAGTCAGTGTCACATCGTAGTTGCCTGGTGTATTATAAGTAACTGTTGGATTTTGTTGTGTAGAAGAACTTGGCGTACCTCCTGGAAAAGTCCATTCCCATTCTGTAGGATCGTTTAAAGAAAGGTCCGTAAAATTTACAACCAATGGAATACAACCATCTGTCACATTAGAAGTAAAATCAGCAACAGGAGGTAATGGGCTATTGCACGCTGCAAAGCAATTATTATTGATGCGTTGCGTAATAGTAGCATTGATATCATTCTGGGAAGCATTTGACCACGTATTTGAATTATTCACAGATGGCGCCATAATAAAACCACTGTTTGGAGCATCATGTAATGCATCAAAGTTATGGCCCATTTCATGTGAGACCAAAACGCGAAGAAAGTTTGAATTGGTAGTAAAATCCTGTAGCACATGATATTTAAAACTCCCACATACGCCATCAATATAAGCGATTCCAACCGTGCTTCCATTCAAATTACGGTCTGTCCAGAGCTGTCCCAGGTCAAATGACACGCCAAAGCCATTACCATTTCCCCAACTTCGAAAGCTCCCCAACAAAGTACTTGCATTAGTGGAGCTTGTCCAAGGGTCACAAGAACTACAAGTCGAAACAAATTGGGTGACGATTACAAACTGGATTTCATTGTTGAACTCATTATCCCAGTTAGTTGCCACATTGTTCATCACCGTAATGTTATGATCTTCTACTTGATCAACATCCTGGTTGTAATCCAGATACATCAAATAATCAGAGGCAATCGCTAATTCAACTTCGTAACAATCCAACATACGGTTTCCACCGTTTTCTTCAGGATCTGCATGTTTTAGATGATTACTTCGTTCATGCATTTCAACTGCTCCACAGGTAGCATTTTCGTTAGGAACTACATCTGATTCAGCATATACAACGACTAGATTTCTTGATGCATTTTTATCAAAATAATGAACAGGTTCTATAAAATAAAGAACTCCTTCAACCTCTACAGTTCCGGCAAAGTGATGGTCATTGATTGTCAAACCAACCTTTCCACCACCCCGATTCATGAGATATCCCCGATAAGTCATATTCTCACGTGCAGGCATCGTTTTTTGAACTTTCTCAGTTTCAACCACTACCTCATAATTGTAGCTTCTGATATCATGTGGAAAAAGCTGGATGCGCCAGTTGAACTCTTCCCCTAAATGGAAATTCAAATAATATTCCTCTTTACCCCTACTTACAAAATCATCGATGGTAGGTATATCAAGTTCAAAAACATCATAATCGTTAAATTGGCTGTCCAAAGCCGGATAGTCGGTAAAAAGGACTTCATTACCTAAAAATTCTCCCTTTTGACCGAAACACCAATAACTCAAAAACAACAAAATGATGAGCGTTCTAATCCGTAACATAGTTTCTGTTTTTTGTGAAATACAGCGACATATTTAAATTTTCATATATGTCAAATTAGTATTCGCTTTAATTATACGTAAAAAAATGGAATATTGCACGAAAAGGTCTACTTATACTGGCGGAAAAGCGAACCGAAAATAACAATTTTGAATAAAACGGTGTACCAAATTTAAATCATTTTTTTATTATGTCAGATAACTGCTAGTTTAAATATTTGAATTAAAATCGTATTTTTCATTTCGACGGGTTTTTATATAACATCTCTATTTTAAAACAAAAACGATAATTATGAAAATAGCCCTAATAATTTCAAGTGTTTTTCTATTGTTTTTTGCTTGTACTCCAGAGAAGAACAATTCCACCGCAGACGTTCCCGATCTATCTGACATCCCTGCTCCTATCTTGAAGAAAATCGAAAATATCCAATATTTGGACACCGCAAACTTCAATAAAATAGGTGCTTCCATAAGCGCTATAAGTAAAAAAAAGTTTGAAGAAACCCCTTATTCTGAACTTAAAATGCTCGCGGAAAAATTTTGCAAAAAATCGAAAGGCTACCAAAAAGGAATTTGGGAAGGGCAGAATGATTGCACTTGGGCTGTTGAAAAATATAAGTTGAAACAATATGGGGAATGGGTGACCAGAGTTGATGACAATTTATTGATCAAATTAAAAAACGGAAGTCAAATTGAATACACAAACGACCGTTCAAATCCCGATCAGATTCTTTATTATCAATTTAAAAACTACTTCCAGGACGCAGGTTTCTTTTTGGTAGAAACTATTCAAGAGGATAAATGCCGAATATCTAATCTTATCAACGCCAATGATGGATCAAGTTATCTCCTTAATGGTACGCTTTACTTTTCAAAAGACCAAAGCGCTTTTTTAGCTGCTTCATTCGACAAAGAATTACCGTTCGAATGTACCAACAAAGTTGAGTTTTATAAAATTGCTGATACTCAAATCGAAAAAATGTGGCATGTCCCTACCGGCGATTGGGGAGTTACCGAAGTTAAGTTTCTCAGTCAAAAAGACTTTTTACTGGAACAATCAACAACGGATATTCCTTTGGAATACAAACGCTTTGCAAAGGTTTCTACCGACAAATAACATAAGCTACCATTGATCGTGAGATCCGTTTTCAACACTTGCAGCAAGTAACTAAATCTTTTTGGTTTTCCATCCGTAGAATAGCCAATACTTAGACGATTTTTTGGCAAAAATGAAAACCACCGCTTTTATTATTCTGACTTTACTATCGACTTGTTGTGTTTGGGCACAACCAGGTAAGTATTTGGAATATGACCAGATCGTTGACCAGCTTGAGAAAGAAGTTCATAAAGGACAAAAAAGAGCTTTGCGAGATCTGGGAAGCTTGCTTGATAAAAATGAAATTGATCAAAAAATCCGGGTTATCCTTTCAAACGCTACTTTTTTTACTGCTAATGAAATTGATGTCAACCAAAGCTCCAAAATGGAATTCCTGAGTTTTTACTATGACAACGAACAAAAAATTCAATACTCGGAATTGCTTGATATTTTTTATATCACTCCACTAGAAAACCGGAAGATTAGTTTTGAGATGAAATCCGTCTCTTTTGAGGACGAAAGCATTAACACCGGAATGATCCGGCGATATTTTATGGATCTGGAGGAATTGCTAAGCACAAAACAATTTGGTGAAGTCCATAAATTAATCCAAAAAATGGCTTCGCTAAAGGCTGTAAATAAAGACCATTTGCTGATCAATCTCCTTCAGGATGAAAGACTATCTGATATTCCAGCTGCACTTCGAAATGAATGTTATGAAAATATTCTAAAACAGCTTGACGAATATCCCAAAATTGAAATTGTCAAAATCACCCTGCAATTACTGGAAGCAAAAATGCTCAATGAGACTTTTGCCACGCCCTTATTAGAAAAAACAACCAATTGTCAGCCTCTGTTTCAAGCGGATCTCTCGCAAAAAATTAGTTATTACCAAAACTTGATAGATTCCCTGGAAACACTGGAAGAGATTCGAAGGCATGGTTATGAAAAAATATTCAAATTCAATATCAACTTCTTTCAGTACCCTGTCGACTATTATGGTAAAATTCTAGGATCATCTAATGATTATCCCTGGATTCGAAAAAACGCGCTACTTGATTTGAAACGATCAAAGCATCCAAGAGCTTTGTTTTATATAGCCGCAGATTTTTACAGAACACGGAAAAACGCGACAGATAGCCTCGAAATCGATCATGTCCAACTCATAAAATCCAGAACCAACGTAGAGATTGGGATCCAAAACAGAAACGGCATTGTCACCTTCGATCCTGAAAAGGACGACGAAACTGCCATGTTGAATTATCTGATTTACTGGGGAGCTGCTTATCAGGACTACGAATGGGATGAACCCCGAAAAATATTCACCAGTAAAATGGAGTCCTTCGCAAAAACTCAAAATTACGAAAAGCTTTTCAGGCGCTTTAATTCCAAAAATGACTCCATTGCGCTTTTATCATTTCTCCAACTTACCGAGGGCGATCCTCTGGAAATCATCACCTTGTCAAAAAAATACAGGCAACTGTTGCGCAATCACAACAACGCTTTGCCTTCCATGAAATATAAATATCTAGAGCAACTTTCGGTCTTGACTGCCTTTTGCAGAGCAAATAACGTCAGCTACAAGCCAGACAAAAAGCTACTGGCCAAGTTTGAAAAATTAGCTTATCCGGACAGCGAGAAAGAAAGGTATCTTGCGGAAAATAAACTCATTGAATCTTTATCTCTCGACGATATTACCGCTCTGGAATACTGGGTTTGTGTTCATGAAAAAAACGAAAATCTCTCATTGTCTGCTGGTCGTATTTTGGATTGGTTTTATTCAAAAAACTGGAAAACCATTATCCAAGACAGTGATAATCTAAGACTCTTTTTAAAAAAATCCTTTTTATTTGAAAATATTGGCGTCGAAGGAATCTGTAATAATTATCTAAATAAATTTGACTTGTCCAATGTAGATCTGCTAAACCAATTACACGAACTCGGAAATGTCGAATCGGACAAAGATATTCTCACCCAAATATTACTTTTACTGGAACAAGAACCAGGGGAAGAGTTTGTCACTTATAACATAGAGGATTTCATAGCTGCTCCACTCCTTTTTAATCAAAAAGATCTTAAAATCCTGCCTGCACCCAGTCTTTCTGAACTGGAAGAAATAGTTGAGATCATTCAAAATAGTGATGATACTGAATTAATTAAAAAGCTGTTTTCATTTCTACGCCTACAATCAAATATTGAGTATATCCCCAAGCTTTTCAGACTCATCGATGATAATCGGATAGTAAGCGAACGCGAAAATGTACAAATTTTAGTGGCAGACAATATCATTCCAGTTGTTGAAAACATCTATTCATTTAGGGTTCCTGTTGAAAACTCGGACCACCCTTTTGCTACGAATTTTTGGAAATCACTGTGGGAAAAAGACAGCACCCATTACCAACAATGGGGAACTCTCTTTTATCAACAAAAACTAGATAGCCTCACTTTGAAGACTCAGATTACGATATATGATCTGAATCAAATGACCGAAGATCCTTATTATTCAGAAAATTATAAACCGATCATTTTGGCGTCTCTAAAAAAGGTGAAGCCAATAAAAAACATTCGTCGATTTAATATTCAACCCAAGCTTTCCGTAACCGAAGATTTGAAATATTTTGAAGATTTTATTTTCACTTATAAAGTTTTGGACGAGATTCCAAAATTGTTTGAAATTGACAATGAAAAGGCTGATCTGATGTTGGATTTTTTAATCGCTAAATCTTCTACCTTCAATTATTCAGAAAAAGGTTCTTTTTTCAATAATCTGTTTCGGTCTCCATGGATGATTAGTCTTATCAATAGTGGAAAACTAGCCTCTTCCAAAACAGAAGTAATCAAAACTGCTTTTAAAAATTACCTGGACGAGAGCAGCTTTTTGAGTGAGTTTGAAGAGCAAACGACTATTCTTAATATCTCAACAATGGAAAACAACGGAAAAGATTTAGACACCAAACTCCTTGCGGTTATTCAAATGGATGTCGACCGGGAGCCAAAAGCTAAAATCCTTGAAGAAATAATCGCGACCATTTCCTACGCTGAAATTAGCAATATATTAAAGCACCTAGATGAGATAAGCAACATATTGGGAGATAAAACCTTCACTTTTTTACACCGGGATTTTGGTTTACCTATTTTTAATATAAAAAACAAAAAAGAGCAGGAAGAGCTCATCCATAAGCACCAAAATTTATCTGAATACGAATTTTATAAACATTATTTAGAAAAATTCGGAGTGGATTTTTTGGACAAAAATGATCATCTTGATTTCGCAAAAATTTACGATATTTTGCAATTTGATGTCATTTCACCATTTGCCAGTGAAGGCGGAGGCAAAAGAGACGAATACACTTTCGGTATCATCAGATTACTTGAAATAAATTTTAATACCCGCCTTGAGTTCCATGAGAAGCTGAATGAATATCAGACTTTCTACAGTTTTTCAAGTTCTAAAAGAGCAGAGGCTTGGATCAGTTATTTGCAACAAAATAAATTAATCAGTTTGGAGCAAATCATACCATCATCATTCAACCAGACTAGAAAAGAACGCAAAACAATTTCAAATAATAGTACAAACAATAATTGATGGATAGCAAAAAAATAGGCCATTTGCTTTTAACAAAAAGATAACACTAAAGTATAAAATATTACAACCGTTTAATTGTTAAATTGTTAATAGTACACACACTTGCAGACAAATAGTAAAAAAGCATAACTTGTTAAATAATGCTTATTTTTGTAGAAAATCAAAATCTAACTCATTATGAATAAAGTAATTAAATTTAGTTTCCTTTTGGTTTTGTTTTCATTGGTTTTCGCGATTGCGGATGTGGATGCCCAAAACTACGGTAAGAAAAAGAAGAAAAAGAAAAAGAAACCAGCCAAAACAGAAAAAACCGACGACTACTTTGATGATAGCGGCAACTTTGCTTCACACCTTTGGTACGGTGGCGGATTCAACCTAGGTTTTAGCGGGGATGCTTATACAAGCGCCTTTACCGCAGGTATCTCCCCCATGGTAGGATATAAAATATTTGACGAACTATCTGCCGGTCCGATTACTGGAATCCAGTACAACTATTTAAAAGGAACTTCCACAGACGGCCGCATACATAAAGGAGATGCAGTTTCCTGGTCTCTGGGTGTATTTGCCCGATATAAGTTTCTCAGAGCCCTTTTCCTGCATGCCGAATACGGAATTGAGAATAATGAATATGTTTATTTTTCAGGACCATTTATGGTCTTAGATCCAATAACTGGAAAAGTAGCTACAACGAGATTGCAACAAAATAACTTTTATGGCGGTATCGGTTACAATTCAGGTGGAGATTTGATCGCCTTTGAGATGTACATTCTTTATAATTTTATTGAACCTCAAATCGAAACGATTAATCTTCCTTTTGATTTCAGATTTGGAATTACTTATAAGTTTTAACTAATAATAAAAGATAAAAAAACCTTTCAGCTTATTTGCTGAAAGGTTTTTTTATTTAAGAAGTTGTTTTAAAATGGAGGTTAAAATTGATTGTAAGTGCTTGATTTTCAAGACGAAGCTCCATTATTTTTTCATAGCCAAAGCTACGGTGAAAATAATTAGCTGAAGTATTGGAATTCAATGACTTGCAAGAAAATTATCTATCTATTTTAAAACAACTTCTAAGTCAAAACGCAAAGCTCAAACCCAACAGATAATTTATTCCAGCCTGAGGATAAAAGCCGGTTAGATTATAAGTATTTTCCCTTTCAAGACGTGTGTAAGGATCATCCGCACGACCATCATAATTCTCCGAGATATACCGGTAAGTCCATGCATTTGTTGAATATTTGGAGTCAAATAGATTTCTTACCAAAAAAGTGATTCCGATTTCTTTTACCGCCTTTGTTTTCAATGTGAAATTGATCCTGAGGTCACTAAAAAAGTAAGGATCCAAAACGGTATTCTCGTTGGAAGTGTTATCGATATATTGTTTGCTAATATATTTTCCAAGAAGAGCAAAAGTTAGGGATTTTTGAACATCATTTTTAAAAACATCATAGCTTAATTCAGCACTTACGATGGTATTTGGAGATAAAGCAAGATCAGTATTTTTATGCTCGACCTGCACTTGCTCCCAGGTATCCCAATTGTCGATGTATTCTGTAAATTCTTTGACTTTGTTTATGCTAAAAGTAGCTGTTGTGTTCAACTCCAAACCATCATAAAGCGCCGTTCCGGCGACCAGTTCAATCCCTAGTCTGTAACTATTTGGAATATTGATCCGCTTTGCGGCACCAACGTCATTGAGTTCACCTGTCAAAGCCAATTGATTTTTGTAAGACATGTGATACAAATTTAAGCCCAGTGCCGTTTTTTCCCAATTTTGCTGGAAGCCAATTTCTGTATTAAAAAGGGTTTCGTGTTTTGGACGGTTTTCGGGAGAGGATTCAACGTAGTCGTTTCGGTTGGGCTCGCGATTAGCTATTCCAAAGGAAGCGTAAAATTTTGTGTGTTCTGTAAAATCGTAATACAATCCGGCTTTGGGGTTAAAAAAAGAAAGTGTAGCTTTCTGCTTCACGTTTTTACCTTCTGAATCAATTCCCAAAAACTCGTAATTCACTTGTCGAAATTGCAGATCGAGGTATCCATTAAGTGAATTGGTCAGCTGATAATTTGTTTTCCCAAAAATATTGAAATCCATTTTTTGAGCATCATTGTCGTAATATCGATGGCCCGATTCCCCATTGCTGAAATACTCCGCCCAAATGACTTCGCCATAATGTTTGCCTTTATAATTGTTCCATGCGCCACCAATGACAGCTTCGAGCTTTCGGCTATCGTTTGTATAATTTGTAGAATAAGTGATTCCATAAAAATCATTATCCAGCCAGCGTCGGCGAATGAGATTCGTTTCACTAATCGTCGTATCACCCAATGCCACATCATTCAAACCATAATCTTTCAATAGTTGGGACGCTTTGTATTGTTCAAAATATCCGGCACCTTTGGTATAATGACCTGCCAGACTCAAATTCCAATTTCGATTCAGGCTATGATTGTATAAAAGCTGATAATGAGTTTGCGTGTAGTTGTCCACTTCATCGGGATGCGGTTCTCCTTCCTTTTCCGTTCCGGCCGTATTGAAAGTTCTCAATTTTTCATCATCAATATATTGCGCCGGCACACCATTCCAGGCCTGGTAGGTTATTTCACGCCCTGAGAAAATATTGAATTTTAAAGAGTTTTGCTTTCCAAGATAAGTTCCAGACAAATAAAAGGAAGTTAAGTCTGCAGTAGCTCTGTCGATATAACCATCAGAAGTAATGCGTGATATCCGTCCATCAAAAGCAAATTTTTCATGGAGAAGACCGGTTCCAAAAGAAGCATTCGCCTTAAAAGTATTGAAAGAACCCAGCGAACCGGAAAGCTTGCCATAAGCCTCCTGATGTAATTTATTTGTATTTAAATTGATGGAAGCGCCAAAGGCTCCAGCACCATTCGTGGAAGTCCCAACGCCTCGTTGAATCTGAATGTCTTCCGCAGAACTCGAGAAATCAGGTAAATCCACCCAAAAAACGCTTTGCGATTCGGCATCATTGAGCGGAATCCCGTTGACGGTCACATTGATTCTCGTAGGATCTGTACCGCGAATCCGGATTCCTGTATAGCCAATTCCGGTTCCGGCATCTGAAGTAACCACCGCCGAAGGAGTCCATTTTAAAAGGTAAGGAACATCCTGACCAAGATTATTTTCTTCAATCGATTCCTTATCGATATTTGTAAAAGTAATTGGTGTTTTGTCTCCTGCCCGCGTTGCTTTTACGAGCAATTGGTCAAGTTCAACAACATCTTCGATCATTTGCACATTGAGCAGATAACGCGCTACATTTGGCGGTATTTTCAAGGCTCGTTTTAAAGATCGATAACTCACGTGTGAAATATAAATTTGATGCTCTCCCAAAGGAACACCTTCAATCGTGTACCTTCCTTCACTATCTGTTAAAGCGCCTTTATTGCTTTGCATCAACATAATGTGAGCACCAACAATAGGTTGTCCATCTACATCGGTAACTTTACCGGCTAATGAAGATTGGGCATGCAAATACCCGCTAAGCATTAGCAAGACTAATCCTGTAATTAACTGTTTCATGAAAAATTATTAAAAGTTGAAATAATCTACAAGCCAAGGGGTTAGGCCTGTTTGTTATCTCAGCATATCACCATTGCTGCGTTGGAAAGCAGTCATTTCCCTTCTCGGCATTACCCGGGCAGGTTCAATGGGTATGGTCTCAGCCTTCATTCCGATGATTCTTTAATCATCTAATCAGGCACCCCAAACGAGTGGGGCAAAGGTAATAAAAAACGGGTCATTTTGCCAAAAGCGGTTCAATCAATTGGAGTGCTTGCTGGAATCGCTCCGTTTCATTTCCTTTTATTTCGGTGAAGATTTTATTATAAATAAAAAGTTCTTTTTTATAAATAGCATACAAATCCAGGCGCTCAGTTGGATTTTCACGCTGTGGGTCAAATTGCCATTCTATCTCTGTTCCGCAAAGCAAATAGTGATCATATTGATGTTGCTCGATCCATCTCAGAATCTGAGGATCACACCGTTTATATTTAAATTCAGACCATATTTTAATAGTAAGCAGATCGGTATCGCAAATCAAAAGGCTATTAGCTTTTTGTATATGCTGCTTTTCCAATTCAAGTTGTCCTTTTGCAATATCCAACAAATCAGATTCCATATAAGGCCGGTTCAAATCCTCAATAAACTGACGGGCATATTCAGCTACCATAGAAGTTTGAAAATGATCTGCCAATTGCTTCGCAAGGGTAGATTTTCCTGTGGATTCAGGACCCGTTAAAACGACTTTTATCATAATTACTTATAAAAACAAAATGGTAAATTTGAAAATTCATAAAATCGTATCGACAAATAAAAACAACAATTCATAAAATGAAAAAATACACTTTTTTACTTGCATTGTTAATTCCTGCTTTTCTGATCGCCCAAAAAAAGGATCTAAAAAATATAAAAGTAGATAAAGATTCTTTTGAAAACATTAAAGTAATTCCGCTGCATTCCGATGAGCAAGTCAGTGTGTTTATCGTTTTTGTAAAAAAGGAAGTGGCGCTTCACAAACATGTACATCACACTGAAATGGTAAGTATCCTTGATGGAAAAGGCATCATGACACTCGGTGATGAATCCTTCAAAATAAAAAAAGGCGATTTTTTCGTCATCCCGAAGGGAATACCACATTCCGTAAGGACAACAGGTAGAAAGCCGCTGAAAGCAATTTCTACTCAAGCGCCAAAGTTTGAGGGGAAAGACCGTATTTTTTTAAATTGACTTGTTTTCTCTTTTTGTAAAAAGACGATGCTCCGAAAAGCAATCCTCCATCTGAATTTTTGATAAGGATTCCATTTCAGAGCATCATGATTTCGTCTTTCTAATATACTTAAGCAGTGCCTTCATGCAGTTGATCTACAACTTCAGAAAGCATCTCCGTTTCATTTTTTAAGAGAAGGGAAATGGGGCATTTTTCACCGATAGTTACCAAACGTTTCAATTGCTGTTCAGTCAACTCTTTATTGCCAAAAGTGATCTGTTTCACGATTTTAGTTTCTTTTCCTTCTGAAGTCAATTTCACTACTTTTTCAGCAGCAACTTTAATTTGTCCAATCTCCCAGCCCTTTCGCTGTGCATACATTCGGATAGTGATTGCTGTGCAAGAAGCCAACGAGCCTAAAAGGTAAGCAGTAGGATGTAACGCTTTATTGCCACCGCCAGCTGTTTCAGGTTCGTCGACATAAAAAACCCGATCATTATTAATGATCTCGGTAAAGTAATTTTGCTCTCCTAATATGGCAACAACATGATTTTTTTTTGGCATTGTGATTTTTTAGTACTTTGACAAAATGTAAGTAGCAGTAATCTACTATTTGTTTTTAACATAACTAATTCCTTCTGTCAACCAAAGTAGTTCATTCGCAAATTTTTGAAATGAAATACCCAAAGCCTCCTCTACCGGATTTCCATCTTCACCAAAAGCTTTGCCGACATTTGCAACCAGCAATTTATACGGCATCGGAAAAGCGCCCAAAGCCAGGATATATTTTTGCAAATCGTGTGAGGCATTAATCCCTCCTCTTCCTCCACCAGAGACCATCACTACTCCAATAGGTTTTTTGCTGTACTCTTTATAAAAATAATCCAATGTATTTTTCAATGAACCAGGAAAACTGCTGTTATATTCCGGAGATGCAAAAACCAAAGCATCGGCTTGTTCGAGAATATCTCCAAATTCGTCCAAACGTGCAGGCGGGTTAGGATTTCTTCCCCGGCGTTCTTCCATAATTGGAAAGTTATATTCGAGTACATCAAGGATTTTTACATCTTCGACGTTATCTGTAGATTCTAAAACTTTAGCAAGGTAATTTACCGCTTTCGGCGTCTGACGCCCCATCCTGGCTGAACCAGATATAATTGCAATTTTGTATGACATGTGTTTTGTTTTTTTGTTATGAAATTAAGGAGTCAGTGGCAAGTGGTCAGTAGCGAGTGGTGAATTAGAGAAAGCAGAAACCCATTCTTCTCGCTTCTTACTCCTAACTCCTGACCACTGACTCCTGACCACTCTCCCCTCTCTAAACCATCACCCCCATCTTGCCCATTTGAAAATCACGCATTGCCTCAAGGATTTCAGTTTGAGAATTCATTACGTAAGGGCCCCAGGACACCACAGGCTCTTCAATTGGATCTCCTGCCAAAAATAAAATTAAACTATCATTTTTCGCTTCAATCTCAATGTTTTCGCCATCGTTTGAAAAATAGACCAATTGTTTGTCTCCGATTTCCTGGTTTTGAACAATAGTTTCACCATGAAGTTGATAAAGCATCGTATTTCTTTCTTTCGGAATAACGATATCCAAATTGCCCCCTTCCTTCAATTCAATGGTATAAGCTGTAATATCGGTCAATGATTCAATCGGGCCTTTCAGTCCTTTGTATTCTCCCGAAACTATATTCAACTTGACTTTTCCATCCTGATCAATAAAAGTTGGAATAGCTTCTTTTTGAAAACCTTGATAATTGGGCTGAACCATTTTAAACCGCTTCGGCAAATTGATCCAAAGTTGAATCATTTCATATTCGCCCCCCGCCGCTACAAATTCCTTTGGTGGGCTTTCGCTGTGCAAAATCCCAAGGCCGGCAGTCATCCATTGGACTCCACCAGCATGGATTACGCTATGATTTTCTCTGGAATCCTTATGTTCAATCGCCCCTTTAAAAATGAAACTTACCGGTTCAAATCCTCGGTGGGGATGCACTCCGACTTCCATGATATTTTTTCCGCCGGGCTCCTGAATTTTCGGACCAGCATGATGTAACAGGATGAAAGGATCAACTTGTTCTAATCCCGCAATCGGTAGCGGCTGGTTTAATTTAATTGGCCCCATCATCACTTCCTTACTGCTTACAACTTTATTTATTTTTTTATTTTTCATTATTAAACATTTTGCTAGTTATAACAACTATTGTTTTAAACAACAATTGTTTTAAAAAAAATCAACTTTTTATTTTATCCAAAATTCTGTATAATTCTTTGGCTTCGGCATTAGTTATCTTATTAACAAAAAGTGTTTCAATAAATTTCTTCGCCAAAGGTGCTATTTTATCTAAAAGATCGATTCCTTTTTGTGTAATTAAAAGATCGATCTTCCTCCGGTTTGAAGCACAGATTTCTCTTTTAATGTATTCTTTAGCTGTAAGGCGATCCATCAATCTGGTCACATCAGAATTTTCAAAAATCATTCTGTCTTTTATATCGTTGGCAGACAAAGGTTTAGGAAAGCTACCTTTCAAAATCCTTAAAATATTGAACTGCTGGTGGGTCAGGTTATATTGTTCCAAGATTTTCTTAAAAGCTACATCCAAGCTATTAGCCGTTTTCAACAAACTAAAATAAGCTGCCGAATAATAATTAAATGATATTTCTTTTTCAGAATCCATATATGTTTTAAACGAATATTGTTTACGACAACAAAAATAAAACCTTTTTGCTTCTTTTGCAACTTTCCCCAGCTATAAAATGAAGAAAGGTGACTACAATGCGTAATCACCTTTCTTTGAACTTATCGAAGTTATACAATCTTGACATTTAGAACCCCCCGTCATAACCACCACGTCCTCCTGGACCATTTTTCTTCTTTTGATTGATCCGATAATTTAGTGTCAATTTAATTTCTCTTACACTCCATTGAAATTCTCCCTCGGTATAAAAATCATCTCCAAAAGTCGTATATCTACGTTTCCGTGTATTAAATAAATCTCTTACCGTCAAAGTAATGGTTCCGTTATTGTTCAGTATATCTCTGCTTATTCCAAGATCTAAAAAGTACATCGACTTGTTCGATCCTTGCGCTGTTAGTGTAGGAGCCCGATAATTAAACCTAATTTGAACATCCGATTTTTTCAAAACCGTCATTCTGGAAGTTATTCTACCAAACCAACTAAAATTGTCACTTCCAAAATCTTCGCCCAGGTTGGTTCCATCAACTATTGAACGATAAAAATTCAAATCTCCATCCAGTTTCCACCATTCAAGCGGACTATATGAAAAGGTGGCTTCCAGGCCATAAGCATCTTCTGTTGCTAAATTTTCCGGGCGACTGACAGTATTTCCATCTTTATCACTTGTTTTGATACGCTGAACCACCCCATCGGTATGACGATAATAAAAAGAAGTACTCAGTGTCGCTTCGTCCCAATATTTGATGTGCCCAATTTCCACAGCATGCGTGTATTCCGGATTAAGATCCGGGTTTCCTTGATATTGATTCCGGGAATCACTAAAAGACCTAAATTTATTTAAAGATCGATAACCAGGGCGGTTAATCCGCCTGCTATAGCTGATCTGAATGGCGTTTTGCTGAGGTAATTCGTAAGTCAGGTGCAAACTTGGAAAAAGGTCGAAATAATTTCGATCATTTACTTCATTAGTTTGTAGAAGTTTGGTACTCACATCAGATAATTCTGCCCGCAAACCTGCCAAATAGGAAAACTTTCCGTGTTTATTTCCTAAGCTAAAATATCCGGCATGGATTTCTTCGTCATAATGAAAAGTATTGGTCAAGCCTATGAGCGTATCCCAAACCGCATCTTCAAGTTCTTCAACTACGTAGTCGTTATTGATTTTCCGGATGCTACTCCTGAGTCCTGCTTCAAATTTTCCTTCTTTGGAGAAAGGATGAACATAATCCGTTTGTAGTCGCCATTCTCTATTATCTTCTTTATTTATTGAGCGTTGATTGAGATTAGGGCTTCCTGTTGGCAAATTATCGGAACCATAAAACCTTTCCAGATATTCATTATTTTCTGTTTCAAGATCGTCTTCATATTGAATATCTACAGTCAGCACCTGGTCTTTTTTGTCAAAAGTTTTTTTATAGTTTAGTGAATATTCTAATGATGATTCGTCTTCTTTTTCGTCATCAGTCCGGTAAGTCGTTCCTAAAAAATTGCCAGGATAACTATTAATGTAGTCTTTATATTCGATATTGGCAATATTATGTTCATCTGCTATTTTGTAAGCAAAAGCAGCTGTGAGCGTGTTTTTTGGATTGATATAATAATCTGCTCCGAAACGAAAACTATTAGAAAGGCTAGTTCTTTCATGTTTTCGTTTTTGATCCAAAATAAAAGTTGTATCCGCTTTGTAAAATTCCTGATAATAGCCTCCATTTCCATTCCTCGAGCGGTAATTCAAACCATAGCTACCAAAAAGATTTAGATTATTCTTTCGATAATTCATATTGATAGCCCCTCCATAAGTATGAGGATAACCAGCTGTCACATCAAAGGATCCATTAAAACCATTAGTGTTGTCTTTTCTAAGAATGATGTTAATAATTCCTGCCACTCCTTCTGCCTCGTATCGCGCAGAAGGGTTAGTAATGACCTCTACCCTGTCGATCATACTCGCCGGAAACTGCCGTAAACCATTGTTGTCTCCTACCCCAATCAGACCCGATGGCTTTCCGTTAACTAAAATTCTGACATTCTCGTTTCCACGAAGACTCACATTCCCATCAATATCAACTGCTACTGAAGGAATATTATCCAACAAATCATCAGCCGTACCACCTCTGTTGGCGAGGTCTTTTCCGACATTAAAAACCCTTTTGTCCAGTGCAATTTGCATCTGGCTTTTATCTGCCCGGACTTCTACAACGTCAAGAACCGAAGCATTGAAATTCATCTCAACGATACCAAGATCCACTTCCATATGCTCTTTGTCTAGTATTATATTATCGATGAATTTAGTTTCGTAGGAAAGGAATTCGATTTTTGCAAAATATATTCCCATGTCGGCTTCTATTTCAAACTCACCTTCCGCATTGGTGATGTCTCCCGTCACCACGGTACTGTCACTTTGTGAATAGAGCGTCAAAGTAGCATACTCCAATGGGGTCTGAGTAACCTGATCAATCACCTTTCCTTTCAATATAGCTTTCCTCGCTACTTGATCTTCTCCACTTGCTTGCCAACTCCCTGTGTTCTGCGCCTGCAGATGCATCAAGGGGGAGGAAAGGAAAAGCGCCAGAAAAACTATTTTGTAATGAAACCTCATAAATGAAATCTTTGAAGCTTAAATCATAATTTTATGAATACAACATCTACAACCAATCTTATTCCATATTGTTGAATTTTCGGGTATTTTTTATTTTTATTTCCTTTTCAAAACAAAACCGTCCTTTTATTTTGAATTTATTCTGTAAAGATAATGTTTAATTTTGAGGAGAATTTGAATTTCAAGGTTAATTATTTTTGAATATTGAGGTGCATTTAGTTTATAGCATAAGTTTCATTCCTGATGGTTCTATATCCCAGATTTTTCATTATTTCATTATCTAAAACAATAAATTCCTTTTTATTACCTTCTGGGTTGTATTCTAATTAATGCGTAATATTGTAGTTGAAATAAGAAGATATGCACGATATTGAGCCACATTTTAAATGGAGAGACCAGTATATAGCGTCTGAAGACGATCAGTCTCCTTTTTACAAAAGCACTTATGACGAATTTGGCTTCACTCATAAGATTTATAACTATTTCATCCATCCTCAGTGGGATGATTTTGGTTCTTCTACTTTGTATATGAAAATTCTTTTTGCAGATTACGAGGAGGGTTTTGCGATCATAGAATTACTTGGCGAATGGAACGACACTTTGCACAATGATGTTAAATTTTTAAAAAGAGAAGTCATTGATGTCCTCACCGAAAATCATATCTACAAATTCATTCTAATCTGTGAAAATGTATTAAACTTCCACGGTTCTGATGATTGTTATTATGAGGAATGGTACGAAGATGTTTGCGAAGAAGGTGGCTGGGTCTGCCTGATCAATTCGCTGGATCATGTAGAACAGGAAATGAAAGACACCCGACTCCAATATTTTATCAATTTTGGCGAACGATACAATCACTTCAATTGGCGATTACTAAAACCTCAAATTGTTTTTAAAGCAGTAGAAGCTGTAGTCCATGGTGATATTAAACGGTTGGTATAAATAGAAACGAGAACTGAGTTGTCAGTAGCGAGCAGCGAGAACTCAGAAGAATCAGATCTCTTGCTCCTTACAATAAAATCATTATTTAATTGAAAAAAATAAATGCATAAATCTGGCTTTGTAAATATCATCGGCCGGCCGAACGTCGGAAAATCTACCCTCATGAACGCTTTGGTGGGGGAACGTATGTCGATCATCACCAATAAACCACAAACCACTCGCCACCGAATTATCGGAATACTCAGCGGAGATGATTACCAGGTCATTTTTTCAGATACGCCGGGCATTATCCGGGACCCGTCCTACAGAATGCAGGAAGCCATGAATCGTTTTGTCCATACTACTTTTGATGATGCGGATGTGATGTTGTTCGTTACTGAAGGGAGCGAACACTATGATGATGATGATCCGGTTATTGCCCTTTTGAAGAAAATTGAAGTGCCTTTGTTTTTGATCATCAATAAAATTGATAAAACAGAGCCCGAAAAAATTGTTGAACTAATCAAAATCTGGAATGACCGAATTCCATTCAAAGAAACGATTCCTATTTCCGCGCTCCATAAAACTAATACTGAGAAGGTATTCGAATTGGTTTTAGAAAATTTGGGAGAAGGCCCTGCTTATTATCCGAAAGATCAGTTGACGGATAAGTCGGAGCGGTTTTTTGTGAGTGAAATTATACGTGAAAAAATCCTTTTACACTATCAGCAGGAAATCCCCTATTCCTGTGAGGTTGTCGTGGAATCCTTTAATGAAACGGAAACCAAAAGCGGTGAGCCGCTGGTTCGAATTGCCGCAACAATTTATGTTGCTCGTAAAACACAAAAAGCGATCATCATTGGCAAAAACGGAAGTGCTATCAAAAAGGTAGGTACTGATGCCCGAAAAGACATCGAAACTTTTATCGAATCCAAAGTGTTTCTCGAATTACACGTAAAGGTTAAAGTAAACTGGAGAGACGATGAACGCATGCTCAAGCATTTTGGATACAAACAGTGACTAGGATGTCAGGGAGTTAAGTGGTTAGGAAGTAAAGAAGTTTGAAGTTGGTTGGTTTGATATTTTAATGTGCGGATTCACTTCTCACTGTTAATAACTGAATACTCATCATTTCGTTTTTTATTCATCATTCATCATACATCTTTTACCATTCGTAATTTATTATCTTTGCAAAAATTTTTAAAAGTAGAATGGGAAATATAGTAGCCATTGTTGGACGTCCGAATGTTGGTAAATCCACATTGTATAACCGACTTATTGGAGAACGACAGGCAATCATTGATGATATAAGCGGGGTGACACGTGATCGTCAGTATGGACATAGTGAGTGGAATGGCAAATCCTTTACCGTCGTTGATACCGGAGGATTTGTAGAAAGTTCGGACGATATCTTCGAAGCCGCGATCCGATCACAAGTAAAAATTGCAATTGAAGAAGCCAATGTTTTGATTTTCATTGTTGATGTAACGACCGGAATCACTGACCTGGACGAAGAAGTAGCAAACATGCTGCGTCGCACAAAGAAAGATGTTTTCCTTGTTGTGAACAAAGTGGACAATAATAAACGAATGCTGGAAGCCAATGAATTTTGGAGCCTTGGTTTTGAAGACACCTTTTTTATTTCTTCACTGACCGGAAGTGGTACGGGTGAGCTTTTGGATGCAATCACTGAACGATTGGATGATGAGGAGCCTTTTCAAACAGAATTACCAAAATTTGCTATTCTCGGTAGGCCAAATGTCGGAAAATCTTCTCTTATCAATGCGCTGCTTGGTGAAGAAAGAAACATCGTCACCGATATTGCCGGTACAACCCGTGATAGCATTCATACCAAATATTCAAAATTTGATAAGGAGTTTTATATCATAGACACCGCCGGTATTCGAAAGAAAGCAAAGGTGCATGAAAACCTGGAGTTTTATTCCGTAATGCGAGCCATCCGTGCGTTGGAAGAATCCGATGTTTGTATCCTTATGATTGACGCTCAGGATGGAATCGAAGGGCAGGATATGAGCATTCTTGGACTTGCCCGAAAAAGAAATAAGGGAATCATCATTTTGATAAACAAGTGGGATCTGATTGAAAAAGAAACAAATACCGCTCGCGATTACGAACAAAAGTTACGGGAAAAAATTGCTCCTTTTGATGATGTACCGATTATTTTTATCTCAGCTACCGAAAAACAACGCATCTTTAAAACGATTGAGATTGGATTGGAAGTTTACGAAAATCGTCAGCAAAAGATCAAAACCTCAGTGCTCAATGAACTTATGTTAAAAGCTATTGAAAAATATCCGCCGCCTTCACATCGCGGCCGCTTTGTCAAAATCAAATACATCACTCAGTTGCCAACCTATTATCCGGCTTTTGCTTTTTTCTGCAACAATCCAAAATATGTTAAAGAAAATTATAAAAACTACCTTGAGAATCAGTTGCGTAGCTATTTTAATTTCACCGGCGTTCCAATTGGCATATTCTTCCGACAAAAATAAGTGATGCAATTTTAAAACTCCCAATCCAAAAAGCTAATCAATAAATGCCTTTTCAAGAGACACCTTTTCCCGGCCTAATGATTTTCGAACCTAAAGTATGGGGCGACGAAAGAGGTTATTTTTATGAAAGTTATAATGAACGTACCTTTCAACAGGCCGGAATACCAAATAAATTTGTACAAGATAATCAGGCCCGTTCCACTTTCGGAGTTTTGCGGGGGCTGCATTTCCAGTTTGGAGCTTTCGAACAAGCAAAACTAGTCCGTGTTATTGAAGGGGAATGCCTGGACGTTGTTGTTGATATCCGAAAAGAATCGCAAACCTATGGAAAATGGTACAGTATCCGATTGAGTGCTGAAAACAAAAAACAACTGTTTATTCCTCGCGGCTTTGCGCATGGTTATGTTGTTTTGAGTGAAACAGCTGAGTTCTTTTATAAATGTGATAATTTTTATTCCAAAGAGCATGAAGGAGCCATTATGTATAACGATCCTTCCCTCGGTATCGATTGGGAAATCGATTTAAGTAAAGCCATCCTTTCAGAAAAAGACAAAATGAATCCTGCATTTGAAAAGCTTCGTTGAAAATTTAGAACGATTCATTTGTTAAAGAACTGAATACTGAATACCCTTTTTTAACCTTTAATTTTCATGACAAACATCTTAGTTACGGGAGCAAATGGACAAGTTGGACAGGAGCTGAAAGTGCTAGCTGAGGAATTCACTGATTTTCGTTTTGTTTTTGTTGGAAGAGATCAGTTGGATATTACCGATCAGAAAGCAGTATCCGCGTTTTTTGAAGCACATGAATTTAAGTATTGCATCAATTGCGCAGCATACACTGCTGTTGACAAAGCCGAATCCGAGCCTGAAATCGCTTATATGATCAATGTCAATGGTACAAAAAACCTGGCTCAAGCCTGCCTTAAAAACAAGGTCCATCTTTTTCATTTATCTACCGATTATGTGTATCACGGCGATCAAAAAAAGCCTTTCCAGGAAACTGCCCCAACCAATCCGCAAAGTATTTATGCGCATACTAAAAGAGTTGGTGATGAGGTAGTCGAACAAATTGATCCACTTTTTACGATCATTCGAACCTCTTGGGTCTATTCAGCTTTTGGAAATAATTTTGTTAAAACGATGCTTCGTTTAGGAAAGGAAAAAGACGAGCTCAATATCGTTGCTGATCAGATTGGTACACCAACTTACGCTAATGATCTGGCAAAAGCTGTTCTCACAATCATTCAAAAAGTAGAAACCGGATTGATTAAAAAAGAAAAACTCACTGGTATTTTTCATTATAGCAATGAAGGGGCAACCAACTGGGCGGAATTTGCAAAAGCTATTTTTCGCATAAAAAAAATGGATTGCAAAGTAAACGAAATTGAAACAGCAGATTATCCTACTCCTGCGAAAAGACCCCCTTTTAGTGTTTTGGACAAAACAAAAATTAAAACGACTTTCGGAATTGAAATTCGACATTGGGAAGAGAGCCTTAAACAATGCCTTCAAGAACTGAATTAAAGTATCTCAAATACCATCGCTATGACAAAAACCATCGGACAAAACTACATGGACAATACCAAAAAACTGTTTCAATATTATAAATCACTGGGAGATAAAGCCTTAGCACAGCTTGACGAAGAGAAAATCCATTTCAGGTTTGACGAAAACTCAAATAATGTTGCAACTATTGTCAAACACATGGCTGGAAATATGCTGTCAAGATGGACTGATTTTTTAACTTCAGATGGTGAAAAGGAATGGCGCAATCGGGAAACAGAATTTGAAGATACGTTCCATTCAAAGGACGATATGCTGAAATACTGGGAAAAAGGCTGGAAATGTCTGTTTGAAGCTATTGATCCGCTTAAAGGAAAAGACCTCGACAAAATTGTTTATATTCGTAATGAAGGCCACAGCATTTTGGAAGCTATGAACAGACAGTTGGCTCACTACAGTTATCACACCGGCCAATTGGTTTTTGTCATAAAATCTTTAAAATCAGATGACTGGCAATCGCTTTCTATTCCAAAGGGAAATTCTGAAAATTTTAATACTGACAAATTCAGCAAAGGCAAAAGTCGCAAGAATTTTATTTAAAACATTTTCAAACATTAGAATTGTTATAGCGTAAAAAATCTTACAAACTATTTATTACAAACATTCGTTTTATTTTAAAAGCTATGTCAGCTATTATACTGCCTTTCTTTTTTATATTTTCTATTTTTAAATAAAAATAGTCGCATGTTTCGAAGTATACCAGGACTTATATCATTCTTTTCTTCTCTCTTCGTCCTTTTTATCGCTAATGATGCTATGGCCACTCACAATCGTGCTGGTGAAATTACTTACAAAGTAATCGGCGGACTTACCATTGAAGTAACGATAACCACTTATACAAAAAGCAGTAGTGTTGCTGCTGACCGCGATACGCTGGATATTAATTGGGGTGATGGAAATACCGACCGGATTGGACGTATCAATGGCAATGGAACGTTATTGCCGAATGATACTAAAGTGAATTATTATGTCATGCAACATACCTATGCAGGACAAGCCCGATACACCATTTCTATGACCGATCCTAACAGGAATGCAGGCATCCTTAATGTGAATTCTCCGGCTTCTGATATGGTTCCTTTTCATTTGCAAACTACGGTCACCTTTTTCAACCCGATATTTCAAGGACCAAATAATTCTCCAATATTAACCGTGCCGCCAATTGATATTGCTTGTGTTGATCAGCCTTTTTTGCATAACCCCGGAGCATTTGATCCTGATGGAGATAGCCTTGCATACCGTTTGATTGTTCCATTACAAGATGTGGATACTGAAGTTCCAAACTACAAATGGCCCTACGAGATCAATACCAATCCTCCAGGAATGAACATTGTTAACTTTGATGAGTCCACGGGAGATTTCTATTGGAATTCTCCACAAGTGGCAGGCGAGTATAATATCGCTATGTTTGTCATCCAATTTCGGGCAGGAGTGGCAATTGATACTTTAATCAGAGATATGCAGATTTTGGTAGAAGAATGTGACAATATGCCTCCTGAGATTGAAACAATAGATCAGATTTGTGTTATTGCCGGAGAAATAATCGAGCTGGATGTTGTTGTAACAGCACCATCAACTGAACCTAATCAAAAAGTAGATTTAATTGCATTTGGAGCACCTTTCGAATTTAATATTAGCCCTGCTACGCTTTCAGTAGCTCCGGGTTTTCAGAATCAACCTTTGACCGGTGTGTTTAGATGGGAAACAAAATGTGAACACATTGCTGATCAGTTTTATACCGTCATATTCCGTGCTGCTGACAATTTTCCAATAATAGATCAAAGTCTCGACACCCTTTATCTTTCAACTTTAAAAATGGTTAGAATTAAAGTTGTCGGGCCACCTCCGGAAGATGTTCAGGCTGTTCCAGGAAATGAACTGGTAGAAATCTCATGGGCCAATCCATATTTTTGTGAGGATGCAGCCTTTGAGTATTTCCGTGGCTTTACGGTTTGGCGCAAAGAAAACAACACCTTTATTTTGGATACCTGCGATCCCGGACTTTCCGGAAAAGGTTACAAAAAATTGACTTCAATACCGATTCAGGACATTCTCAACGACCGATATTTTTATCAGGATAATGATGTAGAAAGAGGCCGAACCTATTGTTACAGAGTTCAAGCTGAATTTGCTCGAATTTCTTCAGCAGGATTTGAATATAACTGGGTGGAAGGCCTAGCCTCAGATGAGGTATGTGTGCAACTGAGCCGTGATATTCCTTTGATCACCAATGTTAGTGTTCTGAATACAGATGCCAATAACGGTGAAATATATGTACGCTGGTCAAAACCGGATCCTGAGGATTTAGACACCCTACAAAATCCGGGACCTTATACCTATGAATTGTTGAGAGCCAATGGCATCACTGATAATTTAGCAGAATTCCAACCCGTAACCGGCGCATCTTTTACCAGCGAATTTTTTACTAATGCAAACGACACCATTTTTAACGATACTGGTATTGATACTGAGACTAGTCCTTATAGCTACATTGTTGCGTTTTATATCAACGATAAGGCAGATACTTTAGGTTATGCTGCTTCGGCTTCTTCAGTATTTCTCAATATCGCCTCAACTGATGAAATCAATAATCTTAGCTGGGATTATGATGTCCCCTGGGATAATTCAGAATACATCGTTTATCGCTTAAATGCATCAAATACCTGGGACTCTATTGCCACTACGACAGAGCCTTTCTATTCTGATCAAAACCTCATTAATGGTAGAAAATATTGCTATTATGTGAGAACAGAAGGAACTTATGGCATCCCGCGAGTTGTCACTCCATTATTTAACAACTCTCAAGAGGCTTGTGGAATTCCACTTGACACTATTCCACCATGCCCTCCAATCCTTGAAGTAACCAATATTTGTGATGAAGCAAGTGGTTCTACTTCGGTAAATTGCGAAGCAGAAGAGAATTTAGTGAATAGCCTTGATTGGATTAATCCAATGGAACTTTGCCAGGAGACTGATGATGTGGTTACATACAATATTTATTTTTCAAGTGTAGCTGGAGGAGAATTTGAGTTAATCGAAACGATCACAAATTCGACGATCACAGAATATGAACACAAACCTGATGTAGGAATTGCCGGCTGTTATGCCGTTACTGCTGTTGATACGTTTTTCAATGAAAGCAAATTCAGCAATATCGTTTGTGTGGATAATTGTCCGATCTATAATTTACCAAATGTATTTACACCAAATGGTGATGGTTCCAATGACCTTTTTGTTCCTTTTCCTTATTGTTTTGTGGATCATATTGAAATGGCTATTTATAACCGCTGGGGGGAACTAGTTCATGAAACAACTGATCCAAACATCAACTGGGATGGAAAAAATCTCAGAGGAGAAGATCTGGCGGAAGGCGTTTATTATTACTCTTGCACCGTATTTGAACAACGGGTAAGTGGCATTGTTC
The DNA here is from genome assembly GCA_963793295.1 of uncultured Saprospiraceae bacterium. GTDB lineage: Bacteria > Bacteroidota > Bacteroidia > Chitinophagales > Saprospiraceae > JAHDHW01. Next base: position 41,377 of record CAWBZX010000035.1, on the reverse strand, counting down.
CAAGTTTGGATTTATTGAGCGGATACATCCAATTGATCAGAGGGAAATAATCTTTTAAACAGTTGGAAGGCGAGCACTTTGCTCAGCTTCCAACTGTCAACCAATAATATATATGTTTACAGGAATAATTGAACAAACTGGTACAGTTGAAAAGATCGAAATTGAAGGAAGTAATTATCACTTCACCATTTCTTCTCCAATATCTTCCGCACTAAAAATTGATCAAAGTCTTAGTCATAATGGTGTTTGCTTGACCGTTATTGCAATTGATAATGGCACCCATACCGTCACTGCGATTGAAGAAACAATTTCCAGAACTAATTTAGGAGAATTGAAAACAGGAGACTTCGTGAATCTTGAACGCGCAATGTTACCCTCATCGAGGCTTGATGGCCACATTGTCCAAGGGCACGTAGATGCAACAGGCCGTTGCACGAACATTGAAGAAAAGGAGGGCAGCTGGTACTTTGAGTTTCAGTATCAACAAAATCCGGAACACCTGTTAGTAGATAAAGGATCTGTTTCTATAAATGGTGTTAGTTTGACGGTTGTAAAACCTTCTTTGGACAGGTTTTCAGTGGCGATCATTCCTTATACTTTTGAAAACACTAATTTCATGCACATCAAAATTGGAGATTTCATCAATTTAGAATTTGATATTGTCGGTAAATATATTGGTCGGTATTTTGAAATCTATTCTTCCAATCTGCTGAAGAAATAATTCTAAAGGAACCACTCCCCTTTTGCGATCAATTGGGTTGCTCCTCCAACTTTAATTTCGTAATGTTTTTCTGAAAGTGTTCCTTTCAAATGTAAGCGCGAAGGCCTTCCCATTTCGTAACCCTGTTCCATCAAAAGATTAGCTGAAGGGTTGATGTATTTTAAAAAATAAGCAAGGAAACAACCATTTGCACTACCCGTCGCGGCATCTTCCTTCAACACTTCTTCTTCAACACAAAGCATCCGGCCGTTAAAATCGTTTTGCTTTTGATAGGTTTCTGGAGTAATACAAAAAATAGAAGTTGTCAATCCAGATGGATTGTTTGATTTATATAGCCCTTTGCTTTTCATAAAAGAGAGAAAAGAACCTGCATCCGTTTTAATTTTCCTGATGCTGTGGAGTGATTTTAGCGGAACAATAAGATAAGGTAAGCCCGTCGAAACCTCAACTATCGGAAGCTCATCATCGATTTCGTCAATTTCGATACTCAACAAAGAAGCAATTTCTTTTTTATCAATTGACTTATTGAAAACGGGTTGGGTCTGGGTAATAAAGGTCAATAATTCCCCTTTTTTTGGCGTATAAAATTCTACAGCTATTTGTCCGATTTTCAAATTGATTGGAAGGTAATTTATTTCTTTTTTCAATAGAAAATTTCGAATAACATAAGCCGTTCCAACAGTTGGATGCCCCGCGAAAGGGACTTCGCTTTCGGGCGTAAAAATTTTCACATAAAAACCCTTCTTTCGATTACCTTTTACGATGAAAGAAGACTCTGCAAAATTAATTTCCTTTGCTATTTTAAGCATGGTTTCATCATCAATGTTTTCGGCATTCAGAAATACGGCAAGCTGATTTCCAGAATATTTTTTTTCTGCAAAAACATCGAGGATATAAAAATCCAATTTTGTCATTCGATCTAATTATTTATATAGTATCCTAAATCAAAATAGGGCTACCTGATTATCAGGTAGCCCTATTGTATAACATTTCAATATTCTGTATTAATCTACTTCTTCCATCTCTTCCATGTGAGCTCTTCGAGCCTGACCGGCTTCGAAAGCTTCCTGGCTGGATACCCAAAGTGTTTTGTACTGTGGCATACCGGTACCTGCTGGAATTTTCTTACCAACAATAACATTTTCTTTCAGACCATCAAGTAATCTTGTTTGGCACCAATAGCTGCCTGACTCAACACTTTAGTAGTTTCCTGGAAGGATGCTGCTGAAATCCAGCTGTAAACACCAAGAGATGATTTTGTAATACCTTGTAGCAATGGACTTGAAGTAGCAGGAATAGCATCCCGGAATTCAACCACTTTCTTATCATTACGTTTGAGGTAAGAATTTTCTTCTCTTAATTGTCGTCAAGGTAACTAACTGACCAGGTTTCAGTTTTGTTGACTCTCCTGGTTCAGTAACGAATTTTTTATCATAAATCCAATCATTTTGTTCTAAGAAATCATATTTCTCAACTGCTTCTCCTTCTAGGAAAGTAGTATCACCCGGATCTTCAATTTGTACTCTACGCATCATTTGACGAACAATCACTTCAATGTGTTTATCATTAATATTGATACCCTGAGAACGATAAACTTCCTGTACTCCATTTACCAGGTAATATTGAACTGCAAATGGTCCTTTGATATTTAGAATATCTCTTGGAGCAATAGCACCATCAGAAAGTGGCATACCAGCTCTTACAAAGTCACCTTCCTGTACCAAGAATGTGCTTTGAAAGTCCAATCAGGTACTTACGTCTTTTGACCGCTTTTTTCATCTTCAACAAAAACTTCACGATTTCCACGTTTGATTTTTCCAAAGGAAACAACACCATCAATTTCTGCAGTAGCTGCAGGATTTGAAGGATTACGTGCTTCAAATAATTCAGTTACCCGTGGAAGACCACCGGTGATATCCTGAATCTTACCAAGGTTTCGTGGAATCTTCACAATCTTTTGTCCTGCTTTAACTTCTGCACCATCTTCAATAGAAATATAAGCTCCTACCGGAAGGTTATATACTCTTTAGTTCTTCTCCACTCTTTGGATCAACGATTTGAATGGTAGGAATCATTCGCTTATTCTTACTTTCAACAATTACTTTTTCCGCATACCCTGTCTGATCATCTCTTTCAACACGAAAAGTAGCACCTTCTTCAATTCCATCAAATTTAGTGATACCTCCGAATTCAGAAACAATAACCGCATTAAAAGGATCCCATTCACAAATCAAGTCTCCTTTGTTGATCTCTTTGCCTTCTTTTACATGTAATGTCGATCCATAAGGAATGTGATGAGAAGAAAATTGCTTGCTGGTTTTCGAATCCAGAATTCTCAATTCACCTGCTCGGGACAATACAACGTTAACTTTTTTACCTTCATCATCAGTAGTAGTAGTGGTTCGAATTCCATCAAATTCAACTCTACCAGTCAAATTTGGCAGACAATTCAGATTCTGTTTTTGATACAGATGCAATACCACCAACGTGGAAGGTACGAAGTGTCAACTGTGTACCTGGTTCACCAATTGACTGAGCAGCAATAATACCAACGGCATCACCTCTTTCAGCAATTCGACCTGTTGCAAGGTTTTTACCATAACATTTTGTACAAACACCTCGTTTAGTTTCACAAGTCAATACAGAACGAATAGTCACCGTTTCAATACCTTCATCATCAATATAATCAGCAGTTTTATCATTGATATATTCACCTGCTGTCAAGAATAACTTCATCTGTTACCGGATGAATAATATCATGCAAAGTAATATCGTCCTGCAATTCGATCAGCAAGAGTTTTGAATAACTTTTTCATTATCCTTTAATGCTGTAGTTTCAATACCTCGTAAAGTATCACAATCTTCTTCGATGATAACAACATCCTGAGAAACATCAACCAATCGACGCGTCAAATAACCTGCATCAGCAGTTTTCAAAGCAGTATCGGCAAGACCTTTACGTGCACCGTGTGTAGAGATAAAGTACTCCAATACGGACAATCCATCCAAGAAATTTGCAAGAATTGGATTTTCAATAATTGCTCCACCTGTATCACCAGATTTTCTTGGTTTTGCCATCAGTCCTCGTAAGTCCACAAAGCTGCTTGATCTGCTGTTTAGAACCACGTGCTCCAGAATCCAGCATCATATATACAGAATTGAATCCTTGTTTATGCTCTGACAACTCTTTCATCAAGTTATCTGTAATCCTGTTATCCGCAAATGTCCATTTATCAATGATCTGATTGTAACGTTCATTGTTGGTAATCAGACCCATGATTATAATTATCCCAAACTTCATCAACTTCAGTTTGGGCTTCTTCCAAGTGTTTTGGCTTTTACCGTTGGTGTAATCAAATCACCTAAGTTAAAAGATAAACCTCCTTTAAAAGACCAGTAAGAATCCAAGTTCTTTAATATCATCCAAGAAAATCAGCTGTAATGGCAAAATCTGTTCAGCGTAATGATATCACTAATTACTTTTTTCAGGTTTTTCTTTGTCAAGTAATTCATTGACAAAAGGTACTTGATGCAGGTACAGCCTGATTAAAGATTACTCGTCCAACAGTCGTATCAATACGTTGCTTTACAGGATTCTCCTTCTTCATCTTCTACTTTCAACTCTAACTTTAATGCATGCATGAAGATCAACTTGACCTTCATTATAAGCAATTATCACTTCTTCTGGAGAATAGAAAGTTCTTCCTTCTCCTTTAACTTTATCTTCCTTCGTTGACTTTCGTTCTTTAGTCAGATAATAAAGCCAAGAACCATATCCTGAGAAGGCAAGGTAATAGGTGAACCATCTTGCGGATTCAACATATTATGAGAAGCAAGCATCAACACCTGTGCTTCCAGAATTGCTGCATGGCTTAAGGGAACGTGAACAGCCATTTGGTCACCATCAAAATCGGCATTAAACGCACCACAAACCAATGGATGCAATTGAATTGCTTTTCCTTCAATCAATCTTGGCTGGAAAGCCTGAATTGAAAGACGGTGCAAGTGTAGGTGCACGGTTTAGCATAACAGGATGTCCTTTTAGAATATTTTCAAGAATTTCCCAAATTACAGGATCTTTTCGATCAACCAGTTTTTTGGCAGATTTTACAGTTTTAACAATTCCTCTTTCAATCAATTTTCGGATTATGAAAGGCTTGAACAACTCCGCAGCCATTCCTTTTGGAATACCACATTCGTGCAATTTCAGCGTTGGTCCAACCACAATAACAGAACGACCAGAATAATCAACACGTTTTCCAAGTAAGTTTTGACGGAAACGACCTTGCTTTCCTTTCAGAATATCACTAAGAGATTTCAAAGCACGTCCACCTTCTGCTTTTACAGCATTAGATTTTCGTGAATTATCAAAAAGTGAATCAACTGCTTCCTGTAGCATTCTTTTTTCATTTCGAAGAATTACTTCAGGAGCTTTAATTTCCAATAAGTCGTTTCAAACGATTATTTCGAATGATAACTCGACGATAAAGATCATTTAAGATCCGAACTTGCAAAACGACCACCATCCAGTGGTACCAAAGGACGTAATTCTGGTGGAACAACTGGCAAATACTGAATAACAGCCCATTCAGGACGATTTTCCATACGTGTTTGTCCATCACGAAAAGCTTCCACAACCCGTAAGTCGTTTCAAGTGCTTCTGATTTTCGTTGTTGAGAAGTTTCGTTAGCTGCCTGATGACGTAAGTCGTAAGAAAGCTGATCCAAGTTCAAGTCGCATCAACAAGATCACTGACAGCCTCAGCTCCCATTTTTGCGATAAATTTAGTTGGGATCGTCATCTTCCAGCATTTGGTTTTCTTTTGGCAAAGTATCCAAAATTTCCAAGTATTCTTCTTCGGTCAGAAGATCCATTTTATCTGATTCCTTCCTCTTCTTTAACCCCTGGCTTGAATCACTACATATCGTTCATAATAAATGATCGATTCCAATTTTTTGGAAGAAAGTCCTAACAGGTAACCAATTTTATTTGGCAATGATTTAAAAAACCAAATATGAACAACAGGTACAACCAATTTGATGTGGCCCATTCGTTCACGTCGAACTTTTTTCTCTGTAACTTCAACACCACATCGATCACATACAATTCCTTTGTATCGAATTCGTTTATACTTTCCACAATAACATTCATAATCTTTTACCGGACCAAAAATTCGTTCACAAAACAAACCATCACGTTCGGGTTTATAAGAACGATAATTGATCGTTTCTGGCTTTAGCACTTCTCCATATGAACGTTCCAGAATATCATCCGGTGAAGATAAGCTGATAGTGATGCTATCAAAATCTCTTTTGTTGCTTGTGATTTTTTTTGAAAGGCATATGTTGATCAGTATTTGAATTTATTTAAGATTGGAAATAAGTGGAAAAGCCACTTATTTCCAATCTCGAAATTATTTTTAATCAAATTTCACATCTAAAGCAATCCACGAAGTTCGTGAATCAATACATTGAATGATTCAGGAATATTAGGTTCTGGCAAGTTATCTCCTTTTACAATGGCTTCATAAGCTTTTGCCCTGCCAATAATATCATCAGATTTAATCGTAAGTAGTTCCTGAAGAATATTAGATGCTCCAAATGCTTCAAGTGCCCAAACTTCCATCTCACCAAATCGCTGACCACCAAACTGAGCTTTACCTCCAAGTGGTTGCTGAGTAATCAATGAATAAGGTCCAATTGAACGAGCATGCATTTTATCATCTACCATGTGTGATAATTTCAACATGTAGATTACACCCACAGTTGCTTGCTGATGGAATCGATCACCTGTCTCTCCATCATAAAGATAAGTTTGACCGTAACTGAGGCAATTCAGCTTTTTGGATGTATTCTTCAATTTCATCGAGATTTTGCACCATCGAAAATTGGCGTTGCAGAATTTAATACCCAGTTTCTCTCCAGCCCAACCAAGTACCGTTTCGAAAATCTGTCCTAAGTTCATCCGAGAAGGTACACCAAGCGGATTAAGAACAATATCAACCGGCGTTCCATCTTCCAGGAATGGCATATCTTCCTGCTCGAACAATTCTGGAAACAATACCTTTGTTACCATGTCGTCCAGCAAGTTTATCCCCAACTTTCAATTTTCGTCTTTTTAGCCAAATAAACTTTTGCCAATTTCAATACTCCTGCAGGTAAGTTCATCTCCAATACTGATATTAAATTTTTCACGCTTATATTTACCAACTTCTTCATTAACTTTAATACTATAATTGTGAACAAGTCTGGCAATCAAGTGTATTTATATGATCGTCATCAGTCCAATTACTGTAATCAACTGTTGAATAATCAATGTTTTTCAAGACTTAGTAATTGAAAACTTCGTTCCTTTAGGTATTAGTACTTCATTATAGATACTTTTTACTCCTTGTGAAGTTTTACCTTTTACCAAAATCAATAACTTATCAACTAAGAATCGTTTTCAACTCATTGAGAACGATAGCATGCTGATCATCCAATTTGTAATCAATTCTTTTTCCTGAGCTTTTTGAACTTTGTCCTTTTTAGCTCGAGCAAACAATTGCTTATCAATGATAATACCTTTGGTAGATGGAGGTGCTTTCAGTGAAGCATCTTTTACATCACCTGCTTTATCACCAAAGATTGCACGCAACAATTTTTCTTCAGGTGTAGGATCAGATTCCCCTTTTGGAGTAATTTTTCCGATAAGAATATCACCTTCTTTAACCCAAGCACCCACTCTGAATAATACCATTTTCATCCAGATCTTTGGTTGCATCTTCACTAACGTTTGGAATATCATTGGTCAATTCTTCTTCACCAAGTTTGGTATCTCGAACATCCATTTCAAAATGCTCAATATGGAGAGAAGTAAAAATATCTTCTCGAACTACTCGTTCAGACAATACAATCGCATCCTCAAAATTATATCCTTTCCAAGGCATAAAAGCCACTTTCAGGTTTTGTCCAAGAGCCAATTCTCCTTTTTCAGTTGCATAACCATCACAAAGAATCTGCCCTTTATTCACACGATCACCTTTTCGTACAATTGGCTTCAGGTTAATACAAGTTCCCTGGTTGGTTCTTTTAAATTTAGTAAGTTTGTATGTTTTGCTATTATCTTCAAAAGAAACCAACTGATCTTCATCTGTATCGGTCATATCGAATAACAATTTCATTGGCATCCACATATTCAACTACACCATCTCCTTCTGCATTGATCAAGCATTCGGGAATCCTGAGCCACTTTACCTTCCAAACCAGTTCCTACAATTGGCGAAGCTAGGTTTAATTAAAGGAACTGCCTGACGTTGCATGTTTGATCCCATCAAGGCACGGTTGGCATCATCATTTTCGAGGAATGGAATCATTGAAGCAGAAACACCAACAATCTGGTTAGGTGCTACATCCATATATTCAATTTCCTCAGGAGTCAATACAGGGAAATCACCATGTTCTCTACATTTAATACGATCTGTCATGAAATGCACCTTTTTCATTAATCGGAGCATTTGCCTGAGCAATTTTTTTGAAATCTTCTCCTTCAGCAGAAAGATATTGAGCATCTCCTTTTACATCAACTTTTCCACTTTCAACTTTACGATAAGGTGTTTCAAGGAATCCCATTTTATTCACTTTTGCGTGAACACAAAGAGTAGAAATCAAACCAATATTTGGTCCTTCCGGAGTTTCAATTGTACAAAGTCGACCATAGTGAGAATAGTGAACATCACGTACCTCAAAACCTGCTCGTTCTCTGGAAAGACCACCAGGTCCAAGTGCTGAAATTCGTCGTTTATGCGTGATTTCAGAAAGTGGATTGGTTTGATCCAGAAATTGAGATAAGCTGGCTGGTTCCAAAAAATGAATTAATCACAGAAGAAAGGTTCTTGCATTAATCAAATCAATTGGTGTAAATACCTCATTATCACGAACATTCATTCGTTCCCGAATAGTTCTTGCCATACGAGCCAAGACCAACACCAAACTGAGCATACAGTTGCTCTCCAACTGTTCGTACACGACGATTACTCAAATGATCAATATCATCAATCTCTGCTTTTTGGTTCATCAACTAACCAGATATTTTACGATCAGCGATGATATCTTCTTTGGTCAAAACCAAAGTATCACTATCTGTATCCTAGCTTTAGTTTTCTGATTGATTTTATATCGACCTACTTCACCAAGATTATATCTTTTATCAGAGAAGAATAATTTATCAATAATACCTCGTGCTGTTTCTTCATCCGGTGGATCAGTACCTCTTAATTGACGATAAATATACTGAACAGCTTCCATTTCAGAACTTGAAGGATCTTTTTGAAGAGTATTATAAATAATTGAGTAATCTTCATCAATATCTTCTCTCTGCAGAATTATAGTTTCTGCTATCTGCTTCAAGGATTAATTCGATATTTTCTTCATCCAGAATAATATCTCTTTCGAGGATAATTTCATTTCGTTCAATTGTTACAACTTCTCCTGTATCTTCATCTACAAAATCTTCTGTCCATTTTCGCAGAACTCTGGCTGCAAGTTTTCGACCAATAGCTTTTTTCAAGTGCTTTTTTGTTAGCCGTAATTTCTTCTGCCAAATCAAAAAGATTCAGGATTGCTTTATCAGAATCATATCCAATTGCTCGCAAAAGTGTTGTAACAGGAAATTTTTTCTTACGATCAATGTAAGCATACATTACCGTATTGATATCTGTAGCAAATTCCATCCAGGCTCCTTTAAAAGGAATTACTCTGGCAGAATAGATTTTTGTGCCATTCGGGTGAAAACTTTGGCCAAAGAATACACCTGGAGAACGGTGCAATTGAGAAACAATAACTCGTTCTGCTCCATTGATCACAAAAGTACCTTTAGGAGTCATGTAAGGAATATTTCCCAAGAAATACATCCTGAACAATGGTTTGGAAATCAACATGTTCCTCATCATTACAAGAAAGTCTCAAGTTTGGCTTTTAGTGGTACACTATAAGTCAAGCCTCTCTGCATACATTCTTCGATACTATATCGTGGAGGATCAACAAAATAATCCAGAAATTCAAGAACAAAAATATTTCTTGCATCCGTAATTGGAAAATTTTCCTGAAATACCCTGTAAAGTCCTTCATTTACCCTATTTTCAGGAGTTGTTTCCAGTTGGAAAAATTCCTGGAATGATTTTAATTGGATTTCAAGTAAATCTGGATAATAGTGAGGAAAGTTTAATTTTTCCGAAAGTTAATGCGCTGGCTTGCATCGATGCCTGTGTAGATACCATTTGATGTAAGTGTTATTTGTTAGTTTTGGATGCTTATCAATTAAACAACATAATCAAGAAATATGTCAATAATCGAATATATTAATAATACGACAATAGGCTTAGCCAGTATTATACTACTGGCTAAGCCTCATATGCTTAAATATCTAGATAGTATTTTAGTTACTATACTTTGGTCATTGAAAGCTTTGAGTGGATGAAATTGGATTACTTCAATTCAACTTCAGCACCTACTGCTTCTAAAGCAGCTTTAATTGCTTCAGCTTCTTCTTTAGAAACACCTTCTTTAATCACGACCTGGAGCACCATCAACTAATTCTTTAGCTTCTTTAAGCCCAATCCTAGTAAGTGTTTTAACTTCTTTTACAACTTTTAGTTTTGCAGCACCTGCTGAATTCAACATTACATCAAATTCAGTTTGTTCAGCTGCTGCTGCACCATCACCGCCTCCAGCTGCAGGGCCAGCTGCAACTGCTACTGCTGCTGCTGCAGGTTCAATACCATATTCATCTTTTAAGTATATCAGCCAATTCGCTAACTTCTTTAACAGTAAGGTTAACTAATTGTTCTGCAAATTCTTTTAAATCTGCCATTTTGAACAGTTTTAATTTTTTAGAAAATAAAATAATTTATATGTGCGTAGACTTGGAAGCCATAATTTGTGTGCAAATTATGCACGATATTATTATTCTGCTCTTTCTTCCAGAGCTTTTAATAATCCCATGATAGTATGAACCACCAGATTTCAGAGCACTGATAACGTTCTTCGCAGGAGATTGTAACAAAGCAATAATTTCTCCAATCAATTCCTCTTTTGATTTCAATGCTGCCAAGGCTTTCAACTTGATCATCACCTAATAAATATCGAAGTATCAATATAAGCTGCTTTTAGAACTGGTCTTTCATAGTTCTTTCCTGAATTCTTCAATAATTTTGCAGGAACATTAGCTGTTTCAGTAAACATAATAGCTGTTGGTCCTTTCAGTGAATCAAACAGTTCTGAATAACCTTTTTCTTCTGGAGCATCTTCAAGTGCTTTTTTAGCAAGGGTATTTTTTACCACTTTCATTTCAACTCCTTTCTCAAAACACAATCCTCTTAGTTTATTAACTTGTTCGACTGTTAGTGTTGAAGAATCTGTCAAGTAAAAGAATGAATTATTACTAAATTTTTCCTTCAATTCTGCAATAGCAGTCGTTTTTTCTGCTCTTGTCATTTTTATGTTAGATTTTAAATTCTGTTTACTTAATAGATTTTGGATCAACTTTTAATACCTGGGCTCATTGTACTTGCCACGTAATTGATTTCATATAAATTCCTTTTGCTGAAGAAGGTTTCATTCTTATCAATAGTATCAAGTAATTCCTTTGCATTTTCTGCCAATTTTTCAGCAGTAAATGATACTCGTCCAATAGAAGAATGAATAATTCCATATTTATCTACCCGGAAAGAAATTTTACCACCTTTTACTTCAGCAACAGCAGCTCCAACATTTGGAGTTACTGTTCCTGTTTTAGGGTTTGGCATTAAACCTCGAGGTCCTAAGAATACGACCAATTTTACCAACCTTAGCCATAACATTTGGCGTAGCAATTACAACATCAATATCTGTCCAACCACCTTGAATTTTTTGAATCATATTCATCTAAACCAACATAATCAGCACCTGCATCTTTTGCTTCTTCTTCCTTATCAGGAGTACAAAATACTAATACACTTTTTGTTTTACCTGTTCCATGAGGTAAGGAAACAGTACCTCGAAGTGCCTGATCAGCTTTTCGTGGATCAACTCCCAATCTAATATGAAAATCAACAGATGCGTCAAATTTAGTGGTATTGACTTCTTTTACAAGGCCATTGCCTCTTCAAATCGATACAGTTTGTCAGCATCGACTTTTGCGTTAGCAGCTTTTCTTTTTTTTGAAATTTTTGCCATTATTAAATTATTTGTGAGGTACATAGCGTTCCAATTATAGACTGAAACTCCCTTCAGTATTTAATACAAATTTAATTAGTTTCACTAGACTTTCAGCCTCCCAAGGAGGAGTACCTTTAACAGTTAATCCCATACTTCTTGCTGTTCCTGCAACCATTTTCATTGCTGATTCAATTGTAAAAGCATTTAAATCAGGCATTTTATCTTCAGCAATTGCTTTGACCTGATCCCAAGTTACAGAACCTACTTTATCTCGATTTGATTCAGGAGAACCTTTTTTAAGTTTGGCTGCTTCCAATAACTGAACAGCTGCAGGAGGTGTTTTAATGATAAAATCAAAAGATTTATCCTTAAAAACAGTAATTACAACAGGAAATACTTTTCCTTGCTGATCTTGAGTTTGTGCATTAAATCGTTTACAAAATTCCATGATATTTACACCTTTAGCACCTAAGTGCAGGTCCAACTGGTGGAGCTGGATTTGCTTGTCCTCCTTTTACTTGTAGTTTTATAAAACCTTCTACTTCTTTTGCCATTTTTATTATTTTAATCTGTGACTTTAGAGAAGCTTCTATGATATAGAACTAAAGTCTGTTATCTATTTTATGATGTTTGTTTTTCAACTTGCATAAAATTCAATTCCACTTCTGTTCCTCTTCCAAATATCTTTACAATAACTTTTAATTTTTTCTTTTCTTCATTTACCTCTTTGATGTCTCCAACAAATTCATTGAATGGTCCGTCAATAATTTTCACTGTTTCTCCAACAATAAATGGTTCGATCAAGTGCTTCTCCCATATCCTGTGATTCATCCACTTTTCCAAGCATTCTATTTGCTTCAGACTGCTGCATTGGAATTGGATTATTTCTTCCTAAGAAAGTGAATCACATTTGGAATATTTGCAATAGCTTGAATACATCTCACCTGTAAACTTTGCAGGGTCAGCTTCTATCAGAATATATCCTGGTAAAATATTTCGTTCCAGAATTACTTTTTTACCATTTCGAATTTTATATACTTTTTCAGAAGGAACCAAAACCTGAGTAACAAAATCTCTCCATTCTGATCGTTTGAATTTCCAGTTCAATTCGTTCTTTAATCTTTCGTCTCTTTTCCACTGATCACCCGTAAGGAATACCATTTTTTTTCTTCAGACATTAGATGTAATTTTTATCTAAAATATTAGATTACCCTATAAATAAATTCTAATAGCATTGCTTAGAAATTATATCCATTACAAAAATGATAAGAGCAATAATCAACAGAAGCAATTAAAACCAATATAGTACTACTTTGTAAGCTAGGCCAAGTAGGCCAAGTTACTTTATTGACCAATTCGTTATAACTTTCCTTAATATATAGATATTAAGATCGTTCCATTGTTTAATTTTTCAATCTATTCAGTTATCTCATTCAAATTTGCACGGGCAGACAGGATTGAACCCGCAGCCTACGGTTTTGGAGACCGTCGCTCTACCAATTGAGCTATGCCCGTATAACAATAATTCAAATCTCTATCAAGATTTTCAGAAGTATCTTCTATAAATCTGAAAAATTAAGCACCCAACTTTAAGATGCTTAATTTATACTTAAATCATTATGATATTAAATCAATAATTTATTAGTCAAGAATTTCAGTAACCTGACCAGCACCAACTGTTCTTCCACCTTCACGAATTGCAAAACGCAGATCCTTTTTCCATTGCAATTGTGTTAATAAGTTTCACTTCCAAGAGTAACATTATCACCAGGCATTACCATTTCAACACCTTCAGGAAGATTAACATCACCAGTTACATCTGTTGTTCTGAAGTAAAACTGAGGTCGGTATCCATTGAAGAATGGAGTGTGACGTCCACCTTCATCTTTACCTAAGTACATATACCTCACATTTGAAGTTTTTGTGTGGATTAACTGAACCTGGTTTACAAATAACCATACCTCTTTTGATATCATCTTTATCAATACCTCGAAGAAGAATACCAGCATTATCACCAGCTTCTCCTCTGTTCAAGATTTTACGGAACATCTCAACACCAGTAACAACTGAAGTCAATGGTTTTTCACCATCTTTCATCATACCAATAATTTCTACTGGATCACCTGTATTGATAACACCTCTTTCAATTCTACCTGTAGCAACAGTACCACGACCTGTAATAGAAAATACATCCTCAATAGGCATCAAGAAAGGCTTATCAACTATCACGTACTGGCTCTGGAATATCATGCATCAACAGCAGCCATCAAGTCTCTAATTGCTTTTGAACTGCATCAGCATCTCCTTCAAGAGCTTTCAAGCAGAACCTTGAATAACTGAAGCATTATCACCATCAAATTCATATTGATCTAATAATTCACGAACTTCCATTTCTACCAAGTTCCAAGCATTTCTTCATCATCAACAAGGTCAACTTTATTCATAAAAACAACAATCTTAGGAACACCTACCTGGCGAGCCAAGAAGAATGTGCTCTCGTGTTTGAGGCATAGGTCCATCAGTAGCAGCAACAACCAGAATAGCACCATCCATTTGAGCAGCACCTGTAACCATGTTTTTCACATAATCAGCGTGACCTGGACAATCAACGTGAGCATAGTGTCGATTTACTGTTTCATACTCAACGTGAGCAGTATTAATAGTAATACCTCTTTCTTTTTCTTCAGGAGCAGCATCAATAGAATCATAATCTATTTTTTCAGCCAAGACCTTGCTCAGCCAGAACATAAGTAATTGCAGCAGTAAGGTAGTCTTACCGTGGTCAACGTGACCAATCGTACCAATATTGACGTGTGGTTTAGTCCTTTCAAATGTTTCCTTTAGCCATCGTGTAAAGATTTTTAATTTATAATTAAATAATATATTATTAATAAAAGTCATATATTAATCACAATATTATTATTGAGCCAATGAAGGGATTTGAACCCCGACCCCTTCCTTACCATGGAAGTGCTCTACCCCTGAGCTACATTGGCTTAATCATTAAGTCTATAGCTATTAGTACCCAATCAGCTATCAAATCTGAGCTGGCAACGAGATCATCGAACACTTAGTACATCTCAATAGAAAATTGAGCGGGAGACGAGACTCGAACCCGCGACCCTCAGCTTGGAAGGCTGATGCTCTACCAACTGAGCTACTCCCGCATTATATTCAATTTTCACACTCATACTCAACTGAACTCATATCAATTGTGGGGGTGATAGGATTCGAACCTATTCAGTCATAGACACCAGATTTACAGTCTGGCCCGGCTCTCCAACTCCGGCGCACCCCCTTTCATTATACTATCAAAACTGGAGCCAGTGGAGGGATTCGAACCCCCGACCCGCTGATTACAAATCAGCTGCTCTGGCCAACTGAGCTACACTGGCGATTTATAGATTCTGATCCTAATTCGATTTTGTAAAAAATCAAAATATGATACTTGCTTGAGAACATTTTCTCCAAAGCGATTGCAAAGATACAATTTTTCAAAGAAAAGGAAAATATTTTTTTCTTTTTTGTGTTTTTTTTTTAGCTCAAAAAAACGAGAGACAATAAAGGCTCATTTCATTGTTAAAACACGTTTTAAATTTGGTGCTTTTTTCCAAGAACATAAACTTTCCTTTAAAGCAGAAAAGAGATTGTCTAATTATAGACAATCTCTTTTCTAAAAAAATAAATCGTATTAGGTCAACTCTTCATCCTGGAACGCTCTTTATACTTTACTACCTGTCGCTTTAGTGAAGATATTGCACTATCAACTGATGCCTCAAAAGATTTATTTGTTTCTTTTGCATACAGCACAACTCCAGGAATGTTAATTCTTATTTCAACTACTTTATCTTTGACCTGCCCTGAGTTCTCTAATTTTAACGTAACATTTGCACTTACTATTCGATCAAAAAACTGATCTAACTTGCTAAGCTTCTTTTCTATGAAGGATATTAATTTAGTATCTGCTGAAAAATGAACTGAATGAGTGTGTACTTTCATATAGCTAATTTTTTGAAATTAAAAAATATTAGGTGATCTATTTAGTTATTGAAGCAAATCGCCATAGACACAGCAAAATTTGAGTTAAGAATTATTTCATAAGAAAGTTTTAAGTTATTAAATATATTCTCAAGAATCAATTTCTCTTTTTGCTTTTGGATGAGCTAATTCATAAGTTCGTTTGATTCTTTCTATTGAGTTATGTGTATAAATTTGGGTTGCAGCTAAACTACTATGTCCCAGCAATTCTTTTATAACGTTTAATTCTGCTCCATTATCGGATAAATGGGTAGCAAATGAATGCCTTAAAGTATGAGGACCTTTGTGTTCGTTTGAAGTAATATTCCCTAAATGTCTTTTAACAATATTATATAAAAGCTTAGGATAAAGCTTTTTACCTTTGTCGGTTAAAAAAAGAAAATCTTCAGAAGATTTAATTGCTTTCTGACAATCAGCAATATATTTTTTTAAAACACGATAAAGGTTATTTGAAAATGGAACTATCCTTTCCTTTTTACCTTTACCCATCACTTTTATTTGAAGTTGAGAAAAGTCAATATGCTCTTCTTTCAAATTGATCAACTCGGATCTTCGCATACCAGTTGCATACAAAACTTCAAGAATTACTTTATCGCGTTTGCCTGAATAGCTATCCTCAAATTCATAGTCATTCAAAAGAAATTCAATATTAGACTTACTAAGAAAGGAAACCAATCTTTTCTTGGATTTGGGAGCAATCACCTTCAACGTTGGATTGATTATAATATCTCCTCTCTTTTGCAGGAATTTAAAAAAGGATTTAAGAGAAGAAAGCTTTCGGTTGATTGAACGGCTGGATATCCCTTTTTGCATTAGATGAACTATCCATGATCTTAAATGAAGATGTTTCACTTCACTTTCAGATTCTATAGAATATATTTCATTTAAGAAAAAATAAAATTGCTCCAAGTCAATCTCATAAGCTTTCAATGTATGATGAGAAAATCTCTTCTCGAATTGCAGGTATTGTAAAAATGCCGTTTTCTTCATCCTCGAGTATGCAAAACTAATCTCTATTTTTTACTAAAAATACTTTATCACAATTCTACCAATTTAGAAATTAATTTATAAAAAAGCAATTGTAAATTTAATGCCAACCTAACGTCTTTTTAAAGTGCATACTTATTCTCTCATTTGAAAATGATCTATTGGCCACAATTAAGTAAATACAATTTTATAATTGTATACCAGGAAATAATAATTTCTGTCTTTTGATTTTCGGTAAATTTATAGGCTTAAGCTTCTGTTTAATTCTGCGGTAATAGAGAAATTTCCAATTTAAAAAAATTATAAGATCAGAAGTAACCGCCTGGCAGGTTTGGTAAGAATAACTTGAAGCTTAAAATTATATTCAATTATTTCAGGCAGTTGAGATACATTTGTATGGTATTCTCCAAGCCAAAATATAAGGCATCTGAAATCAATGCATGACCAATAGAAACTTCTTTTAAATCATAAACATTTTCTTTATAAAAGCGAAGATTTTCAAGATTTAGATCATGACCCGCATTGACCCCAACACCAATTTCACTAGCTAACCTTGCACAACGTTTATGGGGTTCTACCGCTTTCTGCGAATCCTCCTTATATTTTTTAGCATAGTTGCCTGTATAAAATTCGACACGATCAGCATCAACTTTTTTTGCACCTTCCACAAATCGTTCTTCGGCATCAACAAACAAAGACACACGAATACCTGCTTCTTTCAACTGAACAATTATTTCCTTTAAAAAGCTTTCTTGCGTTATGGTATTCCATCCACGGTCAGAAGTCAAAGCATCAGGCGAGTCCGGAACCAATGTACATTGATGTGGTTTATTTTTTAAAACCAATTCCAGAAAACGTGGAGAAGGGTTTCCTTCGATATTAAATTCTGTTTGAACAACCGCTTTTAATTTTGGAATATCATCGTAGCGAACGTGTCGTTCGTCAGGGCGAGGATGGACTGTAATGCCCTGAGCACCAAAAGATTCACAATCTTTAGCGACCTGAACTAGATCAGGAAGATTTTCTCCCCTGGAATTTCTTATAAGAGCAACCTTGTTAATATTAACACTTAATTTAGTCATTGGGGCTTTTTATATTAATAGGGCATCACAAATAAAACAGAATGACAAACCTTAAATTTTGGGTTGATTGCAAATAAAACTACCAATTTTCACTTACAAGATTTTTAATCTAATCTCTTATAGCTTTTAATTGTTTTAAGTTATTTTTAGCCAAAACAAATTCAATGGGAAATCAAAGCGAAGATTCATCAAAGCATATTCTCACTAAAGATGACCTCCTCATGTCAAACAATCCTTTAACGGTTTTAACATTTCTTGCGCTGCTTATTATTTTTACAATATTGATCAGTAATGCGATCATTTTATTCATTGAAAGTTGGGTTGGACTTACCATAGAAGATGCTTTCAATATGCTGAGACAAGAGCATTCACAGCATCTAAGGAATTATATCCGCTCCGTTTTTGTAATCAATCATTTGTTCGTTTTTATTTTGCCTTCCATTATAGTTGCTTTATTTTTTTTTAAAAAAAAGTGGATAAGCTTTTTACGCCTGAATTTCAAACCGCTGTATAATCAAAGTATAAATGGATTACTCGCAGCTTTATTAATAACTGCCGCTTTTCCATTAGCTCAATTCGCCCTTTGGATCAACCAACTGATTCCATTGCCTGACTGGGCAATAAAAATGGAAGAGACCACTAATACCATGCTTCAAAATTTGTTGGGTACCGAAGCGCCATTCGAATTATTTTTAAACATTTTAGTCATAGCTGCGATTCCCGCTTTTGGTGAAGAATTATTATTTCGAGGGATGATTCAACGCAATTTTGAAAGATTGTTCCGAAATCCGCACGTTGCCATTTGGGTAGCAGCAATATTATTTAGCACCTTTCACATGCAGTTTGAAGGTTTTTTACCAAGAATGTTGCTGGGAGCATTATTGGGATATTTGTATTATTGGGCAGGTAGCATCTGGATACCCATCATTGCTCACTTTGTTTACAATGCGATACAAATTATCGCCATTTATCTCTTTTCTAATCAAATGTCATCCATCGATATAGATCAGATTGGTAAACCGCCATTTGGACTAATCATTATTTCAATTATATTCGTATTTACTTTAGGTTATTATTTTGTTCAATTTAATTCAAAATCAGAAAAGATTTGAGTACTAAAAGGGGGATTTTTATTTCCAATTTTTACAAGCTCAAAAAGTAATATAATGAAAGGATTAGTTAGAAGAGGGTCAACTGCACTAATATTTGTAATAGTTATTCTAGGCGGGCTTTATGGAGGCCGTTATTCTTTTGTGGTTCTTTTTGCAATAGTCACCGGACTTTGTTTGTGGGAATTTTTCGGTATCACACTCCGCAATGATGTAAGACAGGACAGGATCAGAAAAATAATTGGATTAGTATTTGGATTGACCCCCTTTTTGTTGATCTCAATGCTCAAATTGAATATGATGAATTCTCCCGAGAAGTTTATTCTATTCACTTCTCTATTGTTCTTTCCATTGATCTTTTTGAGTTTTATTTTTGAACTTTTTTCCAAATCCGAGCAACCTTTTGCTAATGTAGCGTTTATTATATTGGGAATGGTATATATTGGTATGCCTTTCGCACTGTTGGATTTTATCGCATTTCAAGGAAATGTATTTAATACAGATGCGATATTTGGATTGCTTTTATTGACCTGGTCCAATGATACAGCAGCTTACTTAGTAGGTTCACGTTTTGGAAAGACAAAGCTTTTCCCAAGCATCTCTCCCAAAAAAACCTGGGAAGGATCAATCGGAGGTGTTGCAATTACAATATTAATTGCTATCTTGCTGAGCTTTTTCTTGGCCGAATGTACGCTAACACAATGGGTCGTACTGGCAATAATTGTTGTAATTTTTGGTTCTATTGGTGATTTAGTGGAATCGATGCTTAAAAGAAGCTATTCTATTAAAGATTCAGGCACTTTATTACCAGGTCATGGAGGTTTTTTAGATCGTTTTGATGCTTTTATTTTTCTAATCCCATTTGCGACAGCATATCTGCTTTGGATAAGAAGTTAAAAAATGATTGACAAACAATTGCAAATTTTATTAAATTTGTACTGATTTTATAAACTATTATTGATGAAAATTCATAAAGAAGGATATACTATATTGATTCTGTTGGCTTTAACACTAGCTTTTGCCAACTATTTCATCTTTGCCTTTTTTCCAAAAATCTTATTGATTTCTGGAATAGTATCATTTGTGGTTTTTATGTTGGTATTGCAGTTTTTCCGTAATCCAAGCAGAGAAATACTTATTGCTGATGATAATATCATCTATGCTCCAGCAGATGGAAAAATTGTTGTCATTGAAGAAACTAAAGAAGTAGAATATTTTGGTGATAAAAGATTGCAGGTTTCCATCTTTATGAGTCCCACAAATGTTCATGTAAACCGTAACCCTATTAGTGGTACAGTCAATTATTTCAAATACCATCCTGGCAAATATATGGTCGCCTGGCACCCCAAATCCTCTACCGAAAATGAACGTACCACTGTCGTGATCGGTACTGGAAATGAAGAAATTCTACTCCGACAAATTGCCGGTGCTGTCGCCAAAAGAATTGTTAACTATCTGGAACTCGGCGATGAGGTAGAACAAGGCACCGATTTTGGCTTTATAAAATTTGGTTCCCGAGTTGATCTTTTCTTACCTCTTGATGCAAAAATAGAAGTTGACATTGGTCAAAAAGTAAAAGGCAACAGAACCATCATCGCACGTCTTTAAAAAAATTACGCCTTAAGTTTATTAACTCGAACCTTGAACTACATTTTCTTTTATCAGATTGTGGTAAATCGGAGGTATCGTTGCACCAAGGACGATTTTTATAAGTGCTCCCCACACAAAAGGATAAAATCCATATTTTAAAGCTGATTCAAAATCAAATCTTATGGTCAAGAATAAGAGTCCAAAAACTATAATTATCAAGGTTCCAATCACCATCCCCAAAAAGCATTTAAAAAAGCTATACCCCCACCCTTTTTCTCCAAGATAACCGGTTGATGCTGCACCGAAAAGAAAACCAAAAAGAAATCCAGCACTATTGTCTGAAAAAACCTCAATTCCTGCGGCACCTCCGGCAAAAACGGGCAATCCAATTGCTCCAATCATCAGGTAAAAAAATACAGCTAACACCCCTTTTTTAGATCCTAAAAAATAACCAACCAGTAATACTGCAAAGGTTTGTCCCGTAATTGGAATCCCATCTTTGTTAATAGGAAGTACTATTTCAATCTGAGCAAAAAAGGATATAAAAAGAACGGCGATTAGGATTTGAAAAACTGGATGCATTTATATTTGCGAAAGTTATCTGCCTTAAAAAAATAGCAAGTTATTTTAGTATCATGAAGTTAGTTAGAAGTGAGCACTTCCATCTTTCAACTCCCAACTTCCGTCTTTCTGGTTTATTTTAACTCTCGTCTGCAACTTTTTCCATCAAATTATCCAGATCAACATCTTTTTTGATACCTTTTTTAATATCATCCATTTCAACATTATAACCTTTTACATTAAAAATGATTCTTTGATTCATCCAGGTAGAAAATTCACACCTATTGCCGCTGCATTTTTCAAAAGCTTTATGACCTTCAAAAGTGGTTGTTCTTTCATAGCCATTATCCGATTCTTTATCAATTTCAGCCATTGACCAGGCAGCCATGCCCATCGCAGCCATTCCGATACCTCCAACGTCAACAATTTCTACATCAATCCTTTTATCTCCCTCTTTGAAGGATGCTTTTGCCGTCGAAATTTTAAAGCCCATGGCACCGGTTGTTTCTCCTTCATTTTTCGTCCTTTCCATGCCCAGGAAAGTTTCAGGGATACCCTCCTTCAATACCCGGAAGTTAACAGGTTCCACAACTTTACCATCGTTTTTTAATTGATCCATTGCTTCACCGACTTTGTCCATTGCATCACTTAGGCTTCCATCGGCATCATTTCCTGCTTTTTTAAGTTCTTCCTGAAGTTCATTCATTGCTTCACCAACTTCCTCAGCAGCTTTTTCTTCTTTAGTTTTTGATGAACACATGGTAAAAGAAGATATGATCACTAAAAAGCAAAGTGTTGTAAAAAAGAAAGATTTAAAGGTTTTCATTGCGAATTAGTTTAGGTTATAAAAATCTTCATCTAAGTTACTAAATAAGTATTGGAGTTTCTTAAAATTTTGGAATTAGAAAGAAGACAAAAAAAAATATGCCTTAATTAGAGAAGCTTTCAAGTTGGTCAATATCAATAGTTTCGAATATCTTATAGAGGTCTTTGACTTCGACATTTTCTGTATATCCGCCAATCAAAAACCGGTCGCCGATAGTGAAGTAAACATCACAATTGTGATTCTGACATTTTTCATAAGCTGGATAAGATCCAATAATAGTTGTTTTCTCATAACCATTTTCTAATTTCCTATCAATTTTTTTATTATTCCAATAGGTATTCAATTGAAGTGATTGAAGTGTTTCTTCACCAGCATCTGCAATGGAAAGATCTACGCGGGTTTTATTTTTTCGATCTCTGTAAGCCTTTTTTACGTAAGTAAATTTAGGCCCGGGGGTTACTTTAAACCAACCTTCAAACGGACCCCCTTCAACACCATTTACAGTAATTGGTAATAAAGCCGCAATTTTTCTAAAAGATTCATTATTCATCAAAGGATTCTTTTCTGAAAATGTTTCGTTATATGCTGTCTTAGATTCCATTGATTCAAAAGTGGTCGTTGATTTTTCTTCTTCTGGGGAATCCGAATTACTCTGTTTTGTTCCGTTATCAGACTCTGTTGAACTGCAAGAGAGAAATGCTATAAGAAAAAAGAGAAAAAACGAGTTAAAAAAACGTGTTTTGGTCATATTCATTTGCTTTATAAAAAAGATTTTTGGCTATAATTTGTCTTCCTGAATCATTTTTTTCTCTGGCTTCATCTGGGGAAAGAAAAGTACTTCCTGAATACTTTGCTGATTGGTCATCAACATCACGAGTCTGTCGATACCAATACCCAACCCAGAGGTAGGAGGCATTCCATACTCCAAAGCTTTCAAAAAAGCTTCATCAAGCACCATGGCTTCTTCATCCCCACGCTCCGCTAATCTCAATTGTTCTTCGAATCGTTCGCGCTGATCAATCGGATCATTCAATTCAGAATAAGCATTAGCGATTTCTTTTCCATTAACAAAAAGCTCAAATCGTTCAACCAGCCCTTCCTTACTTCGATGTTTTTTCGCAAGTGGTGTCATTTCAATCGGATAATCCGTAATGAATGTCGGCTGAATCAAATGATCTTCCACTTTTTCACCAAATATTTCATCAATAAGTTTCCCTTTTCCCATAGTATTGTCCACTTCGATGTGCAATTTTTTACAAACTTCACGAAGCTGGGTTTCATCCATTTCTGAAACATCAATATTAGTATACTTCTCGATGGACTCGTACATGGTCATTCTTTCGTAAGGGCCTTCAAAATTTAACTGATTGTCGCCATATTTTACAATCGGTGATCCGGTCACTGCCCTGGCAACTTTTTCAATCACTTCTTCCACCATCTCCATCATCCAAAAATAATCTTTATAAGCAATGTAGATTTCCATAGCTGTAAATTCCGGATTATGGGTGCGATCCATACCTTCATTTCGAAACATCTTTGCAAATTCGTAAACTCCGTCGAAACCTCCTACGATCAGGCGCTTCAAATATAATTCGTTGGCGATCCGCAAGTAAAGCGGCATGTCCAGTGTGTTGTGATACGTTTCAAAAGGCCGTGCTGCAGCACCTCCATGAATCGGCTGAAGTATTGGCGTTTCCACTTCCAGCCAATCATGATCATTGAAATAATTACGCATTGTTGAAATCAACTTAGTGCGTTTTAAAAAAATATCTTTGACATTGGGATTAACGGACAGATCCACACTTCGTTGTCGATAGCGTTGTTCCGGATCAGTGAAAGCGTCATGTATATTGCCTTCTTTGTCGGTTTTTACAATTGGAAGATTACGGAGTGATTTTCCTAAAAAAGTAATTTGCTTTGGCCGCACTGTCACTTCACCGGTTTGGGTGGCAAAAAGTTCTCCTTCCAAGCCAATAAAATCGCCGATATGGAAGTGTTTGATCAATTTTTTATTTAATTCTTTCTCTTCTTCTGTTTCGCCAATATCTCCTTTTCCAAGATATACCTGAATCATGCCCTGGCTATCCTGCAATTTTGCAAAAGCGCCCCGCTGCCCCATAAACCTACCAGCAACACGAACAACAGGAAAATAAGTAGGAGCAAAATCCCCAAGTGCTTTATCTCGTAGATTATTGATAAAATCTTCAAGACTCATAAGCTGTTCACCAACTTTTATATCAAATTCAACTGTATCCGTCAAACCGAAGTTCTTTAAACTATCGCTTTCCAATATCTGGCTGGTCCGGAATTTATTTTCAAACAAGAATTTTTTGAAGGATTCCGCCTTTTCAGCTCCCATGCCTTTGACTTTTTCTAATTCAATTTGAATTTGTTTATGGAAAGCCTGAGTCGTAAAATCAGAAGTTTTAAAATTCACTTCAAATTGCTCCGCCGGAAAAGGATTGACTCCAAGGTCTTTAATCGCTTGTAATGCTTCGCGCCGTACTATTTCCTGTTCACTCAAATGATGCATTGTTTTATTATTAATCAGTGAATAATTTTAATTCAGAATCCTTCAAAACACAATGATTTAAAGGACCTTAAAAGATTTGCAAAAATAGGATTAATTGAGAAACTGTTTTGAATTTATTCAACAATTTTATTATTCGCTTTTTTAAAAAGGATTAATCATACATTTCATACGTATTAAAATGATTGTCTGGAGTTCATCTCTGTCTTCGTAAAAAACAGTAAACTTCATGAATTATTAGAATTTAGATAGTCGATAAAGTTATTTAAAATACCTATTTTTGTACAAGCGATCTATCCCCCCACTATTTTCAAGAAATGAATCTTCATTTTTAAGAAATGCCAAAACTCAAACACTATCCGCACAATCGCAGGTCAATCATGAGTATTGCCCGATTTCAAGCAATAAAGTACAAGGTGACTTTGTATTGCTTTATTATATTTGCTCTTTTTATTACGAAAAATGCAAACGCTCAAACGACGCTTGATCCCGGAGACATTGCGATTATTGGAGTGAATGCGGACAATGATTGCAATAGCGAACCCAGCCAGGATGTTGTCAGTTTTATTGCTTTCAAAGACATCACCAATGGAACTGCAATAGATATTACGGACAATGGCTGGGAAAGGGTCTTTCCTGACTTTTTTGGAGATTCAGAAGGAACTTTTCGGTTTACTTATAATGCAGGAACCATTGCAGCAGGAACAACTTTTGAACTTTTCTTTGATGGTGACGTCAACGTCACAAATGGCAATAATCCAAGCTGGGATGTCACTGACCTTAATTTTTCATTTGGCGGTTTAAATATGAATAGCTCCGGAGATCAGATCTTCGTCATGCAAGACGGAATTTGGGACAACGGAGGTATGACTGGTGATCATGATGCTACTTACAGCGGACGGATACTCTATGGTTTTAATACAAGGTCCGTTTGGCAAGCTGATGGCACTTCCCAACAATCCAATCTGCATCCCGAAGTCGATCCTTGTTATCATATGGAACCAACCAGTGGATCAACGGAATATATCAGCTACTCAGGACCAACTTCTCCAGCAACACAACTAGAATGGATTAACCGTTTTGGTGATTCAAATAACTGGACGACTTATGGTAACTGCGCCAGTTACATTCCTCCTCCTTCTTCAATAGAAATCAACTCAAGTGGTATGTCCATTGATTGTTCTATTTGCAGTGGATGTGGAACCGTAAACACTGATCTCACTTTTAACCTGCCATCATCCGGTGGTCCATTTAATGTTGTTTATACAGATGGGACAACAGAATACACCTTAAACGGCATCAATAATGGTCATATTGAGAGTGTAACAGTTAACGTTAATACCACTTTTGAATTAGTTTCTGTAACGGATAGCAATGGTTGCCCGGTTTATTCCAACTTTGACGGTGAAGCAACAATTATAGTCGATGCAGGGGGAGGTGATGCAAGCTTATCAGGAGGAGGAGTGCTCTGTACCGGTAATTGCTCAGAAATAACTTTTACAGTTTCAGGAGGTCAGGCTCCCTATGATATTGAATTTGAGTTGAGTATCGGACCTTTTAATATAACCTTTCCTATCGTTGTACCAAATACTAATTTTACTATAAATATTTGCTCTGATGATGTAGCTATTCCAGAATATGATCTCGGCACTAATACACTAACACTTCCTGACTTTATTGTAACTACAGGGAGTGTTACGCTTGTGTCGTTAATCGATGACAATGACTGTGAGGGAACGGTAGATCCAACTCCTTTAAGTATAGATATTTATGAAACTCCGGAAGCAAACTCAGCCGGTCCGCTAAACGCATGTGATGAAGGATCAGGTCAAGCTACTTTCGATCTAACAAGTCTCGACAATGGAATTAATGGTAATTCTGGAAACCCCGTCGATTGGTTTACGGATCAGCAAACCAATAATCAAATCGGAGATCCTGCAAATTTTGTTTCCGGTTCCACCACGGTTTACGCAACTGTAAGCACTGCTCAATGTACATCTGATCCAGTTGCGATCGATGTAATCGTTGAACCTATTCCAATTGCTAATCCTGCTTCTGCTGAAGCTTGTGGCGACATAAATGGTCAAGCTACCTTTGATCTAACAACTTTAGATGAAATAGTCAATGGCAACAACGGAAATCCAGTGAATTGGTATCTTGATGTCAATGGCAATAATCCAATATCCAACCCTACTAGTTATCCTACGACAGGGGGTATTGTTTATGCTACTGTTATCAGTGGCAACTGTGAATCAACAACTTCAGAGGTTACTTTGACGGTTAATCCATCTCCATCTGCTTTTCCTGCTTCTGATGAGCTTTGTGATGAAGGAGGTGGAATAGCAACTTTTGATCTTACAGCGCTAGAAAATATCGTCAATGGCGGTTCGGGAGATCCGGTAAATTGGTATTCAGATCCCAATGCGAATGTTCCAATAAATGCCCCTTCCAATTATACAACTACAGGAGGAAGTGTGTATGCAGTTGTTAGTAATGGATTATGTGAATCATCTATAGTTGAAATTACATTAACCGTCATACCTAATCCCGTAGCTAATCCAACCACTGCTACGGAATGTGACGATGGTAGTGGAATCGCTGTTTTTGATCTGACAACTTTAAATGAAATAGTAAATGGCAATAGCGGAAATCCGGTGAATTGGTACATAGATGCGGGTACTATCCCAATTTCAAATCCAAGCAGTTTTAGCAGTCCTGGCGGAATTATTTGGGCGAATGTGGAAAATGGAATTTGTATTTCACCATTAGTTGAGATATTGTTAATAGTTGTGCCATCACCAGTTGCCAATCCTACTTCAGAAAGTGCATGCGATGATGGAAACGGAACGGCGACTTTCGATTTAACTTCCCTTGATTTTATTGTAAATAACGGTACCAGTAACACTGTTAATTGGTATTTGGATATAAACGGTGTGAATCCTGTTCCAGATCCTACCAACTATACCAGTGGAAATGGTTTTGTTTATGCTCAGGTTGCTGATGGAAATTGCACCTCTGCGATAGTTGAAATTTCACTTTCTATCATAGCAATACCAACAGCTAACTCTACTTCAGACATTCAGTGTGAAGAAAATGCGGGCCAAGCAACTTTTGATTTAACGAGTTTAGACAATATCGTAAATGGAGGAAGTGGAAATCCCGTAACTTGGTTTTTAGACAGTAGCGGTACAATTCCAATTCCGAACCCTGACAATTATTTAAGTGGTAGTGGAACTGTTTATGCTATTGTAAATGATGGCATTTGCAATTCTTTAGCTGCCGAAATAACCCTTGTTGTCACAGCAACACCACAAGCAAATACTACTTCCGCTGACGAATGTGATGATGGAAATGGAACAGCCACTTTTGATCTGACCGCTTTGGAGACCACTGTTAATGGCGGGAACTCTAATACAGTCAATTGGTTTGAAGATGACGCTGGAAACATTCCAATTTCGTCACCTTATACAACCGGTTCAACAACCGTTTATGCAACTGTTGAAGATGGAAACTGTGTTTCCGAATTTGTTGAAATTACGTTAAATGTTATCGATATCCCGCAAGCAAACGCTACTTCAGCTGACGAATGCGATGATGGAAATGGAACAGCCACTTTTGATCTAACCGCTTTGGAGTCCACTGTTAATGGTGGAAACTCAAATACGGTCAATTGGTTTGAAGATGATGCTGGAAACATTCCTATTTCGTCACCATATACAACCGGTTCAACGACCATTTATGCAACCGTTGGTGATGGAAATTGTATCTCCGAAATTGTTGCCATCACACTAAATGTAGGCGATGCGCCGCAAGCCAACACCACTTCAGCTGACGAATGCGATGATGGAAGCGGAACCGCAACTTTCGATCTTACTGCTTTAGAAAGTACGGTCAATGGAGGTACCGCTAACACCGTCAACTGGTTTGAAGATGCTAATGCTTCAATTCCGATTTCATCGCCATACACCACTGCGTCAACGACCATTTATGCAACCGTTGGTGATGGAAATTGTGTTTCTGGGATCGTGGAAATTACACTGAATGTCGTGCAAAGTCCGGATGCATCTCCTGCTTCTGCTTCTGCATGTGACGATGGCAATGGAACAGCAACTTTCGATCTTACTGCTTTGGAAAATATAGTCAATACAGGAAACGGAAATCCAGTCAATTGGTACCAAGACCCTGCTGCCACTATTCCGATAAGCTCTCCATATGTTTCTTCTTCAACTGTTGTCTATGCCAATGTAGGATCAGGTAATTGTATTTCCATAACCGTTGGCGTTCAGCTCACTGTTTTGGATGCTCCTCTCGCAAATGCTGCTTCTGCGTCAGCGTGTGAGGATGGAAATGGCACCGCAACTTTCGATTTGACTGCTCTGGAAAATACGGTCAACGGAGGAACTGCGAATTCCGTCAGCTGGTTTGAAGATGATGCCGGGACTATTCCAATTTCATCGCCTTATACAACTGGTTCAACTATAATTTATGCAACCGTTGACAATGGAACCTGCGTTTCCGCGATCGTGGAAATCATGCTTAATGTCGTAAACAGCCCGCAAGCCAATACAGCTTCTACGGAACAATGTGATGATGGAAACGGAACAGCGACTTTTGATCTAACTGTTTTAGAAAGTATTGTCAACGGAGGAACAGCAAATCTCGTCAGCTGGTTTGAAGATGATGCCGGGACTATTCCAATTTCATCACCCTATACCACTGCTTCCAGCACTATTTATGCAATTGTGGGAGATGGAAATTGTATTTCCGAGAGCGTGGAAATTATGCTTAATGTCGTAGACAGTCCACAAGCCAATCCTACATCAGCAAGTGAATGTGATGATGGAAATGGAACGGCTACTTTCGATCTGAGTCTTATTGAATCAACCGTCAACGGCGGAACTGCCAATACGGTCAACTGGTTTGAAGATGACGCCGGAACTATTCCAATTTCGTCACCCTATACCACTGCTTCAACTACCATTTATGCGACTGTTGGTGATGGAAATTGTATTTCCGAAATTGTGGGAATTCAACTAAATGTTGGTCAAAACCCTGATTCTGCACCCGCTTTTACCTCAGAATGCGACGATGGAAATGGAACAGCAACTTTCAATTTAACTGCTTTGGAAAGTATAGTCAACGCAGGAACAGCAAATCCAGTTAGTTGGTACCAGGATATTGCATCCACCATTCCGATTAGTTCTCCATATATTTCCGCCTCAACCACTGTTTATGCAATTGTTGGAACTGGTAATTGCGTCTCATCAATCGTTGGCGTACAGCTTACGGTTTTGGATGCTCCTCTTGCAACCCCAGCTTCTCTTGAAGCATGTGACGATGGAAACGGAACGGCAACTTTTGATCTGACTGCTTTTGAAAATACAGTCAACGGAGGAACAGCAAATCCGGTCAACTGGTTTGAAGATGATAATGCAACAATCCCTATTCTATCACCTTTTATATCTACTTCAACTACAATTTTTGCAACGGTGGACGATGGAAATTGCGCTTCTCAAATTGTTGAAATAAACTTAACTGTTTTAGATAACCCCCTTGCTAATGCCACTTCCGCTGAAGCGTGTGACGAAGGAAGTGGAACG
The DNA here is from genome assembly GCA_963793295.1 of uncultured Saprospiraceae bacterium. GTDB lineage: Bacteria > Bacteroidota > Bacteroidia > Chitinophagales > Saprospiraceae > JAHDHW01. Next base: position 11,159 of record CAWBZX010000035.1, on the reverse strand, counting down.
GCAACTTTTGATCTGACTGCTTTAGAAAATACAGTCAACGGAGGAACAGCGAATTCCGTCAACTGGTTTGAAGATGATAATGCAACAATCCCTATTCTATCACCTTTTATATCTACTTCAAATACAATTTTTGCAACGGTGGACGATGGAAATTGCACTTCTCAAATTGTTGAAATAAACTTAACTGTTTTAGATAACCCCCTTGCTAATGCTACTTCCGCTAACGAATGCGATGATGGAAACGGAATGGCAACTTTCGATCTTACTGCTTTGGAAAGTATAGTCAACGGAGGAACAGCAAATCCGGTCAACTGGTTTGAAGATATTGCCAGTACTATTCCTATTTCATCGCCTTACACCTCCGCTTCAACTATTATTTATGCGGTGGTAAGCAATGGAAATTGCACTTCAGGAATCGTTGAAGTTTCGTTGAACGCCATTAGCGCGCCGGAAGCCAACACCGCTTCTGCCGAAGGATGTGACGAAGGAAATGGAACGGCCAGTTTCGATCTGGCTACTTTGGAAAGCATCGTCAATGGAGGTACCTCCAATACCGTTAATTGGTTTGAAGATCCTACAGCAACGATTCCAATTTCATCGCCTTACACCTCCGCTTCAACCACTATTTATGCAAATGTTGGAAATGGAAACTGTATCTCTGATGTGGTAGCCATTGATCTAAATATCTTAGCTGTTGTCAGTTCCAACTTCAACGATATGCTTTGTGAGGATGAAAATATTATTATTAATGGGACAATTTATGATGTAAATAATCCATCCGGCACTGAAACAATCCAGGCCGGAGCGAGCAACGGATGTGATAGTATCGTTTTTGTAACGCTTGACTTTTTTGAACCGGTTTTAGGAACAATAAGCGGAGAAAATACCATTTGTGATGGACAATCCCTTGACTTGACTTTTAATCTTAGCGGTGCCAATTCCTATGATGTTGAATACTCAGATGGCATCAATCCGGCAATTCTTTTAAACGGTATAAGCGATGGACAGACGATCACTGTATTTCCTACTGCGACCACAACCTATTCTTTAATAAGTGTTACAGGAAATGGAATACCTTGTTCTCCAACATTTCCCACAAGTTCCGTAACGGTAACAGTTACTTCTATTGTTGCAAGCATTAATATTTTGACTGATTATCAAGGATTTAGCGTGAGTTGTAACAATGCAAATGATGGCGCTGCAGAAGTCACTGCCCTAACAGGAACAGCACCTTTTTCTTTTCAATGGAGTGATGGGTCAACCACTTCAATTGCGAGTTCTTTATCCGCTGGAAGTTACACGGTGACCGTGACCGATGCTACTGGATGCACTGTTATTGAAAATATTATCCTTAGCCAACCTTCCGCAATAGAAGCAACGACCCTAACGATTTCCCCAGATTGCATCAGCGGTTTAAATGGAAGTATCCTAATCGAAAATGTAACCGGAGGAGCAGGAATTTATGAGTACTCATTAGATGGTGAATTATTCACGCCAATATTTGGCTTTCCTATCGAAATTCCATTTTTATCTTCTGGCAATTACGAACTATTTATTCAAGACATAAACGATTGCGCCATAAGTCAAAACCTGGTCATTCAGGCTCCTGTTTCTTATTTTGTCAATCTGGGCAATGACATTGAAATCGTCCTGGGTGATAGTGTACAATTAAATGCAGAAGCAGATTTTGAAGTAGCGGAAATATTCTGGAATCCTGAAGAAAATCTAAGTTGCCTGGATTGCCTTGATCCCATCGCCAGACCGTTTGAAACAACCGATTATACCATCGTGGTCATCGATTCAATTGGTTGCTCAGCTACTGATGATATAACGATTTCTGTCAAAAAGAGCCGCAACGTATTTATCCCTTCAGCCTTTAGTCCAAACGGCGATGGCACCAATGATGATTTTTATGTTTTTGCAGGTACAGGTGTGGTTGAGATCAAACAATTTTCCATATTTAGCCGCTGGGGAGAACTCATTTATAATATAAATAATATCCAACCCAATGATCGCGCAGCCAGCTGGAACGGTGAATTCAAAGGAGAGCGACTCAATCCGGGCGTTTTTGTTTATTTGATTGAAATTGAATTCGCAGATGGTAAAACTTTTATTTACAAAGGCGATATCACTTTGATGAAATAAAAGCTTTTTACATAAAAAACTTTCCAAAAACTTTTCTGTTTAGGACTAAGTAATTGGACAGCATTAGATATAGAATTAGGTTAGGCTATTTTTGTACTAAACGAGGCAAAAATGACGAGAATATCCTGAGCTATTTAAGGAATTTCTAACGATGTGTAGTCCAAAAAGAGTCAACATAAACATTAATTTAATTCTGTCCATTTACTTTTATGCTCAAGATTGCTTATTCACCTATTTACAAATATGAATTACCGGAAGGGCATCGCTTTCCAATGATCAAATATGAATTGATCCCGGAACAATTGCTTTATGAAGGAACCATAAGGGAGGACAACTTTTTTCATCCCGATGCAGCATCCGAGCAAACCATTTTATTGACCCATGATCAGGAATACTGGAACAAACTGAAAACCCAGCAATTAACTGCGAAAGAAATCAGAAAAATTGGATTTCCAATGACCGAGCTTTTGGTCCGGAGAGGTACACATATTGCAAATGGGACGCTGCAATGTGCCTTATTCGCTCAAAAATACGGAATAGCCATGAATATAGCTGGAGGAACACATCATTCTTTCACGGATCATGGCGAAGGTTTTTGTGTTTTCAATGATATAGCAATTGCAGCTAACCACCTGCTATCAAACCATTTAGCTCAAAAAATATTGATTGTCGACCTCGATGTTCACCAGGGAAACGGAACTGCTCAGATCTTTCAAAATGAAAACCGCGTTTTCACTTTTAGTATACACGGCTCAAAAAATTATCCGGCCAAAAAGGAAAAATCCGATTTGGATATCGGTCTACCTGACAAGACAGAAGATCGCCACTATCTGAAAACTATTCGAGAAACACTCCCCTATTTGATTGATGAATTTGAACCGGACTTTATCTTTTATCTATCAGGAGTTGATGTTTTAAAAACAGATAAACTTGGTAGATTAAGTTTGACCATCGAAGGCTGTAAAGAACGAGACAGAATTGTTTTGGAAAGCTGTAAAAAAAATCAAATTCCAGTATCAGTCAGCATGGGAGGCGGATACTCCGAACGATTAGCCGATATTGTTGAAGCTCACGCCAATACCTATCGCCTGGCTCAAGAAATTTATTTTTGAGAAATAGTTGGAAGTTGGAAGTCAGAGGTTTGAAGTTTGAAGTTTGAAGTTTTTTAACCAACCCGATAGCTTATAACTTCTAACCCTAGCCTTTAACTTCTTTGCCATTTATTTCTTAACCTCCTAACCTTTTAGTCTTCTAATTAATCTCCTTCACTTGCGACGTCAGTTCAACACGATGCCCATCGGGATCTTTCAGGAAAATAGAATGGAAATGTATTAAATTCTGGTATTCAAATTCAATATTTTTTTTACGAAAATGATCCATGGCATAATCAAGACCTGCACGGCTTATTCGAAAAGCAAAATGGAAAGTAGTCAGCCAGTCGCCTTCGGGTAAAACTTGCGGATTGTCTGTCTTAGCAGGAAAAATGGCTACCCCGCTATTCGTTCCGATCATCATTATTGGAAATGGACCCCATTCTTTGGGTTGCACTCTTTCAAATCCGAGAACATCAGCATACCATTGTGCTGACTTTTCCATATCTTTTACACGAATGGCTACGTGGTCCAATTGTAAAACTTTGAAATTCATGGAGTCAAGTGTTATTTCCCGGGTTTTAAAAAGTAAATCAATTTTAAACAAAAAAATTATATTTTTATAGCAAATTAGTGAACTTAAATGTACTCTTTTAATTAGGTTTTAAAATCATTTTCTTGAATACAGAATCTTTCCATCCTATTGCTACTACAAACACTTATGTTACGGTAATTCTTCCGATAGCAGTGCCAAAGCCTTACACTTACTATGTTCCTGAAGAGTTGGTGAAGAACATACAATTTGGGATAAGAGTGGAAGTGCAATTTGGCAAAAGTAAACTGTATTCTGCCTTGGTCATGGAGGTTCATGCCGATGCACCGGCGGATTACACCCCAAAGCCGATTGTTTCGATCATCGATCAATCACCGATTATTTATCCGAATCAGATTAAACTCTGGCGATGGATGGCAAAATATTATGCCTGCACTTTGGGTGAGGTCATGAATGCAGCATTGCCTTCCGGGATGAAATTAGCCAGCGAAACACGCATTATACTCAGTCCTTTGTTTGATGAAAACTATGACGGTTTTAACGATAAAGAGTTCATGATTACGGAGGCACTAAGCATTCAAAATGAATTGAGTATCGACGATATTCGAAAAATATTAAACCAAAAAACGGTCTATCCGCTGATCAATCGTTTGCTTGAAAGAAAGATTGTTTATTTAAAAGAAGAACTAAAATCAAGTTATAAACCCAAAACGGTTTCCTGTGTAAAACTTAGCGAACCTTATCTTTCCAATCCGGAATTGCTGGAAGAAGCCTTTGAAAAATTGAGTCGATCCAACCGGCAGGTTGAAGCACTGATGGCTTTTATTCAACTTTCGAGAAATCAAGAACTTGTTCAGACTCAGGATGTTTGCAAAAAAGCATCAGTCGAATCTTCGGTTATTAAAGCAATAGAAAAGAAGGGGATATTTGAAATTTATAAAAAAGCCGTTAGCCGGATTGGTGGATATGAAGAAGAATTAGTTGAATCGTCGGAACTTGCAACTCAACAAATAGCCGCTATCGAAGCCATTAAAACGGAAAAAAACACGAATGTAACCCTGCTTCATGGAGTAACTGGAAGTGGAAAAACCCGCGTTTATGTTGAGCTTATCACGGAAGCCATCGAAAAAGGAGAACAAGTGCTTTATCTGCTGCCGGAAATCGCATTAACCACACAAATCGTAAGCCGCCTGCAAAAGATTTTTGGGGATCAAATTGCAGTTTTCCATTCCCGCCTCAACAACAATGAGCGTGTTGAAATCTGGAAAAGTGTGTTGGCAGGAAAGCCCCTGGTCATGGGAGCCAGATCCGGTTTGTTTTTGCCGTTTAATAATTTAAAACTGATTATTGTTGACGAAGAACACGACACTTCTTACAAACAAATGGACCCGGCGCCGAGATATAATGCACGTGATGTCGCTGTTTTTTTAGCAAAATTACACGGTGCAAAAATAATCCTTGGAACAGCAACGCCGTCTTTAGAATCCTACCACAATACCCTTTCTAAAAAATACAATTTAGTTGAAATGCCGGAGCGATTTGGCGGTTTGGAGCTTCCCGAAATAGTCATTGTTGATGCAAAAGACGAAACAAAAAAGAATAAAATGCAATCGCATTTCACCTCCGTTCTTTTAGAAGAATTGAAGCTGACACTCGAACGGGGCGAGCAAGCTATTTTATTTCAAAACCGGCGTGGATATGCACCAGTTTTGAACTGCACAAATTGCGGCTGGAACGCCGAATGCATCCATTGCGATGTCAGTTTGACGTATCACAAGTTCCAAAACAATCTTCGTTGCCATTACTGCGGATATCAGCGGCCAATACCCGTGGAGTGTCCCGCTTGTGGAACAAAACAGCTGACACTCAAAGGTTTTGGAACGGAAAAGATAGAAGATGAACTCAAAATATTTCTCCCTGATGCAAAGATTAACCGCCTTGATTATGATACCGTTCGAGCCAAAGACGCGCATGCACGCATCATCAATGACTTTGAAGAAAAACGTATTGACATATTGGTGGGTACTCAAATGGTGACAAAAGGATTGGATTTCGACAATGTGGGATTAGTTGGGGTGCTGAGTGCCGATCATCTTTTTTATTTTCCAGATTTTCGGGCAAGCGAAAGGGGCTTTCAGTTAATTACTCAGGTCAGTGGTCGTGCAGGCAGAAAGCATAAACGCGGCAAAGTCATTATTCAGGCGTTTAACACCAGCCATCCGGTTTTAAAAGAAGTTTTACAAAACGATTTTCAACACTTTTTTGAAAGAGAAATAGAAGAGCGAAAAACATTTTTGTATCCACCTTTCTGCAGATTGATAAAAATTACTTTAAAACACAAAAAGCCTGATATCCTTAATGAAGCGGCCAAAGTCTTTTCCAAAGCATTAAAAAAATCACTTGGCGACCGAGTGATCGGCCCTGCAGTTCCGGGAATTCCAAGAGTCAGAACTTATTTTCTGATGGACTTGCTTTTAAAAATGGAACGCAATTCCGAAAAAATAGCCTTTGCCAAATCTGCTATTCTGGAAGCTATTCAAACGACACACTCCGTTCAGGGATTTTCAATGGTCCGCATAAATATAAATGTTGATCCTTATTAAAAAAATCAATTGATATAAACGATATTGAAGTACATATTGAGCGTTTTTTTAAAAAATCCTCTATATTGGAAAAAATTTGAATATATTCAGTTACCGCCCCCAACTCAACAGAGAATGAAATTTCGCGCTTTTAGACGTAAAACCAACAACCTCTATTATTTTCAATTTCTTTCAGAAGAAGATCAAGTTCGATTAAACAGCCCTTCTTATGCTGATAAAGATTTGTGTTTCAATGGCATACGTCAGGCTATAAATAGTTCGGCTAAAATCAAAAATTACAAAAAAAGAACCGATGAGAAAGGCAAGCACTTTTTTATTCTATCTACCTCAAAAGGCCTGGAAATTGGAAGAAGCATCAAATATAAATCAGAAAAAGAAATCGAATTAGCCATTGCGCAATTCATGGCTGAAGCTCCAAAAGCCGCGACAAGAGAACCTGAAAAGTCTTCAACACCTGAAGCTCCCAAACCTACTACTACTCCAGCAAAAGAAAAAAAAGGAAGGGTTTATCTGGCTCAAAACCAGCCCTATCTCTGTAACAATTTAACTTATGATACTTTCCAAAGTGAAGGCAACCAAAAATATTATTTCGTTTTCAAGGATGAGGATGACAATGCCATTTTAATCAATGGAAATGTGAGGGGTTTTAAAACGATTGAAGATTTAGATAATGGTATAAAAGCCGTTTTGGAATTTGCTACAAAAAAGAAGAATTACGATAAGCGGGTTGCAAAAAACGGGAGACATTATTTTTTAATAAAAAATGATGAAGACAAGTCTGTGGCAAAAAGTGCCCATTTTTACAGTCTGAAAAAAGATATGAATGCTGCCGTCAAACTGGTTCAATGTGCCGGCATTGAAGTGGCCAAACCAACACAGCAGTTATTTAGTGACAATTATCTTCCCATTGCTGCATATGCTGGTGCAGAAGGTTTTCATACTTTTCAAGACGAAAAGAGCGGAGAATATTATTTTGCTTTTAATAATGCTGAAGGGAAAACATTTCTTCGTTCGGAAGGATACAAAAGTGCAAATTCCAGAGATAACGGCATTCAGGCAGTTATAAAAAACGGGCCTAATGAAAAAAGCTGGAATACCTTTTTTAAAAATAAACGTCATTTTTATGCGCTAAAAGCTGCCAATCATCAGGAAATCGCTCGTAGTGATTATTACAAAGAAGAGGCAAGCATGCTTGAAGACTTCAACCTAGTGAAAGGAAAAAATTCTCCGATTGGTGTTGGATCGGCCGTCGTTGGCGGAGCATTGATGTCCGCTTTGATGATCAAGCAACGAAAAGAAGAAAGCGAAGCAAAACGAAAAGCGGAAAAAGAAGCTAAGAAACAAGCGGAGGAAGCTAAACTTGCTGCATTCGCTGCCGCAAATCTCAAGGCAGAAGAAGCGGCAAAACAAAAAACCGAAGCCGAAAGGTTGAAAGCTGCAGAAGAAGCAAAACTTGCCGCTGAAGCGGAGGAAGTGGCGAAATCAGCTGCAGAGGAAGATCGAAAAAAAGAAGCCGCAGCAACTGCCGCAGCTGCCGCTATGGCTTTAGCTGCTAAAGGAAATACCTCATCAACAACATCATCAACTTCTTCAAAAAGTACCTCAGGCAGTGGATGGCCAGGTTGGTTAATTCCCTTGATTATTGCATTGCTTTTGATCATTCTTGCATTGATGTACTTTAAAGGTTGTGACGGTTGCAACCCACCCGTTACTCCAGTTGTGGATCCGGTCACAACGATTGACACGGTACAACAAGACACTACTCCATTTGGCAAAGGTGGCGAAGCGCTCGGTTTTATCCCCGGATCGATGGAATTTATGATGGCTGACCATTTGAGTGCTTACGATAGCTCATTCCCCAGAACCTTCACGGCAGAAGATATTGCCTTTGCGAAAAACAAAATTCGCCTGAACACAAAAGCCAAGAAACAACTGGACAACCTTGCCGTACTTTTGAAGGAATATCCAAAAGCTAAAATCGAAATTTACGGCTATGTTGCCGCAAACGAAAAAACGTTTTATAAAGGCAACAAAGAGGTTTCTTTGGATGATGTCCGTGCGAGAGAAGTATTCAATTATTTGAAAAGTAATGGTATCGAAGAAAGCCGCATGGAGTTTTATGGAAATGGCTTGGACGATAAAGCAGGAATCAAAATCAAACTAATTTCTAGAGGAGTTACCCGATAGTATTCTTAAAAAAACGATTCATTTCTTCTTATGCCTTTTATGCCTCTGTTATATTTACAGATAACAAAGGCATAAAAGTCCAGCTCACCTAATTATTTCTTTTCCTTCATTTATGATTTCCTATAAAAATACAAGCGAACTAAAGCATTGATAAATCGATGATTTGACTCAAATGCCCTATGACAAATGTCACCTTTTTTTTACTCCGTTTTGATTAACTTCAATTGTAAAATAATTGATTGGTAAACAGATGATTTTTTTAATTTTTATGAATTCAAAACGCTAAACTATGTACGAAAAAAAAACAGACCTGGCTGGCCCGGGAATAAGCACTTATGAAGAGGTTAGTAAAGTTCTTCCAAATAATTACCAGGCTTTATTACCGCCTTTAAAAAGAATGGAAGCCCTCTATTTGATCAAAGAGTATATCGAAAAAGGCCTCGCTGAGGCTTTGAACCTTCAAATGGTTCAAGTACCACTCATCGTTAGGAAAGATAGCGGTGTAAATGATTATCTCGATCGTGATGGTTCCAGAACTCCAATTGATTTTACGGCAGGTTTGGGCTTGCCTAAACGAATTGAAACACAAGTGGTACAAGCCGCAACCAAATGGAAAAGAATGGCCTTAGCAGAGTTTGATTGTGCTGTGGGGCAAGGAATTAATACCGACATGAGAGCAATCCGAAAAGACTATTTCCTGGATCATGATCATTCTGCTTATGTAGACCAATGGGATTGGGAAAAAAGGATCACTGCCAAAGACAGAAACCTCGACTATTTGAAAGATGCCGTTAATAAAATATGGAAAGTAATCTGGGGAGCAGGCATGATGGCAAAAGAGAAGTTTCCGGAATTAAATGATCCGAAATACCCTGATTTTCCTGAAGAACTTAAGTTCTTCCATGCAGAAGAGATTTTAGAAATGTATCCCGACCTTCCACGTAAACAAAGGGAAACCAGGCTTATCCAGGAGTATCCTGCCGTATTCATCATTGGTATTGGTTCGGTCCTTAAAGATGGTTATCCGCATGAGATGCGAGCTGCTGACTACGATGATTGGATTACACCGACCATAGTAAAAAATGGAGAACAAATGTACGGACTTAATGGTGATATTTTGGTATGGAATCCGGTAACAAAAAGAAGGCATGAGTTAAGTTCGATGGGTGTAAGAGTGACAAAGGAAACCATGAAAGCGCAATTAGAACTTTCAGGACAATTGGATTTTCTTACATTGCCTTATCACCAGGCCATTTTAAACGATGAAATTCCATTGAGCATTGGTGGTGGAATCGGCCAGTCACGAACTTATATGTATCTTTTAAGAACGGCTCATTTGGGAGAAGTTACCGTTTCGATATGGCCGGATGAACTGAAAAAGATTTGTGCTGAGAAAAATATTCATGTTTTGGAATAAGCCACTTGACTTTATTAGAAGATCAGCCCATCCTTATAAAGTCAAAAAAGCCGCTAATCTGGTATCCCTGATTAGCGGTTTAATTTTATAAAGAAAAACTTGGGTTAATATTGATAAGTTAAACTTCCCTGAAAGCCTTGCAAATTCAAAATGATTTTGGAATTCCCCTCCACTTGCAATGACGTCAAATCATAAAATAGTTCTTGGGTAATTAAAGCTTTGCACTGATCATTATCTTCTAAAGAAAGTCTAATATTTCTTTGGATTGGAAAAGATTCCATAATGGCAGATGCATCAATCAACTGAAAAACAACTTCTTCACAGCCACCGCCATACCGAACGATCACCTTCAAACAGCTTCCGTCAATTATTACACTCTGAAACTGAAATTCATCAGCCGGAGCGTTTTCATAAAGATCAGCATCAACAACTACCGGTGTATCACATGTTGAAGGCAATGGAGAATCAATTGTTACATCTTGTGATTTGTTGCAACCAGATAATAATATTCCAAACAGGAACAAAAGGGAAGAAAAAAATGATTTCATAGTTGAAGTTTAGAGTTAATAATGTTTGCTCATTTAAAAAGACCGTTCCTTTGAAAAAAAGGTTTGGTCAAAGATGCTGCATTAACGTTTTATTAACCGATGATTATTATCCTTTCCTGAAAAAAAATGCCCTGCCTAAATCAATAGACTGCAGCATTTTACTTTTTTTGTTCTCGTGTCATCTGAAAACTTTTCTGTACAATCTCCATGAACTTTCCTTCTGCACATATGGGTGATTTAGTAAAGGTCTTCTGTGTCTTGTCTGTCTGTGCTTGTTTGTATATGCAACTCTCATATGCCTCTCTGGCCTGGCTGGTATGTGAACCTGTCTGTTTGTGTGTGTAGAGAGAGAGAGAGAGAGAGAGAGAGAGATTATTTATTACATTTCTGACGCATGAGCAAGCACGCATGTGGTCGCTCACGTTCGTCAATCAAGGCACGCGTCGGCGACGCGTGTGTGTGTGTGTGTGTGTGTGTGTGTGTGTGTGTGTGTGTGTGTGTGTGTGTGTGTGTGTGTGTGTGTGTGTGTGTGTGTGTGTGTGTGTGTGTGTGTGTGTGTGTGTGTGTGTGTGTGTGTGTGTGTGTGTGTGTGTGTGTGTGTGTGTGTGTGTGTGT
>CAWBZX010000034.1:0-14145 GCA_963793295.1 uncultured Saprospiraceae bacterium | reverse complement strand
ATGTTTTTGATCATTCTGGTGAGCTGATGGACCATTATCTAACAGAGACTTTGCGCCCTGGATTGTATCATTCGGATGGACAAATTTTGGACGAAGTTTATGTTTACGGATCATTTACACAAAGCAAAATGTACCACAACAATGTCTATTGCACGAGTTGTCATGATCCACACAGTTTAAAGTTAAAATTTGATGGAAACGCACTTTGCACCCAATGTCATGATATTAAGAAATACGACACGGAGACCCATCATTTCCATAAAGTCGATACGGAAGGAGCTGCCTGCATCAACTGCCATATGCCCGGCAAGTATTACATGGTTAATGATTTTCGAAGAGATCACAGTTTTCGGATACCTAGGCCTGATTTAAGTGCTCAGTATGACACCCCAAATGCTTGTAATGGATGCCATGAAGATAAGGATGCAAAATGGGCGGCTGAAGCCGTGAATCAATGGTATGGACCGAAGAGACGACCACATTTTTCACCGCCACTTGTCGCAGCTCAAGCTGGAAATATATACGCTGTTCCGAGTTTGATACAAATGGTTGGAGATACAAGTACTCCTGCCATTGCACGAGCAACTGCGTTAAACATTTTAAGTCAGATTAGGACTCAGGAAACAAACCAGAAAATCATAGCATCTTTAAATAATAGGAACCCATTGATCCGATATGCTGCGATGAATGCATTGGAATATTTTTCGGCGGAAGATCGATTGAGGTATGTTTCACCTTTATTAAAAGATTCGATCCGAGCCATCAGAACCAATGCCGTTTACATCTTAGCTGAGGTGGACGAAAAATTATATCAAAGCGATTTGAAAGAAGCTTTTCAAAAGGCAAAAATTGAGTTTGAAGAGGTGTTAAAAATTCAGGCTGATTTCCCTGCTGGGCAGGTCTTGCGGGGCCAATATTACCAGAAAAAAGGGGAAAAGGAAAAAGCGGAGAGAGCCTATTTAGAAGCCATTCGCCAGGACCCTTATTTGACACAACCTTATTTCAATTTGGCTAATTTGTATTACAGCAATGGAAACCTACAAGCCGCGAAAGAGCAATTTGAAAAAGTGATCGAATTAGATCAAAACTCCGGAGATACTTATTATTCTTTGGGTTTGTTATTGGCGGAAATGGAAGATTTAGAAGGCTCTGAAATAAACCTCGGAAAAGCCGCAAAACTAACAGGTGATCCTAACCATTATTATAATTGGGCCTTGACTTTACAAAATCTCAAACGCCCTAAAGAAGCTGAAAATGCTTACAAAACAGCGCTTCAAATTAGCCCTGATAATGAAAGAATACTCTACGCGCTTGCGATTCTTTACCTTCAACAAAACCGAAAACAGGATGCGCAAAGTATTGTCATGAAATTGCTTCAATTAAATCCAGAGAATGCAGATTATCAAAATTTGTTGAGAGGCACTCGATGAAATTAGTTTGTAAATATTTTAATGGCCTTTTATTTTTTCTGTAAAACAATTAATTAAGTCGAAATTCAGTTTTTTCCAAAAATGAATTAATCAAATTAAAAAAATAATTAATAACTATGAAAAAGATAACTTTATTTAGCGTGCTAACAATCATTACCACAATTTCTCTAACAGCTCAAATTGGCGGTTGGAACCCTGAAGCCGTTGAAAAGGCAGAGCAAACTAAAAATGCATTTCTAGAAAAAGACTCTGGTATGAAAGCTTTCTTTGGCGAAGCTTATGCCTTCGTGATTTTTCCTTCGATTGGAAAAGGGGCAATAGGCGTAGGTGGCGCGCATGGCAAAGGCACCATGTTTAGAAATGATACGCCTGTTGGAGAAGCTAAAATGACACAGGTTACGATAGGATTTCAATGGGGAGGGCAGGCATACAGCGAAGTGATTTTTTTTGAAGACAAGTCAGCTTACGATCGGTTTACAGAAAGTAAATATGAATTTGCAGCACAGGTTTCTGCAGTCGCGGCAACTGCCGGAGCTTCGGCTGATGTGGCTTATGAAGATGGTGTTGCAGTCTTCACCATGGTAAAAGGCGGCTTGATGTACGAAGCTTCCGTTGGCGGTCAAAAATTCAAATATAAAACGTTTAAAAACTAATCAATCATTTAAATAATCTTGACGAATGAAATCTTTGTTTTTCGTAATTACTCTTTTTTTGGGATCTTTTTTTAATTATTTAAATGCCCAAACCGAAACACCAAAACTTGTCCTGCAAATTACGGTAGATCAACTCAGAGGAGACTTGTTGGGCCGATATGCGGATCGTCTCAGCGATGATGGTTTGCGTTATTTTATGGAAAAAGGAACCTGGTACAACAATGCACATCATCCACATTCTAACACTGAAACCATCGTTGGCCATACCACTTTAGCCACAGGAGCTTACCCTTCTGAACATGGAATGGTTGGAAATGTTTGGCTGGATCAAAGTACAGGAGACCTGACTTACAATATCGAAGATCCTGATTATCATATGCTTGGAAGTGGTGTAGGTGTGGACAAAAAAACAGAGATTGATCCTACACAAAAGACCGCACAATCTGATGGGCGTTCGCCACGAAGGATTCTTTCTACTACGTTTGGTGATGAGTTATTCATTCATTATGGGGAAAGATCCAAAATATTTGGGGTCTCCGTCAAAGATCGCGGAGCAGTATCTATGGCCGGGCATGCCGGAAAAGCGTTTTGGTTTTCAAAAAAGAACGGAGCATTTGTAACCAGCAACTATTATTATGACAAATATCCGGAATGGGTTAATCAATGGAATACAAAAAAACTCAGCGATCAATATAAAAACACTTCCTGGGAATTACTGAATGAGCGATCTTCCTACGTCTGGGGAGATGCCGATGACCGACCCTATGAGGCGGGTTTGCCGGGCTTTGGCCGAACCTTTCCGCATAATTATGGTGACAACTCGAAATATTATTACACCTTTTTGACGCTGAGCCCGATTGGTGATGAACTGACTATTGACTTCGCCAAAACCCTCATTGAAAACGAAAACATCGGACAGGATGATATTCCTGATTTTTTGTCGGTTAGTTTATCCTCGACCGATTATGTCGGACATATGTTTGGTTGTTCGAGCCTCGAAACCGAGGATAATATTTTACGATTGGATTTACAGCTTTCCTTATTATTAAAATACATTGATGAAAAAATTGGAATCGAAAACACATTGATTGTTTTGAGTGCAGATCATGGTGGTCAGGAAGCATCGGAATACATGGAAAGCATCGGAATGGACGTGGGTAGAATAGTGCCCAGTAAATTTGACCGGGAGCCTTTTATGGAAAAGTTGAAAGCTCAATACGGAGTGGGAGAGGAGTTGATCCAATTGTATTACCATCCCTACATTTATTTGAATCGGGAATTGATCAGAGAAAAAGGTATTGATCAAGCTGAATTAGAAAGAACAATTGCAGTGGAACTGATGAAAATCGAAGGAATCGCAGCAGCTGTGCCCAGCAGTGATCTCCGAAGCAACAATCTGGCGGATACGCCTTTGAATCGCCAAATCCGAAGAAATTTTAATTCCAAAAGATCCGGCGATATTTATTTGGTGCAGGAACCCAATTGGTATTTATATTCTGATGAATCACTTCCCCTTGCTGCGATGCACGGCTCTCCCTGGCGATATGATACTTACGTGCCTATTATTTTTGCGGGCTATAATGTTCTTTCTAAAAAAATTAACCGCTTGGTTCATACTACAGATGTCGCAGTTACTTTATCCGCCTTTTTAGGAGTGAAATATCCTTCAGGTTCAGTAGGGGAGCCGTTGATCGAAGTTTTTGAAAAGGATTAGAAAAACTTTAGCTTTGCCGAAAATCTACTATTGAATTGTCATTATAAAAACAAAAAAATGAAAATTAGGGCTTTAAGTATTTCATTGATTATTGTATTTCTATTTTCAGGTTTGAGCAAAGTTTTTGGACAAGATTTGGCAGACATCGCTTTTTTTCGCTCTCAAGACTTGAGGATAAAATTGGAATTAAATTTTGAGCAAACGCAAAAAATGGAGAGTTCTTTACTCTATTTTGGTGAAGCTTATAAAAAGTTGATGGCCGCTGATTATGATGAAAACCAAACCTTTCAGGAAAAGTATGACAAACTCAAAAAAGAAAGAGAAAAAGAATTAAAAACTTTTCTCGATTCAAGGCAACTCCAGCTTTTCAAGGTAATCCAGGATCAGCGTATTCAGTATTTTAAGGATTTTTATGAATCTACAAGACAAAAACTGGGAGAAGATACTGACTTTGTTCAGGAACTGGTCGCGTACAATCAAAACGTAATGTTGCCCGAGCTACTGCGCTTTCGGGCCAAACTGGATTTAAAAATTAATCAGGAAGATAGTTTAAAACTGATTGAATATTCAAAACAGTTTAATGAAATTTTAGATGATATATTGGCAGAAGATGAAGAAGAACTTGCTCAATTTGCCAGCTCCAAAAAAGTCAACAAGTCAATAAAAAAGTACGCTCGCCAAGATCCTGAAAACAAGAAAAATTTTAAAAACATTCAAAAAATGCTCAAAAAATACAAGGACCCTTTGAATGATATTCTCCTTGAAATTGATCCTATGGAGATTAAATGGGGAAATGACATTACAACAATTGTAAACAAATACCTGCCAGTTGAGGAACAGGAAGCGTTTGGTAATACCCTGACTTTAATGGGAGCCTATGGGATTTCGCAAAAAATTGATCCCCTTATTTTTTTATTGTTTGATCCGACGGATGAAAGCAGCTATTTCGAACTCAGAAGAAAATTATATAGAATATTCTTTAGGGATATGATTTAAAGAGCTTTTTGGTTTTGTTTTTTTAGTTGAAACTCTAAAAAAAAGCTCGGATTATTTTGAGATAATACCGGATTATGCTTTTCAAGCAAAGATTTATTTTTACACTCTTATTAATTATTGTGGTTGAGCTAAGCCTCTTTGCACAAAAAACCGACAAAGTATTTCTCTTAAATGGAAATGTTATTACCTGTGAAATAATGGAACTTGATGTAGGAAAGCTGGATTGTAAAACGGACGATATCGGAAGAATAAAAGTAGAATGGGACGCCATTGATTCCCTTTGGTCTGATAAACAATTTGAAATTCACCTGCGTAATGGAACGATTGTTTATACTGCTTTTGATTCAAGTTATTACAATTATGCCGAGTATGAGTTTGAAGAAATGATCGAATTGGTTCAAATCAAAAACAAGTTTTGGAGCCGTATAAATGGAAATATTGATTTGGGGTTTAGCTTTGCGAAATCCAGTGGGATTCTTCAATTAAATATTGACAGCAAAGTTCTTTATCGGTTTTACCGTTCAGAATTAGATTTGAGTCTCGGAACTATTCTGACCATTGACCGAAATGAAAACAAGACCAATAAAAAGGATTTAAAACTCAATTATAAACGATATTTTAATCGCAAGTTTTTTTTTACAGGATCAGGAGGGTATGATCAGAATTCACAGTTAGGAATCCGCGCTAGGTATTCTATTGGAGGGGGGGGTGGAAAAAACCTGATTTATAATCCCAGCATGCGACTTGATCCATCCATTGGCTTTTTGCTGAATGAAGAGTATTCAACAGAGGCCAATACTTCAGGAACTACAAATATAGAGTTGGTTGGATCTATGGAATTCAGGAAGTTTAAATACAATCATCCGGAGTTGGACATTTATGCGGGAATGCAACTATTTGCCAGCATGAATGAATTAGGGAGGCTGAG
This sequence comes from uncultured Saprospiraceae bacterium, assembly GCA_963793295.1. Classification (GTDB taxonomy): domain Bacteria; phylum Bacteroidota; class Bacteroidia; order Chitinophagales; family Saprospiraceae; genus JAHDHW01. The sequence continues at coordinate 8,424 of CAWBZX010000034.1, read as the reverse complement.
GGGTGAATTTGATGTAAATGCAAGGGTTGAAGTTATTGATGATTTTTATATCAAATTTACGATCTATTATAGCTTTGATTCCAGGCCGGCAGACCTAGAAGCTTCACAAAATGACTGGGGAACGACACTGACCCTGAGTTATACTTTTTAATTTTCATTATCAAAAGTGCTGTTTTTTTTTAATTCAGTGCTTGCGTTTATTTATCTAAACCTGATGGCAAGTGGTTTCACTATTTTCAACCTTCTTTTATTTTTCATATTTTTTGATGCTTAGCGAAAAAAAAAGAATCTAAGTGTTATTATTGCTAAGATTTAAGGGCTTACAATTTAGAATTACCAGTGATTTAAAGCGACTAGTTTATGAAAAAATTGATATTCGTATTTTCCTTTTTTATTGGGGCCATTTACACTACCCATTCTCAAATTCTGATCTCAATGATTTTTGGAGACAAACTAAATAGTGATAAGTTAGCTTTTGGATTGACTGTTGGCGCTAGCTCTTCTACAATTACTAATCTGGAAAACGCTAAATACGCCAATCACTTTAGCTTTGGTTTATATTTTAATATTAAATTGGCTGAAAAAAATTGGTTTCTGCATACCGGAGCTATTCCTAAATCTACCTATGGAGCTAAAAACCTGACATTATATGAGCTCGGTGACCCGTCCCTGGATTCGACACTACAGACCGCTAATTTGGAGAAAAAGTTTGGAATTATTAATGTCCCGATTTTAATCAGCTATCAAACTAACAATTTCTGGGGTTTTGAATTAGGACCAATGATTAGTCTTCGAACCAAAGTAAAAGACATTTTTACAGTGAAATACGATGACAGTAAAAATACCCTTGTTTATACAAACCTTGTTAGTGATTCATACAAGCGAATCTCATTTGAGGGAGCTGCAGGTATCTATAAAATATTAAGAAAAGGAAAAGGGGTCACTTTAAATCTCCGGTATATTTATGGTCTTCATGACATCCTGAAAAACAATCCCGGAGCTAGTCAGCACCATTCTGTATTTACCTTCCTCGTTGGTATTCCGGTCGGGGCAAACAAGGAACCCAAAGAACCGGAAGTAAAAGACTAAATGCATAAAGTTGAAAATTAAAAAAAGGCCCTGAACAAATTTGTTCAGGGCCTTTTTTATTCAGAAGAAAGTTGATTAAAACATCAATCCAACATTGAAAGTAAGAAAAGAATAATCAATAGTTTCTTTCACTTTAAGTGCGTAATTGTAGTTAGCCGCAACATAAATACCAAAATCGTCTAGTGGAAATAAAACGCCAATTTCAGGTGCAATTGTGAAATGCCAATTTGTATCATCCACTGAAATTGTACCTATTTCAGTTCTTCTTTGAATAGGTGTTACTCCGATTCCACCTCCAGCAAAAAAGCGAGCTGCAGAATCGTAAGGATCACCAGTATAATAGTGACCCTCTACTAAAATAGGAAAAGAATTTAGGTATCTAAATTGCTCACCAGTAAGTGTTCCACTGATTGGGCGATCGCTTCCATCAGGAGTAAATTTAAATTCTTCTGTTTCAGAAGTTCTCTGGCTTAAAACATTCCAGCTGAAGTTCAACCCAACTGAAACATGGTCAGTCATAAATTTTCGCCACTGCATTGAAAACCCTAGCCAACTTACTTCACCCGTATAATCAGCAGTTTCTCCAAGAGGGACAGTAACATCCCAACTCATCATAAAATGGCTATCTTGAGCAAAAACTTGTGCACTTAAAAAAAGGCTGAATATTATAGAATAAATCGTTTTCATATTAATATAAAATTAGGTGGTTATTTTTAATTAAATCAATGATTAATTTGTCTTTAAATAAGGAGATTGAGTAAACATTTGATTAATGTTTGTTTCAACTCGTTGCTCAATCTGTGAACCTTCAAGAAGTCCGTTCATTCCTCCTCCCCAAACAGAACCAATTTCACCAGTTGATTCATCGATCAAATCTGTTGCCATCATATTTACAATCACACTACCTGTAGTATAAGTATAGGTAACCGTACAGCACCAAGGGTAGTAAGGATTATATCCTCCTCCTCCTGGATAGTATCCCCAACCTGGGTAATATCCCCAATAACTCCCCCATGGATAAGAATATCCGCTAATATTTTTGGTACCTACTTTAGAAACAAAAAGAAACAAATCAGCACCGTTTGTTTCAGGATCTAACTCTCGAGTATAACCGAGGTCAGCCATATTTTGTGCAATCAAGTCCAAAATATCTGGATCGTTTTTGTCGTCGAGGTCAACACATTCATTTTGCTGATCAGGATCGCATACGTTAATGATCGTATCAGGCATTGAATAGGTCTTGTATTTAGTGAAATCAACGGTCTCATCATAAAGGGTCAATACAGTATCTAAACTACTGTTGTAAATCGTTCCATGTTCAGGATAACACGAAGAAACAAGCATTATAATAGCTCCTAGCGGAACTACTGTTGAAAATATTTTTTTGAAATTCAAATTTTTCATTCAAATAGCTTTAAAAATTATTAAAATTTGGGTTTTATAAATTAAAAGATATTAGTCATATTTATATGGTGTCTGAATATCTCTTGCGTAATTTTCGTTATTAAAATGATACTCAGTAAGGTGCAAATTGGCTTCTTTTATGTGAAAGCGAGACAAAGGTAATAGTTGCATTTTATGTTTAGGCAATTATTTTGTTTTTTTTTAAATAAAACTATTCCCTCTTATTTCTATACTTTTTAATTAAAATATTCCCGCTAATTGGGTTTGTTCATTCACACAATAAACGTACATAATGCATGGATTGATGCCTTCGATTTTTATAATTATTATAATGGCTGATCTTTGACCAAATATTCAAAGATCTTGTTTCAAAATAACAGTTCAGTCAATGTGATTTATATCACTATATCAAAAGTAAAAGTCCGCTAATTTTGTAGTAGAATAAAAATTATAAAATCATGGAACTGGAAAAATTAGTAAATAATCCGAGTGCGACAATTATTGATGTTCGGGAAACATGGGAGTTTGGAATGGGGCATGTTGAAGGATCATTCAATATTCCCTTAGGTGAAGTTTACAGTCGCCTGGATGAATTCAAAAGAATGTCAAAACCTTTGATTTTGATTTGCGCATCAGGAAATCGAAGCGGTCAGGCCGCTGCAATGTTGAGAGAGCTAGGCATAAAGGAAGCTTATAATGGCGGAGGCTGGCAGGAAGTGGGATATTTAAAAATGAAAAGTGTTTCTTAAGTTTGGAATTATAAAAACATACACATGAAAAATATAATGCTTTTACCGGTAGTCTTTGCGGCTTCTGATACTATTTTCTTGTAATGAAAAGCCCAAACCAGTTCCCGAAAGTACTCAGGATTCTTTATCCATTGAAGAAAAAGAAGCATTTTTAAAAAAAGGCAAAAGTATTGCTATGGCTACTTTTTCAACCTTAAGTGCGGAATTGGGAAAAGCGCTGGAGACAGGTGGTGTTTCACAAGCTGTTGAGGTCTGCAACCTTGCTGCTATGCCATTGGTGGATAGTCTTGTCCAAAGTACACAACGCAACTATTCGGCGTACCAGCCTAAAAATACGAAACCCAAAAAATGGCCCGACAGCGGACGAATTGAAAATCCTGAAAAGTTACGAAGATGATCAAAAATCAGGGAAAGTGCTTGAGCCAAAAGTTCAGGAAATCAATGGAATGGTCGGATTTTATATGCCCATAAAAACACAAGTTCTTTGTTTGAATTGTCATGGAAAAGTGGGAGAAACTTTGCAAGAAGAAGATTACGCTCTGATAAAAAAGCTATACCCTCTCGACCAGGCAATTGACTATGCTCAGGATGATTTAAGAGGGATTTGGAGTATCAAATTTGAAAAGTGAAAACATTTTTTTTACTTTGAAGCGGAGTTCCTTTTACAATATTAAAAGGACGAGATCAAAAGTAATAGATTAAAATTGATACGCGTTATAGCATGCAATTATGTCACCACTAGTACACCGCATTTATATTTCTACTTTAGTAAGTATTGTTGTACTCACAACACTCTATTTAGCTTACGCAGGTTTTTCTTATTATTTCACCAGTCTTGAAGAGCGGTTTTACCATCCTGATCATACCTATTTTAAACCCAGTGGATTGTTCGGACATGGATTGGGTATTGTTGGTACTTTGTTAATCGTAATTGGTGTTTTTGGATACATCGCTAGAAAAAGATATAAATTTCTTGCCCGATTCGGCAGGCTGAAGTATTGGTTGGAGTTTCATATTTTCCTGTGCAGCTTGGGCCCGGTAATGATTTTGTTTCATACAGCGTTCAAGTTTGGAGGAATTGTTTCTGTCAGTTTTTGGAGCATGGTGGCAGTTGTGGCGAGTGGCGTCATTGGCCGATTTATTTATATACAAATACCCAGGACGATTGAAGGGCGGGAGTTGAGTTTGAATGAAGTCAAGCAAACAAGAACGGATGTTGGTGAAATTTTACGGGGATCCTATCAATTGGATGAAACGATTTATAATTCTATTTTGGCAACTATATCCATTCAGCCCCAAAACAGAGAAGGGAATTTCCTGACCGTAATCGTATCAAAGTACTTTGATGATAAAAAAATCATAAGGGAAGCAAAAAAGACGCTCAGGAAAAATAATTTGTCGCGCAATGATGTTAAACAAGTAACTAGTCTTCTCAAAAATGAAGTTTCGTTAAATAATCGAATTGAGCGTCTTCACACCATGCAACAACTTTTCAAATACTGGCATGTGGCTCATTTACCTTTTGCGATTATAATGCTGATAATTATGATAATACATGTAGGAATTACCCTTGCTTTTGGATATACCTGGATATTTTAATTAAATGCAATGTTGTTAGAACAAATCATTATTTATTCGATCATCTTTTTGTTTTGCGGGGTTATTGTTTTTATCTATTTGAAAAAACTAAAAAAGGCATCGCAAAAAGTAGAGGCCAAAATCGAAATAGCAAAACAAGAGGGTTTGCATGAACCTGTTTCGCTGCACCCCGTCATTGATTTAAGCACGTGTATTAAAAGCGGAGCTTGTGTCACTGCCTGCCCTGAAAAAGATATATTGGGCATTGTGAATGGTGCCGGAACTTTGATCAAAGCTTCAAATTGTGTCGGTCATGGTGCTTGTTTTCATGCTTGTCCGGTAGAGGCCATCTCGCTGGTAATTGGTACTGAAAAAAGAGGCGTTGACCTTCCACACGTCAATGAGGAATATGAAACCAACGTTCCCGGAATCTATATTGCTGGAGAATTGGGAGGAATGGGCTTGATAAAAAATAGCGTTGAACAAGGCCAGGCAGCCATCGAAAACCTTGTAAAATCCGGCATTGAAAAAGATGATTCCACTTATGATCTGATTATTGTTGGTGCTGGTCCAGCAGGTATTTCCGCTTCATTAACCGCCAAAAAATACAATTTAAAATTTTTGACACTGGAGCAAGATACTTTGGGAGGAACCGTTTTTACTTTTCCTCGCTCCAAAATCGTGATGACCGCCCCAATGGATTTGCCCCTTTATGGCAAAGTCAAGTTGTTCGACACCAGCAAAGCAGAATTGTTGGATATATGGAATGCTGCATTGTCAAAGAACAACATTACCATCAGAGAGAAAACCAAAGTAGAAGGAATCATTGTTGACAATGGTAATTTTAACGTAATTACATTGCAAGGGGAAGAATTCAAAACCAAGCATGTTTTGTTAGCCATAGGCAGACGTGGAACCCCTCGAAAATTAAATGTTCCGGGAGAGGTTGCTGAAAATGTCGCGTATAAATTGCTCGAACCTGAAAATATTCAAGGTAAGAAGGTGACCGTCGTAGGAGGAGGAGACTCTGCAATTGAAGCGGCACTTTCTTTGGCAGATCAAAATAATGTGGTGATTTCTTATCGAAAAGAAAACTTCAGTAGATTAAAACCGAAGAATAAAGAAAAGTTAAGCGCTGCTATCGAAAAAGGCATTTTAGATGTGAAGTATAAAACGAATGTAGCGAAAATTGAAAAAGATAAAGTTATTCTTACAACAGAAGAGAAAGAACAGCTAGCATTGGAAAATGATTTGGTTTACATTTTTGCCGGGGGAGAATTGCCCACCCAGTTTCTCCAGAAAGCAGGGGTCGAAATCACCAAACGATTTGGCTATACGATGAAAAAATATCGGTGAAGAAAAGGTTTGCTTAACTCCTTATGTATGCTGCTAAATATTTTTCCCCTTCAGAAGTAAAAAATTCTGGTTCAGTAAAATAGAATCTTGATTCAACAAGAATGAGCCTAATCTTTATCTGGATTAATTATAAATTTCAAAACATTAAATAAAAATGAATATCTAAACGTTCAATAATTTTTATAGCCGGGATTAATAGAATGAGACTAAATTTTTTATATATCACCTTTCTGAGCACCATTTTTCTATCAAATTTGCAGGCACAATTATCGCCTGGAGATTTAGCCGCTGCGCATGCTCACCTGGAAGGAATATCCAACTGCACCCAATGTCATATCCTGGGTGAAAAAGTTTCAAATGATAAATGCCTGGCCTGCCATAAAGAGATAAAAACCCGTATTGATCGCCAAACCGGTTATCATTCCTCCAGGGAAGTGAAAGGTAAAGATTGTGCAGAATGTCACAGTGATCATCATGGCCGTAAATTCGATATGATTCGTTTTGATGAAGATAAATTTAATCATGATCTTACTGATTATAAGCTTACCGGAGCTCATCAAAAAATTGACTGCCGTCAGTGCCATATCCCCGATTTTATTGAAGATAGGGAATTAAAAAAGCGAAAAGAAACCTTTCTTGGTTTGGATCAGGATTGTATTTCATGCCATGCGGATTATCATCAAAATACCTTGTCGAGCAACGATTGTGCAAGCTGTCATACCACGGAAGTATTTTCACCTGCGAGCAAATTTGACCACAATGAAACGGACTATGCACTTGCTGGAAAACATAAAGAAGTTGAATGTATTGAATGCCATAAAATGGAGACAAGAAGTGGAAAGGAATTTCAACATTTTACAGGACTGGAATTTAATAATTGTAATAGTTGCCACGATGATGCGCATTTAGACAATTTAGGTAGTGATTGTAAAGCATGCCATATCGAAGAATCATTTTCTTCTTTAGTCGGACTCAGAAACTTTAACCACAGCCAAACCCATTTTCCTTTAAAAGGAAAACACAAACAGGTCGATTGTGCCCAATGTCATACCATGAATGTCCTCCCGGAAAGGTTATTTCAAGACAGATTAGGTACAAGAACAAATGATTGTATCTCCTGCCATGAAGATGCCCACGATAATAAATTTGGAAGTAATTGTTCGGAATGCCATAATGAGACTTCCTTCCGCCGTGTGAACATGGACAATTTCAATCACAGCAGGACAGATTTCAAATTGCTCGGTAAACATGAAGCGGTAGATTGCAAAAAATGCCATACGCAAAGTTTTACAGAACCTTTACCACATAATGAATGCGCTGCCTGTCATGTGGATTATCATGAAGGCCAGTTTGTTAATAATGGAGTGAGTCCGGATTGTGCTCAATGCCATACAGAGGATGGCTTTGAAGGTTCTTTATTTACATTTGAGGATCATAGTAAAACCAAATTTCCCTTGGAGGGTGCGCATATTGCCACACCTTGTTTTGCCTGTCATTTACAGGATGAGAAGTGGAGTTTCAGAGCAATCGGAGAAAGGTGCGTGGATTGTCATGATGATGTACATGAAGGTTATATTGATAAAAAATATTATCCTGATCGGTCTTGTGAAAATTGCCATGTGAGTATTGATTGGGTGGAAAATCGATTCGACCACAATTTGACAGGATTTGAACTTTTGGGAGCACATACCAAACAAAAATGTATGGATTGTCATAGCATAGAAGTAGAAAATCAACAAAACAGATATGAAGGGTTTATTGATCTACCAGCTACCTGTTTTACTTGCCATGAGAATGTGCATGAACGGCAATTTGAAAAAGACGGCGTCACAGATTGTGCCAGATGCCACGGGTTTGAAAGTTGGGGTCTGGATAACTTCAATCATGATAAAACGGCTTTTAAGCTGGAAGGAAAACATGCGGAAATCGCATGTGATGCCTGTCATAAAGAGATCGAATCAGAAGGAAAGATATTTACACAATATAAATTTGAGAGTTTTGAATGTATAGATTGCCACAAATAATAATATTGTTGGGTCTAACATTCAGTCTTCAGGCGCAGTCACCTCATGGCGCTGATTTCAAAATGAACTGCGGCGCTTGCCATACTTCTGATAGTTGGGAAATATCTGCCGAAGCCTGGACTTTTAGTGAACCTGTAAAACCGAAATTTTCAACAACAACGGGTTGGGTGATCGATCCTGATTCTTTGCGGTTTAATCATTATAATACAAAATTTCCACTTGAG
>CAWBZX010000033.1:0-10053 GCA_963793295.1 uncultured Saprospiraceae bacterium | reverse complement strand
TTGTCATCCTTAATCTGGATCAATATATCGCCTTCACCAGTATTATTGAAAGACACAAAGATGCTTTTTTGATTTGCTTCTATTTCGATTTTTAAAGTGTTCGGTATAGATGCAGTGAGGTTTCCGGCTATTAAAAAAATTGCACTAAAAACTAAACTTTTGATTACTGATTTTCCTAAATTTTTCATTTTTAAAATTTTTACGGTTTTTATAAAATAGGTTTTCAATTAGCATGAATTATTAAAAATTATAAACACAAAATTAAAGGGAAGTGCGTTATCTGACTACCACAAAATTGGCTACTTTTGATGCTATTTTAACCAGGTTGTTGAAAATCGTCAACTTATAGGTTAATTTTGTGTTAATAGTTGAAAAAATATAGAAAATGAAAGCAACATTAGAAAAGATAAATTTAAACCTTGACAGTTCTTTTTCGATAAAAAAATACAGCCATAGAAAATCAATAACTACCCCGGTGTGGCACTTCCATCCGGAGTTTGAAATAGCATACCTCCCCCTAAAAAGTAAAGGAAAAAGGCACATTGGAGATCATATAAGTTACTTTGATGATGGTGACTTGATCTTTTTAGGACCAGATCTGCCACACTTTGGTTTTAGCGAACGGAAAGAGGCAGAGCATTTTGAGATCGTAGTCCAAATGAAAGAAGACTTTTTGGGTCCATTATTTCTTCAAAAGCCGGAGATGTTAGCGATTAAAAGATTGTTTGAAAAAGCGAGACTCGGACTCACTTTTCATGGAGCTATCAAAGAAGAGATTGGTTCCCGGTTAAAAAATATGCTTGAGTTACCTCCTTTTGAAAAGACCATCGAATTACTGTGTATTTTAAATAAGATGGCGCAATCAGAAGATTATCAAATCCTAAATGTTACAAGTTATGCATTGGAGGTCAACTCACTGGATCATGATCGAATTGAAACGATTTACCAATATGTGCAAAAGAATTTCAAAAATCCCATTAGCCTTGAAGAAATAGCGATTCAAACCAATATGACCGTTCCTGCTTTCTGTCGTTTTTTCAAAAAACTAACCAAGTTGACTTTTACAAAATTTGTCAATGAATTTAGAATCGCTTATGCCAGAAGGATACTCGCTGAAGAACACAAAACCATTGCTGATGTCTGTTTTGAATGCGGATTCAACAATTTTTCTCATTTTAATAAAACCTTCAAGGAAATCACCGGCGAGAGTCCGTCGGCTTATCGGAAGAGTATTCGGGAGTTGATCTACTAGAAAAAATTAATATTGCCTTTCCAGCTTTTGCAATTTGGAGAGGTTGATTTTCTCTATTTCAGTGAAAAGAGTGTCAACATTTACATGTCGGGGCTGGTACCAGTCTTCATTGTTAAACTGCTTTTGTATGACCTTATTGGAAAAAATATAACCGTGTTCAGCCAATATTTCGTTTTTCATGCGCAAAATCGCATCGTATGAAAGTTCTTCCAACTCTGAAAAAGATAATAACCGCGCCGAGGATTGCGGATATTTACGACTTATACTTACGGAAGTATTTTCGGTGATGGACTTCAGTTGGCCTTCAGAATCAATTTTATAGTATTCATAAATATAACCTTCGACAATATCTTTCTTGCCTTTAAAATTGTTCATATAAAACCCTTCAGTTGGGATCAATCTATTTTTGCCAAACTTTTGTTTTTCAAAAAAATCGTAATAAGATATCTCGATTAATTGTTGATCGATGAGATTAATATTGACATTTCCTTCAAATGAAACCTCTTTCATATGATGAATATCAAGCGCCTTGCCTCCAGGAGAAAAGATGCCCAGGTAGGAGTCGTTTTCTGGGGAATATAGATCAAAATATTCGTAAAATACCAAACGGAAAGTATCAAGATTTCCGATCTCCCGGGCATGCAGATCGAAGCCTTTCGTCACAGTTGAATCAGGAAAATAAAAGGTTGCCAATTGTTGTAAATCCTCATCCCCCGAAGCAATCATTTGTTCTCTCGACATCTCCTTCAAAAAATGACTGAACGCTTTGATTTCCTCTAATTGATTTTTTTTGATGGTTCCGTTGCTAACGGAGATGGCAGCAGGTAATCTGTTTTTATTGACCCAATTTCTGTCGTTGGCGGTACAACTCAATAAGTAGATAAGAATGAAAGTAATAAGGAAGTAACGATTCATAATATGTCTGAGGGTACAAATTATTTTAGCATAAGTATTTCAAATTCTGTTTGGTATTATAACTATCTTAAACTTGGAATTACAAAACCTTATTGTGAAAAACCCATAACCATACCAATTTTTTATAATTTGTTTTTTCAAGACTATATTCATTTGTAAATCAACATTTTGAAATGAAGTACTTCTATATAATTAGCTGTCAACAGAAAGTATATTTAAGTTATTTTTAATGAAAGGTTCTTGTATTTATTTTTGCTGGTTGATTTTATTTTAAAAGTGTAACTTTCTGCCAATGAAAATTTTAATAGCTGCTGATTCTTTTAAAGATGCTTTGCCTGCTCTCGAAGTTTGTAAGGCCATTGAAAAAGGTATGCTGCTCACTGATAAAAAAGTAGATACTATACTTTTTCCATTAGGCGACGGAGGTGAAGGAACTTCCGAAATTTTGACTTGGCACAGTAGAGGCCGTATCGTCAAAGCAAGTTTTAGTGACCCTTTGTTGAGAAGGATCGAGGCGCAATATGGTCTTTCGGCTGATGGCCAAACAGCTTTTATCGAGATGGCGCAAACTTCAGGTTTGCAACTTCTCAGCGAGCAGGAGCGCAATTGTATGAATACGACCACCTTTGGGACCGGCGAAATGATTCGGCATGCTATTGATAATGGTGCAACAAAGATTGTCCTAGGGATAGGAGGTAGTGCTACGAATGACGCAGGGATGGGAATGGCAACGGCGCTAGGTTACCAGTTTTTTGATGAACATGACCGCGAGTTGGAACCAACTGGAAGTAATCTTTTAAAAGTTCAGCGCATCGAGAAAGCAGAAGTGATTACTGATTTGAAAAACGTAGACTTTCAAGTTTTGTGCGATGTTGAAAACCCACTTTATGGAGAAAACGGAGCTGCATTTGTGTATGCACCGCAAAAGGGCGCCAACCAGGAAGAAGTGAAAATTTTAGATGAAGGATTAAGACATTTTGCTTCGCTACTCAGGGTAGAGTTGCTTGCAGAAGTTGATCAGATTAAAGGTGCCGGAGCTGCAGGTGGGCTGGGAGCGGGTGCGATTGCTTTTTTGAATGCAAAATTAGTTCGTGGAATTGAATTTGTTTTGGAAGCTACAGGTTTTGAAAAGAGGTTGAAAGATACAGATTTGATCATAACCGGAGAAGGGAAAATCGATGGACAAAGCCTGGAAGGTAAGCTGGTTCAGGGAGTAGCAACCATCGCCGGGAAACATAAGGTTCCGGTTATTGCTTTTTGTGGAACACTCGAAGCAAACCCTGATCAAATAAAAAAAATGGGACTCCTGGCTGCGTTTTCTATTTTACAAAAACCAACTACTTTGCAAGAAGCTATCGATCAAACAGCCGAGGGACTGGAAAACCTGGCTTTTAATGTCATTCAGACCGTTCTAAAATTCCACTGAAAGCAGAAATCGCAAGCCCAATCCTTTTACTCCAAAAAGTGACGGAATATTTGGATTATCTAAATAATTCAACCGTTTAACAAAGCTCATATTCAAAACTTTGAAAATATTTTCTACTCCGACACTGGCTTCCATATAAGGTTGCGTCCCCATAAGAAATGTCGTAGGATTGCCTTGTGCATCCAGCGGAAACTGAATGAGATCTGGATGAAGGTTGGGATTATTTATATCTGACATTTTTCCGTAAAGCATTTTAAAACTGGCGACTTCCCGCAATTTCAATCGCTTTAATAATGGAATTCTGTTAAAAATAAAACCATTGAAGAAATATCGAATGGTGGCACTGGCGTATTGGTCATATGTGAATTCCAGGAAATTCATCATGTTGTAGGAATAGGATTCAAAAGCATAAGTCTGATTCGCTTTTGGAATAAACAAAATCGGGTAGGGGATCTTTTCTCCAAATGTTTTTCCTGTTTCAAGGGCGATATGAGCATAGCCCAACACAGAGAAATGAAACTTTTTAAAGAACCGAAAAGTGGCTCGTTGGTAGTTGTAATCTCCGCCAAAAAGGCCTTTAATACCCAATTCAATATTCAATGATAAAACCGGATATCTATTGAAAATTGGATATCGATAATCCCTCCCCTGAATAAATTCTTCGTTGGGAGCAAAACGCAAGTTAAGTCCGACTTGTGTTGTATTGATGCTTTTCAGAATAGCGTTGTCGGTTCCATTTTCGTAGCCAAATTCCCAATTCCCGATTGGGCGCTGCTGTAAGTTTTCAAAAATCAGGTTGTAAGAAAAGTGGCTTTGGAATTCTTTTAAATAATTTATTCTGATCGAATTGAAATCAATCATTTTATCTACAACGCCTCGTCTGAAAGAAAGCAGAAAATTTTCGTCATTTGTAAAGCCAATTCGCTGTCCGGGAAAATTCGCGTCGTAGCTGTAAGCAAATTTTATTTCGTGCCTTGGAAATTCAAAATAATCCTTGTTGAAAGAATGCGTAACATCGAAGGAGTATCGAAAATCCTTGTCTTTAGTCAAATAGGTGAGCGATGCGGCAAATTTATTTTTTTTATTAAAATTGAAATTCGTTTCTCCTCCGACCCTGAGTTTTGCACCTTGCACATCGTTAAAAGTAAAAAGTGCATTTACCGGCCCGACATCAACCGGCCCGAACGTATAATACCCCGTTACGGCCAGTTCGATTAGATCTACCGATGTTTGGAAAGCCGGGATTGTTTGAAGCGAATCAATCATGTCGTAAACCGCTTGCTCTTTTATATTCAATGGAACAGGTCTTGCCGTTTGCCAGTAAGCCTCATCTTTTTCAAAAACATCTTCGGCATCAATAATCTTTGTGGCACCTTCATAGATCGAATCAGCTCTCGGAGTATTGAAAACATGATTTTTATAAACAACAGATTTTCGTCCGAAGAAGCCCAATCCTTTCTTTTTATTAATTGAAAAGTCAATGACGATTTCATCTCTACTAATAATCCAAACACTGTCGGTGAGCGAAAATTCCTGAACGATCTTCAAGTCGGTGATCCAGTTCATATTAATTCTGTCGGATACGCCCAGGTCTACTTTGACAATGGTGTAATTGGTGTCAAGCGTCACAAAAATGTTCCCAACAAAACCAAAATTTTCTTTAATCCGGGGCAAAAAAGCCAAATCAATACAGGGCATGCCATTGACTTCAACGGTATCGAGAATATAATATCTGTAAAAATCTGCTGCTATAGGCGAAAGCGGTCCGGTAAATGGAACATCAATTAAAAAAATCTGATTGGCATAGATGTCAACATCCTGGTACAATACATCCATTTGGGCGGCAATTCCCTTTCCATCCCAAAATGATTCAATGTCCGACTGCCTTATGGCTTCCCGGTATTCGCGAAACTTTTCAGGGTTTTTTCGATAATATATCTTTGAATTGGTCTCCTGCAAATAAACAGGTAGGTAGGGTTTTCCGTTGATTTTAGAGGTATCAACATAATCGAACATAAACTGAAATTTTTCAAAAACCTTCCGTTCCCGAAATTTATCGGTTAGATTGTTAATGTCGAGTTCTATTTTTTCATATTTGTTGTACTCATAATAATCCTGGCCTTTAAGCCGGTTTTTGTCCCTGTTTTCCATCACCTTCCGGATTAAGTCAACAGCGGGATTATTCTTTTTTCGATAGCGATTTTTTTTGGCACTGACGGTGACTGTTTCCAAAACAGCCGAAGAACTTTCTAACTCAAAATTTATCACTTGATTGGAGCCTAATGTTACAAAAACGGTAGCCGTTTTATATCCTAAAAAAGAAACCTGAAGTTGATCGCTGGCCCATTGTGTTTGGAGGAGATATTGACCATCAGCGTCAGTGGTAGTTCCGACAGTTGTCCCCACAAAAGCGACATTGACAAAAGCCAAAGGTTCTTTGGTTTGCTTGTCGATGACCGTCCCTTTTACCTTTGTTAATTCCTGAGCGTTGACCGTTGTACCTATACAAAAGAAAGCAAAGAGACTTAGGACCCAATAAGGAATTTTGACAAAATATACTAGTTTTTGGTTCATTTGAAACCTAAAGCACGAACAACAATGAATAGCTATGCTATTGAAATTGCTGTTTTATTTTAAAAATGAGTGATAAAATTGAATTATAAACGAATGCTGTTTCATATAATTTTGCGAATTTTAGTAATCGTCAACAACTGTCAGCAGTCTTGTCTTTCTAATGCAATGCTGTAAAATGTTATTAATGCTTTCAAAAGTAACACAATTTTAATTTATTAACTTTTACAATAAAGTATAACTAATAACAATAATGCCATAAAGATATTTTTATCTTTTTAGTCTGTACGTAAATTTACCTTGCTGAAAGACAAAAAATCCTAGGAAATAAAATTTAGCTTGAATTTTATAAAGGAGACCCTTGATTTGAGATCGAGACAAATTATTTCTACTTTGTACATTCAATCTTTAAATTTGTAATTATATTTAAGCAATAAAAAAAGCCCTTAATTGATGAGAGAAATCAAACTGCTCCTATTTTTAAGCATCCTGATTGTTGCTTGTAAACAGTCTCCCCAAGTACAAACACCACTTCCCGAAACAAAAACTCATTTAAGTCCTGAAGTTCGCTATGGAGCTTTATTTGAAGCAGTGCAGCTTGAAACGATTTTCCCTGATTCTAAAACATTTGTAGACTGTACGCCAAAGTTTTCTACTGATGATATTTTAAACAAGTATGAAAAAGAACAACTAAAATCAGACTTTGATTTAAAAACATTTGTAAACGAGAACTTTGACTTGCCAATAAGTTATTCCTCTAATTTTAAGAGTGACATATCCGCTTCCGCAGCAGAACATATCAACGCGCTTTGGCCGGTATTAACCCGCCAACCTGATACCGCTTCTGTAGGTACATTGCTTCCTCTTCCAAAATCTTATATCGTACCTGGCGGACGATTTGGAGAAGTATATTATTGGGACAGTTATTTCACCATTCTAGGATTGCAGGCTGCAGAGCGCTGGGATTTAATAGAAAACATGGCGGATAACTTTTCTTTTTTAATTGAAACCCAGGGTTTTATTCCAAACGGTAATCGAACCTATTATCTAAGCCGTTCACAACCACCGTTTTATTCTTTGATCATCGGTGTTTTAACAGAAGGTAAAGGAGATGATGTGTTAAAAAAATATCTCCCGTATCTGCAAAAAGAATACAATTTTTGGATGGACGGTATGCAACAATTAAACAATGAAGAGCCTGCAAAAATGCATGTTGTACGCCTTCAGGATGGTTCAATTTTAAACCGTTACTGGGACAAAAGTGACCAGCCGCGACCAGAATCATACAAAGAGGATGTAGCTCTTGTGAAAGATTTGGATGGTCCTGCCGGGGAAGTTTACCGACATATTCGAAGTGCTGCAGAATCCGGTTGGGATTTTAGCAGCAGGTGGTTTAAAGATGGTCAATACCTGGCTTCTATTCATACTACCGATATTATTCCAGTCGATCTTAATGCATTGCTGTACCATCTGGAATTGACCTTGTCAAAAGCCTATGAAATCGATGGTGATGTGGAGCAATCCACTTTATATAGTCAAAAAGCGGAAAACCGGAAAATGGCTATGCTAAAATACTGCTGGAATGAGGCCGAAGGATTTTTTTTAGATTATGATTTTATTGCCAGAGCGTTCACTGAAATTCCGTCTTTAGCGGCGATGTTTCCCTTGTACTTTAACATGGCAGAGCAATCACAAGCGGATTCGGTTGCTACAAAAATCGAGAAGGATTTTTTGAAAGACGGAGGTGTGTTGACTACGCTCCTCGAAACAGGCCAGCAATGGGATGCCCCAAACGGATGGGCACCTTTACAATGGATTACGATAAAAGGTCTGCGCAATTATGGACACAACGACTTGGCCGATTTAATCAAACGCCGTTGGATTGATCTCAATGTGAAGGTTTATAAAAACACGGGCAAGATGGTTGAAAAATACAATGTCGTAGATATCAGCCTGGAGGCCGGAGGAGGAGAATATCCTTTGCAGGATGGTTTTGGTTGGACTAATGGAGTACTCTTAAAACTCCTGATGGAAGACATCGAAGAATAATCATGAACTGATTTTTTAATAAAACAATCAGAATTTATATATTACAACATTATTTAATCAAATAGGAATATTATGAACAACAACTTTACAAAAAAGATTTCAGTGCTTTTTAGCACATTTTTTTTAATCACAACATTTCTCATAGGCCAATGCCCGGATCCTAATGCCATCATTTGTGATGATTTTGAAGGATATACCCTGGGGGGTATATCAGCGCAGGCTGCACACTGGAACCCCTGGGGTGGTACTCCCGGTGCTGCTGATGATGCTGTAGTAAGCGATGCAAATGCCAATAGCGGGACTCAGTCCTTATTAATATCTGAAGCCAATGGTGATGATATGTTGTTGCTATTAGGAGACCAGACTACCGGTAACTTCTACCTGACCTGGAAAATGTATGTTCCATCGGGAAATACAGGCTATTTTAATACTCAGAAAATAGAGGGTAATCCTGGAGGAGAATTTGGAATGCAAGTAGAATTTTTTAGTGATGGGACAGCTACACTGGATGCAGGTGCCGCCGATGTAGTTACTCACAACTGGACTGCTGATACTTGGATGAATATTGCTTTGAATGTTGATTTGACTAACGATTGGATCGTTTATACTATAAATGGTGAAGAGATTTACAGTTGGCCGGCAAGCTGGGGAACTTTTACCCAATCGGGTATGCTCCAATTGGGCGCTATAAACTTTTTTGGAAATGCCGGTACGGTTCAATATATCGATGATGTACTGTTTAAAGCTATTCCTGACTGTCCGGCTGATGCACTAATTTGTGATAGTTACGAAACCTATGCAACTGGCTCTACCACGGGCGGACAGGCTCCCTGGTGGACAACCTGGAGCGGTACACTGGGTGGTGCTGAAGACGGTATCGTTAGTTCTGATCAGGCCTATGATGGAAGTAATTCCATGTACATTGGTAATACCGGTGATCAGGATGTTTTGTTATTGTTAGGTAATCAAACTTCAGGTAACTGGAGGTTGGAATGGCAGATGTATGTCCCATCCGGAAGTTCAGGTTATCACAATATCCAAAACGATGAAACGCCAGGTTTGCAATGGAATATGGAAGCCTATTTCAATACCAATGGTCCAAATGGACCTTATACTGCGGGAATGGGGGCGTTAGTCTCGGGAGAAACTTATACCCATCCTGAAGACGCTTGGTTCCCTGTTGTTAGTATGATCGATCTTGATAATGGTACGCATACCTTTATGGTTGATGGCAACGTCGTATTGGATAATGTAGCCTATGCCGGAAATCAAATCGGCGCAATCGACTTTTTCTCTGCACAAGCTATTCATAATGCCTACTTCGATGCGATTCGATTTATCAGTTTACCTCCGGTAGTGGGTCCGGTCAATATTGCTTTCAACGTGAACATGGCCAATGAAACTGTCGCAGGTGATGGCGTATATATTTCTGGTGAAATGAACAACTGGACAGAAGAACTTATGATTGATGTCGGTAATGGCACCTGGTCAAAATCCTATGATATTGCAGTTGGCGATACCGTGGAATATGTTTATTCAAATGGTGCAGCAAATCCGGAAGATATGATTCCAACAGATTGCACTTTAGAATCTACCGGTCATCGTTATGTGATCGTCGGTGATATGGATATGAGCATTGATTTGGTTTGTTACAACAGTTGTGCAGATTGTGTTGTGGGTACAGATGATTTGGCATTCGGCGCGGCTATTTCAATCGCTCCTAATCCAGCAAAACACGCAACCAACTTGATGTATAATTTTGATCAGGTGACAGATTTGAAGATCAGTCTTTTAAATAATCTGGGACAACAAATAAAAATTCATATGCTTGATGGGGCAT
>CAWBZX010000032.1:0-208833 GCA_963793295.1 uncultured Saprospiraceae bacterium | reverse complement strand
TGCCATATCTACAACGAAACCAGCTTGGCTTATATGTATTGGCGTGAAACAGGAAATCTGGACGTGTGGAAAGGAATTGCACAGGATGCTATTGTCATGAATCTTGACGATATGGCCTGTGTTGGAGCGATCGATAATATTATCTTGTCCTCGACAATTGGCCGTAACAAACGATTGATCACTGGAGAAGTTATTAGTACTATTATCAACGCTGCCAACGATTTTTTGGAAATGCTGAATAGTATTGGCGTCGGTGCATATTTGGCTGGAGGAGAAACCGCAGACGTTGGAGATATTGTTCGCACAATTGATGTTGGTTATACCGCTTTTGCCCGATTGAGGCGCGATGAGTTGATTATCAATGATATCAAAGCCGGAGACGTCATTGTTGGAATGGCCTCTTCCGGAAAGGCAAGCTATGAAGATCATTATAATGGAGGCACCGGTAGCAATGGTTTAACTTCTGCGCGTCATGATGTTTTAAATTATGATTATGCTGACATGTTTCCGGAAAGTTATGACAGTGGAATGCCTATAGAAGTTGCATACATGGGCGTTCAGCGGTTAACTGATAAAATTACTATTGAAGGAGTTAATGAAGATTTAGATGTCGGCAGATTGATTCTTTCTCCTACAAGAACGTATTTACCAGTTTTAATTAAAATGCTGCAATCGCATCGTAAAGTAATTAATGGTTTGATCCATTGTACCGGCGGAGGCCAGACTAAAGTTCAAAAATTTGTTAACAACAAACACATAATAAAAGACAACCTGCTACCAACGCCCTATTTATTTGAAATGATCCAGGAGCAGGCTGAAACCAGTTGGAAAGAAATGTATCAGGTGTTCAACATGGGTCATCGATTGGAAGCTTATTTACCTGAAAAATATGCCCAGGAAATTATCGATATCTCGAAAAGTTTTAATATAGATGCCCAGATAATTGGTCATGTAGAAGAATATAAGGGAGAAAAAGTGACTATAAAAAGTCAATATGGTGAATTTGTTTATTAATCATTGATTGTGATTAAAAATGTGAAAACCTCAAAAGCAAATCGCTTTTGAGGTTTTTTAATTACGGGAAGTTTACGGTCTATAAATACAATCCTTAACTTTCTACAGCCTTATATTTTCCTTTACTTTTCCGAATTCGAACTGAAACTACTTTATATTCCGGGCAAATTGCCTCAGAATCATGAACATCAGAAGTAATATTATTGACCATGATTTCAGGAAAATGGAAAGTGGTACTCAAAACCCCAGGATTAACTTCATCAGTAATTCTTGCTTTAATATCAACTTTGCCGCGTGGAGATTCCAGGCAAACCATTTCACCATCATTGATTAAATTTTCTGAAGCATCCTTTGGATTAATCATCAAATAATCATCAGTTAGGATTTCGACATTTCCAGTTCGACGAGTCATCGCGCCACAATTATAATGCTCCAGTTCTCTATTCGTGGTCAAAATGTATGGATAATCTTTTCCATGTTCGGTGATTTCAACAGTTTCTTCAAAAGGATGAAATTCAAAGTATCCTTTTCCT
Source organism: uncultured Saprospiraceae bacterium (assembly GCA_963793295.1). GTDB lineage: Bacteria > Bacteroidota > Bacteroidia > Chitinophagales > Saprospiraceae > JAHDHW01. The sequence continues at coordinate 207,286 of CAWBZX010000032.1, read as the reverse complement.
CTTTTAAACTCTTCAAGATGCAAAATTTTAGTATCAGTACCATCTGGCGCTACAGGCCATTGTTTTCCATTTTTACCTAGCTCATCCCACTTAATTCCTGCAAAGAAAGGTACGATTTGAGAAATTTCTTCCAACATTCCATCAGGAGTATAATCTGGCTGAGGATAGCCCATTCTATTCATGATATCCACGATAATCTGACCATCAGCTTTAGAATTACCAACTGGTTCAACAATTTTATTCACCCGCTGAACACGTCGTTCTCCATTGGTAAAGGTTCCGCTTTTTTCAATAAAAGAAGCGCCGGGTAAAAGAACATCAGCATATTTTGCAGTTTCTGTCATAAAAAGTTCCTGCACAATGACCAAGTCTGTGCTTTCTATGGCTTTAATTACTTTTTGCGTATTTGGATCTGTTTGAACCACATCTTCACCGATTATCCAAATTGCTTTTAATTGACCAGCAATAGCAGCATCAAACATCTCAGGAATTTTATAACCAATTTCTTTTGGTACCTCTACACCGTAAAACTCTTTGTAACGCTTATTAATCTCAGGTTTTGTAACATCAAGATAACCAGCTCCCTGATGCGGCTGAACGCCCATATCAGCACTTCCCTGGACATTGTTCTGTCCCCTCAATGGATTTACACCGACCCCTTGACGACCGATATTTCCAGTTAGCATTGCAAGATTGGCAATCTGCATTACTGCAAATGTTCCTTGAGAATGTTCTGTAACACCCAATCCATGAAAGGACATTGCTTTATCAGCAGAAGCATAAGCAATAGCTGCTTCTCTCACCAAATTTCGATCAACTCCCGAAATCTTCTCCATTTCATCGATATTGATATTTTTGATTTCGTTTAGAAATTTATCAAAACCTTCTGTTCGTGATTCAACAAAGTCATTATCAGCCAATCCTTCCTCAATAATATAATGCATCATCATATTTAAAACAGCAACATTAGTTCCTGGACGAAGCGCAAGATGATAATGCGCATATCTTGCCATTTCAGTTCTTCGTGGATCAATGACAATAGTCATTTTTCCTTTCATGGCATGCTGTTTCAATTTTGCCCCAGTCACAGGATGCGCATCAGTTGGGTTCGCACCGATGACCATAATGCAATCCGTGTATTTCAAATCTTCAATTGAATTGGTAGCTGCTCCAGTTCCAAATGTTCTTTGCATCCCAAGCGCTGTAGGAGAGTGGCAAACTCTGGCACATCCATCAATATTATTCGTCCCAATTACTGCCCGCATAAATTTTTGCATCAGATAATTCTCTTCATTCGTACAGCGGGAAGAAGAAATTCCAGCCAAGAAATCCGGGCCAAATTCTCTTTTATAACCATTTAGTTTGTTGGCGATATAATCATAGGCTTCATCCCAGCTTACCTCTACAAATTCTCCATTCTTTTTAATCATTGGTTCCCTGAGCCGATCAGGATGATCATAGAAACCAAAGGCAAAACGGCCTTTAAGGCAAGTATGTCCTTGATTAACCTCTGCATCCCAGGGTGCTTGTATACTGAAAATTTCACCATCTGCTGATGATACTTCCAAATTACAACCAACGCCACAATAAGTACAAACTGTACGTGTTTTTTCAGCAACCAATGCAGATTTAGACTTGAAGACATCAGAGATAGCTGCTGTTGGACAAGCCTGAGCACAAGCACCACAACTGACACAATCAGAGTCCATAAAAGACAAGTCATTTCCTTTTACAATATGACTGTCAAAACCTCTTCCAGCCATACTCAAAACCAATTCACCCTGTACCTCATCGCAAGCTCTTACGCAGCGATAGCAATTGATACATTTTGACATATCGGAAACCATATAAGGATGGCTCAAGTCTTTTTGTTTGCTCAAATGATTTTCGCCTTCAGGATACCGAACTCCGGTAATTCCAACTTGTGCAGCCACGCTTTGCAATTCACAATTTCCATTTACTTCACAAGTGAGGCAATCCAAAGGATGGTCAGTAATGACCAACTCCAAAATGTTTTTACGAAGCGCACGAACACTTTTAGAGTTTGGATAAATAAAACTGCCGTCCATTATTGGGGTGTGGCACGAAGCCATGGTTTTCCGCCTGCCATCCTTTTCCAGAGAAACTTCAACACTGCAAACTCTGCAAGAACCAAAGGGTTTCAAATTTGGAGCATCACAAAGCGTAGGCACTGTATTTTCACCTTGATATCTTTTTAGAAAAGATAGGATCGTTTCGCCTTCCTTGATTTCGTAAGGCATATCATTGATGTAGGCGAACTTCGTTTTTACTTTTGGGTTGGTAGTCATATTATTACTTTCTTATAATTTACGAAAAAGAAAGGTTTCCGTTTCTCTGATCATTCAAATTAAATAGATAACGAATTTTCGGGTTCAAAATATCTAATAAAAATACTCTCTTAACTCTTCTTCAAAATAATGCATGGCATTTCTTACTGGCAACGGAATTCCACCTCCATGTGCACAAAGTGAACCATTTTGTAGCGTATCCAACAGATCAAAAAATAATACTTTGTCGATTTGATATTCAGATGTGATGGCTTTTGTCAAAAGCTCCTGGCCCCGTTTTGTTCCCAATCTGCAAGGGAAACATTTTCCACAACTTTCGTAAGCTGCAAATTCAAAAAGATGTTCTAAATATTTAACCATTGGAAAATCTAAAGGAATACAAACCACGGAGGCATGGCCCAACAAAAAGCCGTTTTTTGCAAAAGATTCAAAATCAACTGTTAAGTCGTCCGCACTTTCCACAGGAACGATTCCTCCAAGTGGACCACCGATTTGCATGGCTTTTACCGGCTTTTTAAAACCTCCTCCAAATTCATATATCACTTTACTCAAAGGCGTTCCCATTTCCACTTCATAAATCCCGGGTTTATTAAAAAAACTATCCAAACACATTAGCTTGGTCCCTTTTGATTTTTCGGAGCCAATGGTAGCGTGATGATCTCCTCCATTCTCTAAAATGTAGGGCAAAGCAGCGAGTGTTTCGACATTATTAACAGCTGTAGGTTTGTTGAATAATCCTTTTTGCGTAGGGTAGGGAGGCCGGATTCTCACTTCAGGTCGCTGCCCTTCAATTGAATTAATCAAGGCCGTTTCCTCTCCACAGATATAAGCTCCCTGCGCTTTTATAATTTTGAAATCAAAACTAAATCCACTGTTTCTGATATTTTCACCAAGCAAATTATTATCCTGAAAATCTTTAATGGCGCTTTCACAGATTTCAATCGCTTCCGGATACTCAGCCCGAATATAAAGGACTCCCCAATTCGCATTGGCAGCATAACCGGCGATCATCATTCCAAGTAAAAGTTTGTAGGGATGCTGCTCCAGTAAGTAGCGGTCAGAATAAGCTCCGGGGTCACCTTCATCGGCATTGCAAATGATAAACCGGGTATCGCTTTCCGTATTTCGGCAACCTTCAAGTTTTAAACCGATCGGAAAACCAGCACCACCTCGTCCTCTTAAATTGGCTTTAATTAATTCCGTAAGGACATCTTCAGCGTCCTGCTTTACCATTTTTTCAAATAAGGTAACGATAGATTTTATTCCATCAGAAGGAATGGTGAGGATTTGCTTACCGATAGTCTGTACATTATAACTGTCCTTATTCAATGTATCGGAACTTCCTTTAAAAATAGCATCCATCTCACTTTTGGATCGTGCGGAATAGTTTTTCCCTTTATAATGGAAAGCACCATTTTCGTGACAACGGCCCAAGCAGGTCATATGACCAATCTCTTCTTCAATAAAATACGTTTCCAGATTATGATGGACCTGATCCTGGGTACCAGCACACAAACATGCGGATCCATTACAGACATACACTTTTTTGCCTTTATTTTCGGGCTTCATAAAGTCATAAAAGGTAGCCGTACCGTAGGTATTTGCTTTACCCATCAAAAATTCTTCGGCTAATTGGTCAAGGTCTTCCTGCGTAGGAGTTCCAGTATCAATAGCAGCCTTTCCCATCTTTTCGAAAAGATTATCAACAATGCCTTTTCTTCCGGAGAGTTCGCTTAAATTATCTGACATATTTAGATTTTGTGTTCAACTCTTAAAGTTAGAAGAATTATTTTAATTTTTAAAGATGAAATGAAGGATTAGCGGCAGGAAGATAAAATGTTTTAAATAAACAGAAAAAATTTAGATTTTCAATTTTAACAAAAAGCTGTTTTTTTTAAGACAGAAGGAATTCATTAATCTTTGATTTTATGAAAAAGTCTACCCTTATTTACTTAATAATTTACAAGTAAAATGCATGCTTTTAAAAAATGAACCTAAAATTTTGTGACCATTTTAAAACCCTTAGTCTTTCTTTCATGACTTTGAAAAAATAAGCGTTTCTCTCAATAAAATTTATATTTTTGGACCAAATGAAAAAGGTTTTGAAACTTTTAAATAATAATGTTTAATTTACCTTTATTACATATTTAATCCTTTTTTTGAATAATTCCTATGATTTAAAAAATATTTAAATACAATTTCGCTTTGTAATACAAAACTCCACTTATTTATTACGAAAAACACAATTAAGATTTTTTGAATGGAAAATGCTCAGACGCTTCTTACCGGTTTTGAAGAAATGTTAGAGGAAAGTATTGACATAACTTGGGAAACTAATAATCCCAGGGTTTACATGGAATCTCTAGCAAAATATGCGCTGCGGCTTTCCGAAGAAATGATTGCCCTGGGTGATTATCATCATTCAATACTATTAGAAAAAAACACAAAACCAACTGATTCAGATTATGAGCATTACTTCAACAATTATATCTGGGCAGATGCAGCCAAATCATTTCTTATTCTATGTTGCAACATTCTATTTCAAAGTCAAAAAGCCTATTTTTTAAGATCAGATGGCTATGCTACACACGATGATTTAAAAACCCTTCGTCTTCAATCCAAAGATGTGATAATAGCTGCTGTGGAGGATTTGAAAAAATTGCCAACGCAAGATTATGAAAAAGGGGGAACCCAGAAAAGAGTCATAGAAAAGCGGATCAATCGCTGGAAATTACAAAAGAACCCTTGGCCTCTATACCGCAATCAAATCAAAGAAGTGGCTGAGCAATGTCTTGATTTATTAAATTATTTTGGGGAGATTAAAAAAGTTGCTGAAGGGTTTCAGAATATTCAAAAGTTAATTGAAAATAGTATTAAAACCTGTAAAGAAAATAATATCCATTTTAAGGCAAAAGGCGATTTGACCATTGAATTAATCAAAGATGCTTTTGAAACCGAAAAAGAACTAAGGCCAGGAAGATTGGCAGCTAAGCTCGAGGACCTGGAAAGCGAATTGAATATTCCAAATTATGGAGAGTTATTCACCGATTCAATCGAAGAGATTTTTAACCTTTGGCCTAAAAAAAACCAGATTCCAATTGATATTGACAGGGGTGTTATTTATTTGCGAGAAGTAAACTTTAAAAGGCTGGTAAAACAATGGTTGGAATCTGAAATCATGCCCGTTATCTATGAAATTTGGGAACTAACGGAAGACGCACAAAATAGCCTAAAAATGTCCGTTTTTCATATTCAAAACCGAATGGCGGTCATTTCTACAGAATTGAAGGATATAAAAACACAGCAGGTTACCTTTGATGAATTCAAACAGTTTCTAAATACTTATTTTAATAAATCAGCAGAGGCCGAAAAAAGAATAATTAGTCTCCAAAAAATCATTAAAAACAGACTCCAGGATGAATTTAAAATAACCAAATTTTATCAGGCAGATAATGTTTTTTTAAAAATGCCTTTATATTCAACGGTTAATCAGTTTAAACTAAGAAACATACGCTTATTAGATAAAGTAAAATTTTGGCTTACAAAACAGCTGAGTGTTATTCGGCGATTTCAAAAAACTGTTGAAGAGGAAGCCTCTTTAAGTACTTCTGAAAAAATAATACGCTTCGTAAAATGCAGAAAACCAGATCCAGAAAACCAGTATTACACAAGCATTTTTTTAACCAAAGGTTTTATCGGTGAAACTTTTTGGGTTGGACGGGAATCAGAAATCAAACATTCGGAAACAATAATTTCTAACTGGAAAGACGGATTCCGAGGAGCGATTGCCGTAACCGGCCAACGGCTCTCTGGCAAATCACTATTCGGTCATGCAGTGGCTAATCGTTTTTTTCGCAATCATTCGATATTACTTACTCCATATTCTACTATCACGGTGAGTGGCAGACGAATGAACACTAATTGTGATCTGGAAGAAGCACTCAACTTTATTAAAAAACATACCCTCAACCAATCTTCACTGATTTGGATTGATGATCTTGAATTATGGAGCCATCCACAGTTTCCGATTAGTCGAAACATCCAAACGTTATTGGAATTTATCGATGAAAACTCAGATGATATTTTCTTTTTAGTATCCATGAGCAACTGGTTTAAAGCCTACTTAAATCGTTTTTTTGATATAAAGAAAGCATTTCAATCCGAAATTAATATGGACAGGATGAGCCTGGAGAATATTCATGAGGCTATAGTTTTAAGGCATGGAGCAACGCATAAAAAAATGATGACGATTGACGGTCAGGAAATTCCGCCAAATGACTTTCGAAAAATGATTGCCAAGATTTACCAAATATCTGATGGAAATATTGGCGAAGCTCTTAATTATTGGTCTGTTACTTCCAAAAAAATAAATAATGATGCAATTTATCATGAATGGATTCCAGCTTATGCGTTGCCGGATTTTATTGACTCCAACACAGGTTTGTTGCTCACTTTGATTATGAGGGAAAGAAAGACGAACGAATATCATCTTCGTAAACTTTTTGGACCCGCGTATAATAATAGTTATGCTGTCATCCTGCAAAGACTTTTAGGTTTGGGTTTGCTCCTCAGGCTTCCAGATGGGATGCTTGAGATCAACGAGATGGTTTCCAATGATTTATGCAGGATGCTTGAAGGAAAAAATTACCTCCAATTTTATAATCAACCCTAAAATACTGACATGGAAACAATAAATAACAATTCGGTGAATTGGGCGGATTTTCTAACTGCCACCTTATTCTTAATTGCCTTTTGGTTTATCCTCAATTTTTTAGACCGAGTTTTAAAAAGAGGTGATTTTCTTGGAAATTACCAATCATCAGTTGCCGGTCTGGTACGAAATCTCTTACTTGTTTTCGAGCCTTTGGCAATTGCTGTATTGGCAAGTATTTTCATTCTAATTAATCCCTTATTTCATGGTATTATAATCGGTGGAATATTTACAGCTGGATTTCTTCAGGTTCAAAACTATTTAAATGGACTAATAGTCCGGGTTGATAAAAGCATTTCGATTAATAAAGAAGTAAGCGTTGGTAATTTAGCCGGAATTATTTATAAAATAGAGCGGTTGGGTTTACAATTAAAAACAGATCAGGGACTTCATTTTATCTCTTATTCTAGCATGCTTAAAGAAGGTTATTTGTTGGTTTCCAGTGAAGAAATAGGAGGGATTTACCATTTAAGAATAAAACCAAAAACGGAAAATGACAAGGTTTTATCCATCTCACATTTTATGAATTTACTCCTTACAAGTCCTTATCTCGACTGGAACCATAAACCAGAATTGTTGCCTTCCGGAAACGATGAGGGGCAAATCCTTGTCCGTATTCTCGTAAAAGAAGAATCTCATTTGCATCAATTAATTTCGCTTATTAAAGATTGGGGTTATGTTTGTTCAATTATAAATTAGAAAAAAGAATGCATCTAGCGCATAATTAAAAACTAAAAAATGGAAATATTAAATTCTTATAATTTAATTATAGAAGCTTCGATTATTATCATCTTATCTTTCTTCTTCGGCGAAATGTCGCGAAAAACGAATATTCCATCAGTACTTATGCTGATTTTATTAGGAATAATTTTAAAATTCGTATTGGAAGCAACGGTCAGCGAGGAGATAAATTTTTTCCCGATGCTTGAAGTCCTGGGCATTGTCGGGTTAATAATGATTGTACTTGAGGCAGCCCTCGAACTTAAACTGAAAAAAGAGAAACTGATACCCATCGCCAAAGCTTTTTTTATTGCCCTGGTTGGACTGATAGCTTCTACCTGGGTTGCTGCTTTAATTTTAAATCGTTTCATTCCTGACATGGATATGAACTCCGCCTGGATTTATGCTACTCCTTTATCCATCTTGTCAAGTGCCATCATTATTCCGAGTGTTGTAGGTTTGAATGAAACAAAAAAAGAGTTTCATATTTATGAGAGTACGTTTTCAGATATTCTAGGCATCATGCTTTTTTATTTTTTAATAGGTAGCCAGGAGAGTTCCGAACACTCCAGCGGTGCTGGAGGTTTTGTATTAAATGTTGGCTTAACCATTGTTTTATCGGTGGTAGCAAGCTATCTGATTGTTTTAATTTTTCAGAACATCAAAAGCCATGTGAAGTTATTTTTACTGATTGCAGTTTTACTTTTGCTATATTCTTTGGGTAAAAAAATGCACCTTTCCTCACTGATTATCATCTTGGTTTTTGGTTTGCTCATCGCCAATATGAAATTGTTTTTTCAAGGGCCGCTCTCTAAGTGGCTACATCTGGATAAGGCAAAAGACATCTACGATGGTTTGCACATTATCACCATGGAAACCGCCTTTGTCGTTCGTACTTTTTTCTTCGTTATTTTCGGACTTACCATCTCTCTTGCTTCTTTGGCAAGTTTAAATGTCGTCATCATCAGTGGGTTGATTTTACTTTCTATTTACTTGATCCGATTTATTATTTTAAGACTTTTTGTAGGGGGGGATATTATACCACAATTATTTGTTGCTCCACGTGGATTAATCACAATTCTATTATTTTATGCTATACCAAAAGAATTAGAAGTTGCAGGATTTGAAGCAGGAGTCCTTTTATTTATTATCATTGCAACCGGTTTGATTATGACTTTTGCCATGATATATGATAAACAAAGAAGTGGTAAAGCAATTCGCAAAGCTCAAGACACACCGATAGGTTTTGAGCGTTGGAAAGCACCCTCTATCGAAAGCCTGCAGAGCAAGGATGAAATCAATGAAAATTAATTGAAAATAATGATAGAGACTACTTTTAGCGAAATAAATTAACCACCGACATAATTTTGCGGAGTGATCTGAAGCAATTCCTCCTTAACGCTTGGACTAACATCTAAATTTTCAATAAATTCATGGATATCATCACGGGTTACTTTTGCTTTACCACGAGTTAGGTTTAACAAAGCTTCGTAAGGCTTTTCGAAATTTTCACGGCGAAGGATATTTTGAATGGCTTCTGCCACGACCATCCAGTTGTTTTCCAGATCTTCATTCATTTTTTCTTCATTGAGAAGGAGCTTTGAAAAACCTTTTAAAATTGATTTGAAAGCAATAATCGTATGACCCATCGGCACTCCGATATTCCTCAAAACAGTGCTGTCAGTCAAATCCCTTTGTAAACGAGATATAGGTAATTTATCAGCCATATGGCCAAAAATTGCATTTGCGATGCCTAAATTCCCTTCTGCATTTTCAAAATCAATCGGGTTGACTTTGTGAGGCATTGCCGAAGAACCAATCTCGCCCTGAATCGTTTTTTGTTTAAAATAATCCATACTTATATAGGTCCAGATATCTCTGCAAAGATCTATCAGAATAGTATTAATTCTACTCAAAACATGGAACATCGCGGCAAGATTGTCATAATGTTCAATTTGAGTAGTGAATTGTGATCGTGTCAGACCGAGATATTCACTTACGAAATTATCGCCAAAGGCCTTCCAGTTTGTCGATGGATAAGTCACATAATGCGCATTAAAATTACCGGTTGCACCACCAAACTTGGCACTGAAAGGAACATATTTCAATTGGACCAACTGCACGTCAAGTCTTTCTAGAAAAACGCGAAATTCTTTACCCAAAAGGGTAGGGGAAGCAGGTTGTCCATGAGTTCGGGCCAGCATCGGAACAACGGCCCATTCTTCAGAAAAATCAGCTAATTGATTTCGCAACTGATCAAGTTGAGGGATGTAAATATCTTCGATCGCATTTTTTAATAGTAGTGGTGTTGCCGTATTATTAATGTCTTGAGAAGTCAGGCCAAAGTGGATAAATTCTTTGAATTGGCCTATTCCTAATTCATCAAATTTTGATTTTAAAAAATACTCCACAGCTTTGACATCGTGGTTAGTGGTTTTCTCAATCTTTTTAATACTTTCCGCATCTTCAATGCTAAAATCTTCAAAAATAGCATCTAGTTGTTCTACTAAATCTAAATTAAAATTTTCCAACTGCGGCAAAGGATACTGGGCGAGGGCAATGAAGTATTGGATCTCAACAAAAACCCGATATTTTATCAAGGCATATTCCGAAAAATAAGCTGATAATTCCTTTGTTTTTTCGTGATAACGGCCATCAATTGGAGAAATAGCAGTGAGCATGACTGATGTTTTAAAATGAAGATTTTAATTTCACCGCTAATGTAAGAAAATATGATCAGGAGGTTAAGAAGTTAGAAAGTTAAGAACACAAAAAAATAACCGCTTAACTTTCTAACTTTATTAACGCTTATTCAAGTCCATATTTTTTGAGAATGGCATCCGCTTGTTTTTCGGTATTATCGATGATGGCCTGGGCTTTTTTGTCTCCTTCCTCAATAATCTGATTAACTTTTTTGTCGGTTTCTTTTCTTAGGCCATTTGCCGCAATTTCGGCTCCCTTCTTTTTGAGAATATTGTTGCCTGCTTCAGCGATTAATTTATCAGCGTTTTCGTAGCCCGTTTTTTGCGTTTCTTCAGATAGTTTCTTGGCAGCATCCCGAATGCTTTTGGCTTGTTTGTCTGCTTCAGCCCGCAATTTAGCAATCTCTGCATCTGCTTTCTTTTTTAAATCTTCTTTCGTGGTATCAATGACTTTTGAAACCGTATCTTTTACAATCTCGATTTTTTCTTTGGCGATCGCTTTTACGGTATCGACCGCTTCTTTGACAACAGTATTCGCGATATCTTTTAAAGACGTCGCTGCACCTTCTGCATTCAATAAATTGAGTTTGAATTTCGGATCTTTCAACGTGCCGGTAATGTTGAAAAGAACATTGACAAATTCACCTGCTTTGAGATTGATTCCAATTTTAGAAGCTTCTTTTTCCAGCAATTTTAAGCCTTGGTTTGCTGCAGAAGAAACGGCATTCTTTTCCAACAAATTCCGTGGGATCTTTGCTTTGATATTATAATTCATATCAGATGTCAACCCATGTGAGCCTCCAATTTCCATAGCGATTCCCTGATAGTCATAATCAAAGTCTTTCAAGGTTACCATTCCGTCTTTTACTTCAAACCAATTTCTCGTATTTTGAAGTTTAAGATTTTTTAAATTCTGTAAATTGAGCAAACTGCTAAACTCTTCAATAGGCTTAAATCCTTTGACCAGCGCATTTAAAGTCTCAATGAATCCAGTTATTGAAATGGTTCCCAGGTCTGGAAACATGTCTTTACCAACAGTTCCGTTCATTTCCATTTTTGTGTTAAATGAACCGGTAATATACTTCCCAATTGGAGCCAAAATAGCAAAGGTATTGAGTCTGTTAAATGCCTCTTGAAAATCGAAACTATTTACATTGTATTTTAAATCAAAAGCAGGATTTTTTTTGTTTTGGCTATTATAAGAACCATCCATTGTAAAGGATCCGCCCATTGTTTTCGCTGTACAATTTTTACAGGCCACTGTTTCATTTTCTACCGAGACCTTTCCTTTTACATCTTTAAGATCAATATCCGTGTAACGAATTTTGCCAATATCCGCATTGATATCAAAATCAATTTTTTCAGGAACAACGATTGGTTCAAGTTCAGGCTCTTCGTCAGCAATTGTTTTAGCTTGTGGCTCCCCTGAAACTCCTTCTTCGGGCATAAATTGATTGAGATCAATATAATTAGATACCAGATCAAATTTCCCAAACAAGGTCTCCTCTTCAAATAAATAATTGAAGATATTATCAAAAGTTCCGTTTAAACGAAAATCACTATTTTCAATTTTGGTATAAAAAGACGCCACCTTGGCTTGATTTGACGTGATATTTCCTTTGAAAGAAGTATTGTCCAGCTCGTATACATCATAAAGAATCTTATCAACTTTTCCATCTAGTGTGAAATCAAATTGATCAAAAACCTTAGTTGGTGTTTCAGTATCTGTTGAAGTAACAGCTGAAGGCGTCTCATCTTCAGGAATCCATTCATTTGCATCAAAATAATTGGAACGAAAAACCAAATCACCTTTCATGGTTTTTTCAGGAGAGAAGTAGGCTAAAATATTATCAATCGTGCCACGTGCTTTAATATCACTTTTCCCAAGCTGTGCTTCAAAATTGCCCAGATTTACATTTTTAGGATTAAATCCCATCTGCATATCTTTGATTTTTACTGCTGGCTGACCTTCTGACAAATAATTCATGTTCTCAATTTGCAGATCGCCGCTCATATCAATATTTTCATAATCTTGTTTATCAATAAAAGACAAGCGGGTTTTGATGATCAGATTGGAAGTAATCAACCCGTTCAAAGTTTTGACTCCCTCCATTGGAAAAGCTTTCGCTAATTCTTCCAAATTGATAACACCCTTTAATTTTGCATCAATATCTGGATCAGAAATTGGTGTTTTTAGTTTAAAAACAGCTTCAAAAGGATTGCCTCCCAATTGCATATTAAATTTTGGAACATCGATGGTCATTTTATCAAAATTACTACTCGGACTATTAACTCTCGCTTGTGTATTGATATTGGAAACACCAATTGGCAGATCCGGGTATTTGAAATCAGCATTGGCTATTTTTAAGTCCACCTGAAAAGCCGGAATCTGTCCGGTCGAAGCATTATAAGCCCCTTTGACAAAACCATTAAACTCTAGGTCGCCATTAGCCTGTACGTCTTTAAAATCAGCCGTATAAGCACTGGGTATGAGAGAAAGGAAATTTTTAAACTTATTTTGAGGCGCAGCATATCTTAGATCCATGTTGATATTATCACCTTCCATCTGTACAAATCCATCCAAAGCCAACTTCATGGCATTCAAGACAATTTGATTTTCTTTTAAAGTAAATTTCATGTTATTCATGTCCGCATTCAAAATCACATCCAAATCCGCCTTGGCATTCCTTAAGTAAGTAATACCTCCCGATTGAGCAGTCAGCTTTTCAATATTGGTTTTTGTAAAAACATCATAAACATCAGAAGTAAATTCACCACTACCTGCATGATTTAACCCAGTTAGTTCCACATAAATATCTCCTGGTTTGTCATCATAAACAAAACTGCCTTCATTAATTGAATACTCTTCCAGCTTGATTAGGAAATTATAGGCTTGACCACCGCCTTCTGTTTGAGTTGTTGACGTTGAATCCACTTTTGCAATATCATAATTGGCCTTTCCATTGCGGAGAATTTTGATATTTACTTCCGGTTTATCCAAGTGAAATGACTGGATTTCTATGGGGCTATCTTTTCGGATAACGGACATCAGATCAAGGGTGAAGTCAATATTGTCGGCAGCAACTAGTTTCAGGTTCTCAAACTCATTAATTCCTGTGACTTCAAGGTCAGACAGCTGAAAACTAAAGTTGGGAAAACTACGAAACAAAGAAAGGCTGACATCCTTAAAATCAACTTTTGCATTGATATTTTTATTGATGTCTTGTTTTACTTTTTCAACAATTTGGTCTTTGAAAAAATAGGGGATTGCGACTGCAGCAAGAATTAAGACAACTACAAATGTCAGTAATATTTGCAGCGTGCGTTTCAAGGCTTTTGGAATATTCATGATATTTAATTTCTTTATTTTAGAACAGTTAGATCACTAACGTTGTTTACGTTTTATTATGATAAAATGATATTCCTTTTTGGTAAATAATTTGAATCAAAGGAATAAAATTAAGTGAAACGGGTTAAGATTTTTTTTTAGAATAAGGTGGTTTTACAATTTTGAAAATTTTACGCTATCCTTTTTAATTCAACAGCTTTGCATTTTCTGAAAATTATTTCATATGTTAGAGCGATTATATTTAAATTTAAGCAATTTGACAGTTAAGGTAGAAGAAAAACGATAAATACCCATCCAATAATTTTTACACAAAGATGCTTATTTTGTAGGAATGGTTTGTGCGAAAAGTTGTTATTTTTTTATAAAATAATAGCGGGCCATCTTTTAATTTTTATACCCTAAAGAAAATAAATATTTTCTGTATGATGACAGATACGAAAAAAATTGTTTCCATCGAAAAAGAAGAAGACTTAGAAAAGTTTTACCTGGAAAACAAAGACGTGGAATGGATTGGATTTGACACTGAATTTGTAGGTGAAAAGCGATATTATACTTTGCTTTGTTTGATTCAGATCGCTACTGAAAATGGTTTTTACCTGATTGATCCCCTGAAAATAAAAGATCTCACTCCTTTACTGAAAATGATTGAAGATCCAGCTATTCTAAAGATTACCCATGCTGGTGAAAATGATTATCGCTTGTTCAATTCTTATTTTGGCGTTTTGCCTAAAAATGTTTTTGACACCCAGGTAGCCGCAGGATTTATTGGTTACAAATATCCTATTTCATTTAGTCAATTGGTTGAAAAGGAAACGAAGATCCATTTGAAAAAAGGTTATACCGTTTCTGATTGGGAATCCAGGCCTATCAATAAAAAGCAAATGGAATACGCTTTGAATGATGTAATTTATCTTGAACAATTATGGAAAAGCCTTACCAACAAATTAGAAAAACTAAATCGAACAGAATGGGTCGTTGAAGAATTTCAAAAGATGGAACTTGCTGAAACTTATTATTTTGATCCAAATAAAGAGGCTTTAAACAACAGTATTATTCTAGGGTTAAACTTAAAAGAGCAGGTTTTTCTAATTCGATTATATACCTGGAGGAGACTGGAAGCAGAGCGAAAAAATTACTCAAAAGAAATGATTTTACCTGCAAAATTTATTGCAGCTTTTGTTAGAAACATGAAATCGGGAAAAGCCTCCTTGTTAAATCATCGGAGAGTTCCCGATCGCATCATCGAAAAAAACTGGAATGCTTTTGAAGCATTATATCATGAGAAGCCAAAAGAAGAAGAACTTGAACTACTCAACAAGATACCTCCGAGTCCACAGGAAAATCCAAGTCATGAAGCTTTGATGGAAATCATGTATCTGATCATAAAATATAAATGCTACAAAAAAAATATTGCTCCAGATCTTGTGGTAAATCGCACAGACTTTAAAAAAATGAAAGCTGATTTTCAATATTTTGATGAAAAACTAGCAGCAGGTTGGCGAAACGAAATGGTTGGTGAACAAATGGTTCATTGGCTGCGCAACCGGGAAAATCTTGAAATCTCGATGCATAATGGTCAGTTCACCATGAAGGTAAAGTCCTGATTTATTGTACTAATATCTTTTCTAAATCCGCTTCAGATACTGTTAATAATTGATTGTCAATCAAACGAGGTGTCAGCACACGCCAGTTTTCGTTTTTCGAAAAAACTTCTTTGAAAAGGGGTAGCGCATCATCTAATCTACCCACATTCGCCAGTGTAATGGCTGTCCAGAATTTCATTTCTTCATTATCCGGAAACATTTCACTTGCAGCGTTATATTCAACCATCGCTTTTTCAATATCTCCTTTTTCAACAGCCAGATCGCCCTCATTCATGTGTTCATAAGCACGGTGTACTTTGAGTAATCTTTTTAATTCTTTGACCGGATTTTTATGATCCTCAACCCTAAGATCAACTAATCTATCTTTCCAAATCTGCCCGGTAGGCTTGGCTCTCACGATAAGTATAGCTGCAGATTGTTTTCCTCTAATATCACCTCCAACGCCTTGAGCAGCATCAAGCGACGTTACCATTCTTTCTGCTAAGGGCAGTCTATAACTTTTTTCAAAAGCCTTTGACATTGCCCGCCAGACTTTATCATTTTCCATCAAATTAGCTTGGACCGAGTAATTGTCCCCCAAAATATGACCTGCGCTTTGAATACATTTTTCGCCGGTATGAACAGCAGCTATTCCTTTATTATTTAAAATGGCAACTTGACGAACCGCTTGGCCCTCATCTTCGCTTAAAAGTGAATCTAATGCTTCCTGTGGGCTTAGACCATTTTTCAACAGTTCAAGACCTTTGGGTCCAAAGTCAGGATTGACAAAAGATTGGGTAGCAACCACACCAACTCCGGCTTCTCCCCAGGCAACTAATGGTCCAACCGAAAACCAATGAGACTGAACAGCTACCCCCATATCTCCGGTTATCGAATCATATGCCACGATGGAATAAGTGTGGGCCAAAGGTTCTTTTCCATAAAATGGTTGGGCGGTACTATTTTGGATAAAAAAAGTGAGTATAAAAAAGAAGGACAATATGGTTTTCATTGAGTATAAATTTTACTGTTTTTGAATGGCTCAAATTTACCAAAATATTCGAAATCAAAAAGCTAAAAAAACGCGGATAAACTTCAATTATGAGTTTATCCGCGTTAGGTTATTGTAAAAAGTACTTTTTAAATTTTTACGAACCTTTGCATGGCCTGTTTGTCGTCAGTCTTTAATTGAATGAAATAAACTCCTGAAGGGAGGTCGCTTAAATTAAAAGTTACATTTTGAAGGCCAAGTATATCGATATTCTTATTTGTCATAACTTGCCCATTTGCATGGATTATTTGAACATCAAAACTTTGTCTCTCACTTGTATTTAATTCAATATTTAAAATATCATTGACCGGATTGGGATACACGGAAAAAGAAATCAAACTTGTGATATTTTCAATTCCTTCAATGATGACTTGAATATAGTTTGAGACTGATTCACAGCCTACATCATTTATTATCACACAATGATATTCTCCTGAAGAAGAAGGAGCGTAGCTAGATTCCGTAGCATCTACAATCAAGGTGCCATCCAGATACCATTGATAAGAAGCCCACATATCGACATTGGTTAATAATGCTCCATCAAATTGAATGTAAGCAATAGGTTGTGAAATACTTACTTCTATTAATTCACTTTGATTTGAACAATCATTGTTGTTTAAAGCCTCCACATAATATTCTCCTTCCTCGGATATCTCAAGAGTATTGGAATTTGTGCCAGTCAAAGCTCCATTTTTATACCATTGAAACTGTGAAGATGGATCAGATGGAACCGCTAAAACGAATGATTCGCTGTAACACAAATAAACTTGATTAGAATCAACTGAACCGTTAAGCCCCAAAAGTGATAAACTAACATCCGGACGTTCATATGCTGTAATATTTACTTCTTCAGAAAGCCCTGAGCATCCACCAATGGTTACCTGTACCTGATAATTACCTCCTGCGGTAATGGAATAGTTGTTCCCCTGCGTTTGGCCTATTTCAATATTATCCAAATACCAGGTATATAAATCTCCACCACTATTTGCTTCTAGCATCAATTGATCTCCTTCGCAAAGACTGAGGTCTTGATTTAAAATAATTGCATCAGGAACATCCAAAATGGAAACCGAAATGATCTCCGAAGTAGAATTACATCCACCAAGATAAGCTATAAGCGAATAATCACCAGCATCTGTGACCTCAAGTGTATTTCCTCCTTGCTGATAGATACTTCCATTTTTTAACCAAATGTATTGATCCAAAGTGTCTGGTGCTTCTAATGTTAAAACTTCATTTGCACAAAGCCCGTAATCACCGCTTGGCATTGAAGAAAGATCAGGACTTGATTCAATGGCTATTGCAATCTCTTCAGAGACAGCATTACACTGCCCATCAGTAATTTCAACATAATAGTTACCCGATGTTTCTACAAATAAGAAGTTTTGATTGATACTAATTGGCTGACCGTCTTTGTACCACTGATAGGTATCTTCTCCGGACGCTGCCGTTAAAAGCGCTGTTTCTCCTTCGCAAAAAGGAGAAGGTATTTCAGCCATTAAAGTTGCATCGGGAGTCAGATTCGGATTTACTGGAGCAAAATCAATACTGTCAGCTGTTAACACAAGTAAACCTTGATTTATATCAGAAGCTACAATAACTCCAGATGGAAAAAACGGATACACGCCCCAGCAACCCTGAAATCCACTATAGGAATCATTGTCATAAGTATCATAATAGGCTACCTGTGAAACATTTAAAGGATCACTAATGTCAAAAATCTGTACACCATCGTGATAGTAAGATACAATAGCATAATCTCCACGAATGAAATGGATTATGAGCTACATTATTTTCATGTGTTGGTGCCAATAATGGAAATTTAAAAGTATTTATTACTTCTATATTTCCATTTTCAAAATCTGAAAGATCAATAATTCCCAATGGCAAAGCCAAGTGGATTTCCTCAGCAAATATTGCATAATTACCATCATCAGTTAACCAGCTACTATGATTGAGACCGCTAGTTTGAATATTAGCGCGTTGGACCGGATTGGTTGGAATACCAAAATCCCAAACATAAAAGCCACTAGTATCCATGTGAACAATAAGCAATATTGTCTTTTACATAAAGATCATGAACGTATCCACCTTCTGGTAAAGCCACTGAAGCTAGTAGTTGAGGATTGTCAGGATCAGTAGCAATATCAAAAACAATCAGTCCCTGGCTTTGCGTATTAGTACCTGCCGCATACAATCTTCCATTATCCTCATCAATATAAATATTGTGGCATTTTCCAAAAAACGCATTGCTGTGATAAGTCTTGATAATAGTATCCTGAATATTACTCAAATCAAATATCATTAAGCCCTCACTGGTATTGTCCGATACTGCATACGCCCGGTCCCTGTAGGTCTTCATATCTCTCCAGGTCGTAACTTCGCCACCTGGGAAATAAGCCAGTTCTTCAATATTGTCAGGATCATTGATATCGAAAAAGTGAACCATGCTGGCTGAACCAATAATTGCATATTCATTACCAGAGCAATCAACAAACCCCCAGATATCATTGTATTCCCTTCCGCTTGCAGTAGGTAACGTATCCGGGTCCCATTGATCGTGCAAAGTCATATTCAATGGAGGAAGTTGTGCAAAAGAGATTTGGGATATGATAAATAAAAGTAAAATCGGTAAAAGCTTTTTCATTAGAATTATAATTTTTTTATTATGTTTTTTTATAAAGTTTATCCTTTTAACTTTAAACTCAAAATTAATCAATTAGGTACTAAAATTTTGCCATAAATACTACACCAATTGATTAAATTAATCTTTTATACAAAACATCAATCATTATCTGAAGAATATGCCCGAAGAATTGTTGTTAAGTGTCAAAAATTTGAAAACCTACTTTAGTACAGAAGAGGGAACGGTCAAAGCCGTCGATGATGTAAGTTTTCATTTAAACAGAGGAGAGACTGTCGGAATTGTAGGAGAATCTGGATCCGGAAAGTCTGTTACAGCGCTATCTATCATGCAACTAATTCAATCTCCTCCAGGAAAAATTATCGGTGGAGAAATCATTTTTCAAGCTAAAAATGATAAACCAATCAATCTTTTAAGCCTTAAAGAAAAAGAACTCAGAAAATATCGAGGTAATGAAATTGCTATGATTTTCCAAGAACCTATGACTTCACTCAATCCAGTCTTTAGATGTGGAGACCAGGTAGCAGAGGCGATTCTGCTGCACCGAAAAACAGATAAAAAAGAAGCTAAAAGAATTACTTTGGATTTATTTGACAAAGTAAAATTACCAGATGCAGTAAGAATTTTCAGCAGTTATCCTCACCAACTTTCAGGCGGACAAAAACAACGAGTCATGATAGCAATGGCTTTATCCTGTAATCCTTCGATCCTTATTGCAGATGAACCAACGACAGCATTGGACGTGACGGTCCAAAAAGCAATCCTTGATTTGATGGTTGATTTAAAAGAAGAAGTTGACGCTTCTGTCGTTTTTATAACTCATGATTTGGGAGTAATCGCCGAGATTGCCGATCGTGTTATTGTCATGTACAAAGGAAAAATTGTCGAGCAAGGCCTGGTGAAACAAATATTTACAAACCCTCAACATCCTTATACCAAAGGATTGCTGGCTTGCCGACCACCGCTTAACTATCGCCTGAAAAGATTACCGGTTATCGAGGATTTTATGCAAACCATTGTTAATGAAAACGGCGAAGTGAGCTTGCTTGAAAAAAACAATAATATTTCCAGCGTTTTAAAAGAAAGAATGATTTCACCGGAGACAACTGTCGAAAGGCTGGCGTTTTTAAAAGCGCAGGAGCCTCTGCTTAAAGTGGAAAACTTAAAAACCTGGTTTTCAAAGTCTAAAAGTTTTTTTGGAAAAACGAAAGAATATGTAAAGGCCGTTGATGATGTAAGTTTTGAAGTTTATCCTGGTGAAACACTTGGTTTGGTTGGCGAATCAGGTTGCGGAAAAACGACTTTGGGGAGATCGATTCTCCGGCTTACTCACTCGGATGGAGGAAAAGTGATTTTTGATGGCAAAGATATTATGCAATTGTCTAATAAACAGATGAAGCCACTGCGGAAAGAAATGCAAATTATTTTCCAGGATCCTTATTCTTCATTAAATCCAAGGATGACCATTGGAAATGCTATACTTGAACCCATGAAAGTGCATAAATTGCATGAAAATGATAAAGCGAGAAAAGAAAGAGTTTTTAATTTGTTAGAAACTGTAAGCCTTGACCCTAATCATTATAACCGCTATCCGCACGAATTTTCCGGTGGACAACGTCAGCGTATTTGCATTGCCAGAGCTCTTGCTTTGAATCCTCGTTTTATTATTTGCGATGAATCGGTTTCGGCTTTGGATGTATCTATTCAAGCGCAGGTATTAAACCTTCTAATTGAGTTGCGGGACCAATTTAATTTGACCTATATTTTTATCTCTCACGACCTTTCCGTAGTGAAATTCATGAGTGATCGCATGATCGTGATGAATAATGGAAAAATTGAGGAAATTGGTACTGCTGATAATATTTATAATAATCCTTCATCAGAATACACCAAACATTTGATTGAAGCCATTCCAAAAGGCCATATCGATGAAATTAATACACGGATCAGCTAATCTCTTTCATGGTGTAACCAACCAGGCTTTCAATCGTTTTTATTTTGAGAACAAGTTGTCTTTTGCTGTTGAGATACTGTTAAAGACTGTTTATTTAAAGCCTGAAATATCGTTTAGCATTAATTTTAAAAAATAAACTTTTTGTGCTGGTGCAACCTTTTTTAATAATGCTTGTCACTTTGTATATAAAAGGAATTCATTTGTCGAAATAATGTACCTTTGCCGAGTAATAAATATACTTTAATAAAGGTTGTTGTATAGAAACATTTTTTAGCTGTATACGCAAACCCATTTAATATGAAAAAATCAAACTTCCGTACCTTTTTACTAATCTGTATAATCTTTGCAAGCATTGCTTCTTATACCTTCATCAACACTCGTCAGGTTCAGAACTTGAATATGGATAGCAATGTGTCTACGGAAATTCCAAATGATGAAAATAGAGAAGATGCTATTTTACCAGAGGTTCAGTTGGTTAAAAAGATTCTTCAAAAAGGCAGAGAAATTTTACCTGCAACCCATTTTTAGTTTTTTTTAGTGCCATTCCCCATAGCTTACTGGTTCCAACAATTGTATTTTTTGGGGTTAATTTTGATCCCAAACACAATTATTTAACCAACAAAATCCTTTTCAATTTTGTAGCCATTCAAGAAAGCTTTGATATCCATCCGCTTTCTTCCCTGCAGTTGTAATTCCAGTATTTTAACAAAACCGTCTTGCGTTGCAATTTTCAAGTAACTTTTGTTATCTGTTTCTAATTTTCCTGGTTGTAAATTGTGTTCTTGAATCTCTTTTAAAGATCGATATATTTTGAGCTCCAGGTTATTTAAAGTGGTCCAGGCTGTTGGAAAAGGACTTAATCCTCTGATGAAATCATGAACGGTTTCTGTTTTAGCATCAAAATTAATTTCACAGGTTTCATGAAATATTTTCGGAGCTTTTGAAACCAAGGAATTATCCTGAGTTTTTAGTTGATAATTTTCACTTTTAATCAATTTGACACTTTTTAACACTACTTCTGCACCGAGCAGCATCAACCGGTCATGCAATTCTCCTGCAGTTTCATCCTCTCCAATAGACAATTTTTCAGAAAGTAAAATATCACCGGTATCTATTTCATGTTTTAAAAAGAAAGTAGTAACTCCTGTTTCAGTTTCTCCATTAATAATCGCCCAATTTATGGGTGCAGCTCCTCTGTATTTTGGCAGCAAAGAGCTATGTAAATTGATTGTTCCTAATGTCGGCATATCCCAAACAACGACAGGAAGCATCCGAAATGCAACAATCACTTGCAAGTCTGCTTCCAGGCTCCTTAATTCTTCCACAAAATCTGGTGCTTTTAAATTTTTTGGTTGAAGAATTCGAAGATCTTTTTCCTGAGCATATTTTTTGACAGCAGATTCTATCAATTTTTTATTGCCGCGTCCCCCAAATTTATCAGTTGAGGTGATCACCCCAACAATATCAAATCCGTTTTTGACTAAAATATCTAAGGAGGGCACTGCAAATTCAGGGGTTCCCATGAAAACGATTTTCAATTTACTTTTCTCCATAACTTTTTTAATTAGTTCTCTTTTAGAATATATATGCTAAATAATAAAAAAAGATGGATAATACTTTTGAAGCTATGAACATTTTCTTTTTATTATCTTTCTAAAAAAAAATTAAGGATATGGATGCTGCTACTTTATTAAGCAAAACTTTTGATTGGACTACATCCGATGGTTTAAAAATATTCGCAAAAGATTGGCATGTAAAAAAAGCTAAAGCCGTGATAATCATTGTCCATGGCCTCGGAGAGCATTGTCAAAGATATGCGCCAATGGCTTCATTTTACAACAAGCATGAGATAGGATTTGTGGGATACGATAGGAGGGGGCACGGGCTTTCTGAAGGTAAAAGAGGGCATACAATTCATTACCAAGCCTATCTGGATGAAATAGCGGAATTGTTGAAGCAGACAGAAAATCGATATCCAAATATCCCGGTATTTTTGTATGGACACAGCATGGGAGGGAATATTGCCTTGAATTTTATAATTCAGCAAAAACCAAATATCGCTGGCTTGATCCTTTCGGGAGCGTGGATTGTTCTTTATAAAAATCCGTCTCCGCTTTTGGTTGCATTTGCAAAGATTATCAATATTATTTATCCGACCTACACACAAGAAAATGGTTTGGACCCCAATCACATTTCGACGGTTGCTGAAGAAGTAGAAAAGTATAAAAATGATCCTTTGGTCCACAGTAAAATAACTTCGAATACCGGATTGGAAATGATCAAAGCTGCTAACTTTTTGAATACTTATAAAGGTGAATTAGCTATCCCTTCACTTGTAATGCATGGGGGAGAGGACAAAATCATTTCCCCAAAAGGCAGTCAGTCTCTTTCTAAGAGAGTAAAAGGTGAAATTACATTTAAAGAATGGAATGGATTATATCACGAAATACATAATGAAGCCAATCAATCTGAAGTTTTTGAATATACTTTGCAATGGATCAATCAAATCCTTGAAAAGTAATCTCTTACTAATTTACTTTGTCAAATCCACTTAAGTCTTTGATTAAAAGCGATTTGAAATGTTGTGAAATGTTTATTATTTTTACAATTCAAAAAGGGCTTCTATTTTCTACCCGATCACCAATTTTCAACACACATTTACTTATTTTTGCACTACTTGACAATTGGTGATTTTCCAAATGTTAACTCGTTGATACCCATTACTCAATTAAGACTACCGTTCTAACAAAAGTCACTTATGCGGTATATTTATTGAGCTTTGAGCGTTTAGAATTAACATCCTTTGCAAGAGCACTCCATTGTCGTTTAATTTTATTTCACTGCTGAATGCGTCCAGTAAATTAACTGATGACTCAAAAATATCCATTTTATAAACAATTTGACGAAATGGACTGCGGAGCTTCTTGTCTTCGCATGATTGCTCGTTTTCATGGTAGATATTATTCTTTAGAATATTTGCGCGAGCTGACTTTTGTAAATCGTCAGGGGGTTTCTCTCATGGCTATCAGCGATGCTGCGGAACAAATCGGCTATCATACTTTAGGGGTAAAAATTGGCTTTGAAAGGTTGATCGAAGATATTCCGACACCTTGTATTGCCTATTGGCGGCAAAGCCATTTTGTCGTGGTTTACAAAGCAACACCAAAATTTGTCTGGATAGGAGATCCGGCCGTAGGCGTTTTCAAAATAACGAGGCAGGAGTTTCTTGATGGCTGGATCAGCGACTCCTTCAACGAAGAACCAGTTGGTGTTCTTTTATTGATGGAAACCACTCCCGATTTCTATGAAAGAGAAGGTCAAAAAGTCAATAAATCTGGGTTTAAGTATATTTTTTCTTATTTCAAAAAGTATAAAAATTTACTTTTTCAATTAGGACTAGGGTTATTTTTTGGAAGTATTCTTCAGGTCGTTTTTCCTTTTTTATTAAAGTCTGTCGTTGATATTGGAATTTCGATAAATAATCTAAGTTTCATTTATATTATTCTGATTGCTTATGGAATCTTGTTTGTCAGCCAGACCTTTGTTGAAGCTGTCAGAGGATGGATTCTATTGCATATGGGAGTTCGGGTGAATATCAGTTTGATTTCGGATTTTTTGATTAAAATCATGAAATTACCCATTCGGTTTTTTGATACCCGAATGACAGGAGACATTCTTCAAAGAATCTATGATCATCAACGTGTTGAACAGTTTTTAACATCGGCTTCCTTGTTTACGCTATTCTCTATTTTCAATTTCTTCATATTTTCCTTTGTTCTTTTATATTTTGATGTGACGATATTTATCGTTTTTCTTTTATTTACAATGCTCTATTTTTTGTGGATTCTTTTCTTTTTGAAAAAAAGAAAAGAGCTGGATTATAAAAGATTTGATCAACTTTCTGCCAATCAAAATTCTTTAATTCAGCTGGTCAATGGAATGGAAGACATCAAACTTTTTAATGCGGAAAAACAAAAGCGCTGGGGATGGGAACGCATTCAGGCCAAACTACTCAGGGTCAGTACGGACTATCTTGCGGTAGATCAATGGCAACGGTCAGGGGCTGTTTTTTTAAATGAATCTAAAAATATTATTATCGTTTTTATTGCAGCCAAAGCAGTAATCGATGGGAATATGACTTTGGGAATGCTGGTAGCCATTCAGTTTATTATTGGTCAGCTCAATGCGCCTATTGACCAAATCGTTTCTTTTATTAAGTCTGCTCAAAATGCGAAAATCAGCCTTGAGCGCATGAATGAAATTCATCAAAGGGAAGATGAAGAGGATAATGAAGACATTGCCACAATCCTTCCGGATAATGGAAATCTAGTTTTGGAGAATGTGTCTTTTCAATACGGTGGGCAGCATTCTAATATGGTTTTAAAAAACCTGAATGTAATCATCCCAAAAGGAAAGGTCACTGCAATCGTAGGAGCGAGTGGGAGTGGTAAAACTACTTTGCTCAAATTACTTTTAAACTTCTATCAACCAACCGAAGGCGCCGTAAGGTTAGGTGACATCAATCTTTCAAATATCCAGAATAAAGTGTGGCGTGACAGATGCAGCGCTGTTCTGCAAGATGGTTATATCTTCTCTGAGTCAATCGCCCGAAACATTGCACTTGGTGATGATGTCATTGATAAAAAGAGATTGCTGCGTTCCGTAAAATTGGCAAATATTCAATCTTTTGTCGAATCGATGCCGCTTGGATACAACACTAGAATTGGAATGGAAGGTATCGGACTCAGCCAGGGACAGAAACAACGTTTTCTCATCGCTCGCGCCATTTACAAAGATCCCGAATATTTTTTCCTGGACGAAGCAACGAATGCACTCGATGCCAAAAATGAAGCAGAGATAATGCATAATCTGGACGAGTTTTTTATAAACAAAACCGTGATCATTGTTGCTCATCGCCTCAGCACTGTGAAAAACGCCGACAATATTATCGTTCTTGATAATGGAGAGAAAATCGAAGAAGGTACGCATGATGAATTAGTGGCTATAAAGGGTACTTATTTTCATTTAGTTAAAAATCAATTAGAACTCGGAAGTTGAGTTCATTTGTCCGTAATTTTATAACATGGAGGAATACGAAAAAATAGAATTAAGGAGCGAGGAAATCCAGGAAATACTGGGCACTCCTCCACGATGGATTGTCAGATGGGGAACTACTGTAGCTTTTCTAACTTTTTGTGCCTTGCTTTTCATTAGTTATTTTATCCGTTATCCGGATATCATCAAAGCTCCCATAGTTCTGACCACAGCGAATCCTCCCATCGAAATGACTTCTGCTGTAGACGCTTCTATTTCAACCCTTTACGTGATCAACGGTCAACCAATAAAGAAGGGCGATATTTTAGGGCAACTGGATGGCCAGGCAAATTATAATGACATTTTTTTTCTGGAACAACAACTAAAGGAAGAACTTTCAATTGTCGATAGAAGTTCTTTGCTCAGTTTTGTTCCGGAAACCAATCTACAACTTGGGCTTATTCAGTCTTTTTATACCACTTTTATAAAAAATTATGAATCCTACCGGTACGGGGTCAGTTCCAATTATTCCCAGCAAAATATCCAAAGCATCAACAACCAAATCAATAGCTTACAAAATGCTATAAAAGTTAGTAACGAAAGAAAACCTATCCTCGAAGAGGAATTAAAAACTGCTGAAGATGCTGTTGTAAATATTCAGAAACGATATGTAAATAACCCCTCTCTGATCGGAGAATTACAAAAAGCGTCTTTCCTTGTCAACAAACTGAAAACTGATTTAAAAAACCTCGATGCACAAAATGCCGATAAATTAGCGGAAATCTCAGACCTGCAAACTCAAATAAAAACCATTCACGCCCAAAGCGGAACAAGCGACAATTCTAGTTTTGTTGCGATTAAAAGTAATATTAGCAATTTGTTGAGTGAAATTGAAAAATGGAAAAGAGACAATATTTTAGTCGCTCCAAAAGATGGTGTCGTTGTTTTAGCCGACAGAATCAGAGAAAAGCAAGCCGTCCAAAAGGGTGAAAAAATACTTACTATTGTCCCTCAAGCTGAGCAAAGCTTTTTTGGAAAAGTGTCCCTACCTATTAAAGGATCTGGAAAAGTTATGGTTGGACAGGAAGTGGTAATAAAATTTGACAATTTTCCATATAAGGAATACGGCATGGTAAAAGGTGTTGTCGAAAGAAAATCGATCCTCCCAAATGATAACGTACAAAATATCATCGTTTCACTTGATAAAGTGTTGATAACCAATCAAAATAAAGAATTGCCTTATACGCCTTTCATGCAAGGCACTGCAGAAATCATTACAAAAGACAGAAGATTCATTCAACGCGTTTTTGAAAATGTAACTGCTTTTTTAGAGGATCATTAATCCTCGCGATTTATTACTTCAATCTCTTTTCCTATTTTAGCGCTTGATGAAATTATTCCCCTTTATATTAGCCAGGATAGGTGGACTTCCATTTGATCTTTTAGAAGTACTTCGTTTGCAATCATTTGATGAAATGGATGCTCTGATGGCGAAATATTTTTCCATAGAAAACCATAAAAAAGAACTGCTTCAATTATTAGAAAACAATTCAGATGAAATACATTGTGGCTTTGTCCTTAAAAATATGGGATATTTAAAAAAGAATCTGTTAGAGGGTAAAAAAGCAAAATTATCCAATAAACTAGAACCTAATTTAACGGAAAGTGAAAAACCCTTTTACAGAAAAATTGAAGACAATTTAGATCGCTACAATCAAGAATTGAAAATTTCGAAGGAACTGGAAAATGATTTTGAAATCATCTATCAAAGAGAAATCATCAAGGAACGTTCACACCTGCAAAAAATATCTCATGAACCAGTTATCCTCAACGGTCTTTTGATGTCAAGTCATTCATTTTTAAAACAATTGCAAAAATATGCACAAGCAGATATTTCTTTTTTTGCGAAAAAACAGTTTCAAACAGAAAGAACTTTCCTTCAGTATTTATCTAGAATTTGCAGTAAAACCTCACCCTTCAGCACTTTCACCACCTTGTCGATTTTCAAGGTGGAGGCAAAAGAAAAATACGATTTTCAATCAAAAAGCCTGATTCGCTTGAACAATCATCTTTTTGCTTTATGGCGGGACGCTTTAAACAATTATCCGCCTTTTTATCGAAAACTGGCCATAAGTTTAAATCCAAGTTTGAGGAAAACCGACGAAACATGGACCTATTTGCTAAATACCAAAAACGTGGAATCTATTCAAAAAATGAAGTCTAATGAATTGCTGGATTTCATTTTTGACACCTTCAAAGAAGTAGGAGAGGAGGAGGTTTTTGAAAATTTAACAAACAATATTCATGCTGTGGTTGAGGCGGACTTTGAAAAGCTTGAATCCTATTTTTTGGAGTTGATAGATTATGGTTTCTTGGAATGGCGTTGGCCCTTTTCTGGGCTCGATCCATTTTGGGACAGAAAGCTTAAAAAGCTTCTTGAAAGTTTCGCTGATGATCAATTTCTTGTGGAATTTGCAACATCATTGGATCAAGTCCAGAAAAATATTGCCATCGCTGAAATTTCAGATTTCAATAAAAGAGAAACGCTTCAACTTGAATCATTTGACTTAGTGAAGCACGTTAGTGAATTACTAATTTCAAAAACCCAATCTCCTGAAAAAGAAGAAGTTGTTAATCCAAATCAAATCAAACACTTTAAAGTAAATCGATTTCAATTTACTCCCGAACGGCTCTTTTACGAAGATGTGAGCATTCCGTTTTATCCGGATTTTAATTCAAAAGAATTATCAACATTGATTGGTGAATTGGACCATCTTTTGGAAAGTCTCAATGTTTTATATTTCAATTCAAGACAACTAAAATTACAGCTGTTATTTCTTGAAAATTATCTAAAAAGCGATACCGTCGATTTGCTTTCTTTTTATGAACAGTATTATAAAAATGAACCAAAAAACGAACCTGAAGAAAGTAAACAAGCGGTCACTTTAAGGCTTGCCTGGCAACAAGACATAATTAAACATTCAAAACTTTCTGCTGAAGGAATTATAAACATTGACTTGGAACTTCTCAAGTCACTATCCCAAACAGTTGATAAAACAAAAACTCCTGAAAAACAGCCTTCCAGAGGAACTTTCATTCAACTGTTTCGAGAGGGAAATTTAATCAAAGGGTTTACAGAAAACTCTTTTGAAGGCAATGGAAAAATGATGGGTCGTTTTCTGCATTTATTTCCACTAAAAATAACGGAAGCTGTTCAGGATTGGAACGAAAAACAAAGAAGTGATTTACTTTGGGTAGAAAATGTAGATGCTTCCATTTACAATCCAAATCTTCATCCGTCGCTTATACCTTTTGAGATTCGAATGCCTGACAGCCAAAATACCTTGTCGGCTGAAAAACAAATTTCGATAGATGAGTTAGTCATTATTTACAATGAATTAGAGAACAAATTGGATTTGATTCATCGACCCACAGAAAGGAAAGTCTATATTTTTGATTTGGGTTTTGAAGCATTAGAAAGCAGATCGCCTTTGTATCAGCTTTTAGCAACTTTCAATTATCAGTCTCCTTCCCAAAGTATTTTAATAGAAATAGTTAATCATTATTTTGATCATAAAGCAGATCAAAGAATCTATTTTCAACCGCGAATTTGTATTGGCAAACATTTGATCATTCAAAGACGGAGGTGGTTTGTGTCAATGGATTTTTTACCTTTTAAACAAAACAGCGAAACAGAATCTGGTTATTTCATCAAGATTAACCGATGGATTAGAAAAAATCAAATTCCTTCAAAAGTGTTTATCACCATAAAACCCAATGAAATTAAAACGGATGAAAGAGCAAAAACGGATGATTACAAACCACAATTTATTGATTTTGAAAGCCCGGTGTTTGTTCAGTTATTTCATAAGTTGATTAAAAAAGTGGAAATAAAACTGAAAATCGAAGAGATTTTGCCATTTCCTGCTGAATCGATTAATCACCAAAATTATGCGTCTGAATATCTAATTCAATGGGAAACCAACATAAATAAAAAAAGAGATAACAACTAATTGGCATCTCTTTTTTTATATAAAATTTGATAATTAAATACTCAGGTTATAAGTGAATAACTTCTCCGTAAGCTGCTGCTGCAGCTTCCATAAGGGCTTCACTCATAGTTGGATGAGGGTGGACGGACTTAATGATTTCATGCCCAGTGGTCTCTAATTTCCGGGCAACCACAACCTCAGCGATCATTTCAGTAACATTGTAACCAATCAAATGGGCTCCTAAAAATTCTCCGTATTTGGCATCAAAGATTACTTTCACAAAGCCATTTGGAGCACCAGAGGCTTTTGCTTTTCCTGAAGCTGTAAAAGGAAACTTGCCAATTTTTAATTCATAACCCGCTTCTTTCGCTTCTTTTTCTGTATAACCAACGGATGCGATCTCCGGCGAACAATAAGTACAACCCGGGATATTATTATAATCAATTGGTTCTGGATTTTGACCCGCTATTTTTTCAACGCAAGTAATCGCTTCAGCGCTGGCAACATGGGCCAAAGCTTGCGTTGGCAAAACATCACCAATCGCGTAAATTCCTGAAACATTGGTTCTGTAAAAATCATCTACCTGAATAAACCCGCGATCAGTTTGAATACCTAAAGCTTCAAGTCCGATATTTTCTGTGTTTGGTGTAACACCAGCAGCTGATAATACAACATCACATTTTATTTCTGATGTCTTACCATCTTTTCTGTTCTTGACGGTAACTGTGCATCCCTTGCCTTTGGTATCTACGGATTCAACGGAAGTATTTCCTAAAACATCAATTCCTGATCTTTTAAAAATTTTGGTCAATTCTTTCGAAATATCTGCATCTTCTCTTGGCACCAGCCCTTGTTCCATAAATTCAACAAGGGTAACTTTTGTTCCGATCGAGTTATAAAAATAGGCAAACTCAACACCTATCGCTCCGGCACCGACTACTACCATTGATTTTGGTTGTTTTTCCAAAGACATGGCTTTTCGGTATTCAATGATATTTTTACCATCAATATCCATATTAGGTAAAGCCTTTGCTCGAGCACCCGTAGCAATGATAATATGCTCAGCTGAGTAGGTGGTTACTTTTCCTTTTTCATCAGTCACTTCTACTTTTTTACCTCTGGCAAGTTTACCATTTCCTTCAATAACAGTAATTTTGTTTTTTCGCATTAGGAAACTAATCCCTTTACTCATGCCATCAGCAACATCTCGACTTCTTTTGATCATCGCATCAAAATCAACCGTAGCTTTTGCGACTTTAATTCCATAGCTTTCAGCATGATTAATATATTCAAAAACCTGAGCACTTTTCAAAAGCGCTTTTGTTGGAATACATCCCCAATTCAGGCATATACCACCCAAATTTTCACGTTCGACAATGGCAACATTCATTCCTAGCTGGGCACCCCGAATAGCAGCAACATATCCTCCAGGTCCGCTTCCAATAACTATTAGATCGTAGTTCATTTAATCGTTTTTTGTGTGTTTAAAACCGCGGCAAAGATAATAATAGACCGAATATATAGGTAAAAAAAGTGCACAAATAAAAATAACCCCTCTACAAATTAATGCAGGGGGTTATAGCATACTGATACTACTTCTACTTCATTCTTCTGGCCTGGCCGACCCAATCATCAGTTTTAATATGGCCAGCACCTAATTCGATAATACCATTGATTTCCTCAATATCTTCTTCATTGAAGTAAGCAATCTGTTGGAAATGATAAATTCCAATGGCATTTAATTTTTTTTCGATAAAAGGACCAATTCCTTTAATTACTTGCAAGTTATCTTTTTTTGTTGGGCTTGCTTCACCTATTCTACCAAAATCAACATGATCTTTTCGACTTCCGATTCTGGAAAGAATTACTTGAGGATCTTCCTCCTTGTTTATTAATTTCCTTGATTGAGATACCCAGCCTTCTTTTTGAATTTTACCACTCGGCAATTCCAATAAATGGTTGAATAATTCTTCATCATCCGGGTTAAACGCGGCAAGTTGACTTAGTTTGTAAATACCAATAACATTGAATCGCTTTTCAATAGAAGCACCCAAGCCATCCAATTTTTTTAAATCATCTTTTTGATGTTCGTATGCTTTACCAATTCGTATAAAATCAGCTTGATCTGAGCGAGTTTTAATCCGGTCAAAAATAGTTTCCTTGTTTTTTGTTTTGTTTGATTGGATAAGGATATTTAGTTTTTCAACTAAAGTTTGATTTTCTTTTTTCAATTGTTTTAGTTCCTGTTCCAGAAGAGCGGAATTATCCTCAACCTCTGTTTCTGAATGAGAAATATGCTGAATTTCGTCAAGGCTGCTTTCTAAATCCTTCTTTTCTTTTGCCAGAGCTAAATATCTCAGTTTTAATTCTTTGTAATTACTTTCCCACTCGAAAAGAGAAGAACTTGCCGATTCAGTATGTTTAGATTGTTCAATTAAAGCTTCTTTTTCTTTTTTGAGTTTTCTGGCTTCAGCTTCGGTATTCTGAAGATTTTGCAAGGCTTCATGGTATTTGATTTTCCACTTATCGGTCTTTATTTTTTCTTTTTGGGTTTTCTCTTTTAAGCTATCAAAGGCATGGAGGATCTTTTCGCTTGTTTCCAGTTTTTCTTTTGCAGCGTTACGAAAATTTTCATATTCTCCAAAAATAAACTCCTTATCCTGTTCCAATTGCCGGGCAATTTCTTTCTGTTGACGAAATTTATTTTTAGTCGTATCAATTTGGCTTTTCCACTTTTTCCTTTCAATTTGTAGATTATTTAGTTGTTTGATTAACTCATCATAATCTTCTCTGAGTTTTGAATAACCTCTCTGTAATTTTGCTGTTTCAGATTTACCTTCAGAAAGTTGCTCGTTGTTTCTGACCATCGAAATAGCATATCCTAAAATAGCGGAACCCAAAAGAAGAAGAAAAGAAATAAGAAAAAAAGACATATTTGTTGTGTACCAATTTAATTCAAGCAGTATGTAATATTTGTCAACAGTTAATGGAAGATATAAATAAATTTATAAAAATCAAGTGCCAATTTTAAAGATCTAATGAACTTTTATTTCTACTTTTTTATCATCAATACTTTCGTTACTCTTTTTATTTTTTCCAACCTGTTCGTTCATATCAATTGATATTCGTTCAAGATCAATTCCGTGTTTAATAAAAACATCCTCTACAAATTTTGCTCGCAACAGATCAATAGATTGATGTTCAATTTCTTCGCGAAAACCTGTAATGATAACTTCTGAATCTTTTTCATCAACCAGGTATTGTTTTAAGACTGCTGCATAACTTTCTAGATCATCATTGTTTAAAAGAACATATTTATTTTTTTGAAAATAGAATATTTTTTCCTTCAAAAAAGGAGCTTCAGTTATTGTATTAGAAATATCTTTATCAAAAATATCAAATTCTACACCTCCTGACAGGATACCATTTTCATTCAAAACCAACTTTTTTAACAACTTACCTTCAATCCCAATGCTGTTTTCTGGAGCACCTCTTCTGACCAAAATATTTTTAATTGTTCCCGCCCTTGCAATTCCCAGATTTTCATATTTGGTTCTGTTGGTTTCATTTTTTCCGTAATAAGCTATCAAACGTATTTTTTTTTCTTTTGCGCCTTCTAAGTAAGAGGCCAGAGAATCTAATACGGACATTTGTTCTTCATTGATAATAATATCAGCATCAGAAGGTTGGAATGCAAAAATGGTTTGAGCCGTCATTTTGAATTCTCCATCCTGTATAATTAACCGATTATTATCAGGTAACATCTGCTCAGAAGTATTCCGAGATTGCATTGTACTTAGCCAAAAAGCTCCGCCAAATAACCATAAAGCCAAAAAAGCTACTAATAAGGAAATAATGGGTTTGCTCATAGCAAGTGAAATCAGCTTTTAATTAAGTTAGTAGATTAATAATATGTAATGGGAAGGTAATATGTGGTCAGTAAAGATAGTTTCTTTATGCATTTTTGCCAAAGATTTAAATTGGCTTTTTTAAGAAACTTCACATTTTTAATAAAAATATAAAAACACCTTGGATAAACTAACCTTTTGCTTCAAAAGTCACCACTAAGATCGTTTTTTCACCAGAAGGTATTTTATCAATTTTAATAAAGGTATTGGGTTCTGGCTCAAAAGATTCACCAAGAGAAATAAATTCGGCACTTTTTGCAATAGCGCCTGCCCATAAACTAAATGAAATATGATTGTCCGACAAGGTCGACAGATATCGGAATTGTTCAACAGCCTGTTCAACCCAAAATTGATCGTCTCCATTTAGGTCACCCTTCATAGCAAACTGATAACTCTGCATCAAATCGTTACACCCGGCTTGAAGCAACTCCAGTTCCAGTCCGTTTTCAAATTTTACCTTTTCCATTCCTTTTTGACCTTCTGACGAAAAAAAATGGTCAGCCACTTTTTCCAGGTCTTTTGAAAAAACAGGAGTGGGTGTTCCGTATTTGCATTTATCTGCCGCAACGTTAGTTTTATTTGAAGAAGGGCAAGCATAAATAGTCACACAAATTATAAAGACAACTAGTATTCTAAGAAAGACAGTCATAGATAATATTTCTGTTTATTATAAACAAACATCTGAAATACGTGTTTATTACTCGTTAAATAAAATAAATACCCACAAAAATAGCATGAAAGTAAAAAATGGTTTTAAAATAGATTTAGCTGATGTCGAAGAGATAGGTGAAAATCACATAGCAACCTCAGCCGCTACACCAATTCGTGACGATGCTTTCGAGATGTGCGATGATACTAAAAAAGTAAAAATTGAAGAACATTTCAAAGCTATCATGGATATTTTGGGACTTGATCTCAAAGATGATAGTTTAAAAGGAACGCCCAAACGCGTTGCAAAGATGTTTGTAAATGAAATATTTTCAGGACTAAATCCTGAAAGTAAGCCATCTGCCACATTGTTTGATAACAAATACCAATATCGTCAGATGCTGGTAGAAAAAAATATTAGGGTTCAATCAACATGCGAACACCATTTTTTACCAATTTATGGAAGTGCTCACATCGCATATATACCTAATAAAAAAGTAATCGGGTTATCAAAATTAAACAGAATCGTTGAATATTATTCACGTCGTCCACAGGTGCAAGAACGACTGACTATCCAAATCGCCAAAGAACTTAAGAGTACATTGCAGACTGATGATGTGGCTGTTTACATTGATGCAAAGCACATGTGTGTTCAGGCGCGTGGCGTTGAGCATCAGGAAAGTAGCACGGTAACTGCTGAGTATTGCGGTAAATTTTTAAATGAAAGTGTAAAAATGGAGTTTTTCAATTCCATTCAAAAATAGAGCTTTGATAAATTCAAATTGCGCTAATAACAACAACATTTTTTATTAGTAAACCGTTTTTTCATTTTAAAGTCTCAAAAACCCGGAGAAGGTTCAAATATGTTAATGTTTGGGCCTTTTTCCATTGATAAAAATCACTGATTTTTATCTCCCCTCGCACTGATTTTTGTTAATCCATACTAAACATCAATTATATATTTTTGAGTTAAATATTAATTCATAAATAAAATTACTATGACAGTCCAAACCAAATCGAATCGTACCTACCTTAATGCATTTCTAAAAGAAATAAAAAAGCATAATCCAGGAGAATCAGAATTCCACCAAGCTGTTCAAGAATTTGCAGAAGTGGTTATACCTTTTATCGACCAAAATCCCAAGTATCAGGGTAATGCTTTATTGGAAAGACTTACAGAGCCTGATCGTATTATCTCTTTCCGGGTAACCTGGCGAGATGATAACAACCAA
The DNA here is from genome assembly GCA_963793295.1 of uncultured Saprospiraceae bacterium. Classification (GTDB taxonomy): domain Bacteria; phylum Bacteroidota; class Bacteroidia; order Chitinophagales; family Saprospiraceae; genus JAHDHW01. The sequence continues at coordinate 171,449 of CAWBZX010000032.1, read as the reverse complement.
ATTCAAGTCAATAAAGGTTATCGCGTCCAGTTCAACAATGCTATTGGACCATATAAAGGAGGGCTTCGTTTTCATCCCTCTGTAAACCTCAGCATTTTGAAATTTCTTGGATTTGAACAAACTTTTAAAAACAGCTTAACCACACTTCCGATGGGAGGAGGCAAAGGTGGTTCAAATTTTGACCCCAAAGGCAAGTCTGATAATGAGATCATGCGTTTTTGCCAGTCATTTATGTTAGAACTTTTCAGACACATTGGCCCTGACAGTGATGTTCCTGCAGGTGATATTGGCGTTGGAGGAACGGAAGTAGGTTATATGTTCGGAATGTATAAAAAACTAAGCCATAAACACTCCGGAACATTTACTGGAAAAGGTTTGCAATATGGGGGAAGTTTAATTCGCCCCGAAGCAACCGGCTATGGATGCGTCTATTTTGCTAGTGAAATGTTGAAGACAAAAAATGACTCATTAAAAGGTAAAAGATGCATTGTTTCTGGATCAGGTAATGTAGCCCAGTACACCATTGAAAAAATATTAGATTTGGGTGGCACAGTACATGCTGTTTCAGATTCATCAGGGACAGTTTATGATAAAGATGGAATTACAAGAGAAAAACTAGCATTTATAGAAGAGTTGAAAAATGTCCGTAAAGGCCGCATTAAAGAATATGCCGATCATTACGATTTAACCTACCTGGAAGGACAAAAACCTTGGGGAATTAAATGTGATGCAGCATTTCCTTCCGCCACTCAAAATGAAATAAATGATGTAGACGCAAGAACCTTAGTCAGCAATGGTTGTCAACTGGTTGCAGAAGGAGCAAATATGCCGACTACAAACGAGGGAATTAAAGTTTTTCAGGATGCAAAAATTTTATATGCTCCGGGTAAAGCTTCCAATGCAGGTGGCGTCGCTACCTCAGGTTTGGAAATGTCCCAAAACAGTTTGAGAATTTCCTGGACTCGTGAACAAGTCGATCAACGTTTGCAACAAATCATGGAAAATATTCACGAAAAATGTCTTACTTATGGAAAGACTGACAGCGGTTATATTGATTACGTGAAAGGAGCTAATATCGCAGGATTTGTAAAAGTGGCAGATGCCTTGATAGCTCAAGGAGTTTTATAGAAGAATTCAATCGTTAAATCGAATAACTGAAAAGCTGTAGCGCTGATGTTGCAGCTTTTTTGTTTTTTAGCATATTGTAAGTATTCAAAACACTGAAATCATGAAAGAAAATCGTTTAATCCTAATAATATCGTTTATCTTCATAATCACAGCCTGTCAAATGGAAAATCAAACCAACTCCAAAGAAATCTATAAAAAAGAAATCCTCGAAACTGAAATAGCTTTCGCTGAGATGGCAAAAATAGAAGGCCTATCAAAAGCTTTTTTAGCATATGCAGATGAAGCTGCAGTACTCAATCGAAATAATACTATAATTAAAGGAAAATAGGCAATTAAAGAATATTTTAAAAAACAAACACTTCGTGAAGTAAAACTGGAATGGACCCCAGATTTTGTTGAAGTTTCTCAATCCGGTGATTTGGGCTATACTTTTGGAAAATATCGCTTTTCAGCAAAAGACACAAGCGGACAAAAAATTGAAAGCGAGGGGATTTTTCATACCGTTTGGAAAAAACAAGCCGATGGGAAGTGGCGCTATGTATGGGATTGAATTTTTAACTAGCTTGAGCTCGTCTAATTTAATAATTTGAATCCCTTTTATTACCATTTCGTTGAGGGTTTGTTCTTTATTTTCATCTTTTGAATCATACCAACGACAACCGTCAATTATCACTTTTGTTTTAAACCCGAGCCGGACAGCATCCAAAGCAGTATGTTTTACGCCAAAATCAGCAGTCAAGCCCATTAGGTAAACTTCGTCGATTTTATTAATTTTTAAATATTCCTCGAGGCCATTAGATTTTTTGTGATCATTTTCAAAGAAAACACTGTAGCTGTCTACCTCGATATTGGTTCCTTTTCTGATGATTTTTGAAATTTTATAAGTATTGAGATCAGAAACAAATTCAGCCCCAAAATTATCCTGAACACAATGAATCGTCCACAGCATTTGAGGAATACCGTTTACATCAATCACTTGTCCGGGCATTCGCCAAGGGTGATTGGCGGCAAAACATTTGTGATTGGCAGGATGCCAGTCCTGACTCGCTACAATAATATCAAATTGCTCCAGCAACTGATTTGCAATTGGAATCAGTTCTTCAGAACCTTCAATAGGTATGCTTCCCCATGGTAGAAAGTCATTTTGTAAATCGACAAGGATTAATGCTTTCAATGTTTCATTTGTTTAAAGCTGATTTGAATGAGTTATTGGGGTATACTGCTTAGGTTTTCTATTTTTTTATCTCAATACTCGCTCCTCGGATTAATTCTCGTAAAGTTTTTTTCCGGCTTCTTCATATTTATCACCCGGAGCCCATTGCGGCGCCTGGTCTTTATTTGAAATCAATCTGGCCATGTACGAAAATGTTTTACAAAAAGTCAAAAGATAATCATAATCAATCGTTTCGGGATTATCAATAGCTTGGTGATAATATTTTGCAATTTCTTCAGTAAACCCTGTTGTTCCCGGGCTGACACTTGGTGCCGGAATACCTTTAGCCGCAAAGTTTACATTGTCGGAGCGATCGAATAAATTTTGTTCCGGAGCAGGATCTGGAATGATTTTCAAGCCAAATTTCGCTGCTGCAAGATTAAACTCTTCAACGACTCCAACTCTGTCGTAGCCTATTATTGAAATAGCCGTTTTATCGTCATAACCCGCACCATCAGAATTAAGATTAAAAATGGTTTTATTTAGTGGAATTAAAGGATGCTCTGTATAATATTTAGATCCTAAAAGGCCCATTTCTTCTGCGGTGAAGGCCAGTAATATTACACTTCTTTTTGGTGGAGACTGAGCCAGACTTTTTGCTGCAGCAAGTAAAGCTACGGTCCCGATCCCATTATCTCGTGCACCATTAAAGATGCTGTCCTGGTCAGAAAACATTGCTCCGCCTTGCTTTCCAACACCAACATGATCATAGTGCGCAGAAATCAAAAGGTGTTCTCCTTTTAGGATGGGATCAGTTCCCTCAATGACGCCAATCACATTTTTTGAAGGTTTTGGTGTCGTAATGGCACCTGAGCTTTTTAGCTGAATAGTAGTTGTTTCGCCTTTTGATAAAGCTATTGCCGCTGCTCCATTTTCTTCTTTTATCCATCCATAAACTAAATTAGCAGCTTCCATGCTTTCTCCTTCTTTAGCTATTTCCAACCTTTCCCGGCTGAAATAATTGTAAAAGTAGTTCCAGGGAAAAGACAGGCGATACAATTCGATCAATGCAATGGCGCCGTGTTCGGCCGCGAATTGTCTTTTAATCGGCATAGCTTTGAAGGTTGAATAGGGATCTTGCGAATCCGGCATTCCGGAAATGACAATTACTATTTTGCCTTTTGCATTTAAATTTTCAAAATCATTGATTCCTTTTTCTTGATCAATCCAGCCATGGTTGGCAAATACTGCCTGAGCAGCAGTATCAATGGCGCTTCCTGATAAAATAAGTAAGTTTTTTCCAGTAACAAAATCAGATTTCCCCCATTGTAAGCTTCCTTCTTTTGCAGGCATGAAATTTTTAAAAGGCACTATTTGAAAATAATCGTTGGCACCTTCAACTTGTCTAATACCAAACGACCTAAATTGTTCCGCAATGTAACGTGCTGCTACTTCACTTCCAAAGTCTGAAGTTCTTCTGCCTTTCAATTCGTCAGATGCAATGAAACGCAAATGAGCTTCTATTTCACTTTTTTGTAAATTAGATTCTGGTAAATCAATTGAACTTTGCGCTTTCGTAGAGAAGGTAAAGAATGTTAAAAGTATTAATGTAACTAATGATTGTATCTTATTCATTATTAATATTTTACTAGATATATGTTTTGAAAAATTATTTTTTATCAGTAAACTTTTACTTTTGAAAAGCCTTCTGAAAAATCGCGGGCATCTATAATTGGAAAAGGTTCCGGAAAAATTACAAAACCGTTTTCATTAATAAAAGTCATACCATGATTCGAAATAACTCGGGCAAAACCATCCTTAAACTTCCAGACTATCGGAAATCTGGCTTCAATCACGACATTGCCAGTAATATCTACATAACCCCATAGCCCAGATTGTTCAAAAGCAGCAAGGCCTTCTGAAAAATCGTATATAATGCCATATTTTGGTGGAACAATCTCTTTCCCTGATGATTCAATCAAGCCGTATTTTCCATCTTTATAAAACCTCCAAAGTCCTTCGCCGGCATATTCTAATTCTTCAAATTCTGGCTTGACTTTAAATTTTCCCCTTTTATTAATTAAGCCATAATATTTTTCCTTCTTTACCGCTGCAAAACCATTGTGAAAGTTTTTTGCTTTTTTAAAACTTGGACCAATCATCACCCTTCCTTTTTCATTTAGATAACCAAATTTTTTATTCTTTTTAAACCTGAAAGCATTATCAGCGTTATCAAATATTTTATCATATTCTGGTTTGACAAGATACTTCCCCGTCAAATCAATTATTCCATGCTTTTTTGCTTTAATAACAACTGCAAAACCGTTTTTAAAACTCCTTGCATTTTCAAAAGAGGGAAAAATTGCCCAATTGCCCTGTGTATCCAAAAAGCCAATTCCTTTCTCTGTTTTAACTAAAGCCAGACCTTCCTGAAAATCAAAAGCCTCTTTGTAAACTAAAGGAATGACCAGCTTTCCCGATTCATCGATAAACCCATAATGATATTTAAAATCTTGAACACGCGCTAATCCATCCTGAAATGACCAGATGTGCTTGTATGTTGGCCGAAGAATAAACGCACCATTTCGATCTATCACACCCCACTTTCCCTTAATTCGAACGGTAGCTTTATTTTCAGAAAAAGCTTCAGCTTCATCAAAAATATCATCGATAATTAGTTGCCCTTTTTTATCAATAAAGCCCCATTTGTATCTTGAAATCTGGTATTCTTCTTCAAGAGGCGGCAGTTCCTCATTATTTTCTTTCGATGAATCCGGAATATCATTTTTACATGCGAATACGATCATAAAAATTAAAAAGTAAGGAAGTTTGGTTTTCATACCGGGCTGAATAAATATAGCTTCTATAAATCGCTTAAATACTTTTTGTCAAAAAATACAATTATAACATTTAGTCTGTTGAATCAATCATTTTTTCGATAAATTCCATCTGACACACTTTCAAACAAAAATAAATTACTGATTTAATTTAAAAGAAAGATTTTTTTAACCCCGTTTTAAGTGTTAAAACAATAATTATTTAGTCTTTAGGAATCTTCATTCTGTAGTTCATTTCGTTTAGATTGGTCTAATATCCTGATTCAAATAAGAAATAAACTAAATTTGATATCGTTCACTCAATATAAATTATTTTATCCTCAAATAAACTTATACCCTTAATCCAACTCGATTGGTTTTTCAATATGAATAAACTTTACTTTTCACTTCCGATATTATTCTTTTTAAGCTTCCTGCAATCAAAATGGCAACCTTTTACTTCTGAAACAGGAAAGTTTACGGTTCTTGCTCCCGGAGAGTTTGTTGAAAAAATAAATACAACTGAAACCCAGATTGGCAAAACAGAATATCATACTTTTCTGTATCAATCTGAAGATGACAAAGCAGATAATCTGGTTTACATGGTTAGTTATTGCGATTATCCTGAAGGTTCTATTCATTCGGATTCAACAGAACTGGTCAAAGATTTTCTTGAAGTTACTGTGGATAGTGCGGTGAAAAGTGTCAAAGGAGAACTTTTTTATTCTTCTGAAATTCATTTGGGTAAGTACCCAGGTGTCCTATGGCGTGTCAATTACCAGGATGGTGAAGCCACCATAAAAACAAAATCTTACCTAGTAGGAAGAAGATATTATTCTGTACAAACAGTAACCTATAAAGAAAAGGGTCTAAATCCAATGATTGATAAATTTTTAGATTCATTTACCTTGATTGAATAACAACTCCAAACTACTCACAAAAGATTACAGATCTCATCCGATTGATAGCTGCGCCCACAATGGTGGTCGTGGCTATTTTTATTAACTTAGCAATATGGAAAGGATCAAAATCATCAAAAGGGATATCACCAAAGTTAAGGCTGATGCGATCGTCAATGCTGCAAATTCAACTTTGTTAGGTGGAGGTGGGGTAGACGGAGCGATTCATAAAGCTGGTGGCCCTTCGATATTGGAAGCTTGCAAAAAGATCAGAGCTGCTCAGGGTGGTTGTCCGACTGGTGAGGCCGTTATTACAACAGCTGGAAACCTTCCAGCTAAGTTTGTAATTCATACTGTTGGGCCAGTTTGGAGCGGACACGATATCGAAAGAAAAGAAAATGAATTAAAAAATTGCTATATAAATAGCTTAAAGCTAGCGATCGAAAATAATGTTGAGACTATTGCTTTTCCAAATATCAGTACTGGTGCTTATCATTTTCCAATGGAAAAAGCTGCAGCCATTTCAATAGAAACGGTCAAGGATTTCTTAGAAAAAAATAGTCAAATTAAAGAAATTCAATTTGTTTGTTTCGATGATGAAAACTATAAACTTTATCTAAAAAGAATCAAAGGTTTTTCAACTTAAATATTTTACATATTTTACGTCTGAATCCGTATAAAAGAGGAGTAAAAAAACACTAATTTTTTAATCACAATCCATAAATGAAAATTGCAATTTTCCCCGGATCGTTTGATCCGATAACCGCTGGCCATGTTGATATTGTAAAACGTGCGGTGCCGCTTTTCGATCAAATTATTGTAGCTGTCGGCGTTAATACTCAGAAAAAATATCTTTTTTCTTTTGAACAAAGAATGGAATGGTTAGACATCAGTTTTTAAAAATGAACCCAAAGTAAAAGTTGATTCTTATGAAGGATTGACCGCGCATTATTGCATTGAAATCGGCGCAAAATATATGATCAGAGGCTTAAGAAATGCTTCTGATTTCGATTATGAAAAAACAATATCTCAATTAAACCATATTGTTGGCCAGGGTTTGGAAACAGTGTTTTTAATAAGCCACCCAAAGTTTTCACACATTAGCTCAACTATAGTCCGCGAAATCATAAAAGGTAAAGGGGATGCTTCTCCGTTTTTACCATTAGAGGTACAAATTCCCTAAAATTTCTCTTCCGCTTTTATTTCCTTATCAAAACTCTGGCTTTGGTTTTTGATATCTCTTTTAAAATGGTACATTTGCAGCAAAATTTGTAAACCATTTTTAAAGAAGATAATACTATGTCAAACGCAATATTTGAAGTTCCGATCGCAATTAATGAATCCATACTGAGCTATGCTCCTGGTTCGGTTGAAAGAGCTGAAGTCCAATCGGCGATCGCTGAATTAAAATCTAAAAAATTAGACATTCCAATGTATATCGGTGGTAAAAAAATAACCACTGAAAATAAAGTTGAAATACATCCCCCGCACGAAAAAAGTCATTGTTTGGGGCATTATTCAAAAGGTAATAGTTCACATGTTGAAATGGCTATCAAAGCAGCCCTTAAAGCAAAAGTAGCGTGGGAAAAAATGGGTTGGCAGGATAGAGCTGCTATATTTTTAAAAGCTGCAGATCTACTTGCAGGACCTTACAGAGCAAAAATGAATGCCGCAACAATGCTTGGCCAATCTAAAAACATCTTTCAGGCTGAGATTGACGCGGTAGCTGAGTTATGTGATTTTTTGAGGTACAATGTTCAATTCATGACTCAAATATACTCTGAGCAGCCTGAGAGCTCAAATGGAACCTGGAATCGAATGGAGCATAGACCTTTAGAAGGTTTTGTATTTGCTCTGACTCCTTTCAATTTTACATCGATTGCAGGTAATCTACCTTCAGCTCCTGCAATGCTTGGTAACGTTGTGGTTTGGAAACCAGCCGAAACGCAGATCTATTCAGCTACAGTTATTATGGAAATTTTCGAAGCTGCTGGTTTGCCTAAAGGTGTTATCAATTTAGTATATGCTGACGGTCCGGTTATGGGAGACGTGATTTTAAATCACCGGGATTTTGCCGGAATACATTTTACAGGAAGTACAAAGGTTTTTCAAATATTATGGCAAACGATTGGAAACAATATTGCAAAGTATAAAAGTTATCCAAGAATAGTAGGGGAGACAGGCGGTAAAGATTTTGTAGTTGCTCATCCCTCTTCAAATGCGAAACAAGTTGCTACCGCACTTTCTCGTGGTGCTTTCGAATTTCAGGGTCAAAAATGTTCCGCTGCTTCTAGAGCGTACATTCCAACCAGTCTGTGGGGCGATGTTAAAAAATACCTTTCAGAAGATTTAAAATCCATGAAAATGGGTTCTCCTGAAGATTTTACCAATTTTATTAATGCAGTGATCGACGAAAGAGCTTTTGATAAAATTTCGGGTTATATAGCTGAAGCGAAAAAATCATCAGATGCTGAAATATTTCTAGGTGGAGGATATGAAAAAACCGTGGGGTATTTTATCGAACCTACTGTAATAGTTACAACAGATCCACATTTCCTAACCATGGAAGAAGAGATATTTGGTCCCGTTTTGACAATCTATGTTTACGAGGACAACAAATATGAAGAAACATTGGATTTAGTGGACAGCACTTCTCCATATGCATTGACCGGGGCCATTTTTGCCCGAGATAGAGAAGTAATTAGTAGCACTGCTTATAAGTTGCGGAATACAGCTGGAAACTTTTATATAAATGATAAACCAACAGGAGCAGTGGTGGGTCAGCAACCATTTGGAGGAGCAAGAGGTTCGGGAACTAATGACAAAGCGGGTTCTATTTTAAATTTATTGAGGTGGATTTCACCTCGAACAATCAAAGAGAGTTTTGTTCCACCGTCTGATTACCGTTATCCTTTTTTGCAACCTGACGAAGATTAACGGCGCTCTGGGTTAATCAAAAAATATGGTTTTTAAAAAAGTAATCGAATTTGAAAATTTGGTTACTTTTTTAATGAACTATAAGCTTCTATTTTGAAAATATGTCTGCTGATGGCATATTCATTTAAATTAATTGAATTCAAAAATAGAAAGGAACAACTTCCGTTAAAAATAGATAAATCCTTAACTCCCATTATGAATACTAAAACTTTAACTCTCCTTTTTTGCTTTTTTGTATTCCAAGGCTTTTCCCAGACAACTGAAAAATTTACGATAAGCGGCTATATTGAAGATGAGCTATCTGGAGAAAAATTAATTTCAGCCAACGTATACGATTATTTGAGTGGCAAAGGAACAGTCACGAATACATACGGATTTTTCAGTATTACCCTGCCAGCCGACTCAGTCAGCCTTTCATTTTCATACATCGGATATCAAACCCAAAATTTTAAGCTTAAACTTGAAAATGACTTTACTTTGAATGTTAAGCTGGCTTCTGATATCCAATTAGAGACGGTTGAGGTCATCGCTGAAAAGCAGACAAAAATTGAAGAAGAAACTCAAATGAGCGTCGTCCAGATTCCGGTTGAACAAATTAAAAAGGTTCCGGCGCTATTGGGCGAAGTAGATGTTTTAAAGGTATTACAATTGCTTCCTGGAGTACAATCAGGTGGCGAAGGGCAAAGCGGATTATATGTGCGGGGAGGAAGTCCTGATCAAAATCTGATATTGCTCGATGGCGTTCCGGTTTATAATGTATCACATTTGCTTGGATTCTTTTCTGTTTTCAATGCTGATGCTATAAAAAATGTCACCTTGACAAAAGGGGGATTTCCAGCAAGATACGGAGGAAGACTGTCCTCAGTATTAGAAATTAACATGAAGGAAGGGAACAATCAGGGATTTCATATGGAAGGCTCTTTTGGTCTGGTCGCTTCAAAATTGACCATTGAAGCACCCATTATAAAAGACAAAACATCTTTTATCGTTTCGGGGCGGAGGACCTACATAGATTTTATCGGAAGACCAATCATTCGAGGGCAACAAACCGATGATCAGCAGTTTGATATCAAACTATATTTCTACGACCTTAATGCCAAAATCAATCACAAAATCAATGAAAAGCACCGGATTTTTGCAAGTGCCTATTTGGGAGAAGATGTTTTTGGCGTCAATTCTACAGAAAAATATAATGATGGAGATTATTTCAAACTTGAAAACAGAACTGACTGGGGAAACATCACGGCTGCGCTGAGATGGAATTATATGATTAATAATAAATTATTTGCCAATACGACCCTAACTTATAGCAAATATAAATTTGATCTGGTCACCAGAACTGAAGACAAATACAATGATGATTTCAGCTCTTTTGGTGCAAAATACTTTTCCGGAATTACAGATTACGCCGGAAAGATTGACTTTGATTACATTCCCGATCCCAATCATTTTATTCGTTTTGGTACCAGTATTACCCATCACACCTATGATCCGGGTGCCTTTCAATTTGAACTGGCAGTGGATGAACTGGAATTTGATACAGTCCTGGGATCTCAACAATCAAAGTCTTTAGAATATGCCTTGTATCTGGAAGACGACATGCAATTTGGTGCTTTAAAAGCAAATATCGGGGTTCATGCTTCCGCTTTCAAAGTCCGCGGCAATGACGATGAGTTATATTATTCCATTCAACCCCGTGTTGGTTTAAGGTATCTTTTAAGCAATCAATTGGCCATCAAAGGTTCATTCAGCACAATGGCTCAGTACATCAATTTATTGACCAACGAATCATTGAGTCTCCCAACTGATTTATGGGTTCCGAGCACAAAAAGAATAAAACCGCAGACATCCTGGCAAGCCGCTTTAGGCGTTGCGAAAACCGTTTGGAAAGATTATGAGTTTTCTTTGGAAGGGTATTACAAAGAAATGAAAAATGTCATTTCCTATAAAGAAGGAGTTGACTTTATCGGGCTGGAAAATGATTGGCAGGATAAGGTGACTCAGGGAGATGGAGAAGCCTATGGTGTTGAATTGTTTTTTCAAAAAAAGAAAGGAAAGACCACCGGATGGGTGGGTTATACCTTGAGTTGGAATTTTCGTCAATTTGATGATATAAACAGTGGAGAAGTATTTCCATTTAAATACGATCGTCGCCATGATATCTCAGTTGTCGTTTCTCATCAGATCACCGACCGTATTTCGTTTACAGGGGCCTGGGTATATGGAACGGGCAATTCCATTACACTTCCATTGTACCGTTACAATAGCCCTTTTTATGTTGATTATGAAAATGGGTACGCTAATACCAGAGAAATTGAAACCATTGGTTCAAAAAACGCTTTCCGGATGGCTTCTTATCACCGGCTTGATTTAAACTTTGAATTTTATAAAAAAAGAGGAAAATATGAACGGTGGTGGATTATCGGAGCATATAATGTTTACAATCGGAAAAACCCTTATTTTATTTACTCAGGGAGGGATAATGAAGGAAATCGCGCTTTCAAGCAGGTTAGTTTATTTCCTATTATTCCTTCAGTAACCTATCGTTTTAAGCTATAATTACCCTAGAGTCAGAAATACTTTAAATATGAGAATAGTACAATTTTTCTTTTGTCTTTTATTGTTATCCATTTCGAGTTGCAGTGAGGATTTTTTCGAACAAGTTGTCATATTGGATATACCGGAACATACTCCTGCATTGGCTGTATCTGCTAACCTTTCAGACATGGACACCACCTTAGTCGTCTATGTTTCAAACAGTGTTGGCGTACTGGAACCAGATCAACCGGTGATTGTAGAAAATGCGATAGTGGAACTTTTTAAAAATGGTCAATTACTTTATAATTTGGATTATAAGGCAAATGGCTTGTATGGAAAATCAGGAGTTGAATCACTAGGGAACGACGTTGCAGAATATACGTTAATGGTTCAAGCTCCAAACTTTAATCAAGTTTCTGCAAAACAGAACATGCCTCAGCCTGTTCCTATCATCGATGTTTCTTTTGAAAGGGATGGTGCAGTAACACCTGACGGAGATCGTGCCAATGAGATTACGATTAAGTTTTCAGATCCTGCCGGCATTGAAAATTATTATTCAGTAGCTGGCCTTGCAAGAGTATCTCAAGGTGGTTTCGAATATGCCGATAATTTTTATTTATCCTCCTTCAATCCAATTGTTGAAGAAGGGGAGGAATTTATCGTTTTTTCAGATGCTACTTTTGATGGAAGAGAAGTTACCCTTAATTTTTATACTTATTCCGATTATCCGGATAATGCAGAGAGTGTTGAATTGGATATCAACTTAATTTCAATCTCAAAGGATAGATATTTTTTCGAAAAATCTTTAAACATTTTCAATAATTCAGACGGTAATCCATTCGTCGAACCTGTTGTCGTTCATAATAATATCGAAAACGGATATGGTATTTTTACGATGGAATCACGTTCGTTATTTACGCTTAAGGTATTGTAAATCAATATTTTAAATATAACCGCTCAAGGTATAAACAATGTAACCTACCCATTCTTTTATCAGAAGTTCCCAGCGACTTAAACACCCGGAATTTGGAATAAAAAGAAGGGAAGGAGAAAAACGAATTTCCTCTCCAAAAAGATCTGTACTAAATGGAGTAAAAGCAACTTTTTCTTTTTTAAAACATCCTTTTGAACGCCTCATGTGGTAAGCTGAAGTGATTAAAAGACAAGAAGCATTTGGGAAATCTTTCTCCAAAATTTTTTTGGTAAAAATCGCATTTTCATGGGTATTCCTGGCTTTGGGTTCAATAATTAAATCGCTTTCCAAAACTCCCATTTTGATTAAAAAGGGCCTAATTTCTTCAGCTTCGTTGGGTGCTTCCCTTAAAAGACTTCCAGATCCGCCTGTCAATAATAATTTTTTAATTTTCCCTTCCTTGTATAATTCAACGGCTTGCGTTAAACGATTTGCACTTGCACTAAAATTATAACGTTCCCGCGCTTGTATGTTGAAATTAGAATACCCGCCCAAAACGATTCCGATATCATAATTTTGCCGCAGGCTGGAAATACTGTAGATGTCGCTTTCCCAGGCTCTTGTCACCAGATTTGCAATAAATCCATTCGTAAAGAAAACCAAAAGGATTAATGCAGCGTTTCGGGTTCGTTTTTTCCACTTTGGTCTTTTGGAAAACACAGTATAAATCAAAAGACCAATGATCCAGTTTAAAGGCTGGATCACGAAAAACAATACCTTTGAAAGAATGAAAAACATTTAGAAAGCTATAATTATTTTTTAAAAAAATGGAGGAGGCTTTGGTCCTGCTAACAACTGATTAAGAAAGATGTCAACCATCGTTGGCTGAAAAATAGTAAACATGGTCATGGTAAAAACGAAGCCAAAAACGGCTCCCCAAAAATGCGCATCATGTCCAATATTATCTTGTCCTTTTTTACCCATATATGAAGAGTACCATAGATAACCAACTCCCAGTAAAATGGCCGGCAATGGAGGAAAAATAAACCAATCCCAGGGTCCAAAAATGATAAAGGCAAAAACGATGGCGGAGGTACCTCCCGAAGCGCCCAAAGCGCCGTAATACGGATTGTGTTTGTGTTTAAAATACGCTGGTAATGAAGATAGAATAATTGCACCTAAATATAAACTCAGGAATAGAATTTTCCCAAGTGCAGGAGTAAATATGGTGTCAAAGGCAAATTCAATATGTTCCCCGAAAACATAAAGAACATACATATTAATTAATAAATGCCCCCAGTCGCCATGAACAAATCCATGAGTCAGAAATCGGTAATATTCTTTATGTTTCCGGATAGATCTTGGATGCAAAAGCAGCTTTTCCTTCATCGAATTGTTGTTGAAAGCTTGAAACGAAACAATTCCCGTCAGAATGACGATAATAAGTGTCAATGAAATTCCTGATTCCATGGGTTTATTTATGTGCGTAAAAAATTAAAAATATTCAACTTATTGATTATGATAAGGCTCCCCCTTAATTATGGTCATCGCTCGATAAAGTTGCTCCAAAAAAAATAGACGAACCATCTGATGAGAAAAAGTCATTTTTGATAGTGCCATTTTATTATTTGACCTTTCGTAGATTTCGTTTGAAAATCCAAAAGCCCCGCCAATTTGAAAAACAATTCTTTTTTTTGAAGAAAGAAAATGTTTTTCCATATAGTGGGCAAAAACTACTGAGTTAAATTCTTTTCCCTTTTCATCTAAAAGGATCAGAAAATCATCTTTTTGTAGTTTTTGGAGAATTAGAGCACCTTCTTTTTGTTTAACTTGATCCGTGCTGAGATTTTTAGCGTTTTTTAGGTCCGGGATAACATTCAAATCAAAACTAAGATAATGTTTAAGCCTCTTTTGATAAATTTCAATTCCTTCTTTCAAATATTCAAAATTGGTTTTGCCAACCATCCAAAGTTCAACTTTCATAATCAATTTATAATTGCAACAATTATAGATTAAAAATAATGAAATTTGAAAGAAATAAGACAAATAGCTGAGGAGTTTAGAAGATTTATAATTTTTGTATAAAATATTGGCAGACACTTTATATCGTTTTTCCACTTCTATGTTTCCTCCATTTTTTTAAAACTGTATTAACAAGTAAGCGTAAACTTCACAGACGCTCAGGGTTAAACTTACTTGTTGATTTTTGGGTTTTAGTTATGTTGGAAAACAACATTAAGTTTATTTTAAACAAACTCTTACATCGAATTCCTTTTAATTGTATATTGAAAACAAAAACCGAATCATGAAAAACGTATATTTTATAAGACATGCCAAATCAAGCTGGGACGATTCTTCTTTGGATGACATCGAAAGGCCCCTTAGCTCAAGAGGCCTCCGTGATGCTCCTTTTATGGCTAAACTGTTGAAAGGTAAAAACGTTCAACCGGATTTAATTATCTCAAGCCCTGCAAACAGGGCCTTAACAACAGCCAAATATTTTGCGAAAGAAATGGGCTTTCCATCTGAAGATATCGTTGTAAAGAATAAGATCTATGAAGCTTACCCAGAAGACATTATCCAGGTTATTAAAAATGTGAACGATGATGTAAATACCTTGATGGTTTTTGGTCATAACCCAACATTTACTAGTGTTATCAATCGTTTTACAGAAAATTATATTCCTAATGTTCCGACCTGTGGAATCGCTAAAATCGAAGCAGATATCAATTCGTGGAGTGAATTCACAGAATCAAATGCATTACAAACAGAGTACTATTATCCAAAACAATATTTCAAATGATAAAACAACTCATAATTATTCTAAGTTGTTTTTTGGTTGTCTTTGGATGTACAAAAAAGGAAAGCCCAACTATTCCTCAAGAAAAAATGATTGACATCCTTGTTGATATACATTTGGTGGAAGCTTCTCTGCTTGGTTATTCTGATGAACAAAAAGATAGCCTAACTCAATTATATTATGGACAGATATACCAGATTCATTCAATTTCTGAAGATAGTTTTTTAACTGAGATGAACTATCTAAAAACCCATCCCGATTATTTAGCTAAGACTTACGAAAAGGTTTTAGAAGAAATTGATAAAAGAGAAGCCGAATTTAAATAAAAAAAGTAAAGCCGTCTTAGGAGAGAGGACTTTACTTTGACTTATGAGAGAATAATTAAAAGGCGACACAAATATATCAATAAATAATGTTTATATCCAAAGCAACAAATGAATTTTTTATAGGATATGGAATGCTATTGTCACATTTATTGAATTTCCCTTATAAAATCAGTGTTTTATAAAATGTAAATTAAACTCCGTTTTGTTACAAAAAGTTAACAATTACTTAATCTTAAAAATAGATATTACAGGCTTTACAGTTCTAATTTTATGAAAACAGAAAATGATCGCTTATGAATTATGAGAATTATACGATTTTAGTAGTTGATGATGAGCCTGATATACTTGAGTTTATAAGCTACAATTTGAAAAAAGAGGGCTTTAAAGTAATGGTTGCAGACAACGGCATCCAAGGGATGGAAGTTGTTGAAAAATTACCACCTGACTTGATTTTACTCGATATTATGATGCCGGAAATGGATGGAGTCGAATTTTGCAGGAGGCTAAGATCTCAAAAGAAATATGATAAAGTACTAATTGCTTTCTTAACTGCAAGAAATGAAGACTTCACACAAATTGCAGCATTAGATACCGGTGGAGATGATTTTATCACCAAGCCGATCCGCCCTCGGGTTTTGATAAGCAGGATTAAAGCGCTTTTACGACGATCAGCATCAGATTCTAAAGAAAGTAAAGAGGAGGTTATAGAACTTGGAGATTTCATCATCGATAAAAAGAAAGTTAGCGTAAAAATCGGAGAAAAATCTATAGATCTTGCGAAAAAAGAGTTTGAATTATTATACTTGCTTGCCTCAAAACCTGGACGGGTATTTACGCGTGATGAGATTTTTACAAAAATCTGGGGTTCAGAAGTTATTGTAGGCAACCGAACAATCGATGTACATATCCGAAAAGTACGCGAAAAGATTGGAGAGGATTATATCAAAACAGTAAAAGGTATCGGATATAAATTTGAATTTGAATGATTAAGAATTTCACACCTAAACAAATAGCACTTTTTTCTGCATTTAGTATAAGTTTCTTTTCTTTTTTAATTATCTCCATTGGGACACTTTTTAATTTTAATGTTACCAAGTGGTATGAGGCGATTCTTTTTGGAGTCATTGTATTTATATTTTCATATTTTCTTTTCGTTTTTATTCTTAAGCGATTCATTTATCGTAAAATCAAACTGATCTATAAAACCATCCATGAATTTAAACTAGCCTCAAAAAAAGGTTCCAAAAATATTGATTTGGATACAGACATCCTTGATGAAGTGGAACAGGAAGTAGCAGAATGGGCTGACTCTCAGAAAAAGGAAATAGAATCATTAAAACTACTTGAAGAATACCGCCGGGACTATCTAGGAAATATTTCACATGAATTAAAGACTCCGATTTTTAGTATTCAGGGCTACATTCACACCCTACTGGACGGGGGAGTATACGACAAAAATATCAATGTAGATTATTTAAAAAAAGCCGCCAACAATGTTGGAAGATTACTCACTATTGTTGAAGATTTAGAGTCTATTTCACGGCTTGAGTCTGGTGAGTTGATTCTTGATATTCAAAAGTTTGATATCAGAAAATTAGTCTTTGAAGTTTTTGAAGATTTGGAATTACAAGCCAAAGAAAAAAAAATCAGACTCTCCATAAAAGCAGGTGCAGATCAATCATTTTTTGTTGCAGCTGATCGGGAAAATATCCGACAGGTACTTGTCAATCTCATTTCAAATTCGATAAAATACGGTAAAGAAAAAGGCCAAACAAAAGTAGGTTTTTATGACATGGAAAACTATTTACTGATTGAGGTCGCTGATGACGGAATAGGTATTGGAGAAGATCACCTCAAACATCTTTTTGACCGGTTTTATAGGGTTGATAAAAGTAGATCCCGCTCTCAGGGTGGTTCCGGTCTGGGACTTTCGATTGTAAAACACATCATCGAAGCACATAACCAAACTATTAATGTAAGAAGCTCGTTAGAATTAGGGTCTACTTTTGGATTTACCCTCAAAAAAGCTTAAAGCAAATTAGAAAATAACTCGCCGAAAAATAAACATAATTTAAGGGTTGCTGCTTGCTGTTGAATCTTGTTTTATATCCTGCTGATGTACTACTTCTTTTTTCTGTCTCAGTTTAAATTGAACGAGGTCCAACTGTTTTTTCAAAGTATCTTTCAATACATTAAATCTCGGGATATCTTGGGAAGCCATAGGTTCAGGAGGAGGAAGATTTTCTCTCAAATGATTGACTTGTTTGCCATTTTTCCAGAATCGAAAACATACATGAGGACCGGTAGCCAGACCGGTAGATCCAACATATCCAATAGTTTCCCCTTGCTTTACATGAACCCCTGGCCTTATTCCTTCAGCAAATTTTCTCATATGTAAATATTGGGTTTGATAAACACCATCATGTTTTATTTTCACAAAATTACCATTGCCTCTTGTTCTGCTTGCTTTTGTAACCACGCCATCAGCAACAGCATAAATTGGCGTACCGTATGGAGCCGCATAATCGGTTCCAAGGTGTGCTTTTGTCCTTCTCAAAACCGGATGGAATCTTCTAAGATTATAGCGGCTTGAAATTCTGGAATATTTGACCGGTGATTTCAAAAAGGCCTTTTCCATTGGTCGTGCTTCAAGGTCATAAAATCCGGAGTGAACATCATTTTCAAAATAAAATGCATAAAATTCGTTATCAAAATTTTTAAAATATGCACCTTTAATTTCACCCACACCCGCAGGTATTCCATCGATGAAGTGACGTTCATAAATTAATTTAAACCGATCATCTTTTTGAATATGATGAAAATCAATTGACCAGGCAAGTGCGTCTTCCATTTTAGCTGTCAACTCAAAGCTCAAATCATTATCAACCATAGTTTGCCACAAAGAGCTTTCAATAATTCCACCAGCTGACTCTATTTTGGTAGTGATTTCTCTTTCTAATTTTTTGAGTGTCAGGTTTTTTAAATCATAAACGAGATAACTGTAAATACTGGGCTCATAAATAAAATAATCTGCTGCAGTAGTCGTATCTGCATTGAGAATCATGTAGGGTTTTCCAACTCTAAAATTTCTGACATCAAATTCTTCGTTTGTATTTTGCACCAATTTATCAATATCGGCATAATCTAATTTATATTGAAGCAGAAGGTCAGATAGAAATTGATTGGCCTGTATTTCAGATTTTGTTACATGAAAGGTGTCTAAAATAAAACCATATTTTATGGTAGGTATTATTATTTCAAATGCCCCAAGGTTTATACTTTCATCAATTTTTGCGGCATAGGCAGATTTATTCGTATTGAAAAAAAATGATCCTATCAAAAAACATGACGTTAAACCTAGGAAGGAAAGTAAAACTCTTTTTTTATTTAGTTTTTTTCGCTTTTCGTTTTTGAATGTATTTGTAGTCTTGTCCACTTCATTTTCCGTTTAGAGGTAATATTTTTAAGATTTTGGAAACGTAAATATAAAAGATTCGTTTCTTTTTAAATACGTTTAGTCAAAATTTAATAATAAAAGTTAAAAACCGGAATAATATATTCTTCTGGTTTTTAACTTTTACACAATACAAAATGATTAGAATTTTTTAAGAACAACATCAACCCGCCTGTATTCATTATCCTCTTTATCAGTTGCCTCAACAGATCCTTTTCCTTCATTACGGACCACTTTTTCAATTTTAATTCCGTCTTTTTTCAAATAATCTACGATAGCATCTGCTCTTTTTTTAGAAAGGATTTTGTTGTATTCGACATCACCTTTACTATCCGCGTAACCGACAACTTCTACCTTCCAGTCTTCTTCTTTGTGTAAAAAATCAGCAAGCTTTTTCAATTCTGTCATTGCGTTTTTATTTATGGAATAAGAATCAAAGTCAAAAAATAATTGAATTCTTTTTTCAGAAATCGGTGTCCCTTTTGAGACTAATTCCGGTTGAGGCGGCAGAATTGGGATTAGAAAGATTTCTTGTTGGACAGGTTTTACATTTTCCTGTGCTTCCAAAAATGACGCTTCAATATAATATTCATATCCTTCTTTATTCACTTGAAAAGAATAACCTTTATTTCCTGGTAAACAAATAAAGAACCAACCATTCTCATCTGACTTCATGGTCCATTTCTCTGAATCTCTACCTATGATTACACTTGCAGAAATGGGTTCATTGGTTCTACTATCTTTTACGATACCTTCAAGATGAACCATTGGATTAGGCCTAAATTGTTCTGGAAGTTCTATTGAATAAATATCCAATCCACCTTTACCACCTATTTTTGCTGAAGCAAAAAAGGCTGTCTTTCCGTCACCTTGAACATAAAAACCCAATTCTTTTGCGGGTGAGTTAATAGGATAATCTAAATTGATTGGGGTGGTCCATTTTCCATTGATTTTGCGTGAAATAAAAATATCTCCTTCACCCTGCCCATCATGGCCATTGCTTGTGAAATACAAGGTTGTTCCATCGCTGGAAATAAAAGGAGCTTCTTCATCACCTTCCGTATTTATGTTGCTACCCAAGTTTTGAGGAATACCCCATTCGTCATTTGGTTGCAATTTGCTTATCCAAATATCAGCACCTCCTTTTCCTTCAATTCTAGAACTACTAAAGTACATAAATTGACCATCGCAGGTTATTGAAGGCTGGGAATCCCAGTACTTAGAGTTTAGTTTTCCTTCGACCCGACTGACTTTCGATACTTCACCATCATTTAATTCTGCTCTATAAATATCACAGCCTCCCTCAGTATCATTCCGCATGCAACCTGCAAAATAAAAAGCCTTCCCATGAGTTTCAAATTTGGCCATTCCTTCATTATTTCCCGTATTTATTTCCTTCCCAAATGATCTACTTTTTGACCAATTCCCCTTCACAAAATAACTAATCATTACATCTTCATCGTCCTTGCTTTTTTGGCGAGTGAATACAATTTGTTCACCATCACTAGTTGTCGTTGGCAGGTATTCATCATGATCAGAATTAATTGATTCACCCAAATTTATTGGTTTTATGTCAGTATATGTGAGATCTAAGTTTGCAATATATTCACAATTTCGATTGCGTTCTTCCAGCAACTTGTCAAAGGTGAGTTCGAGTCCAGATTCTTTTTCTTTATTTGCATAATCTGTTCCCTTTAGATCTTTATATAGGGAATAATAGTAATTGGCTTTTTCTATATTAGCAAGATAAAAATAGGCTTCGCCGCATTCAAAAAAAGCTGCTCTTGAAAGTTTATCATCCAGCTCAAATGACTTTTCCAAAGCTTGGTATGATTCATCGTATTTTTTTAGTTCAAGACATACCTTGCCTAATTCCCTATAAGCTATAGCAAAATTTTCTTTGATCTTCACGGTATGTTTAAGCTGATGATAGGCTTTTTCAAACTCGTCATTATTGACATATTGCTGTGCGATTTGCAATGATTTTGAAGCATTTTTTGTGTCGGTATAGCCATCTCTTGGTTGTGCATTTAATAAAAAACAAAAAAGCACAAAGATAGCAATCATCATTGTTTTCATATGTTCTGGGTCGAAATGGGATGATAAAATATTAGCGGGGGGAAGTCTTCTAAATTAATTTTGTTTTACAAAATTGATAAACAACTCTTGATTTTGGCGGGGAGTAATCGAGTTGTAGCAAATTTCTAATTTTTCAATCTTAAACTGGGAGGAGAATAATTGAAGGTATTCCTCTTTTGAACCTCCAAAAGGAGGCCCCTCAAAAGGAAATAGATTAGCAAACAATAAACCAACCAATCTACCCTCATCTTGCAATAATGCTGCCGTTTTTCCAACATATCTTTCACGCAAATCAGGTGAAAGTGCACAAAAAAAAGTTTGTTCTATGATGAGATCAAATCGATGGGAAATTTTAAAGTAATCGATATTCAAAAGCTGCGATTTTGGAAAATCGGGTAATGATTCTGAAAACCTGTTAAGTGCTTCAATGGCCCAATCACATATCCAAACATTTTTAAAGCCTTTTTCAAAAAGGTATCGCACCTCATGACCATTTCCGGCACCTGGAACTAATATTTTTAAAGATTGATCTTTCAAGGAATCTATGTAATCTTTGATTGGTCGGGTTGGAGCACCGGCATCCCAGGGTGTATTATTATCCAAGTATCTTTGATTCCAGTATGTATCGTCTAGTTTCAAATTAAAGTATTTGTTTAAAAGGGTACTTGATTTTCGTCAGTTTTTTCAAAAGTATTATTATTTGGCGATTCTTTTATTGCTTCGATTGAATCGTCCTTTAAGTTCAGGTTTTTGAATTTGACGACCAGACGGTATTCTTGATTGAACGAATTAATAATAGGGCTAAAAATCATATTCATGATTTCATTGGCCTGACCTTTTGATTTTCCCATGATGTCGCTATCCAAGGCATCCCTGCGGAATTCTCTTCGGAGAATATTAAAATTGGTATTAAAATCACTAATTCCAACTTCCCTCATCCAGCCAATATCTAGTTTATCAACCCTTGGATAAACTTCATGCGACAGAATGCTTGGTTCGGGTAGAGTAACGGTTACCGTTTTATTTTTCGAATTTAACTGGACATCAAAATACTGATCAATTTTAAACCCCACTTTTATTATGCTAATTGCTGAAACTTCAATATCTGTTGAGGATACTTCAAAACCCCAAATCTTTGTCTGAAGTTGTTTATTTAAACCTTTTTTATCGCGTACCTCCATCGTGGCAAGCTCTGTAATCACTCTTTCGACTTTTTGCTCTAGCATTCCTTTGGATCGGCTAAAGTCATCAATGGCAGCTCTTTCCTTCAACCTGTGAATTAAGGGTTGAAGGCCTTCGGTCATCGCAATCCCGCATGGTGTATCAATTTTTCTTCCTTTCGCACCAATCACACCGCCTTCAGTTTTCAAAAGTGTTGTAATTACATGATTTACTAAAAAACAAGTGTATTTAGAAGCGACCTCATTCATGGTTTCTACTGCTCCTGTAGCTTCGTTTGCATACCAGGCCTCATAAGTATTGGCTGAAGTATCCCTAATGGTTATATAATCATTAAAGTACAGTTGCTTTAAATATGAATGATGCTTTTGATATTCCGGTTCTAACAGAACTCTTATAGAATCTGGCAAATCCATTCTATTTGCGATATGATATAAAAGAGACATGTTGAATTTGTAAATTAATTCATCAAACTCCCGATGGTATCTTTGAGGATTATTCAATATAGCGATCACATTCTCATCATCCATATCAAATTTATAATCAGCAGGCATATAAGTGATCTGCATCTCCTTTGGAATAAAGGTATAATCCGCCACTTTATTTTTGTAGAAGTTGTAAGCCATTACCCCAAGTATGATTATCACTATTGCATAAAGCAAAAATTGCCCAAACCCCATACTTCTACTTGTACTTGATTCACTTTTCATACTTTTTTTGTATTTCATAAAAATTTAATGTGGTCATTGATCAAAGACTTTATAAATTTTGGTACATAAAACACGTTTCCTCGAAGATACAGATTATAAATTATGATCATTTCGAATAAACCGGTATTTTCTTGATCAACTCAAAAGGATTGTTAAATCAATGAAATAACTAAAAGTGTATAACACACGTCAAATGAGTGCACTAACAAAGCAGCATTTCGAAATTTCAAGGCGTTTAAATGATAGTTTTGTTTGTTATGTTGTTTACTTTTTTAACACCTGTCTTTTCAGGTACGTGTTAAATTTCTTATAGGTGATAGTTAGTTTTCTGTGATGATAAAGTCGCATCGCTCAATTAGCGATACGACTTTTTTAATTTAACCTTTCTAGTTCATACATTGTTTCATCTTTTTATAGTAATTGTTCTATTTTTGAATTAATCGTATTTCATTCAAAATGAATTATTTTTAGAAAACCACGATGCTAGATCAACAAACAACGCTTAACTGCAAAGGCAAATTACTGGATTTATCTACCCCAATTGTTATGGGAATCCTAAACATTACACCAGATTCTTTTTACGATGGAGGAAAATTCAGTTCAGATAAAAAAGTATTAGAACAAGCGGAAAAAATGGTCACAGAAAAGGTTTCCATTATCGATATTGGAGGTATTTCAACGAGACCTGGCGCCGAAAAAGTAAATACTGATGAAGAAATAAAAAGGGTTCTTCCCACTATTAAATTAATCCATAATGAATTTCCAGATATTATTTTATCAATAGATACTTTTCGATCTGAGGTAGCAAACGCTGCCGTAGAAAATGGTGCTTCAATAGTTAATGATATTTCTGCAGGTCGATTCGATGATAAGTTGTTTTCGACAGTTGGACACCTAGGGGTGCCTTATATTTTGATGCATATGAAAGGAGAACCAAAGAGCATGCAAACGCATCCGCATTACAACAATGTCGTTGAAGAAGTCGTTGATTTTATGATAGGAAAAGTCAACGATTTGCGCAATAAAAATATTAAAGATATTATCATTGATCCTGGTTTTGGTTTTGGAAAAACAGTAACGCACAACTTCAGTCTATTGAAAAACTTAGATGCTTTTAAAATTCTGGGCTTACCGATACTTTGTGGAATTTCCAGAAAATCAATGATTTGTAAAGTACTGAAAGTCAAGCCTGAAAATGCTTTGAATGGAACTACTGCATTACACATGATCGCTCTCCAACAAGGAGCGAAAGTAATAAGAGCTCATGATGTAAAAGAAGCCGTACAAACGATTAAAATTTGGCAACAATTGGAAGTAAGTTGAAACACTTCCACTTTATTGGGTAAATACTTATCTTTATAGGAGTTTTAAAAAATTAATATAATCGCTTTGGAACACCTTTCAGAGAATACTATCAAGAAAGCCGCACTCAGCTTTTTAAAAACTTATTACAAGTTTAGACCTCGTATTGGAAAAACCAGCTCAACGCTTGACCTTGAAACAAGCGATGGTATAATCGTCGATGGTTCTTTGTCATTTCAACAAGAAGAAGGGCCCACCTTTTTAGCAACTTTCGAAGCTACATCAATGGATAGCAAGGATGAGGTGATCTATAAACTTCAGCCTAAAGTATTGTTATGGGATAGTTTGGCGATATCTTTTTTAATTACAAGTTTTGGAGCTAGCTATGGCTTTTATTATGATCATTTTACAGTAAAAGATATTGGATGGTTAGGAAGTATCAGTTTGTTGATTGGGATATTTGGAATCGCATTTCTCGCGTATCAATATTTATTTCAATGGCTTAAAAGGTACCGATATATTTATGCAGTTGAACAATTTAAAAGGTATCATGCTGATGAACAATGGATTGCGATAGCAGAGGATGTTTTTGATGAAGCAACAGATCCTCATTTTAAGGAATTAAAAGATCAATGTGTAATCAATGGTTTTGGCTTAGTGGTCATAGATAATCATCTTGAAACACATATGCTGATAACCCCATCCCGGCAAGAAGTATTTGGTAAAAAAAGGAGCAATATGCATTTTTCAGGTCGTGATCTTGCTCCGCAACGAAGCAGATGGGAGCGTCTAAAACTATGGTGGAATAACACATTTTCAAAAATTGGCAATCAAAGATCGAAAGATTCATTGTCAAGGTATCAACAGGTTTATTGGAACCAAATTATTCTTAGCGTGATTTCTATTTTTATTATTTCTGGTATTTTTTATAAAGAAGCACAGGACGCTGAAATAGCCTATGTTAATGAAAAAAAATACGAAAAAGACCTTTCAAAAATAGCGAAGGTTACTGAACCAGAAACTAAAGATTTTATCATCGATACTCCATATGTAGAATCAGCAAAAAATAAAGCACAACCCTATATACTCATAAATGAAGAGGATGAACCTGAAGATGTTTTTACCGAAAAAGGGAGTAATGTTGAAATCCCAAATAGTGAATACCCAACTATTGAAATTCTGATAACCACTCTTGATGGCGAATTTGTAGCTTATGATTGTGAACGATTTTTTAACTACATGGGAACCAAATATCTAATTCAGGAAGGAATCTATCCCTCGATTGAAACAGCACGGCAAAGAATGGAAAAATTGAATGGTAAAGGTATTAACGCCAATTGTATGTGGACCGGTTGCTTTACCAAAGACCAATCAGCATATATCGTTTTCATTGATTTATTGTTTGACCGAAAAGATGAAGCTACTCTAATCTCAAAGAGCTTACAAAGAAAATTCCAATTCGCTAACGATGGATTACAAATCCGCCCAATAACTCTCCAAAAGCTTTAACTTCCTGATGATTTTAAAAAATCAATGGAGTTTAACCAACAAACTCATTGCAGTAATAAGTTTATGTCTTTTTCTCCAAATACTGATTTGTCAGCCGCTTTGGCTTGAAAATGAACGATTTTATCCCAAGATTCCGGTCTTCGAAAGCATTCAATTCACATTCGTTGATTCAACAGGATTCATCTTTTTTTACATCATTTTACTTTGTTTAATATCTTTTATCATAGGCAAAGCTAATCGCTTCACGATTTCACTTTTCTTTATTTCAATTATAGTTCTAGTTTTAAATGATATTAATCGGTTACAAGTTTGGTTGTATGAATTGACTATCATGCTTTCTGTGTTATTTATTTCAAAAAATACTAATACGAAAATAGCAACCAAAACCTTACAAGTTATTATAATTTGTGTTTACTGTTGGAGCGGCATTCAGAAACTGAATACTTATTTTGTGGAAGACAATTTTCCCTGGTTAATGGAACCCTTTGGTTTGGATAATCTCGTCTCCAATTATTCATTTATAGCATACTTCGCAGCTATTATAGAGACGCTGATTGGTTTGGGATTACTATTCAAAAAGACCCGACCGTTGGCAGTTATCCTGGCTTTTAGCCTTCACTTGATTATTTTAATTATTCTAAGTCCAATTGGGCATAACTGGAATCAGGCGGTTTGGCCCTGGAATATTTGTATGATATTACTTGTTTATCTACTTTTTTATAAAAATGAAGACTCACTATTTAAAAGCACACTTAAAAATTTTCATGCCTTTTTACCATTTCCAATCATTCTTATTCTTTTTGGCATAATGCCACTATTCAATTTTTTTGATGCCTGGGATGAACAATTATCTTTTAAGATGTATTCTGCGGTAAGTCCGGAAGGTATATTTTATTACCATGAACAACAAACTAAATGTATACCTTCAATAGTTAAAGAGAAGTTTGTACATGTCACTCCAAGCACTAAAGACCAACGAATAATTCTCGATGACTGGATATTTTTCGAGTTGAAAGTAGCTCCCTATAAAAGTAAAAAAAGGTTGCTGCAGGTCGGTGAAGAACTTTGTCATTGTTTTGAAAAGCCCGAACTTGCAGGTTTGGAAATTTTGGAAGTTAACCGCTGGAATAAAGAAAACGACAGGATTACTAAATACCCATGCTCAAGTCTTTTGAAAAAAGAATATTGAAAAAAAAACTTAAATAATAAATTGAATTATATTCGCTATAATATTAATAATCAACAACTTATAAAGAATTCGAATAAGATATCTTCATAAAGATTCAGGATTATTGATATTTATATTTAAAAATGGTATTATAAAACGGTATAAAGAAAAATTGAAGTTAATTTGAATTAATAAATTGTTGAAATTAGGGTCCAATGCCAGTATACACGAATTCGAGTTTCAAACCGCCATTTTATATTCGAAACAATCATCTGCAAACGATTTTTCCAGCCTTGCTAAGAAAAGTTAATGGGATAAAGTATGACAGGCAAAGAATAGAATTAGCTGATGGTGACTTTATTGATTTAGATTGGTCAAAAGTTGGCTCAAGCAGATTACTTGTTGCATTGCACGGGCTTGAAGGAAGCGCACATAGACCTTATATCAAAGGACCTATAAGACTCTTTAACATGAGCGGCTGGGATGGGCTTGGCATTAATTTTCGGGGCTGCAGCGGCACTCCCAACCGAAAACTTTATGCTTATCATACCGGCGAAACAAATGATTTACGATTTATATTACAGAACATTTTAATGGAAGGAATTTACGATGAAATTGCCTTGATTGGCTTTAGTTTGGGTGCAAATGTCATTTTAAAATATCTCGGAGAAGAGGGTGAATTTCTTTCAAAAAAAATTAAAAAAGCAGTGGCATTTTCCGTCCCCTGTGATTTGACAACAGCAAGTAGAGAAATGTCAAGATGGAACAACACCGTTTACATGAGAAAATTTATGGAAACACTAAAAACCAAGATTAAAGAAAAAGAACATTTAGTGACAAATAATATAGACCTCACAAAAGTCTATCGTTCCAGGACATTTGAAGATTTTGACAATGCCTTTACCGCGCCTGTATTTGGTTTTAAAGATGCGTTAGATTATTGGACGCAAGCAAGCAGTAAGCCATTTCTTAGAAATATAAACATTCCTTTTCTAATTATTAATGCCTCAGATGATTCTTTTTTAAGCAAAGAATGTTATCCTTTTGAAGAAGCAAAAAGAAATCAATTGTGTCACTTGGAAGTACCGAATCGAGGAGGACATGTAGGTTTTGTTTCTCCTGATGAAAAAGGTTTTTATTGGTCAGAAAAAAGAGCTTTAAATTTTATAGAAATGGGGAAATAAAACAGAAGCTTAAAATATCGTTAAATCGAATCCGAACAAGATTTAATTGACTAAATTTAGAGTTTTATTTTTAAAAAATTATTATAAAAAATTGACAGGAGCCGTTAAAAAATAAAATGAGTAAAACGCCAAAAGATATAGAAAGTTTTTTAACGAGTCTCCGGCGGCGGCGCATTGTGAAACGCATATTTAAATTGATACGTGGGTTAATTTATTTATTTCTTTTCTTATCTGTTGCGCTTTGGGTTTTACTGCAAAACAATAGTGTACAAAACTATCTGATCACAAAAATTACAGGTTATCTCTCGAGCGAACTCAATACTGCCGTTTCAATAAATCGAATTGATATTGATTTTTTTGACAAATTGGTGTTAGAAGGGTTTTTTGTCGAAGATCAGCAAGGGGATACTCTTTTATATTCTGGTAAGCTAAAAGCAGACTTTAATACCAACTTAATTACTTTATTAAGAAGAAAACTTGAAATAGAAAATTTATATCTGGAAGATACCCAAATAAATTTATTCAGGGATTCTGCACAGCATTCTTTTAATGCTCAGTTTATTTTTGATTACTTGCGCGGCGGTGATACAACTAAAACGGATCAGCCAAAAGAATCCTTTTTGCTTGATATTCATGGAATCTATTTAAAAAATATCAAGTATTTTAATGATGACCTCGCAAATGGTAACTTGACTTCCGTGGCTTTTTCCAGCGGAGAAATTCAATTTGAAGATTTCAATCTTCCCGAAAATTTAATTCATCTTAAAAGCTTTAAACTAGATCAACCTATCATAAGAATTGATGATAAAAATGCATATCCTCCTCCCGAAAATGCTCAAGTTATCCTTGCAAATCAAAATGATGACACACCAGAAGCTGCCGTCGAAATCGATTCATCCGCCTCCTCTTTCATTGCTTTAGTCGATCAAATACAATTGACGGATGCTATTTTCGAACTGCACAACCTAAGAAAAGAACCTGTGAAATTATCATCTGACGAAATCTTGAATTTCAATCATTTGAGGGTACTTGATATCAATTTGGAGGTGGATAGTTTACAATTTACAGAGGGAATTTTCGATTTTCAATTAAAAAAGCTTTCACTTAAAGACGAAAGTGGTTTCGTTTTAAATAACCTAACCTCATCCGATGCAAGTGTTTCCAATGAAATAATTGAACTGAAAGAACTGCAATTAGAAACTCCATTCAGCGGACTGGGCAACTCCATTGTGCTGAAATTCAAATCATTCAATGACTTCAAAGATTTTGAAAACAAAGTCAGAATATCGGCTAAATTTAATCAGGCCAAGGTTGCGGTAAAAGATATCATGGTATTTGCTCCAAAGCTGGAATCTAATAATTTCTTTGTCAATAATCGCGACGAAATTGTTCAAATTAACGGAGAAGTTAGCGGCTTTATAAATAAACTCAGAGGGAAAAATCTGGAAATAAGGCTTGGAAAAGGAGTCGTTTTCAAAGGAGATTTTAATTCTCGCGATCTAGCAGTTCGTAATGAAGAAATATTAAATCTTCAAATAGATCAATTTTCTACCAACATGCCAACTTTAAGGATGCTGGTTCCCGGATTTGATCCACCTAAGATTTACAATAAACTTGGAATCTTTAAATTTGAAGGAAGGTTTGATGGCTTTTTCAATGACTTCGTTGCAAACGGTGTATTAAACACCGCAGTTGGAAAGGCAGTCATGGACATGAATTTAAATTATCGAAAAGGAAGGGCTCAAGCAGATTATTCGGGATCGATTTCACTGATCGATTTTGATTTGAAAAAGTGGACAGGAAATGATGATTTCGGAAAAATAACATTTGTATCAGAAGTAAAAGATGGATTAGGGCTAACCCTGGAAACGGTAGAAGCTAAGTTGGGTGCTAAAATTGCAAAGTTCGCTTACAAAGGATATTCTTATGAAAATATCGTACTGGACGGTGAGCTTAAAAAGAATCTTTTTGATGGAAATTTAACCATTAAGGATGATAACATTGATTTTGTATTTAAGGGATTTGTTGATTTTGTGGATAGCATACCTAAGTTTGATTTTCAGGCAAATGTTACCAAACTGGATCTAAAAGCAATTAATTTATCCAAACAGCAAATTGTTTTAGCGGGAGATATCGATTTGAACCTGGTAGGCAATAATTTGTCTTCCATTCAAGGAGTGGGAACTGTTTCTAATTTCAGAGCCATTAGAGACGAAACGGAAAACTTTGAATTTGATACCCTTATTTTGCAATCAACACTTTACAACGAAAACCAAAGGGAGTTTACGATTGAATCTGATATTTTAAATTTACGGCTCGATGGAATTTTTGATATTCAGGAAGTCCCTGCCGTTGTAACCCACTATATCGATCGAAATTTTCCAGAATTTTCAGAACGGTTTAATATTCACAACCGGGAAAAGGTTGTTAAAGAAAGTAATTTTGATTTTTCATTAGAGATTTCAAACAGTAAAAATTTCACTTATCTCATCGATCCGGGTTTAGATACTTTGTATTATGTCACAGCAAGTGGACATGTTGATAATACAAATGATTCCCTTCAATTAAAATTGGAGGTTCCTCATTTAAACTTCAACAAACTTAGCTTCAACGATATATCATTTGGAATAGATGGCGCAAAGAATACCAGTAAATTTAACCTGAATGTCTACCATATTAGTATTAACAACAAACAACATTTTGAACCCATTGTATTCGCTGGTAATTTGCAGAAAGATACTTTAAATTTTCGCCTAAACTCTTCCAATTTTGCAAGTATATTTGATGATCTAAACCTACGAGGGAAATTCTTTCTTGTCGATGATTATTTTCAGGTTCAATTTCTTCCTTCCAACCTATTTATCTTTAAAGACCAATGGGACATTGCTGACAACAATTTTATCCGTTTTGGGAAAGGATTTGTTGAAACCCAAAATTTTGACTTACAAAATTTTGATAAGCGAATAGTAGTGGAGAGTATGCGTGGAACAGGGTTAACAATGTCTCTAGAAAATTTTGACTTGTCTATCATCGATCGAGCTTGGGATTATGACCGACTTGATTTTGATGGCAAATTTTATGTTTTACTGGAAGCTGGCAATATCTATAAGCTTGAAAATATCTATGCTACAGCTATGGCAGATACTTTTTATGTAAACGATGAAAATTGGGGGGAATTAAGACTGGATTTGGCCATGCCAAGTCTTAATGATGATATCGATACTTATTTAAGTATTACAAATGGTTCCCGGGTTTTAGAATCCAAAGGCTTTGTTGCTCCAATAAAAAAAGAGGAAGGGAAAGAATATGAAAATGATTTTGTGCAAGATGTCACATTGAAGGAATACCCGCTTGGTATTTTGGAATACTTTATTTTAAATGGAATCACAGAAACAATGGGGTCGGTTGATGCAAATGTGAGATTTGACGGTGCTTTTAATAAACCTAATATTAATGGAAATGCTTTTGTAAGTGGCTTGGAAGTCACCATTGATTATTTGCAAACCAGATACACATCTCCTTTTAGTGTGGTGAAAATCGATAATTCAATTATTGATGCTACAGGAAACACCTTGAATGATAAACTTGGCAATGTAGCGATGGTTTCTGGTGGAATAAGGCACAACCACCTGCGAGATTTTACACTAGATGTTTCTGTAGAATCTGATGAGTTTCTGTTTCTTGACACCAAGAAAAAAGACAATAATATTTACTATGGTTACGCAAAAGGGGCGGGTGAGATCCAGTTTACTGGACCTTTCCAACAAACTGATATTACAATCGATGCAACTACAGGTAAAGGAACAAAGTTAGAAATCCCACTGGTATCGACTCAAAGTTCTTCTGAAGTCAGTTTTATTAGTTTTATTAATAAAGAAGAGAAAGTTGAAGTTGAAGGTAATATTGTGGACCTCAAAGGTGTGAATGTTGATATGAATATAACCATCACTCCGGATGCGGAAGTATTATTGTTGATTGATGAAAAAGCGGGTGATATTATTAAAGGTAGTGGTTCTGGTGACCTGCAAATAAAAGTAACTCGATCAGGAGATTTTAATATTTACGGTACTTACGAAATCGAAAAAGGAAACTATCTATTTACCCTTCTAAATTTTATAAATAAACCCTTTGTTGTAAAAAAAGGAGGAACAATAACCTGGAGCGGCGATCCTTTTGGTGCTGAAATAAATATTGAAGCAGAATACGCCAGATTGAGAAAGCCAGTTTACAACTTTATTATTGAATATTTGCAAGACGACAATATCAAAGGAGAAGCTCGTTCTCCAACAGAAATCGATTTGACTATGCAATTGAGAGGGAAACTCATGCAGCCCGAAATTCAATTTAATATCGAGTTTCCTAGTCTTACCGGTGAACTTAAAAACTATGCGGAAAGTAAATTACGAACAATCCGGCAAGATCCGAATGAGTTAAACCGACAGGTTTTCGGATTACTGGTGGTTGGAGGTTTTTTACCAGAGGATGCTGGAGCTACTCAAGGCACACAGGGTCTCATTGCTACAAATACGTTAAGTGAATTGTTGTCTAATCAATTATCGATGTATCTAACCGAATTGCTATCTGAGGTCTTCACAGATGTAGACTTTATTTCCGGGGTTGATTTTGTCGTCAACTGGAGTGTTTATGAAGCAGATCAGGTGCTTACTCCCACTGGCGGTCGTTTGACTGTGACTGGTAATCAATTAGAGCTTCGCCAAAGATTTGATTTATTCAATGACCGTTTTTCTATTAATTTGGGAGGAAGTTATGTGGATCAGGGATCGTCCTATTTAACAGGTGATGTAGTATTGGAATATTACCTTACAAAAAACAGGCGATTCAAAGTAAACTTTTATCAGCTTTCTGATGAGACACTTGAAGGGAGGCGCAATAAAACAGGTCTAGGCTTTAGTGTTCAGCGCGAATTCGATAGTCTCAATGATTTTATTTCCAGCTTAAGAAGCAGTAAGAAAAAACAAAAAAAACAAAAAAGTGATTAGTCCAATGAAATGGGTTATTTTTAAAACCTGAGTTTCATCAAATGATCGATCTGTTTTTCTCGGCCAAGTGTAAAATCATGTTCGCCAAATTTTTCGAATCCATTTTTTTCATAAAAACGTATTGCCTTAATATTATTTTCCCATACGCCCAACCAGATATAATTTGCATTTTTATTTTTAGCGATTTCGATGATCTTTTCTAACATTTTCTGTCCAAGATGTTTTCTTTGAAATTCTTTCATAACATATAATCTTTCGATTTCAACGGCATCTTTGTCTTTAATATCTTTTTGCGCATCTCCCCAATTGATTTTAAAATATCCAACCAAAACATCCATTAAATAAGCAAAATGAAATTCAGATTCACTATCCTCCAACTCTAAAGTCAAATTACTTTTGCTAAAAGTAGAATCCAGATATAGTTTCATGTTTTCAGCAGTATTATCCGCAATAAATGAATTGTAATAGGTACTCCTTGAAATACTGATAAGCTCCATTAAGTCTTTTGTAGTACAACGTCTGAAAGTTAATTCCATTTGGTGAGGTTTATTTTTTTACTTTACAACAATGTCGATAAAAACAGGTAGATGATCACTAAAACCACCGTAATAGTTGGGTCCTCCATAGGAGCGGCTAGGTCCATTTCCGTATTTTGGATCGTTATACATCATCCAATCTTTTTGAAAAACAGTAGGGTTAGTTACCCGGATATTTGAATCAGGATTTGCTAGAGGAGTAGAAACTATAATATTATCGAGCATGTTCCAATTACCTCGATAACGGTAGCTGCCTTCATCATTTTGATCTAATTTAGCCATGCAATTATAAAGCGAATTGTCCTGAATTTTATCAAAGGAGGTTTTAGCTCCTAATGTTTCAACTACACTTTTGTTATCGGTTTCATCATTCAAATCTCCAAGAATTAAAATGTTGGCGTTTGGAGATTCTGCAAATATTTCATCGACAACTTTCCGAAGCTGACTAGCGACATAAATTCGTTTAGGCTCACTTTCTGTTACACCGCCACTGCGAGAAGGCCAATGGTTTACAAAAACATACAGGATTATGTTTCCGGCGAGTTTTCCCTTTACATAAACAATGTCTCTTGTATAGTCCTCCTCTGTGATCTCTTTTGGATATTTTATTCTGATATTTCTTGAGCTGATCACCTGAAAATCCGCCTTTTTATAAATAAGCGCATTATCAATTCCCCGTTCATCCGGAGATTCAAAATGAACGATTTGATACTGATGATCTTTTAAAGATGTTTTGTTGATAAGATCTTTTAAAACCGCATCGTTTTCAACTTCACACAGTCCAAAAATGCTTGGATAATCCATCGCATCAACAACTTTGCTTAATTTGGTTAGTTTGTCATAGTATCGTTCCGTATTCCATTTTTTTTTGCCATTGGGCGTAAATTCTTCATCAGATTTATCAACTTGGTCAAGGGTGTCAAACAAGTTTTCAACGTTATAAAAAGCTGCTCGATAAGTGCCTGAAATGGTGGCTTGAGCTGGTTTGGTACTTTTGCAGGATTGAAAAAAAACGGTAGCTGAAAATAGCAAAAGGGTAGGGTACAAGAGATATCGAAAATGATTCATAAATTGAATTTTGCCTGCAATTTAAATAAATGGAATTTGAAATTGTAAGATTTCTGAGAACTTATCATTTCCTCAACCTTTTGTCATTTTTTGCCTTAAAAAATGGTCAACCAAAACAAGAGCTGTCATCGCTTCAACTATAGGTACCGCTCGTGGAACGACACAGGGATCATGTCGGCCCTTACCCGTGACTTCAACTTGTTCACCTTTTTCATTTACTGATTCTTGAGCGGAAATGATTGTCGCTACAGGCTTAAAAGCTGCCCTGAAAAAGATATCCATTCCATTTGAAATCCCCCCTTGAATTCCTCCGGAAAAGTTCGTTTTGGTTTTAATTTCACCATCTTCCTCGTAAAAAACATCATTGTGCTTAGAGCCACGCATTTCAACACCACTAAATCCACTACCATACTCAAAGCCTTTGCATGCATTGATGCTTAAAATAGCTTTTGCAAGATCTGCATGTAACTTATCAAAAACAGGTTCTCCCAAACCAACTGGACAATTTTTAACGACACAGCTCACTACACCACCAATTGTATCTCCCGATTTTCGAATCTCTTTTATGTGTTGGATCATCTGTTTAGCGATCTGCTCATCCGGGCAACGGACTTCATTATTTTCCGTTTTTGAAAGATCAAGTAATTTATAATTTGCATCGGTTTTGATACTTCCAACCTGGCTCACATAAGCCTGAATCTCGACATTTTCTTTCTGTAACAATATTTTAGCGACAGCTCCAGCAGCCACTCTTGCTGCGGTTTCCCGAGCAGAAGATCTGCCACCACCACGAAAATCCCGATGACCATATTTCGCTTGATAGGTATAATCTGCATGAGACGGCCTAAATTTATCAGCAATATGGCTGTAATCTTTTGACTTAGCGTCTTTATTATAAATTACCATACAGATCGGCATCCCGGTTGTTTTGCCTTCAAAAACACCTGAAAGAATCTGGATTTGATCTCCTTCTTTGCGCTGCGTAACTATACTTGACTGACCCGGACGACGCCGATCCAATTCGGATTGAATAAAAGATTCATCGATCGGAGTTGCAGAAGGGCAACCGTCTATGATTACACCAAGAGCAGTTCCGTGGGATTCTCCGAAAGTGGTTATTCTAAAGGTATGTCCAAATGAATTTCCAGGCACTTATGACTAGTTTTAATTTGTGGCTAAGGTAATCACTCTTTTGTAAATTGCTTTGTTCTGTAAGCTTAAAATTGGAGCAAATTGGAACTCTTATCTTATTGAATTGTTTCTTTTATTGATTTTATGCAATTTGCGACCAACTTAGATTATTGACTTTTATAACCTTAAGATGCAGTTAGAACCGAAAGATTTATTTGAGAAACTAGAATTTGACAAAGTTATTGAGTTGCTTGAAAAAGAGTGCCTTGGCAGCTTAGGAAAAAAAGCGATTTCTTCTCTGAAATTGCAAACTGAAGTTGAAAAAATAACCCTTCTTTTACAAGAAGTAAAGGAATATAAACTGACCATTTCGGAAAACGACCATTTTCCAATGAGCAGTTATAACGAGATTAGTGAAGACCTTAAAATGCT
Organism: uncultured Saprospiraceae bacterium; assembly: GCA_963793295.1. Classification (GTDB taxonomy): domain Bacteria; phylum Bacteroidota; class Bacteroidia; order Chitinophagales; family Saprospiraceae; genus JAHDHW01. Next base: position 135,187 of record CAWBZX010000032.1, on the reverse strand, counting down.
TGAAATCGAAGATTACGTTCTTTCGATTGAAGGTTTACAGCGGGTGAATCTTATTTTATTGATCATAAGGGGTATTTTAAGATTTTTTAATAAAGACAGGCTCCCCATATATCCATCTCTTTCTAACATTGTCCGAAAGATTAATTTTGAAAAAAGCCTCATCAATTCTATTGAAAAGGTGATTGATGAAAATGGTGACATCCTACCTAATGCATCTGCTGCATTAATGTTGATCCGCAAAAAAATCAATTCTAAAAATAAGGAATTAGACCGCCAGTTCCGCCTAATGATCAATCTTTATAAAAAGAACGGATGGCTAAGTGATACCGTGGAAAGTTTCAGAAACGGAAGACGTGTTTTGACTGTTCCTGCAGAGCACAAAAGAAAAATCCGTGGAATCATTCACGACGAATCTGCTACTGGAAAAACGGCCTTTATCGAACCGGAACCAATTATTGAAATCAATAATGATATCTTCGATTTAGAACAGGAAGAGAAGCGGGAGATATATCGAATCCTTAAAGAATTGAGTGCGACCATTCGCCCTTTTGTTCCTGATATCAGAATTTATCAAGAAATAATCACTCGCTTTGATGTTATACAGGCCAAAGCAAGATTGGCTATCGAAATGGATGCTGAAATGCCGAAAATCAAGCCATTTCCTCATTTTGGATTCCGCAATGCATATCACCCTTTATTGCTTTTAAAAAATAAAATACAAAGTAAAAAAACAGTTCCTTTTGATCTGGTCTTAGAAAGTAGCAATAGAATTTTGGTTTTAAGTGGCCCAAATGCAGGGGGAAAATCTGTAACGATGAAAACCGTTGGACTACAGCAATTAATGCTGCAAACTGGCATGTTGGTCCCCTCAAGTCCTGAATCTGAAGTTGGGATATTTACAAAAATATTTGCAGATATCGGGGATCAGCAATCTTTGGACGACGATTTAAGTACTTACAGTTCAAGACTCCAAAACATGAGAGTATTTTTGGAGCAGGCTGACGATAAAACCTTGATTTTGATTGATGAATTTGGATCCGGAACAGATCCCAAAATTGGTGGTGCCATAGCAGAATCATTGTTGCGCGAATTCAATTTTAAAAAGGTTTTTGGATTAGTAACGACACATTATTCTAATTTAAAAATGTTTGCCTTTAAAAATAAAGGAATTGTAAATGGCTCGATGATATTTGATAAGGAAAACCTGACACCAACGTTTGAAATGAAAGTTGGACGGCCTGGAAGCAGCTATGCTTTTGAAATAGCAGAAAAGAGCGGTTTGAATAAAAAAGTATTAAACTATGCACAGCACAAAACCGGAAAAAATGAAAAAGCCGTTGACGAGTTGTTGATTGATTTGCAAAGAGAAAAAAAAGAGCTTGAGGATAAATTAACCACGATGAATGAGCGGGAGAAGAAGCTGGAAAAGCTAATCAAAAATTATGACAGCCTTCATCGCGATCTAGAATTTAAACGCAAAAAACTAAAACTAGAAAGTAAAGAAAAATCACTTCAACAAGCCGGCAAAGAAAATAAAGAACTGGAAAAACTGGTCCGTGAAATCAGAGAAGAGAAAAACCTTGAAAAAGCAAAGCTGCAAGCCGAAAAGATAAAGCAGGAGCGTAAGTCACTCAATAAAGATGTGGTAAACCTAAAAGAAGAAATTTATTATCAACCGTCAAATGGTAAAGATGAAAAAGAAATCAAAGTTGGTGATTTTGTCAGATTAAGAACAGGCGGAGCTTCCGGAAAAGTTGATTCTATCGAAAAAGGAAAAGCGATAGTCCTAATGGGATTGATGAAAATGACCACTAATGCAAGGGATCTTGTTCATGCTAATGAACCACTTGACATTCGCTCCAATAGAAGCATTGCAACTGATGTCACTCAAACGAATGCCAGCTTTGAATCTAAAATAGACCTTCGCGGATTGAGCAGGGAAGAAGCATTAAAACTTTTAGAAAATTTTGTCGACAAAGCCCTGATGTCCAATGTCACTCAAATCAAGATAGTTCACGGAAAAGGAAACGGCGTGCTCCGAAACGCTGTAAAACTTAAGCTTAGAGAATACAAAGCCATCCATGAAGTAAGGCATCCTGAGCAAAATGAAGGTGGTGATGGTGTAACGATTGCAATGCTTTAGTATCAAGTAAAAAAAAAACAGGTAAAATCCGGGAAGATCTTACCTGCTTGTCCCTCATAGAGAAGGGATTATAGTTTGTTTACGGTTCAAATATACTAAAACATTTCGGTTCCTGCAAAATGAAAGTTGCCTTCAATCAAAGCATTTTCATCTGAATCAGCTCCATGTACCGCATTTTCACCAATATTAGCAGCATAAAGTGCTCTGATTGTGCCTGGTGCTGCATCTGCTGGATTAGTTGCTCCGATCAATTTTCGGAATGATTCAACTGCGTTATCTTTTTCTAAGATTGCAGCCACTATTGGGCCTGAAGTCATAAAATCAACTAGTTCACCAAAAAACGGTCGTTCGCGGTGGACTCCATAGAATTCACCTGCTTTTTCTTTAGACAATTTTGTAAACTTCATTGCCACGATTCGAAATCCGGCTTTGTTAATCATTGCTAAAATATTTCCAATGTTCCCCGCTTTTACAGCATCAGGTTTGATCATTGTGAAAGTTCTGTTACCTGCCATTTATTTTGATTTTAAATTTTATTTTAGAGAAAATTCTGTTTTTTAAAAAGAAGCTGCAAAAGTAATTAAACTAAATTGATCATACTAAAGCTTATTCAAATTATTTTGGTTTAGTCCTCAAAAAATAGCAATTTCGCACCTTGATTTAAACAATTAAATGGAAAATATTAATCTTCTTAAAGCTTTACTTGCAATACCTAAAAATATTGTAATTACTTCTCATCGAAATCCAGATGGAGATGCGATCGGTGCTTCTTTAGGCTTATACCGTTATCTCAACAAACTTGGGCATACCGTACGAGTAGTTTTTCCATCAGAATATCCCGCATTTGTTGCCTGGATGCCTGATGCTGACAAAATACTCATCCACGATATCGAATCGGAAATTCCTGAAGAATTAGTAAAAAACGCAGATATCATCTTTTGTTTGGATTATAATTCTTTAGATAGAATAGACAAACTAGGAGAAGCAATAGATGCTGCAAAAAAGGCAACTCTGGTAATGATAGATCATCATTTATATCCAGATTTGAAGGCTGAATTCCAGATTTCTGAGCCTTCTGCCAGTTCAACAAGTGAATTAATTTATGATTTTATGGAAATGTTGGGAGATATAAAATATCTGGATGTCTCCATTGGAGAATGTTTGATGGCTGGGATTATGACAGATACCGGTTCATTTAAATACAATACTTCCTCAAAGTTGTTCAGGACCGTTGCCAATTTAATTGACAGGGGAGTGGATGATGAAAAATTACAGGATTTGCTTTTTAACAGCTTTGATGAAAAAAGCTTGCGCCTTTTAGGACATTGTTTAAATAATAGAATGGAAATCATCGAAGAATATCATACGGGTATAATCACCTTGAACCGAAATGATTACGATAAGTTTGATATTCAAAGAGGAGATACCGAGGGTATTGTCAATTATCTTTTAAAAATTAAAAATGTACGTTTAGCTGCTTTCATAACGGAGCAACCAACTATCGTCAAATTGTCTCTTCGTTCCAAAGGAGATATTTCCGTTCAGGAAATTGCAAAAAAACATTTTAAAGGAGGTGGTCATAAAAATGCATCCGGAGGATCTTCTTTTAGCGGTTTAAAAAGTACCGTCAATAAATTAAAACAAATATTGCCGGAGTATAAAGAACAGTTAACTAATTGATTATCAAGTAATTTACAACAATTGCTTTAGCAAAACATTAAGCATGAAATATTTTTTTCAACTTTCAATTATAGTAGCTTTTGTTTTTTTATCATTTTGTAAAAATGGATCAGATCAACTTTCAAAAAATAGGTCTGAATCAGGATATGAATATATCCATCATATAAAAAATGATGGTCCAAAACCTCTTGTAGGCGATCAGGTGACTTTTCATACCGTTGTTTTTCAAAATGACACAACTCTTTTATCCTCATCCTATTATAAAATTGAACCACAATCAGCCATTCTTCCTGCAAAGGATAAAGTCCCTGTTCCAGCTCCGCCGGATTATGAAGTATTGTTTTTGATGTCTGTCGGCGATAGTTTAACTGTTTTTCAGGAATTAGATACGTTTCCAGCGGAAAAACTACCAAAAGGAATTACCAATCAGGATAAGTTTTCTTACCACATGAAACTACTTGGTATTAAACCAAAAGCAATTATTGAAAAAGAAGTAGCTGACCTAAAAGCAAGAGAACAAACTGTTGCGGACTCTACAAAGGCTTTAATTGAATCGTATTCCAAAGGAAAGTTAGATGATCAATTACAAAGCACAGCATCCGGATTGAAGTATATTATTCATAAAGAAGGTGATGGGGAAAAAGTAAAAGATGGCGAATTTGCAAAAGTCCATTATTCCGGCTTTTTAATGGACGGAACTTCTTTTGATGATACTTTTAGCAAAGCGCTTCCTTTACCTGTTCGGATAGGAAGAGGCCAGGTAATAGCTGGTTGGGATGAGGGAATACCACTCTTAAATGTTGGAAGTCAGGCAACTTTCTTTATTCCTTATACACTGGCTTATGGAGAAGCAGGAAAACCACCTACAATTCCAGAACGCGCTGATTTGGTATTTTACGTTGAATTGGTTCAGGTGTATTAATATCTAATTGGTTTTCAAAACTTTATGAATGGATGGTGGCCCATCGTTAATTTTTGCTTTCAGGTAATAAATGCCATCAGCGCATCCTTCTGGAAAATCAATTTTAATTTTTTGTTCACCCATTGAAGAAGATACCTTTTTATTGATTAACAATTTTCCAGTTAAGTCATAAAGTTCGAATTGAGCTTCTCTGGATGCTTCTGAATAATAATCAATAAAGAACTTACTTTGAGAAGGGTTAGGATAAAGGTGGATTGAAATAAAATCTTGTTGTTCAACATTACTTGTGCTAATGGAACAGGTTTCGAATTCTACAAGATTTGAAAAATTACTTAAACCTTGTTCACAGTTGGTTCTAACCTGAAATTGATAGGCAGTACATGAATCCAATTGATATAATTGGATTCTGTTATTATTTGTTGTAATGTATTTCCAGGCATTTGTAGTATCTGCTTTTTGAAACCGAAAAGTGTAAGAAACCGCATTATCAATCTCTTGCCATTTGATCAATGCTGAAGTTAAAGTGATTGAATCGACTTCTAAGTTCTCCGGTTTATTACAGATCTGATTTTCATCAGCAACAATATTGATGCAATATTCTTCGATTTCACCATAAAAACCATTGCTGCAAGAATTATTTGGCGGACTTTGATATTTCATAACCACCCTCATTCTGGTAGAACCTAAAAGTGCGGTATCAGGAATAAAAATGATGGTTTCTGCCTTGCCCATTAAAGCATAATTAGAGTCATAAATAATTTCGTTTGAGCTAAAAATACCATCGTGGTCTAAATCTATCCAAACCATGTAATATTCATATTCTGGATATTGACTATTGGAAAAACCCGGAGTGATTACTAAAGGGTAAGGATTCCCAATAATTAAATTTGTGGAATGATCTGGAAAATAAGCAAACCCGTTATTAGGTCCTGATAGATTATCAAGCGTTGATATTTGAATCCTTTCGATCCATTCAAATGTCACATCTGCTGAATTGATTAAACAATAATCATGATCCAGGCAAGCACCGCAACCTTTTGTTGTGAAATAAAAATATTCCGTTGGAGCACTTGGTTCACCATTACAAACTGAATGAATGACAAATTCGTAATCAGTACATTCGTATAGGTCATTGATTTCAATCTGACTGTCCGGGCAGTATAAATAACTCCAAACAGTATCCACTACTTCTTTGTATTTTATTAAATAGGATTCATTGAATAAGTTTCCTAACCAGCTTATCTCAACACTGTTTTCATGTGAAATATAACTCATAGCAACAGGAGGCAAACAATCCGTCGATTCTTCAATACTTACACAATAATCTTCTATTTCTCCTATATAATTACTTGTTCCGCAAGAGCCATAATTTTGCTCGAGAAAAGAAATCCTCATTCGGGTTGAACCTAATAACGCATTCGTTGGCACATAAATAATTTTATCGCTACATATTTCGGGTGTACTGGAATGTAAAATTAATTCATCAAAGTCATTAAAACTTCCATTTTGATCAAAATCAATCCAAACATTGAAAATTCCAGGCAATGAGTCTAAATCACTTTCCGACTGAAGTTTTATTTCATAGTTCTGCCCCTGAATTAATTCTGCTGATTGATCCGTATGATCACTATACCCATCACTACTGTTACCAGAAATGAAATCCAAATTGGAAATACTCACTCCTTTAATCCAAATGAAGGACATATTATTTGCTGCAGCTTGACAATATGGAAGCTCTGTGCAATTGCTACATCCCAATGTTGTTACAATCAAACTTTCGGAATAATTACTTATTTGACCACTTGCACATTGACTGCGTATCTGAAATTCATAAGAAGTACAACTAATTAGGTCAGGAATAGTTACTTCCAAATCATTGACACTAAAAATATTCCAGGACCCGGTATTTACCTCACGATATTTTATATTATATGAACTAGCTGATACAACTTCATTCCATTCCAGCAAGATTTGGTTTTCTTCAACAAGTGATGCGTTAAATGTTGCCGGCGAATTACAGCAACCAGCAGTTTGAAATTCATAACTCAAAGAATAATCACTCGTTAGTGTCCCACATTGAGAAGACAACTGAAGTTCATAATTAGTACAAGGGATTAGGCTAGTGAATTCAAGAGGATTTGTAACATTATTTATATTAATCCAGCTTAGATCACCAATTACCCGATAACGAACATTGACAGAGGTAGTAGTTACTCCAATTAACCAATCAATAGTAGTGGACTCCTCAGTAATTCCTTCTATCTCAATCGAATAAGGCGGGTAACAACCTGAATAATTACAATCATCCATTAGCAGTTGCAAGCTATTTGCAACATTTAATCTACCTCCAGTAACTGTTATATTTTCAAGGTTTCCGTTTGCTTCCGTACCATTTAAAATATATTCTTTAACCAGTAAACTTGCAGCCTCGGGTTGACTTTTTGCCAAGGCCATAAAGCTTGGACAGGGTGCTGAATACAACAAAGCTATTGTGCCGGCGACCTGTGGAGCAGCTGCAGAAGTACCTGACAGATTACCATATTCATTATTTATTTTCGTTGTAAAAACATCTTTTCCAAATGCTGCTAAATCTATATTTAATAGCCCATATCCTGCATTTGGAGGCAAAGCATCGTTATGATCTACTTTTGTTGTCGTTACTAAAAAATCGCTGGGACACGTGGTTGGAAGATCTCCTTCAATATCCACATCAATATCCAGATTTGCAGTAGCAGCAGCACTTAATAAGCCAACACTTCCTAAAGAATCGTAAATAGCGCACCATAAGGGAGCATCATCCGGAGTACCGTAATTTACTCCCCAGGAAGAATTGGTAGCCACAACAAAAGCGCCTTCAATTCCATTGGAGTCATTATATTTTTGTCGTAATAGAAAAGGATAAGTATATGCTGCAATCGCATCAGAAGTAGTATAACCTCTTGTAACATACATCAATTTGACATTCCAGTTGATGCCGGAAATCCCTAAATTATTATTACCAACTGCGCCGGCGATTCCTGCTACTTGTGTGCCGTGGTTTCCTGGATTGTTATTATTACTAACATCATCATTCAAATAGACCACATTCCATCCATAATAATCATCAGTATATCCATTTTCATCATTATCAATGCTGTCATTAGGAACTTCATCATGATTAATCCATTGGTTTGCATTGAGATCTACATGAGCAATATCAAACCCTTCATCGATAATACAAACAACAATAGTATCACCATTTACGGTGACACCACCAGTACTCGTTTCCCAGGCTATTTCAGCATCTAAATCTACTCCAGGCGTTCCACCGTTTTGTCCAAAGTTTTGGAAATAATATTGAAAAAAGTAAAACGTATCATCAGGAGCAATTCGTTCGGTATGCAAAAAATCAAATTGAGCATTTTCAATAAGTGGATGTTGTCGAATGGATGCTAAAAAATCAAATTCATTTATTTCATTATGATTAAATCGTAAGCTCCAAATATGAAAAGGCGCTGAAACTAATTTGACTACCTCAATATCTGTTCTTTTTCCTTGGAAATATTGAGTGGAATTAATAATCATTTCAACTTTATCCGATTCTTTTAGTTGTACTATTAGAACCCCCAACTGATGATCAAGTGTCTGTGCAGACAGTTTTATGCCTCCAAAGAATATCAATAAAATTAGCAAGAACAAAAAACTTTTAATGGAAGATAGTTTAATCATAGAATCGAGGATCGCCTTAGGGTTATATGCTGCTTTTTCTAGTTGTAAATTTACAAACAAAGTTACTCAAACATTGCCCATCAAATGACAATTCAATGCTTAAAATACGTAACCTACAGAATTACAGGAAAGTTTAATACCAATTTTTTGATTTTATTTATTTTAAATGGAATTTTGCTTTTTGCATTGAAAAGTTCAATCAATTTTTAACTTTGCACCATGACAACAGAACAATTAAAAATACTAAAAGGGCGACTGCTTTTGATAAGGAGGTATCTTTGACGTCGATAAGCGTTTAATGCAGATCGAAGAAAAAGAACAACTTTCCCAGGACCCTAATTTTTGGGATGATCCAACCAAAGCGCAAGGCGTTTTAAAATCATTAAAAATAGATAAAAACTGGGTAGCTGAATACAATGACCTTCATGCTAAGATCGAGGACATTGAGGTACTTTACGAATATTACAAAGAAGGGGAAGCCACGGAGTTGGAAGTAGATGAAAATTATGAAAAAGCCATTCAGGAAATAGAAGAACTGGAATTCAAATCTACATTAAATCAGCCAGAAGACGAACTGAGTTGTATTCTCGAAATAAATGCCGGTGCCGGTGGAACGGAAAGTTGCGATTGGGCTCAAATGCTCATGAGAATGTACACCATGTGGGCAGATAAAAACAACTTTAAATGGTCGGAATTGAATCGACAAGATGGCGATGTTGCTGGAATAAAATCCGCATCCATTGAAATTTCCGGAGATTATGCCTACGGCTATTTAAAAGGAGAAAATGGCGTTCATCGCTTAGTTAGAATAAGTCCGTTTAATGCCCAGGGAAAACGTCAGACTTCTTTTGCCTCTGTTTTTGTCCATCCAATGGTTGATGATTCTATTGAAGTGGAAATCAATCCCGCAGATATAGAATGGGATACTTTCAGAGCGAGTGGAGCAGGAGGGCAGCACGTTAATAAAACAGAATCTGCTGTTCGAGTAAGGCATTTACCAACTGGCTTAGTTGCTGAATGTCAGCAAGAGCGTTCTCAACATATGAATCGCGAAAAAGCTTTACAGATGCTTCGTTCGCGTTTATATGAACTTGAATTGAAAAAGCAACAAGAAGAAAAAAATAAGGTCGAAGCTTCAAAAACAAAAATAGAGTGGGGCGCGCAAATCAGATCCTATGTATTGGATGACAGGAGAGTGAAAGATCATCGCACAAATTATCAAACCAGTAATACGGACGCTGTGCTGGATGGAGACATTAATGCTTTTTTAAAAGCTTATTTAATGAATGAGGGAGTAAAGAGCTAAATTTTCAATTCTACAGATTCTCTGATCCAATCTTCATAAGATTCATTTGCTTCGACATCAAATTTCATGATGCATGGAACTTCATAGGGATGAATGTTTTCAATTTCATTTTTCAAGCTAAACCAGTTTTCTGGAATTGTTTTCACAATCGTTACCCATTCGTTTTCTTGCTGAATTGAGTCTTTCCACCAATAGGCACTCTTTATAGGAAAAATATTTGCGCAAGCTGCAAATTTTTGTTCAACCAAATAGTTTGATACTTTCATGGCAACTTTCTCTGTTGCATGCGTAATATAGACAATAATAAAACTCATCGGCAAAGGTTTGATTTTTCCAAAGTTAAAAATATGGGTGATAAAAATTTTCAAAGACTAATAATAATTGTTCAGATCGCCGCAGTTTTTTTGTTTTTAGGAAGAGCCTGGCAGCATTTATTTTGGGATGCACCTTATCGGACCATACTTTGGGATGAAAACTGGATGAAGGGAATTATTGAAACATTATTTAATACACCCTGGGAAAATTACATTACCAATAATGACATTGACAATAAAATTCAATCCGTAATCAAAGGCCTGGGATGGTTTTATCTAATCTGTGCCTTGATGGCGATATTGATTAAAAAGTTGAAGAAAATATCCGGGGTATTTATGATTTTAGGCTCAATAAGTCTAGTCGTTTTAGCAGCGCTCTACTGCAAAGAACGGTTTTTTAGCCTTGGTCAGTTTTTTGAATTTTCAATCCAGTTTTCCACTCCAATTTTTCTATACTTAATGATTAAGCAGGGAACATTAACGGATAAGATGCTTTTATTTTTAAAAGTTATCATTGCCTTGACTTTCGTTTGTCATGGATTATATGCAATAAATTATTATCCCCGGCCCGGTGATTTTATGGATATGACTTTAACTATTTTAGGCATTAGCGAAAGCAGTGCAGAATATTTTCTAACCTTGGCGGGTGTTTTAGATTTCGTGATTGGCTTTGGGGTGTTCTTACCCTTTCGCTACTCAAAATACATTTTAATTTATGCGATATTCTGGGGCTTTATGACCACAGTCGCCAGAATCTGGGCCAATGTTTATTTTGATTTTTTTTGGGAATCATTAAATCAATGGTGGTTTGAGGCTGCATATCGCGCTTCCCATTTTTTAATTCCTTTGGTTCTTTTCCTTTTTTATAAAAGCAAAACTAATTTACAACAAAAGGTAAACTTTTGATTAGCCTGGAGTCTTGAATCAACTGCAAAATATAGATCCCTTTTTCTAGATTATTAATAGTTATTGGAAGCACATTATTTCCCATTTCGATAGAATTTATGAAACTCGTCGCAACCGTTTTTCCATCTGTTCCACTAACTTTTAAAACCAAAGAATTGCTTATTTTATCATTTGAGAAAAGTGTAAGCGTTTGATTTTTTGAAATTGGATTTGGAAATAAAGTTAATTTAAAAGACTCCGCTATTTTGATATCAATGGATGTAATCAATGAGCAGTTGACCGAATCGACCCATTCAAATGCAGTAGTTAGAATTTGATTTCGGTTTGGAAAATCAATCGTGTGTCCCACGCCAGTCATTAATATTGAATTGACCAAGGCGTTATTGTTTTCCAATGCTGTTTTGATCGGTGTAAACCTGGTACTGGGTGCGTCGTTTGCACCATGAACCAAATAAAAAGGTTTCCCTTCTGCATTTTGAATAACGGCATTTACCTCGGAAGTTCCATTTACAGCTGCGCCAATTGGAATAAAGCCTCGGAATTCCCAAATATGATTCAAACCATAAGTATACGTTGTCTTTCCTCCCACAGAAAATCCCATTGCATATACTTTCTCTGAATTGATATTGTACCAGCCGTAGACAGAATCAATCAAAACGGAAGTGAAAGCAGTATCTATTGGGTCATCAACGGCGCCATCAATTCCACCATCAGGACAGGCAAGGATCAAATTATTGGTTTCAGCAAAGACAATGAGGGTATCACACCAACTTTCAGCATCCCATCTGGAAGTGTTGAAAGGATGAAATCCGATCATCAGTCGGTGAGGGACATTTTCGTCGTAACCCGAAGGAATATAAAGAGAATATTTTTTTGCAGGATCTGTTTGAAAAGAAAAAGCGCCGTCAATTCTTGTTTGGCTTTGGACAAAGTAAGAACAGCAAATTAGAAGTAATAGAGGTAAAAGGTTTTTCATGGTTTTGATATTTTATCTAAATGTAAAAATTTAAACCAGTTCTTTTACAAAAAACAGAATCTACTGTCCTTGGAATGACAAGATCATAAACCCAATATGTACGCCATTTGCAGTAAATCTCTATCCATGCCTTTTTCTTTAGTAATTGCATCTTTAAAGGAGGTGTATTTGACTTTATTGTTTACAATACCTACCATAATATTTTGTTCTCCTTTAATTAATGCTTCAACGGCTGCATATCCTAATCGGCTGGCAAGTACACGATCCATACAAGTTGGAGCACCACCTCGCTGAAGATGACCTATTATAGTAACTTTAGAATCGTAGTAATCAAATTTCTCTTTAATTTTTTCTGCAATTTCAATGGCATTTCCATTCTTATTTCCCTCAGCTACAATCACTAGACTGAATAGCTTTCTTCGCTTAGCACCTTTTTTCAAGTTGGCAATCAAATCGTCAATGGAGGTTTCAGTTTCGGGGATGAGTACATTTCCAGCTCCACTGCCTATACCTGTGTTGAGTGCAATAAATCCGCTATGACGTCCCATTACTTCAACAAAAAAAAGCCGATTATGTGAATCTGCTGTATCTCTGATTTTATCTACTGCATCGACAGCAGTATTTATGGCTGTATCAAATCCGATTGTATAATCTGATCCATAAAGATCGTTATCGATGGTCCCCGGTACTCCGATAAAAGGAATTTTATGTTCTTTTGAAAAGATATCAGCTCCAGTAAAAGTTCCATTCCCTCCAATGGCTATACATGCATCGATATCATGTGCTAACAAATTCTCGTAGGCACTTTTTCTACCTTCAGGAGTTCTAAATTCGTCACTGCGAGCAGTTTTTATAACAGTCCCTCCTCGATGAATAATATTGCCAACGTCTTTGGTCTCAAGGCGTTTGAGATTACCTTTTATCATTCCTTCATAGCCACGTAATATTCCATAGATATGTAAATTGTGATAGGTAGCAGTTCGAACAACAGCACGGATCGCAGCATTCATGCCTGGTGCATCTCCTCCTGAGGTAAAGACTGCTATACGTTTTATTTCAGGTTTCATTGAAGTTCCTTTCTTGTTTATTGCTCAGAAATGGTTTTTATAATTCAAAATTGATATGATATTCTACTAAATGATCAATTGGCTTCTTGATCACCATACCTAGTTGCAAATTTCGCTGTTGCAAGACTAAATTTAATATTTCTTTGAAATGAAATGCAATTGATCCTACAAAATGAATAGGAAGGGCGTTGTGGTTTTTATATTTCCTTACATGGCGATCAATAAATTCAGAAAAGGCTTTGTTCACAAGTTGCTGTATATAAATATGATCTTTATGATCGGACAAAAATTTTGCAAAGGAAGCTAAAAATACATTGGAAGTATTATAATCATAGATCCGATTGATTAATTCTCTCTGCTCAAAAGGATATTTTTCTTCAAATTCCTTTTTGATATCATCCGGAAATTCACGATAAAAATAACCTCTGATAAGCATTTTTCCTAAATAACTCCCACTTCCTTCGTCACCTAATAAATGGCCTAAGTTTGTGATATGGTCGGTTATTTTTTCTCCATCAAAATTACAGCTATTCGATCCGGTTCCTAAAATACATGCGACACCTGGTTTTCCACCACAAGTAGCACGGGCAGCAGCCATCAAATCATGATCAACAATTACTTTGGCGTTAGGAAAAATTGGCTGTAAGCCTTCCTCAATTATTGAACATCGATATGCATCTGAACAACCTGCACCGTAGAAATAAACTTTAGTGGCTTCTGTCGCAGGAAACTCATTTACAAAGGTTCGGTTTAGCTCTTCTTCGATAGCTTTTGGGGTGAAAAAAAATGGATTAAAACCAATAGTGCTGGAAACTTGCTGTGTACTTCCATTAAGAACAATTCTCCAGTCAGCTTTAGTTGACCCACCATCTGCTATAACGATCATATAAGGTGTTTTTTAAATTCAGACCAAAGGTAGTGTATTTATAACACTAACCCACAATTTATAAAATTAATTCAGTGGAACAAAACCAATATTGTTTAGTTAAAATCATAAAATCGAGCGGAAAAGATTGATATTTCTGGTTTTTTCATTGGTATATCCCACTGGCCATTATATTGAATAAAATCAGGGACATAAAAGCCGTTTACTTTCTTTAGTTCGATTTCCATACTAACATCAAAGTCGTAAAGTGAGCTGTCATAAGCCAGATTATAATTACGAGCAATTACCTGAAAATTTGATTTTTCAAAATAAGTTTCCAATATTTTTATTACTGTTTTTCCTTTTTTCCGATCCTGATATTCAGATTTTACTTCTACGCCAAAAACATAACAATCAATGGTATCTTTGTATTTTTTAGATGTGATAGAATAATTATAATATTCAGCCATTTCTTTGGAAAATATTTCTGTTTTTCTTCCGATAAAAGGAACATCTGCTTTTTCACCCGGACTGAATATCAATTTTTTCAATTCTAAAATATGTTTTTCCATTCCTGTCACTTGCTGATTATAATCAGAGACTGGATCAACATTACATACTTTTCCTTTAGTAAAAAATAATCGATCATACATTTTTGCAGTATAATAGCGGTGCTTTCTTTTTTTCTTGAAAAAGTTGCCACGGACCTTCTCATCCATAATTTTCATTGTACGGCACTTATCAGTATAATTCTGCCTGGTCAGACTAAAATATCCAGCTTTAATTTTATTTTTTTTATCATACATATTTATCTTATTATCAGCAGTGTAGGATAGGGTTCTAATATTATTAAAAGCAATATAAAATGATTTATCGTTTCGAACCATATCTATAAAATCCTGAACATCAAGTGTATTTCTGGAAGCACTCACCACAACCGAATCCAATAAAATGATGCCTCCAAAATCTCCAAAATTATAAATACTGCTATCTCTTTGACCACGCAGGGGAGATATACTAGAAAGTACTAAATAACAGACCAGAGCGTAATAAATCTTCATTTCAATAAATAATAATATGAATTCCTACTCAGATGTGATTTTCCTCACACTAAAATCTCAACAATCTGCAATAATTTCATAGATCAAAACAAGAAAAACCTTCTTTTATTATTAATTTTGCGCCGAATATAAGAATATTTAAAATGGTGTAAACCAACATATCTTAATTGATTAAAACCATAAATAATGAAAAATATAACGGTAATAGGAGCGGGTACTATGGGAAATGGTATCGCTCATGTTTTTGCAATGAAAGGATATAAAGTTATTCTGGCTGATATTTCAGAAGATGCGCTATTGCGAGCCATAGCTACAATAACTAAAAACCTGGGACGAATGGTTGCAAAAGAAAAAATTACAGAAGAAACCAAAAATTCAACTCTTTTAAATATAACCACGGCTTCACAAATTACGGAAGCAGTAAAAAATGCGGATTTAGTAATTGAAGCAGCTACTGAAAATATAGACTTGAAACTAAAGATTTTTAAAACTATTGATGAGAATGCTCCGGAAAAAGCAATTCTTGCGTCCAACACCTCTTCCATTTCTATTACAAAAATAGCATCTGTCACTAAACGTCCCGCTCAGGTAATTGGAATGCATTTTATGAATCCTGTTCCAATCATGAAATTGGTTGAAGTCATTCGCGGGTATTCCACCACTAATGAAGTGACTCAAACCATTATGGAACTTTCAAAAAAACTCGGCAAGGTCCCTGTTGAAGCTAATGATTTCCCTGGTTTTGTATCGAACCGAATTCTAGTTCCAATGATTAACGAAGCCATTTATGCGCTTCATGAAGGGGTTGCCGGCGTTGAAGAAATAGACACTGTGATGAAATTGGGAATGGCACATCCTATGGGGCCGCTTCAACTTGCAGATTTTGTTGGACTCGATGTTTGTCTTGCGATTTGTAATGTACTTTACAAGGGTTTTGGAAATCCGAAATATGCTCCTTGCCCATTATTAGTAAATATGGTGACCGCTGGTAAACTGGGAAGAAAATCTGGAGAGGGTTTTTACAGTTACTCGCAGGATTCAAAAGAATTGGTTGTAGCAGATAGTTTTAAATAGCGAAGAATATATTTATTCTTCCCCTTTATAATCGTCAAGAATTCTTCGTTCTTTTTTAGTAGGACGTCCAGCGCCTTTTTCCCTGCGTTCAGGTCCTCCTTTTCCGATATACCAACTTTTATATTTATTTAGTTCATCTTCCGGGGTTTGATTTTCGTAGCAAGGCTCTGCCAATGTTGCAGAAACCCTTTTTTCCAGAAGATCAACTACTTTAAAAACAAAATTAAATCCTTCCTTTCTAACTTCCAGAATTTCATCCCGCTGCAAAAGATAAGATGGTTTTAAACTTTGTCCCTCAATTTTCACCTTTCCTGATTTACAGGCGTCAGTAGCCATTGTTCGGGACTTAAAGATCCGAACACTCCACAACCATTTATCAACTCTGACTTTCTTAAGCATTTATACCTCCTTTTTTATGGGGGGATATTTCATGTCAAAGGAAGCTAATATTTCTGTTACTTTCCTGGCAATCACATAATCTCTGTACCACCGTTCATCAACGGGCACCACATGCCAAGGTACATCTGATTCGTTAATGGCTTTTTCATAACAATCAATATATTTATCCCAAAACTTGCGTTCCTCCCAATCTCCCGGATTATGTTTGTACTGTTTTTTAGGATCATCAATACGCTCCTGCAATTTCTCCAGTTGCTTTTCATTCGATAAGTGCATATAAAATTTTAGAATCGTCGTATTGTTATCGTAGCTAATTAATTGTTCAAAATCGTTTATTGATTTTATCCGCTTAACAGCATGTTCTTCTGATATCCAGCCATGCACCCGCTGAATTAAAATATCTTCATAATGCGATCGATTAAAAATCATAATCTCTCCTTTGCGAGGAGTATTTTTATGCACCCGCCATAAAAAATCATGCGCAAATTCATCGTCAGTAGGTTTTTTGAAAGCAAAGAAACTGACTCCAGCAGGGCTGCAACGTTTGAATACATTACGAGTCGCTCCATCTTTCCCGCTTGAATCCATTCCCTGCAATACAATTAACAGGCTGTGTTTCTTTTCTGCGTACATGATTTCCTGAAAGTTTGCGATTTCTCTAATTAACTTGTTGGTTTTATCTTCGATGTCAGATTTGTCGATGTCATCGGGTGGGGTAGTAGGAATTTCGTTAAGTTTGATCATAGATAGTAATATTAAAAACTTTTAAATTTATCAAGTAGCCATTTTACTTCTTTTCACCAAATAAGCTTGCAAAATTTGACGAAAGCCTTTTTGGATATCCGCTTCTACAAAATCGATTTTATATTGCAAACACTTCACCTTTAGATTATCAATATAAGCCTTCATTTGTTTGACATAATAATCCTTCACTTGGTTGGACTGCAATCGTACTTTCTCTCCCGTTTCCATATCAATAAAAATATATGGACGGTTTTCAAACTCAAAATCAATCTCTTTAGATTGGTCTACAACGTGAAATAAAATCACTTCATGTTTGTTGTGTTTTAAATGCTGTAAAGCTGAAAATAACTGATCCTGAGTTTCGCTTTGTTCAAACATATCGCTAAAAATAATGACCATCGAACGCTTGTGAATACTATCCGCAATTTGATGCAAGGCAGCAGCAGTGGAAGTAGTTTTATTTCTTTCGGGGTTCTTAATCAATTTTTCAAGGTACGTTAGCATCAACCGGTAATGAGAGGTGCTCGATTTACATCTTGTGTGAATATTGACTTCTTCGTCAAAAATACTAAGCCCAAAAGCATCCCGTTGTTTTTTCAAAAGATGCATCAACGCAGCTGCAGAAAGAGCCGAAAACTGAAGCTTATTCATGCTTCCTTTCGATTGCTTCGAAGCTTCCGGAAAGTACATCGATGAAGATGAATCAACCACGATTTGGCACCGTAAATTTGTTTCTTCCTCAAACCTTTTCACAAAAAGTTTATCGGTACGGGCATAGACTTTCCAGTCCATATTTCTTGTTGATTCTCCTTGATTATACAAGCGATGTTCAGCGAATTCCACTGAAAAACCATGGAAAGGGCTTTTATGCAAACCGATAATAAAACCTTCAACAACCTGTTTAGCCAACAATTCCAGATTGCCCAAGTCTCTTACATCATAATTATCCAGTAAATTCATCTATCCTTTTTTCTTTTATTAAAACTGTAAATAGAAACGCAGTTTTAAATGAACTGTTGCACTAAAATAAAAAGCCCTTGTTTGAAGAGATTTCTAAACAAGGGCCTTAAAATATTACTTTTTCGTCGTTTATTGAAGTAGTGCTTCAATTTTCTGAGTAAGATTTTGTTTCGTTGTAACCCCTACATGCTTATCTACAACTTCTCCATTTTTCAAAATCAAAATAGTAGGAATACTACGAATTCCATATTTCATTGAAATTTCAGGATTGTGGTCAACATTTACTTTTCCCACCACAACTTTTCCGTTATCATATTCAGTCGCAAGTTCTTCGATGATTGGACCGATCATACGACATGGTCCGCACCATTCTGCCCAAAAATCTACAACAGTTACACTATTATTATCAATAGCTGTTTCTTGAAAATTGCTATCAGTGAATTCAAATGCCATGATTTCTTTTTGTTTAAAATTTAAAAAATTCTGTGAATGAAGTATTAAACATCATAAAAAATGAATAGTTGCAAAGATAAGTATAATCTTTCAGGTTACTGTCCAAATTAAGACAGATTCTACAATCATTATTCAAATTTTGAATCATGTTTTTTTCTACAAAATCAGAAATTAAGTAGTGTACCATGATTGATTTTGTGTCAAAGTGTCAGTGTTTCAAGAATAGCTTCTAATTCGTCTTTGGAAAAAGTTTGCTGATAAAATAATCGGGTTCCATCATTGATGTTTATCAATAACAAAGCAGGAAGTGTTCCGTTCCAAATGCCATCAATTTGATTGGTCCAATTATCCAAAGTGTCAGTTGGAACGGTATAAACTTCATCCACTATCCCTTTTTCACGTATATACGCATTGACTTGATCAGGATATAAACTAAGGGTATTGATATATTTCACTTTTAGTTTCGACTGAATTTCAGGAAGTTTTTTTAGCTGTTCCAAATAATTATTGATCTCCAGACAATTTTTGCAATCAAGGTTCCAGAAATTATAAAGACACCACCCGCTACTGTCACTTTTAATAATATCCTGCAAGCTATCAATCGAAATTAATATCGCCTTTTTGCCAACTGCTTTTGCCAACTTTAATTTATCTTCATCAGACATTTCTATTTGAGCCAGAGAAGTCCCGTGTGGCAAAGCTGATTCAAAGCTATCTATTCTTTCAATGGCATCATTATTTTTAGGCGTATTGTCAGGAGAATCGCAACTCAAAATAAATAAATATGAAAAAAGGCCGAGCAAATAAAACATTTTATACTTCATAATCTTTTCAATATTTTAAAAAGTAATCATTTATTTTAAAAATGGTTTATTTTCAATCAAAAATTCCACTTAAAAGTTAAAATAGCTATGAACCGTTTAAAGAAATTGGATAGCCGCTGGATTTGGATAGGGTTAGCTGTTTTTATAATTGTGCTAAGAGTCATTTTAAGTTTTTTCCCACAACTCGTTGAAACGTTATACAGCCGAGGCTTGTTTCAAATTATCCGATACCTAAATGATTTTACCCTTTCTTTATCTCCAATTCCATTACTTTATGTTTTTATCATTTTATTTATAGGATGGAGAATTTATAAGACCATAAAAAACAAACGTTTTTCAACTACTTTTAAATCAAGAATTATAAATTTTCTTTTTTCGACTTCCGCATTAATCGCGGGACTGGTTTTCTTTTTTATTCTGCTTTGGGGATTTAATTATGGTCGGATACCTCTTGAAAAGCAATTGAAAATTATTCCCAAACCGCTATCTGATGTTGAATTAAAGGAAGAATTCAAGCAAGTGTCTGATATGTTGATTGACAATTATTCAAAATATAAAAAAACACAAAAAGTTAGTGATTTTGATTTGAATGATTTGGAAAATAACATGAGAAAAGAGGTAACAAAAACACTGCAAAGATTTGGCTATCCTACACCCGGAAAAGTCAGAGCCCGTTTACTTAAACCAAAAGGATTACTGCTGCGAATCAGTACAGCCGGTGTTTATCTCCCCTGGGTTGGTGAATGTCATATCGATGCCGGTCTTCACCCAATTCAAATCCCCAATGTGATGGCTCATGAATTGGCTCATGGTTTTGGAATTACAGATGAAGGTTCCTGCAATTTTGTTGCCTTGCAAACTTGTGTTAATTCAGATAATTTATTTTACAAATACTCTGGATCGCTGTCTTATTGGAAAACAGTTGCCTCTAATTTCAGAGCTAGTTTTCCTGAAGAATATGAGCAGTTTAAAATAAAAATGCCGCAAGGTATTCTAGATGATATTAAAGCGATCAATGAAAACTTAGACAAGTACCCTGATATTTTTCCTTCGGGGAGAGACTTTTTTTACAACAATTTTTTAAAGAGTCAAGGAATTTCCGAAGGCTTGAAAAATTACAGCCGGGTGATTTTATTGGAAGTTGCTTATAAAAAGGAAGCGGATAAATAGATTTAAAGGGAACTGTATTTTATAAATAAGCTTTTACCATTTCTATCAAAACCTCATTCAAGTTTTCAATTGCCAATGGAATATTCCAGTTTTCTTTGTTTCTCGGCTCTACGTAATTAGAAATAGCTCTTATTTCAATAAAATCAATTTTTGACATCAAACAGGCTAAGAAAAAGGCAGCCCCTTCCATACTTTCTAGGTCTGCATTATATTTTAATCTGACTGCTTTAATACTTGAGCTATTACCATGTATTTTATTGACAGTAAGACCATTAGCAGGAGGAAGAAATTGATGTTCAATTGCTTTTGGATTATTTAAAGCTCCATTTTGAAAAGGAGCTTCGTTGGCATTAATTAAACCTAATTCGTGGACATTTGTAAAAGTTCCATCCGCTTCTTCGACCCCCAAATCACCAAATCGTTCAGATACCACATTAACCACCTCTCCAATTTTTAAATTCAAATTAAATGCTCCGGCAATTCCTGCGTTTATCGCCAATACAGGTTTTTGCTTACTAAAATAATGTCCCAAACTTAAAGCCGTAAAAGGAATCCCAACTCCCGTCACCAACACCTGAACAGTCAATTCGTTTCTTTCAAAAAGGAAAGCCTCTTTTTCTTTAAAATGTTCTTTTAAATAGTGCAGAAATGGATCAATTTCAAAAGGAGTTGCAGCAACTATCGTTAATATCATAAAACAAATCTACAAAGGGTTTCTACAAATATTTGTACTAATCTTGCTAAAAACCATAAAATTAGCTTATTCAAAAACCAAATCGAATACTCAACGCAGGTGAGAACCCTAAAGTTTGGTGGTAACTTGCCGCTGCATCAATAATAAGTTTTTCTTTGATCAGGAAGCCCATCCCAAAATTAAATAAGGCCGGATTTGTCGCAACGCCAAATCTGACAAAAAAGGGATCAGCTAATTGGTATTCCAAGCCAAATTTTACCATTGCAGGAAATTCAATATCTTTTTCAACTTCTCCCGTAATGGTCAATTTTTTAGAAGGCAAATAGGCTACTCCAAATTTAAATATTGTTGGTAGATTTTCACCATCGACAACTTCAATTCTTATTGGATTAGCAATATGTGCAGCTACAATAAGGCCTTTTAATATTTGAGAGCGAACCCCTATTTCTGCGGAGAAAATACCTTTATTTCCATATTCAGGAATTCGGAAACCGATATAATTTATCTGAACACCAAGACTCAGGTTTTGGGTTAATTTTCTGGCGTAATTAAATCCGACCTTTTGTTCGTTGTAATCCTGAAAACCATAATAATGAAGATTCAGTCCAAATGTTCCTAGATCAGAAGGGTAGGCTACTGCAGCGGCGATATTCCGGATTTCATTGACAAAGTAATTTTGTCCGGCAAATAAAATAACTTCCGTCTTTGTGAGATTTGCAAGCCCTGCCTGATTGCTAAAAATACTGTTGATATCGGAAAAAGTGGCTGAAGCATTCCCCATGGCTAATCCACGAGCTCCGGCTGATGAGGAAGTACCTTGTGCAGAAGCATAAAGAAAATTCAAGATTAGAACACTTAAGATCAATCCCTTCATATGTGTGCTATTGTATATCAAGCGCATGAAGTTAATCTTTCCAATTATTTTATCCAAATGAGTTGTTATGCAGGATTAATTGAATATTTTTTATAAAATTGAAATCATGAATCCTTCTTTACCAAAAGGCTATACTTACATTAAAGCTAATAATAAGCATATCGGAATTGCAAAATCGATCATCTTTGGTGTTTTGGAAGAGTATGGCCTGGTACCTGAAAATCCAGATTTAGATAGTGATTTAGAAAACATTGAACAGAACTATCAACCTGGTTATTTTGGGTTGATTATCAACAATTTAGGTAACTTTGTTGGAACTTTTGCTTTATTTAAAATTGATGACCAAACTGCAGAAATTCGTAAAATGTATTTATTGCCAAAATCGCGTAATAAAGGAATCGGAAAGTGGATGCTTTCTTTTTTGACGGAAAAAGCAAAGGAACTTGGATTTCGAAAGGTGCAACTCCTTACGGCGAGTCCACTGATTGAGGCCATTAATCTTTATGAAAAAAGTGGCTTTATAGAATTTGAAAGCCCAAAACCAGGACCGAGGTGCGACAAAGCTTTTTATAAAATAATCAAATAATTTTATTTTTCTTTTTTATTAAAGAGTCCTTTTTTCGTGTTTTGGTTTTCTTGCTTCTTTGCCTTTTTTTCTTGCTTTTTCAATTTTTTCTCGTAGTTCTTTTGTGAATTGTAAAGGGCATCAAATACAACAATATCCATCATCCCGACTGCTAAGGAATTCCATAATAAATCAAAAACAGATTTATCTTTAACTCGATCTAAAATAATATTTCCTTCAGATTTGTAATTCTTATCTCCCGGTATATTACTGGATTTAATCGCATTATTAAACGCAAAATTTAATATCCCCATGCTCTTGTCCGTGTATTGGGTTTCCTGCTCCACTTTTTTTTGATCTTTGTCTTCAGCTTTAACATCCAATTGCAAATCTGAATAATCAAATATTATTTTTCCTTTACTCATATTTTCATCCATTCCAAAATTGAACGCCAATTGATTAATCTGACCGCTATTCACGGCAATACCAAACAAAGGTTTAACCATATTTTCAATCTTTTTCATAGACATATTTTTCAGACTTCCCGCCACATCCATTCTATCTAAATCACTCGAAAGGTCCATTCTAAAGTTAGTATTTAAATTTCCTTCGTCCCATAATTTTGCAGATACTTTCAGATCCAAATAAGGATTGATAGCGATCAACGAATCCATGTCAGTCACATTCAAAGCCAAAGCATTAAATTTGGAAAATTTCAAAAATCCGGTTTCTACTGCCTCTCCTTTATGAATATAGGTTAATTGCGCATTATTAATGATCAATGAGTCCATCAGAAAGTTTATGTTTGAGGCTTTAATCTGTGAACCCGGCATAGGTTTGTGACTTGGTTTTAGAGGTAACCTAAGATCATTCGAAATAGTAATATCAGCATCGGTGATTGCTAATTTTGGCAGCAGTAAAATTCCGCTATCGTAAATAAGATCAGGATCAATTTTCAACTGAATCTCAGGAACATTAATTGAAAACCAAGGGGAGCGATAGCTTAATGTTTTTCTGTAAACTTCAGGAGAATCTTTGTTTTCAAAATGAAAGTTGGTGATTTTTAAATCTTTGGTATAATAGGAATATTGAATTTCATCAACATGCAAGTTGTGATTTTTTAGATCGTTTTTATAAATCTCTTTAAAGCTGAATAATGGCTTTTTACTTGCTTCGGAAATAAAGAAAGAATCTTTCATCAAATCAATCACAAAACCATTCACGTTTACATCCAAGTCGTTTACAAAAACTATTTTCTTATCCGGTTTCTCCAGATTATAAAAGTTCACTTTTCCAGATTCTATACGAATTTCTTCGAGGGTTATCTTTTCGAAAAAAGAGGTTTTCAAGCTATCATTTTTTTTATTAGAATCATCATTTTTACTATCCTTCCCGGAAAGGCTGCGAAGTCCAAAACTGATTTCAGGTTGCCTTAATACAACTTCAATAATATCAACAGAGCGATTAAAAAATATATCGCTATAGGTTGCATATTTTAAGTCCAATTTATCCAATTTAAAATCGAACTTATTTGTATTGTAGGATGAATCAACAATAGTGTAAAATTCAAATTCTCTTAAAACGATTGTCCGGCCTATTAAACTCAGATTCAAACTTTTGTAATCAAAATCATAATTATGCCGGACCTGATTTTTAAATTTTTTAACTTCCTTTTCTACTATGCTGGTTGCAATATAATCTATGCTAAAAAAACCAATGACTAACATCACAAAAAGCCCAACCAATATTTTCCAGTACCATTTCATTTAATTCTTTCTTTAATTCGATTTAAAATACTAATAATTTTTAGAGGATTCTAAAAATTCAATGGCTTCCTATAAAAATGTACCGTGAAACATCATATTTAAAAGAATTGTTATTTTTACCAATGATAATGCAAAATCTTTTCAATTTAGAATAATGACGAAATTCAGAACCAATCACGCTAGAACTAATTCCTCCCAAAGCAGTGGAATGATGCTAAAAGTAGGGCTCTTTGTGGTGATACTTGGTGGTTTATTTTTTGTTTTCAATCGTTTTTCCGGTGGCAATGAAAATCTATCCGAAGCGTTCGAGAAAGCAGAAAACTTGCTTGGCGGTAATTCGGAAAGCGGATCAATTTCTCCAAACCGTTTTTTACCTTCTTCGACAACTGGTGAAGTTATCGAGAGAACTTATTACGCATTTTCCTACTCAGAGGAACACGAACAAGCCGAATGGATTGCTTACGAACTTTCCCGTGAAAATCTGAAATTACCTAACGTCAAAAGAACAGGGGATTTTAGGCCTGACCCAAAAGTGAGAAAAGCATCAGCGTCTACAAGAGATTATACTAGATCGGGCTACGATCGTGGCCATATGGCTCCGGCAGGGGATATGGCTTTTTCAGTGGAGGCCATGTCTGAATCCTTTTATATGTCTAATATTTCTCCGCAGATTAAAAATTTTAATGGCGGTATTTGGCGTGAATTGGAAGAAAATGTCAGGAATTGGGCCATGCGATTTGACAAAATATATGTCGTAACAGGGCCTGTCCTTACCAGAGGTATCCGCGAAAGAATTGGTTCTAACGAAGTTGCTGTTCCCGATGAGTTTTACAAAGTGATTTTGGATTTTACTGAACCTGGAATAAAAGGAATCGCATTCATCATACCCAATGAAATCAGCAATAACAGAGCAGAAGATTATGCAGTTTCGATCGATCGGATTGAAGAAATCACAGGTATTGATTTTTTCTATGAATTGTTCGATGAACAGCAGGAAGAAGAAATTGAAAATGTTTTTGATTTATCACTTTGGGATTTTGATGATAAAAGATATGAATTGCGTGTAAATAGCTGGAATAAACGGAAATAACTATATTTGCAAACAACCAATTTTTAGAATATATTTTTAGGGCAATCCTAATCCTTTTTGCTCTATTTTAAGAAAAAATAAAAATGTCAAGAAAAGAAGATTTTATACAAACAATAGAAAACGGATATACCTTCAAAGGAGATAGCATCATTTTGGGAGGTGCGATGCTCGATGGTGAGGTAATGACCAATACTTTTGTGAAAATTCCTTTAAAAATGATGAATCGGCATGGTTTGATTGCCGGAGCTACGGGATCTGGAAAAACTAAAACGCTTCAAATAATTGCAGAACAGCTTTCTGCTAAAAGTGTTCCAGTGTTGCTCATGGATGTCAAGGGAGATTTGAGTGGCATTGCTGTGCCAAGCGAAGGGCATCCGAAAATAGATGAGCGCCATGAGAAAATTGGTTTTCCTTTTGAAGCGGGGAAAAGTCCTGTCGAATTTCTTTCTCTTTCTGAAGAAAAAGGGGTTAGGCTTCGTGCTACGGTTACGGAATTTGGGCCAGTATTATTTTCAAAGATTCTCGGTTTGAATGATACTCAATCAGGTATCGTTGCTGTATTATTTAAATATTGCGATGATTATAATTACCCTCTGTTAGATCTCAAGGATTTTAAAAAAACCCTCCAATATCTGACCCATGAGGGAAAAGAAGAAATCGAGGAAGCTTATGGTCGTATTTCAACATCGTCAGTTGGATCAATCATGCGTAAAATAGTTGAATTAGAACAACAAGGTGCCGATATATTTTTTGGAGAACGATCTTTTAATGTTGACGATCTTTGCCGATTAGACGAAAATGGAAAGGGAATGGTGTCCATCCTACGCTTAACGGATATTCAAGACAAACCAAAGCTTTTTTCGACATTTATGCTCCAACTTTTGGCAGAAGTTTATTCGACGTTCCCAGAGGAAGGAGATATTGATCAACCCAAATTAGTGATTTTTATCGATGAGGCTCATTTAGTATTTGAAGAAGCATCTGATGCGCTTATGGATCAAATAGAGGCCATTGTCAAGCTTATCCGATCAAAAGGAGTAGGTTTGTTCTTTGTTACTCAAAATCCTACAGATGTTCCGGAAGATGTGCTAAGCCAGTTGGGTTTAAAGATTCAACATGCACTTCGGGCTTTTACTGCTAAAGATCGAAAAGCAATCAAATTAGCTGCACAAAATTATCCTTTGACTGATTTTTACGAAACAGATACCTTGTTAACTAAATTGGGAATAGGAGAAGCCATTGTCACCACATTAAATGAAAAAGGTATTCCAACTCCCTTAGCACACACCATGCTTCGGGCACCCCAATCAAGAATGGATGTTTTAAGTGATTCTGAAATTAGCAGCATAATCCGGAAGTCATATCTCATCGATAAATATAATGAAATTATGGATCGGGAAAGTGCATATGAAATATTGAATGTAAAAATTGAAAAAGCAAACACCGAAGAAGTTCAGGCCGAACGTCGTGCGCAACATGAAAAAGCAGAAAAATCTACTTCTCGTTCTCGGCGAAGAGAAAAAAGTACATTTGAAAAAGTCATGAGCAGTACTACTACACGCCAAATAGGAAGGACTGTTTTTCGCGAATTAACCAGAGGCTTGTTGGGAGTTCTTGGCGTTAAATAACTGTGGTAAAAATCAGGACTTTCCAATAGCTAATTGATCTAAATACAAAAGGTGATTTTTCAGATTGAAAAATCACCTTTTGTATTTAAAAATGAAATAAAAACTAATCGGATATAAACTGTGGTTTGTCCTGCATCGGAATATAAGTTTTTTCATATTTTTCCCATGGCACTTTTTTATAATAATCATCTCCAAAATAGGTGATAATCATTTCAAATGTAGGTCCATCCTGAAAACCGGGGATAGGCTGAATAATTTCCAAGTTTTCATTAAAAAAAACTGTTGAAGGATATGACATTCGCCCCATAGTTAATTCTGAAGCAAATTCATGATAACCTCTCTTTCCATTTGCAGGATTCACGTATTTATAAACTTTTCCTTGAAATTCTATGGGTTCTTTTTGCTCTGCATCAAAATGAACTGCATAAAAATTATTATTCATATAATCTGCAATGTGAGCTTTGTTGTAAGTATTTTGGTCCATTTTTTTGCACCATCCGCACCAGCTGGTATAAACTGCCACTACAACTTTTTTCTTTTCTATTTTCGACATTTCTACGGCTTCCTTCCAAGTCAACCAATTGACTTTATTCAAATATGATTTGGATCGATTAGTTGTGAAAGAGTAAACCGATAACAACACTAGACTTAATATTAATGACAATCCTAGTTTTCTCATTATTCCTTTTTTTTATTTCAATCCTGGTACGAAGTAACAAAAATATTTTTTCTAAAACAATAAATACAATGCCGTTGACATGAGTATGCAATACTTTAATAAAAGATTAACTATTCTATCCTCATTGCCTCAGAAATTAACATACAATCATCATGCAATAATATGTTAATAATTTTAATGTGTTAAAAAAAACCTCATAATCATTACTTAAATAACGCTAGGTAAAATTCCTAAATAAAAATAATTCATCCTTTCCAATCATAAATTTAGAACTGTAGGAAATTGGTAGAGTAGGGGCTTTAATTCCGACATTTAAGAATCTCTCCGCAATGAAAACCCTGGCTTCATCCCACAAGTTTGCATCAATAAAAGTGTTCAGTAATTTTGTGCCTCCTTCAACAATTAGCGAGTTTATTTTGTACTCGTATAACTTTTCTAACAGGTTATAAATGAGCTTTTCATCAAAATTAACATGAATAAATCTTGTATTATTAAAATTTTTATTCCCACTTTCTTTCTCGGTAATAATCCACGTTTTTACCGAATCATCATAAATATTTAAATTGCTTGAGAGGCGTAAATCTTTGTCTAAAACAATCCGAAGTGGCGTTGAACCGAAATATAAACGATTTGTCAATTTGGGATTATCTATCAGTGCTGTATTGGTACCAATGATTATAGCATCGGTTTCACTGCGCCATTTATGAACTAATCTTTTCGATATAGAATTGGTCAACCAGGTTGACTCTCCTTTTTTACCAATAAAACCGTCCTTTGATTGGGCGTATTTCAAAATAATATAAGGTCTTTTTTTAACCACATAGGTGTTTCTGAAACAGGATAGTTCTTCTCCTTTTGACTGAAGCACCCCATAGCTGACATTACAGCCCGCTTTTCTTAAAAGCTCCTGACTTTTACCGTTAACCTCCGGGGTTTTATCGATACTTGAAAAAACAACATTTGGAATCTTATGCTTAATGATTAAGTCTGTACATGGAGGAGTATTGGAATGAATGCAACAGGGTTCAAGAGAAATATAAATGGTTGCTTCATTTAATAATACTCTATCTTCCTTTTTTACACTGGCTAATGCATTAACTTCCGCATGAGCCTTTCCATATACAGCATGAAATCCTTCACCAATAATTCTGTTATTATGTACAATGACAGCCCCAACGATTGGATTTGGAGATACTTTCCCCTTGCCAAGTCTGGCCAGGTCAAAACACCTTCTGATATAAACTTCATCTTGGCTCATAGAAATTAAAATTGCGGATCAAAGATAACTCTGACCCGCAACTTTTCAACAACGTATTTCGAAATGATTATTTTGAAATAATTATTTTTTTGGTAAAAACACCTTGTTCCGTCTCAATGCTGCAATTGTAGACACCCGGACTTAAATGACTTAAATCAAAAGGCACAAATTCGAAAGATACTTTTTCAAGTTCTTTTAACGCCACCTGGTTCCCCATGATGTCATAAATACCAATGCTAACATCCTGTGCATAAGACAGTTGCATTTTTAGATTCACCAAACCATCAGATGGGTTAGGGAATAGTTCGAAGACAGGCTGAAACTCGTCAAGTTCTTCGGTAGCTGTATTTATTCCTCCAATAGTGAAATTAAAAGTGATCTCTCTCCCGAAGTCAACGGGAAAATCATAAATCAACTCGGAATAAGCTACAGGGAAAGTCCTGACTCCTTTCAAAACGGCACTTCCTGATCCGTCATTGTTGGCCCAAAAAGATAATCCATCTCCATCGTTATCCTTGATTTCGAACGAATAGCAACCGCTTTCCAAAAAGAAAGTATCAGAGTATAAAGTATTGTTGAAATAACCATATCCATTGACTATTATATTGCCGTCTTCATCTTTCAGCGTATTGGTCGTTTCATTTCCAGCATTATTGGTTAAGAGATTAAACACATAATAATCATAAGGTTCAAAATCAGGAGTAACTTCAAATTCACTTTCTAAATAATTATTGAATTCGTATTCATCGCTATTATCAATAATTTCAGCAAAAAAAACTTCTGTGTTAGCATCCCATTTTCCATTATTATTAAAAGGAGGCAAAGTCACCAAAGTTGTTTGCATGAAATCCAAATCACCAGTCCAGGTATAAGTATTTGATGTTCCTCCAACGATTCCATATTTTATTTTCAAGGAAGTTAAATCTTCGGAACCTGTATTTCTAATTCGAATCATTGGGCTTCCACAAATTGGATTTTTCCTTAAATAATATTTCTCTTTATTCGGCGCGACAATTTCTTCAATTCTGGCATCATTTACGAAATTCGGTTCCCCATAACTTACTAATTGTGTTTCAATTCGATAATAAGGTGTTGATCCTGAGCCATTCCAGGTATATCCATCCTGAAATTGATATTGAAGTGTAAGTGGTTGACCGTTCACCAAAAAAGGAGTGAGTTCATATTCATCCGTTGCCACCTCCGCACCCGGACACCAATTAGCCCGATCATATATCCAGGTTCCACCTTGCGGATAAAGTGGATTCAAACCACATGTATTCCGCCACAATTCTTGAGTGTAGGTAAGTAGTCCATTGACATATATATTATTGTTACGCGGACAAAATTCTGCACAATTCAATGTGCCACCAAATCCATGGCCCGTCGTTCTAATTTTCAATTTTGCCATTTCAGCTTCAGTCGGCAAATCAAAGGATTTTTCCTCTAAATTATCATTGATCAAATCACTTGTGTTATAATTATAACCTCCACCTCCATAAACATTTTGAATAGCTACGATATCCCTTGGAGGAGTACCTTCAAAAAACACAAATTTCAAATCAAGTAATTCCTGCCAGTTTCCGGCAGTTAATCTTTTGTCGCCTTTTAAAATCGGAGCATAATCAGAAACGTCAAATACCCAGGTGAATCCATCTTCTCCAAGATCAAGATTAATTCCGTAAGGTGTAATATATCTGCCTAGTTCAAATCGATCAACTATTTCAAATGGCTCACCATAATATTCAGTGATAATCTGATTAATTGTGGATTGAGCGGTGTTAGAAGTTGAATCAATTAATTCTCCATTTACATCATACAAATAAGAGTATCCAGCTTCCCATACATATTGCAGGTCGGTTTCAACAGCAGGGTTTTCAAGATCTTCAAATAATTGCAAACTTACTGCTTCAGAGACAACTGAATCAAGGAAAATAGTTGTCTCAATATGCGAATCATATACACCTTGAACAAACTGTACATTAGGTCGTATATTGGTGTTATTTATATTTTTAAAAACTTCTGTTCCGTCAAAAGCCTTTCTTTGCGGTATTCCAATAAAATTTCCTGTTGCTCCTGAAGAAGAAAGATCGTTGACACTGAAACCACCTTCCTCATCAAAAGGTAGATAAAGAATTAAATTATTGTAAAATGGGTGGCTTGGATCTAAATCCTTAGTCATCCATTGCGCTATTGTAGCTTCATCAAGCGCTACATTCCAAATCCTAAATTCATCAACGGATCCGTCATAATTACTTCCAAAGTTCTTATTTCCTCCTAAAACTAATTGATCAATTCCAGCCATTGACCTGGATTTTTCAGTACCTGAATGCCACAGAATACCATTCAGAAACATTTTCATCTCCCCTGTATTTGAATTCTTTGTAAACGCCCAATGGTTCCATTGATCTTCGTAAGAACTTGCAGTTGCGAGTTTGTCAATTCTATCGTAAGAGCCAGACCCACTATTTCCAGCATCCCAATAGACTCTGCCGTTACTCCATGGAAGATGGGTACTTACAACGCGTCGGTTTTGTGCATCCGAAGCCTCAAAAACATGATCATTTTGTGGTTGAAACGCTGGATCTCCATTGACCCAAAAAGAAACAGTTATTTGCTCGTCAACGGTATTAAAAATTTCCGAAGCATTCTCGAATCTTACGTAATCAGGCCCATTGAAAGAAAGATAATTATCTTTTCCACTACTTTGAATTCCAGAAGTAAAACCTGTCATTTCAGATTTCACAGTATTGTCTAATCCTGCTGATTCATTCGAATAGGATATTTCTACTAAAATATTTGAACTTCCATCCCATGAAAAAGGAGAAGTAAAATTTAAACTGTTCCAGGATGCAGAAGTAAAGGAAGTATTTTGTTGGTAAACAGTTTCCAAATTTTGATTCTCATAAGAATTTTGATTCAAATCATTAACCAGAACATGTTTCATTTTGATCTTTAAATTTTTCAACTCTGAAGCTGCTGATTCAACATTAAAGCGAATACCTGTTAAATCACCAGCCACCAAACCACTCCCCAACAATTCATTTGCGTTCCAAATATATTGACTCCTTGATACTTTCTGACTACTTCCAAATGGGGTTTCATCCACAATATTTCCATTTCCAACTTCCACTATATTTTCGGAAATAATATTATCGTAGATTATATTTTGCTGTTCTATTTGAAAAATATTCCAACTCGGATTACTGGTATACTCGAAACTTTCCACTGCATTATTGTTTACAAGAAAATTTGGATGTTCGAAAAGGGTAGAGTCGAAATTTCCAGTTGGATGGTATAAAAAAGTATAAGTTAAATAGTCCCATTCGCCGCATGGATAAGCTAATCCTCCAGCGCCTCCCGGAACACATTTTAATGTATAATACATTAATATTTTTTCATAAGAACCCGCGTCAGGGAAGGATATTACCGCATCCTGAGGAGAACCAAAGGTGAAGGCAGGAACCACAATAGTATCTCCCGGATCGGCAAAATTTTCAACGGGCAGAAAAGAAATCAGAAAAATTATGAGGGTTAATAATTTTTTATACATTTTATGAAATTATTTAGTGTAAAATTTGCTTAAAATGCTAAATTAAGCAATAAACAATAACTTTCAGTTAGGAATGGCAAAGGATTTCTATTATAAATTAGTCCGTTAAATTTTATTTTTTTTATATCTTTACCAAACAAGACTAACCCAAAGTTTTTCTTGAGCATTTAACAAAAGTTTTATTCACTAAAAATTTGAGAGAGCGTGTTATACAAAGTGAAACTTAAAAATGCTGATGATAATGTATTGATAGACGATAAGGTTTATGAATACCTCACATCAGATCCGTATTTAAAAAAAGTTGATTTCATCAACAACTTAAGAAAGCATTCCAGCGGTTGTGCTGTTTTCCAAAAAACATGGCAAAAAGCTGAAGGTGGTTACAAAACAGAAACCATTTATCTCCATAAATTAATTGCTGAAAAGTTTCTTGCCAAGCAAAGGTCAAAAACTAAAAACCTTGTTGGCGCATTAAATGGGAACAAGCTGGATTGTCGCCTGGAAAATTTGGCTTGGCGATCCCGTTCGGTTGCCAGCCGCCAGCGGAAAACGAGCAGTAAAGTAGGTTACACCGGTGTTTATAAAGAAAACAATCGATACCGTGCCGTAATCTCTATTAACAGAAAATCTGTTCATATTGGAATGTTTGCTACTGCTGAAGAAGCCGCTATGGCTTACAATAAGAAATCAAAAGAACTCTATGGAGATGACGGAAAAATTAATGTCATCAAGAAAGGAGTAGCTGGAGAAAATTAACCCTCAAAAATAAAAAAGCCATTTATAAATTTATAAATGGCTTTTTTATTAGTCTATGTTTTCATTTAAACATTGAACCGGAAGTGCATTACATCTCCATCGTCGACGACGTATTCTTTACCTTCTACTCCCATTTTTCCAGCTTCCTTAACTGCTTGCTCAGAGCCAAATGATACAAAGTCCTTGTATTTTATTACCTCTGCTCTAATAAATCCTTTTTCAAAATCTGTATGAATTACACCTGCCGCCTGGGGTGCTTTCGTACCCATTTCTATCGTCCATGCACGAACTTCCTTTTCACCAGCTGTGAAATAGGTAATCAGGTTTAATAATTTGTAACACGCAGTAATCAACTTATTGACCCCGGGTTCAGATAAGCCCATTTCATTAAGAAATTCTAATCGTTCCTCTTTACTCTCTAATTCAGCGATATCGGCTTCAATTCCAGCACTAATCATAATCACTTCAGCATCTTCATCAGCTACACTCTCCTTAAAAATTTTAGTAAATTCATTTCCTTTTTCCACCGCATTTTCATCCACATTACAAACATACAATATTGGTTTTGCGGTAAGCAACATCATATCCTTCAGAAGCCAAATTTCATCATCTTCCAGTTTTAGCGTTCGAGCTGATTTTCCAGCGTCTAAATAGTTTTTTATTTTTTCACCAATTTCGACTTTTTTCACTTCCTCCTTTTGCCCTGTTTTGGCCGCTTTCCTCAATTTTTCAAGTCTCTTTTCAATGGTTTCAAGGTCCTTTAAAAGCAATTCAGTATCAACAATTTCTTTATCTCTTAAAGGATCAACGCTGCCATCTACATGAACTACATTATCATCCTCAAAGCATCTTACAACATGAATAATTGCATCAACTTCTCTAATATTTGCAAGAAATTGATTCCCCAATCCTTCTCCTTGACTCGCCCCCTTGATCAAACCCGCAATATCTAAAATTTCAATTGTGGTGGGTTGTACTCTGATTGGCTTTACCAATTCACTCAATTTATCTAGCCGTTCATCAGGTACGGTAATCATACCTATGTTAGGGTCTTTTGTAGCGAATGGATAATTTGCCGCTAATGCTTTTGCTGATGTAAGCGCATTAAAAAGAGTTGACTTTCCTACATTTGGCAAACCAACAATTCCACATTTCAAAGCCATTATAATTATTTTTAGTGGTGAAGTTTCAAAAACTTTTCTTAACGAATTGCGTTTGAAAATTAGTTCTTTTTTGAATTCGGCTGCAAATATATACTTTTTAAAGATTGATTTCAACATATGAATTTTCTTGCTCACCTATTTCTTTCATTTAAAAATGAAGATCACATTATTGGAAACTTTATCGCTGATTTCATACGAAATAGAGATGTTAAAAACTATCCTCCAGCAATTCAAAAAGGAATTTTGCTACATCGTGAAATCGACTCCTTTACAGACAATCATCCAGCAGTAAGAAAAGGAACGCAGCGATTACAGCCTCATCACCACAAGTATGCCCCTGTCGTAATTGACATTTTATACGATTATATTTTGGCAAATAACTGGGAACGTTATTCAGACCAGAGCCTTACATCTTTTACCAAAAACATTTATTCTGTTTTAAACAAAAGGATGGAAGAAATCCCAGAAAAATTAAAAAAGAATGTCCCAGGTATGATTCAAGGTAATTGGTTGCAATCTTATAAAACAGAAGAAGGATTGCAGTATACTTTGCAACGCATGGATAAAAGAGCTTCGTTTCCCTCAAATTTCACTTATGCATTTGAGCATTTGCAACAGGATTATATCTTATTCGAAAATGAATTCAATGTGTTTTTTCCTGAACTGATCAGTTATATTAAAAAGATAAATGGTGAACCGTAATTTACCCTTCAAAATGCAGAGAAACGGTAAATGCTCTAGAGAGGATTTTTTCAATAACATTGGATTCTTCCAAATCATTATTATAGATCAGTACATTACTTAATCCATGTGAAACCTTAAACTCAGGAGAAAAGATAAAATAAGGAAAAAAGAACTGGATTCCAGCTCCATATTC
This sequence comes from uncultured Saprospiraceae bacterium, assembly GCA_963793295.1. Classification (GTDB taxonomy): domain Bacteria; phylum Bacteroidota; class Bacteroidia; order Chitinophagales; family Saprospiraceae; genus JAHDHW01. The sequence continues at coordinate 99,715 of CAWBZX010000032.1, read as the reverse complement.
AAAAGAAAAGTCAGTCGGAGCAATTTTTACTAATCCATCAGCTTGCCGAGTACGAGAATCACTGGCTACATCAAAGCTATACTTTATACCAGCAATGATGAACAATCGCATATCATTGTAAGGCTCTGACTTATACCTGATATGAAAAGGTAGTTCAACAAACACAGATTCTACTCTTCTTGAATACGGTGGTCTGCGCTCATCAGGAGTGGCATAATCAATATTTCTTTCAGCAAAGGATAGCGTAGGAAGAAACCTAAAGTCAAAGTATTGGCCGACTTTTAAATTACTGACAATTCCAAGGTTAAATCCAGGGCCATTAACAGATTGAGCGGAACTAATACTATCGTTGAGAATAAAATCTTTTGAATGATAAATCCGAAAATTAGAGGTGTTATAAGCAAGCGTTATCCCAAAATAATAAGGCTTTTGCTGGAAATCAAGAAAGTTGTAATTCCCCTTTGTACTTTGAGCTTCAACACCTTGTGTTAAAAAGACAAAAACAAGCAGGAGAGCGATTATTTCTTTCCTACGTAAATTGAACAAATTCCTAAACTTAATGATATGCATTGGATTGATTTAAAACCTGAATTTTCTAAAATTGATACAAATTTGTTTCCATCTGGAAATGCCTGAACAGAATCATACAAATATTTGTATGCTTTCGGATCTTTTGAAGTAAACCTTCCTATAAAAGGCAGAAGATATTTGAAATACAAATTAAAAGTTTGTTTAAATGGGAATATCCTGGGTTTCGAAAATTCAAGAATTACCAATTGCCCATCCTGTTTCAAAACCCGGTACATTTCCTTTAAACCTTTCTCCAGATTTTCAAAATTTCTTACTCCAAATGCAACGGTAATAGCATCAAAGGTATTGTTTTCGAAAGATAGATTTTCAGAATCACCTTCTTGTAGTTCAATAAGATTTTCTAACTTTTTTTTTCGTATTTTTTTTCGTCCAACTTCCAGCATCTCAACAGAAATATCTACACCTACAATTTTATCAGGTTGTAATTGTTTTTGAGCTTCTAATGCCAAATCCGCAGTACCGGTGGCAACATCAAGCACGTATTTTGGTTTTGAGTCCACCAACTGGCCTATAGCTCGTTTACGCCAAAGATTGTCAATACCCAACGAAAGAAAATGATTTAAAAAGTCATAATAAGGTGCAATTTTATTGAACATCCTTGAGACTTGACTTTTTTTAGTATCAGTATCTTTATTATATGGTTTCACCACATTCTCCAAAATAGATTCTATTTTAATTGATTAATATATGCTGCAAATATAGGTATAGAATCCAAAATATTTTATGTAATTGAATATATTGAATTAACACCAATAGCCATATTAAAACTTAAGCGAATGAAAAGTTTCTTTTTTGGGGAAGAAATTTTGAATTAAAATCGAATTTCTAGTGTCTGAAAATCGTCACTTAACTAATAAACACCAAAAACTACAAGTTCAATAATTTTTGGCATTCTTATTGGACGTTTTATAAAAATAAAATTATTAATAACAGTAGCCCTGTCACAAAAGGTTCTTTTTTTAATTAATAAAACTACCGAACCCTTCTAATTTGCCCTCCATAAGCGACTGAGGTCATCTCATAATTAACCGGTAGAAGCTAAGGACCTGTCAGGTTTGCATTAAAACAAAAAACAAAACTATGTGATAATGCAAGTAAAGCCAGACAGGTCTGCTTTTTTATAACCGCCCCCCCGCCAAATTTTAACCAACCATGAATTTTATCTACACATCTTTTCTTACCCTTTTTACTTTATTGATATCGATAAATGCTTTTGCAAAAAAAGGCGATAAAGTACCTGGATATATCATTTCTGAAGACGAAAAAAAGACTGAAGGCACTATAATCATTGGCTCCATTACAGATAACGAAGTCAAAGTGACTTTTATTAAAGCAGGGGATAGCAAAAAAACAGTTTATCGTCCTTCCGATCTTATAAGTTACGGTTATCAGGAATTAGAAATAAATGAGTTGGGACAAGAGATAACAAAATGGGTTCATTATGACCGTTTTACAGTTGATTACCCGCCAAAAATTTTTACTTCAACAACTGTCTTTATGGAAAGAGAAGTTGAAGGAGCTATTTCGATCTATTGTTATTACATAGAAGTAAGAAATAATCCTAAAAAGCCTTATCGATACATCTATTATTTAAAAGATCAGAATAATATAATTCAAAAGGTCGAGCAAAAAAATTTTCCAACTATCTCAAAATCTGTATTCAAAGGTTACATAGCTTTAACAGATAGAATAGGTGAAAAAAGTTTCGAATATCGCAATTTGGACAGAATGGTAAGAGACTACAATTACTGGGTAGCTAATCAACATAATTCTAATGAATACAGAGTAGCCATGTTAGAAAAATAAATACTAGTGATAATTTACTGAATAAACTGGTCCTTAAGCGGCAATATCAATTAAATGGTATTGCCGCTTTTATTTTATATTGTGGTTTTATAAAAGAAGATAAAGAGCTCTTTCATCGAATATTTAAATAATAATTATCAAGGTTGTTTTTGTTTCTCTAACTAGACCTTTCTCTTTGCAAATTCATATAAAAAAATCAAAGTTATTTCTATGAATTTGTCATTCGTTTTGATTGCTTTTTTGTATCTTTGCACAGCTTTTTTAAAACTGTAAAACCTTATCAAATATAGATGGCTTCAGATCAAAGAATTATACCGATTAATATCGAGGAAGAAATGAAATCTGCTTACATCGATTACTCGATGTCAGTTATTGTTTCAAGAGCTTTACCAGATGTAAGAGACGGTTTAAAACCTGTTCACCGAAGAGTCCTTTACGGCATGTCGGAGCTTGGATTAACGTATAATAAATCCCATAAAAAATCTGCCCGTATTGTTGGGGAAGTTTTAGGTAAATACCATCCACATGGAGACCAATCCGTTTATGATTCTATGGTCCGTATGGCCCAAGATTGGTCATTAAGATACCCTTTGGTAGATGGTCAGGGAAACTTCGGTTCGATGGATGGAGACAGTCCGGCTGCAATGAGATATACAGAGGCTCGACTTGAACGAATCAGTGATGAAATCCTTTCTGATATTAATAAAGATACAGTTGACTTTAGGTTAAATTTTGATGACTCATTGGAAGAGCCTACCGTTTTACCTTCTAAATTACCTAATTTATTAATAAATGGCGCTTCTGGAATTGCCGTCGGTATGGCAACCAATATGCTTCCACACAATTTAAGTGAAGTTGTTGATGGTGTCATATTGACAATTGATAATCCCGATGTTGCTATTGATGAGTTGACACAAATAATTAAAGCTCCGGATTTTCCAACTGGTGGAATCATCTATGGAATGAAAGGAGTAAAAGAAGGTTTGGAGACTGGAAGAGGAAGGGTAGTAGTCCGCGCAAAAGCTGAAATTCAAACAAAATCCAGTGGCAAAGAAACCATTATCGTTTCAGAAATCCCTTATCAAGTAAATAAGGCTCAACTTATTATTAAAATTGCAGAACTAGTAAACGATAAAAGAATTGAAGGTATTTCTGATATCAGGGATGAATCTGACAGAAACGGATTACGAATTGTTATTGAAATTAAAAGAGATGCTATTGCAAATGTGATTTTATCTCAGTTATATAAATATTCACCTCTTCAAACTTCTTACGGCGTTAACAATGTTGCACTTGTTAATGGAAGGCCAATGATCTTGAACGTCAAGGATCTGATCGTTGAATTTATAAAATTTCGAATTGAAGTTGTAGTAAGACGCACCAAGTTCGATCTTAAAAAAGCAGAGGAAAGAGCCCATATTTTAGAAGGACTCTTAATTGCATTAGATCATCTTGATGAAGTAATCAGCTTGATCAGAGCTTCCAAAACAGTAGAAGAGGCTCGACAGGGTTTGATATCCAAGTTTGAATTGACCGAAATCCAGGCAAAAGCCATCTTAGAAATGCGCTTGCAAAAATTAACCGGTCTGGAACGTGATAAAGTCAGAGAAGAATATGATGAATTACAAAAACGTATTGCTTACCTAACATCAATCTTAGAAAGCGAAGAACTGCAAAGGGAAATCATTAAAGAGGAATTGACTGAACTAAAAGAAAAATATGGAGATGAACGAAGAACTGAGATAAAATACGGTGAAGGTGATATTAGTATTGAAGACATGATCCCTAATGAAGAAGTAGTTGTAACCATTTCTCATTTGGGCTACATAAAAAGAACCAAAGCTAGTGAGTTCAAATCTCAAGGAAGGGGAGGAAGAGGTTCAAGAGGCAGTAAAACAAGAGATGAGGACTTTATTGAGCATCTATTCGTAGCGAATTCACATAATTATCTTCTACTATTCACCGAAAAAGGACGATGCCATTGGTTAAGGGTTTATGAAATCCCTGAAGCTTCTAAAACGTCAAGTGGTAGGGTAATTCAAAACATTATAAATCTTCCAAAGGACGATAAAGTAAAGGCTTATATTAATATTACCGACTTAACTGATGAAGATTTTATAAATAACAATTATATCGTTTTTTGTACCAAGAAAGGCCAAATTAAAAAGACGCTAGTTGAAGCATTTTCCAGACCTAGAACAAATGGAATTAATGCCATTACTATCAATGAAGGTGATAACCTTTTGGAAGCCCGATTGACAAATGGTTCTAATGAAATTATACTGGCAAATAAAGTAGGAAGAGCTATCCGGTTTCCTGAGTCAAAAGTACGATCCATGGGACGTAGTGCCGCCGGAGTAAGAGGAATCAGATTAGTTAATGATAAAGATGCTGTAGTTGGAATGATTTGCGTAGATCCGAATGATCCAGAAGTAAGTATCTTAGTCGTTTCTGAAAAAGGAAATGGAAAACGGTCTGCATTGGAAGATTATCGAATTACAAACAGGGGCGGAAAGGGCGTAAAAACCATTCAAATCACAGATAAAACCGGCAACTTGGTAGCAATTAAAGCTGTAAAGGGGGAGGACGATCTGATGATTACTAATAAATCCGGAATTATAATCAGAATGAATGTCAGTGATTTAAGAGTAATGGGTAGGGCAACTCAGGGAGTCAGAGCGATTCGTTTGGATGAGGATGATGAAATTGCTGATGTAACTGTGATTGCTTATGATGAAAATGCAGACCAAATAGTTGATGAAGAAACAGATCAAATTTCTGATGAAATCGCTTCTGATTCTGAAGATAAAGAAGATGGAGTAACGGACTCAGACCAAAATGACAATGAATAAATTTGTAAACGCTCATTTATTTAACCATTATTAACAGTTGAAATATTATTTTTAACGATTACAAAACATGTTTTTCTATTAATTTGTCGTCTTTTTATAGGAAAGTATTACAAAAACAATTTCGGGCGAAAGCCAAAAATTAGTTTTTTTGAAAATAAAAATTTAAACTCAACATGATGAAAAAATTATTATTCTTTATTTTAACACTGTCTCTGTCCTTTAATACTATTTTCGCACAAGATGCTAATGAAGCTTATAAAAATGCAAAAAAAGCTTTTAGCGTAGCGGCAACTGCTGAAAATGACAAGAGAACTGAAAAATTAGAAGAAGCAAGTGTACAAATTGATATAGCAACTGCTGGTATTAATCAATTCGATGCAAAAACATTACCTAAAGTTTGGTTAAAGAGCGCTGAAATCTACAGTGATTTAGCTAACAGGGATTTCGCTTTAGGGAGTATTCCTGGATCTGAATATACTCCTAAACATCCAGAAGCTTCTTTTAAAGCTTTCGATGCATATAAAGCTACACTTGAGATACCAGATTTAAAAAAATATAACAAAACGGAAGCTTTAGATGGATTGAAGCGTTTATCAACTTTTCTAAGTAATGACGGAAGTTTAGCTTTCAATGATAAAGATTACAAAAAAGCATATGAATGTTTTACCGCGCTTACCGAAATTGATAAACTCCTAACTGACAACAAAAAAGAAAGTCTTTTTGAGAATCCTGAAAAAAGAAATGATAATTTATTTGCACAGGGATTAAGTGCTTTTGCTGCAGAAATGCAACCTGAGGCTAAAGCAGCCTATGAACAATTGAAAAACGAAGGTTATCAAAAACCTGAAGTTTATGAAATCTTATCTAAAGTTTATACTCAAGAAGGTGAAAGTGAAAAAGCTTTAGCTATTCTTGAAGAAGGAAGAGAAAAGTATCCAGAAGATGAGCGATTAAGACTTAGTGAAATAGATTATTATTTGCAAGCTAACAAACTTGATGTTCTTACTAGCAAACTCGAATCAGCTATTAAAGCGGATCCAAAAAATGTTACCCTTTATGCCACTTTGGGTCACGTTTATGAGAATTTGAGCCAACGTGAATATAAGGAAGGTAATATAGAAATGTCCGATAAATATTTTGATTTAGCTTACCAATATTATATACAAGCGCTTGAAATAGATGGTGCTCATTTCAACACGATTTTCAATACAGGGGCATTATATTATAATAAAGCTGCACAAACTACTCGAGAATTACTTGAAATGGGAGAAGATTACTCTACAGCGGGATTGCGAAAAGCAGAAGAAAAACGATCTGAAATGATGAGTCTATTTGATCAGGCTTTACCCTACTTTAAGAGAGCAGAAGCCATTGACCCTAATGATATAGGAACTTTGAGCGCATTACAAGAAATTTATGCACGAAAAGACGATCTTAATATGGCTAAAGAATTTAAAACCCGTTTAGAAAAAGTACAAAGCGGAAGTTCAAATGATACCTCATATTTCAACAAGTAACTAGAGCTAATTAATTAACAAAAAACCAGTTGTAGATCATCTACAACTGGTTTTTTGTTTTAAATAATACTGGTTTTCAATAAAAGAACCAATGATTTTATAGTTAATCAATAATCACAATTTTCTCAATTTTATCGCCCTGTTGAATTTCATCCACAAAATCTACACCTTCGAAGACTCTTCCAAAGCAAGTATGATTTCGATCTAAATGAGCGGTATTTTCTCTGCTGTGACAAATAAAAAATTGAGAACCACCTGTATTTCTGCCCGCATGAGCCATGGAAAGCACACCCCGATCATGAAACTGGTTTTCACCATCCAGTTCACAATCAATTTTATAACCGGGACCTCCGTTACCAATTCCGTTTGGACAACCTGCCTGAACAACGAAATTTGGGATAACTCGATGAAAAATTAAACCATCATAAAATCCTTTTTTGGAGAGATCAGTAAAGTTTTTTACCGTATTTGGAGCATCGTCTTCAAAAAATTCTACTTTCATTAAGCCTTTCTCTGTGTGAATTTCTGCAATCATATTAATCTATTTTTTTTATTATCCTGCAAAAATATAAAATTGCAAGAACCTTTTCAGTCTATTCTTTTAAAAGGATTATAGCTTTTTGTTTTTATTAAACAAATGCTTGTTTACATAGGGTAGGGGAAATAAAAATACTTTTTTATGATCTTTTTAAGCTCAAAACTAATTTTCTGAAAAAATGACCATTTAAAACCTCTATAATATTTGAATACAACAATATTCTAAAAATATTTTTCATGTTAGTTTGCTTTTGGTTAACACAAAAGATTTGTTGTAACCTTTTCCACTTTTGTAAAAACAGTGCTGAGTTCATTACATTATCAAAAAAAACTTGTCTACTTTGGCCCCGTAAAACACATTGTTAATCAAAACTAAAACAAAATGAAGAAATTCTTTTACCCACTGGTATTAGTAATACTAGTTGCCCTTGTGCCAGCCTGCAACAACAATGATAATAATGTTAACCCTGCGGGTCCGGTATTTACTTGTAAAATTGACGGAACTCCATGGGAGGTACAAAACATGTTTACAGTCCCAATGATCAGAACTGAAGAAACTACCGATATTTTTTTTAAAACGTTAAGTATATCTGGTACAGCCGCAGATGGAAGTATCTTGATCGCAGCTTTCAGTAACATACAAGGAGCGGAAACAGGAGAATGTATTGGAGAGTATATGTATTATGGAGTAGAGCATGATGATTATGAAACAAACGCTTATTTTATAGACCAAGGATTTGTTCGATATGCAGAGGCTATTACCATGTCATATTCTCCCACTGTTACTTCAACTTTAATTGGTATTGGTAATATAACAGGTACTATCACTTCCTGTGGAGATAGCAAAGTAAGTGGTACCTTCCAGGGAATACTAGAAGGTATTGATGCAAATGGAGATGATATCACAGCCGTTATTACTGAAGGGAAATTCGAGAATATTAGCTATATTTTTCAAGAATAGTATCAGTGGATGAATAAAATTAAAAACGGCTGGAACACATATTTTCCAGTCGTTTTTAATTTTATTAGATATTATCGATATGGTTGGAAAATGAAGTTCACAAATAATCGTTGCTCAATCTTTTCTAAACCATTCATCTACCTTTTGACCGTTTTCATTGTATATGTATTTGTAAATCAATTTATCTTCTTCAAAATATTTTTCTTCTCTGATTATACCACTCTTATAGTAACTAGTCGTATTCATAGAATTATCCTCTTTATTTCTATAAGTAACACTATTTAAAGTCCCATCTTCGAATAAATAATGCCTTATTTCCGTAGTATCTGACAAGAATTTTTTAAACGACACAGTTCCTGAATATCTCAAATCATGAATCTCTTTCAATTCACCTTGATCATAGTATTTTTTTTGAATAACAACAGCGCTACCTTTAGAACTTGAAGTATATTTTAACCATTCGCCAAACTTTTTTCCATCTTTATATCCACCAGAAATGAATGGTCGGCCATCAGTTTGGTAATATTTCCATTCCTTTATCGGCCTATTATTTTCATATTTCCCTTCAGCAATTAAAATATTTTGCTCATTATAAATTTTTTGATATCCATCAGCTTGTCTTCCCATTGTTGACAAAAAATCCAGGTAAGCATCTTTTTTTGCATCCTTTTCAATTGGCCTAGTCAAAGCACAATAGCTAGAACCTTCTGAATCCATCAATCGATAATATTTTCTTTCGGCAACTACCTTTTTTCTTGCAAAAACAATCCAATCTTTTTGTTCTTGGAATTGAACAGATTTATTAAAAAGAGTATGCCCATATTTTGGTTTAAAATAAATAGTAATGGTTTCCTCTAAAGTCCCTTTATAAATATGTTTAGGTTTAAATACCAAAGAACCTGCCCCCATTCCAATTCTATATTCCAATAGGGTAGCGGTAAAAATTAACTCAGAATCATTTAGATTCATTATGCTCAGATTAGATTTAGCACTGCAGCTACAAGCTTTAGTTGTAGAACTATTGAAAACAAAAACTATAGAACCAAGAACAAAAAATTTCGCGATAGTCTGAATCATTTTTCTGATAAGATTGCTCATGGGATAAATTATATAATTATTTCTAAAAATAGTTTAGATATAATCAATGAGGACTTTAAAACGTAAAATTATTATTTTATTCTTAACGATGCTTCCAAAATAGTATCATTCGTGCAAATAATTTCTTTTTTTTAAAACTGGCAATAATATTTTTGTCAAAAACCTACTTAACATAACTATTTTTATTTATAAATAACTGCTGAAACATTAAAAGAGGGTATGGATTACATAACCTGTTAATTGCTTGAAAATAATGGAGTAAAACATTTTACTGCGATTAAACAGTTCATAAAGTATTGTCTATTAAATATTGGCTGGCCTTTGAATCAAGATTATACAAAGAAATAAACGGTAGTTTTTAAGAACTGATAAAAATTAAAAATATAGATTTAAATGAATCATCTGAGAAATACACTCTAGATAAATCCAAATCTAAAATACCTCTCTTCTAAAAAGTTCAATTCATTAGACAAACTCTTTTCCCATAATTAATATTATGTTAAGTAGTAAATTTCAACATTCCCCCTTTTTCATTCTTCATAATCTTTATCCTCACCTATTTGTTAGAACTGATAAAAAATTTAAAACTTGCTCAATAGCGAATGGAGAAAACAAATATCGAAATTTATTGATTGGTAAATTTAATTATTATCGAAATTATGTGGGCTTGGCTTTATTAAAATACAAACTACTCTCCCACTCATGAAAATAAAAAATGCCTTTAGAAAAGTATTCCAAAGGCATTTTAGTTCATCTTAAAGCAAAGAGATATTAAAAACCCATACCTCCCATACCTCCCATTTGTTTTTCAAACTCTTCCATAGTCATTTCGGTATATCCTTCAGTTGGGATATTAAAAGTATTTGAATCAATTTTAGTATTAAACTCTTGAGCAGAGAAAACCATTACAATTCCTTGATTTGCAATTGAATACTCTAGTGGAAAAACATTTAAACCAGGAAACATTTCATTGAAAAACTCCAATTTAGTTTTAATTTCATCAGTTACAAATGCTGTAATGGTATTGCCATTTTTATCTTTCATTATCGCTTTGTAACAATTATACCCTATGATTTCCTTCTTGTCATTTTTATCATAGGAAATATCAAAATCAGGTACATCCTTTTTAGCTTTTTGTTTTTCAGCTTCTTCTTTTGACATTTTTACCATGGCTTTGTTTCCCATAATATTGGTAAGCATAGTATTTTCTTCGCTAGAAAGGTTTGTGATGGTAACAACTTCCATTAAACCACCCATAAAACTCATTTCAAGCTTTTGCATCTTTTTACTGAAAAATAAATTCATTCTACTACCCTTCATCATCTGAGCTTCTGGAGCATCCGATTCAATAGTTGTCAATTCATAAACCACTGAGCCCTCTTTCACTGTCTTTTGGGCAGCACTCGTGAATGAAACTGCAAAGAATAATATAGCAATACTTGTAATTTTCAAAATAATCTTCATAATTAGAATTGATTAATTTTTTAAAATGAGATGATCAAAAATATATAAACGACAATATGAAAAATTAACACCTTAAATAACTGTTAATTCGACAAACTGTTTAAAAATTCTTTTTAAAACTGCCAAATATCAAGATGTTTGCGAAAAACTTTTGCAAGGTTTTCAGCATCAGATATTCCACGATGATGTGTTCCGGTAAATTCAAAGCCTTCTTTTTCAACGGCTCTTTTTAAGCCATATGGCCGGTGTGTTTTTTTGTATTCATGATACTGCTTTTTGATATTGATATGCTTTTCTACCCAATCGAATTCTAATTTATGTAATACGCAGTCATTGATCAACATCTTTTTATCAAAGCTACCCCAAGAACATAGTTGATAGTCTTTTTCGAATATTTCTGCCCAATCCTGAAATTCTTCGATCACCATTGGAAAAGTCCTTGCACGATTTATTTCGTCTTGTGTGATCGTAGTTAGTTCTTTACAAAATGGAGAAAGATATGGGTTTATAACGGGCTTGACGAATCGATTGTATGAACCTAAAAATTCGCCATAACGATCAATACAAATAGCTCCAATTTCAATTGTTTCCTGCACGAATCCATTGGATTTTCCTTCCCAACAGGTTGCTTCAAGATCATAAATTATAAAATTCAAACGATATTGATTTATATACTTTTTTGAAAAATAACTATACGTTCTAAAAAGAAGTTTGGTTCACTTTCCCGTATTAAGTTATCAGGCTAAATTATCATTAAGCTATTTTACATGCCTGTATATAAAATATAACTGAATAAGATATTGTTTTCCATTCAATCTCTTTTATTTTGTTTTTCCAATATTTCTTTTAATTCAGCAACTTGTTGTTGAAGTATATCCATTTTTTGCTCCACCAACTGAGTATTGTCACTTGTCATTTCATCTACAAAAACTGCATTGGCTAAAGACATTCCAAAGATACCACCTGTTAAAACGACAAAAATAAAATATAACCTTGTCGCTCCGGCAATTAGAGAATAATGTGCCACCCCCTGCTCCTGCGCAGCTTTTGCGATAATTGTAGGAATTTCATTCCAACCCTCCACGGTGAACATTTGAAAGATGTAATAACTGGAGATTAAGGGGTCTCCAAAATAATCCGGAACAAGTTTGCCATAAAAATGACAAGTAAACAGGGCCAATAAAAGGTTTAGAAAAACCAAAGCGATAAATACAAACACAGAAGCTTTTAATGCCCTTGCAAGGCCCGTGACAATCGAATCCATTCTAGGTACAAACCTAAGAAAACGAAGTAATCTGGTCAATCTAAACAAGCGGAGAAGTTTGAAAAAAGAGGTGTGAACAAACGAAAACATCGGCAAGAAATTCAGAAAGCTTGGAAGCGAAACAATGACTATCATAAAATCAAACATATTCCAACTATCTGCAAAATAAGCTTTGGGTTTGAGCACTGAAATCTTAATGATCGCTTCCAAAAGAAAAACAAGGATGAAAATATGATCAATAATATCCAGCAGTTTATATAAACTTGGTTTCTCTATTTCAATTTGAGGAAAATACAACAAGAAAATGACTATTGCATTGGCTAGAATCGCAATCATCATATTCCATTCAGACATGAAAACCTTCTTGATCATTCCTTCATCAAATTTATCTCTTAAACTATACCTTGACTGTTTCTGATTCTGATTCTGCTAGTTTCAATTTATATGTTTTCCATTGAATAGCTTTATGTAAATCATAATTTTCAAGCCTGTTATGATAATAATATAAAACTTTAAAATCTTCACTTTCAATATTGCCTCTTTTGTTGATTTTTAAAGGCTTCAGCGCATGATAATTTCCAAGATTTGTGACTCCGTGTATTATCAAATCACGGGTTTCCCATTTTATTTGTTCTGATAGTTTTATCTGTCCTTCATTCTCCATCTGATAAAGTGTTTCTCTCACTTGATTAATTGCTTTCTCTACCACTTCCATTTCAAACACATAATCTTCGCTTGGCAACCTCAGTAATCCGTATAAATCTAGATCATCATTTTGATTTCTAAGAATATTAAAAGTTGTAAAAGCCACCAGGTGACTACTAAGTACAATGTTTTCTTTGAGGTATCTCTCCCCTATTTTGTCTGCCAGGATCTTGGTATATTCTACTTCCCGTTGCAAATCTTCTTTTATGACCCCGTCACTAATAAAATATTCTTCTATATTGATTTCGTTTCCATGGGAATCCAGGCTAACGCCTTCGCTATCAACAAAATTTCCTAAAACATCCAACGGCTTTCCAAAATTGAGCGTAATATCAGAACTTTCAGAAAATAGCTTCCAAATAAATTTAAAAATTTTCCTTCTACTGTAAGAAGCATCTTTTAAACTAAGATAATGCTCTTTTCCCGTGGCTTTTAAATGCTGCTCAATAAGATATTGAGCTTCCAAAACAAAGTGATAATTTAAGACCAGCGGCACTATAAATATTTTATCATTTTTACCTTGCTGGCAGATTGCTCTTTGGGCTTCAACCGCAGTTCCCATAAGTCCCATCTTGAGGTGTTTTTCTAATGATCCGGACCGAGAACGCGTACCGCCCGGAAAAAAAAGAGAGTTTGTTCCTCTTTGAATGGACAAATTAGACATTGCTTTCAGTGTCTCGAGATATACCGGATTCTTTTTCCGACGGTCAACTCTGTATGCACCCAGCCGGTTCATAAAATAAGCCGTGTATCCCGTATTATATAAATTAAGTCCTGCGCCATAACTAAAAGAAGGCAAACCTAAAACATAATCCATCGCAAAACCAATCACAATGCTATCCAGATTACTAAAATGGGTTGGAACAACAACAACGGTTCCTTTTTTCATCAAATTTCGGATTGCATCGGTTTCCCCTTCAACCTTGATACTATCATATAAATAGTGTTTTGCTCCCCAAAGGCGTCTAAAGTTTCGTCCTGCAGCAGCATTTAACAGTCTTCGAAAAAATACAGTCAAAAATTTTCTTGCAAATAAGAAAGTGCCGATTTTAAAAGTTCCGACTATTTCTTCGGAATATCTGCCAATAATCTTTTGTAGAATTTTTCGATTAGAATCCAGTGCTGCCTCTTCTTCTTTGTCGAGTGATTTTCTGACAAGATCTTTTCGTGTTTTATTCCAAAATTGACGGTCGTTAGGTGGATCAACTTTCCAGGGTTCCTCCTTAATACGAATTTTTTCAAGATAAATCGTTTTTGCAATCATGTCACTCACCTTATCCGGTGATTGTTTCATCAAGCGGTTAAAAGTAAACTCGTTTATTTCTTTTATAAACCGATCTCTATCCTCACTGATTTTATAAATCGGCCAATCTTCGATATTATCAATAAGCGGTGGATATTTTTTGTTTTTAGCCATCATTCCTACTTTTATTTGGATGCCAGGTTAACCTCTTCAATAAATTGTAAAATAGCTTCAGCTCCAAGTCTTTTTGATGATGAAGTTACAAATTGTTGGGGTAGCTCATTCCAGTATTTGAGCAATTCGTTATTAAATGCTTCAATATTTTTCCTTTTTTCATTGCTTCCTAAACGATCTGATTTAGTAAAAACAATGACAAAAGGAATACTCATTTTTCCCATCCAATTGACAAATTCTATATCTATATTCTGCGGCGGAACATATGCATCAATCAAAACAAATGCACAACCCAGTGTCTTTCTATGCAATAGATAACCTTCGATCATCTTTTCCCATTCATACCTCTTTTTCTTCGAGATTTTGGCATATCCATAACCAGGTAAATCAACAATATACCACGATTTGTTGATCAAATAAAAATTAAGTAATTGAGTTTTTCCTGGTGTGTTGGAGACTCTTGCAAGATCCCGTTTGTTGCATATCATATTGATCAGTGAAGACTTTCCAACGTTAGACCGACCGATAAAAGCGTATTCAGGTTTTGAATCTTTTGGAGATTGTCTCTCTGAAGGAAAACTGCCAACATATTCCGCTTCTTTTATTTCCATCGTTTTTGTATTACTTAAAAATTAGTGCAAAAATAACAAGATTTAACAGATCCTTACCATGTGAATTGTTTAATACTAATCTTTTGTTAAACCAAGCTATCGGCAGTTACCTTTTTTCTATTCAGAAAGTCATATTATCAAATCAGCTAATCAATACTTTAACTTTTGAATCCGGAAGCAATTAATAATGAATTAGAATTCAGAACCGTTTAGTCAACTTGAAACCTAAAACCAGAATCCGAAATTTAATAATATTAAATCCTTTAAAAACTATCTTATTATGAAAAATTTAATGTTGCTCTTAATTTGTACCCTAAGCTTTCAAATGGCCAATGCACAATTCAAATTTGGCGTACGTGGCGGCCTTAGCACTATGGATATTTCTACAAAAGAATTGATCATAAAAAACAAAAATGATATCAATCAATTGGGCATTTCGATCAACGATGCTAATTATGGGGTGCATTTAGGTTTTTTCGCACAAGCAAAATTGGGGAAGTTTTTTATTCAACCAGAGGTACTTTTTAACTCCAATAGTGTAGAATATAAATTAAATGATTTTACAGAAGCTGCTGGATTTTCTACACTAAAAAAGGAAAGTTTTCAAAATCTGGATCTACCAATTATGATCGGTGCTAAATTTGGTCCGTTAAGACTTCAGGGAGGCCCTGTCGGACATGTATTTATCAATAGTAAATCAGAATTGTTTGATATTGATGGGTATTCTCAAAAGTTTGACAATATGACCTGGGGATATCAGGCAGGCATTGGACTAGATCTTTGGAAATTTATCATCGACTTAAAATACGAAGGAAGCTTCAGCGATTTTGGAGACCACATGGTTTTTGATGGAAAAGGATATAGTTTTGATGATACACCGGGTCGCTTTATTGCCTCTTTAGGAATTGCCTTTTAAAATAATTGAAAATTATCTAATAAAAATACCCGTTGTTTTGCAACGGGTATTTTTATTTAAGTGTTTGTCTAGCCATTTTTTTTTACTAATTTCAAATGCAGAAAAAACAATCTTACAAGTGCCTGAAAAACCAAAAAGACAACTCGCTGCAATCATGTTTATCGATATAGTTGGTTACACCGCTTTGATGCACGAAAATGAATTTGCTGTAGCTAAAGTTCATTTACGACATCGCGAAATTTTTGAACAGGAACATCAAAAATTCAATGGAGAAATTCTACAATATTACGGCGATGGAACTTTAAGTAATTACTTTTAGACCCTTTATCCATCGAAATGAACCTATACATGGGTGTCGCTTATCTGTGGGGCAAAGATTACAAACATGCTCTTTTGTACTTTGATAAAGTTTTAGAAATGGTTCCGAATAATCGTACAGCGCAAGAATACAAAGGCTGGTTGGCAGCTTTTCAATATCAATATGAGGATGCACTTGCCATTTTTGAAAAACTGGAACCAATTGGTTACCGGCTGCATCGCTCTACTTGCATGGGTTGGGTTTATTTCAAAAAAGGGGATAAAGAAAAAGCTGAGACTTGTTTAAAAGAATTAAAAAAACTGGAATCGAAATCTCCTCATGGTCTTGGTTTTACGGTTGATCTGGCTACTTTATATACCTGCTTTGGCAATTTTGATTTGGCATTTCATTATTTAGAAAAAGCAATTCATAATAGAATTGGCTCCATTATGTTGGTTAAAGCTGACTCTTATTTAGCTCCCTTGCAAGCCGATCCCCGCTTTAAAAAAATTGAAACAATGATAGGTGAAGTACCAGCTATTAATTTTTAGGGGTACTATTTGAATTGAAAATTTTAATAAATCAATCAGGATACTTTTATTCTCGGATCTAAAATTGCGTAAAGAATATCTACCATGATATTTATCACTACAAATATTGCTGCAGTCAATAAAACCGCCCCAAGTACTAGCGGAATATCATACGACAACAATGCATTAACCGTCAATTGCCCTAGTCCGTCGTAATCGAATACAATTTCTACAAAAAATGCTCCAGCGAGTAAAGCTGCAAACCATCCGGAAACAGCGGTCAGTACTGGATTCAGCGCATTACGGAGTGCATGTTTAAATATTATTTGATGGTAGGCTAATCCTTTAGCCTTTGCTGTTCGGATATAATCCTGAGAAAGCACGTCGAGCATTGCACTTCTGGTTAACTGGGTAATAATCGCAATTGGACGAATCCCCAAAGCGATGGCCGGGAGGATAAGGTTTTTCCAAAAAATAGTTTTTTCACCAAAATTATCCAAATCGTAAAGGCTTCCCCTCACCTCCAAACCGGTATAGTCTTTTAGAAAATATCCAAAAAACAAGGCTAATAACATCGCTGAAACATAACTGGGCACGGATATTCCCATAACTGAAATGACAACTGATGAATTATCAAACCAATTATTTTGATTGATCGCCGCTACTACGCCCAAGGTTACTCCTAAAAAAAGAGCTAGAACAATTGCAGATAAAGCAAGAATCGCTGTTTGAGGAATCTTGTCGCGAAGCATTTTCCAGACGTCACGCCCTGATTGAAAAGATTCACGAAAATAGGGAACTTTCAAAACCAGGATAGATTGCCCAAAAGAAAGCAATTTTAAATAGCTGTACTTCTTTAAATTTTCAGGAGAATTCTGCAAAGTTGAAATCGGTGAAATATCCCGCAGATAATAAGCCAACTGGATGTAAAGAGGTTGGTCTAAACCCAATTCCTGACGTTTTAATTCCAGCGTTTCTTCATCATATCTTTGTCCGAAGGTCAGCCGCTCCGGATCTACCGGGGCTAAATAAATTATTGAGGAAATAATTAGCACCACCAACACCAAAACAAAAACCCCGTAAAACAACCTTCGCAAAATATATTTTAGCATGCAGAAATGTTACCTTAGATGATTATAATCAACTCAAGTTATTGATAAACAAAGATTAACGTTAAATCACTTTAACTAAAACATTATCTTTTTTTTCAAAAAAACCAAATGGTTCTAAAGCAAATTTGTTCTCAAGAGCAAGCTTTAAAAAATCTTCTTCTTTATCTTTTTCAACGGCAACTAAAAGGCCTCCACTAGTTTGAGGGTCACAAAGGATAATTCTTTGGTATTCAGAGATATTTCCAATTTTGTGACCGTAACTCTCCCAATTTCTATTTGTTCCACCCGGAATGCATTTTTCAGCGATGTAATAATCAATAATATCCTTATCAATCAACCGGACTTTATCAAAATCAACAATCGCTGTGATATTACTTGCTTCACACATTTCAGTAAGGTGTCCCAGCAACCCAAATCCTGTGACATCAGTCATCGCTTTTATATAATCTTGCTTTCCAAATAGCTCCCCTATTTTGTTTAAAACAACCATATTGTTTCTTGCAAGATTTACATCTGCTGATCGAAGTTTCCCTTTCTTCTGAGCGGTGGATAATATGCCTACACCCAGTGGTTTTGTTAAAAATAATTTACAGGAAGTCGTAGCTCCGCCATTCTTTTTCAAATGATCCAATCTCACTCTGCCGGTCACAGCAAGTCCAAAAATTGGTTCAGGACTATCGATGCTATGACCGCCAGCAAGAGGGATTCCAGCTTCATTGCAGGCACTCCTGGCTCCTTCAATAACTTGATTTGCAACCTCAGCCGGAATATCATTAATCGGCCATCCTAAAATGGCAATTGCTACAAGAGGAGTCCCTCCCATCGCATAAACATCACTGATCGCATTCACCGAAGCAATTCGGCCAAAATCTATGGGATCATCTACAATGGGCATAAAAAAATCGGTCGTACTCACTATGGCAGAACCGTCACCCAAGTCAAAAACAGCAGCATCATCTCTTTCATTATTGCCAACAATCAATTGAGGAAATTGAGTTGCTACCGCACTAGACTTTAAAATGGTATCCAATACTTTTGGAGATATTTTACAACCACAACCAGCACCATGACTATATTGAGTAAGCTTATATTCTGTTTTTTTAATTTCGGTGATCATGCGTTTAATTTTGAATAATGAGGAGAGACAGTATTACAAAGTTCAATCAAAGAATCAGCATTTTTATCAGGATCGAATTTATCTAATTGGAGCATGTGAATTTCCGGGGCTTTGTTGTTTTCGAGTAAAAACTGATACGATTTATCATAATACTGTAAAGCAATTTCAACTGCTTTTTGAAAATTGTTTTCGTTTAAAGCGTTTTCCGCTTCCTTCAGGTTTTGACCTCCGAGGCGCTTTTTTATTCTGTAAAAAGATTCAAGCAGCGCTTTTTTTGGATATTGAGCATATTCATCAACCAGGATTTGAATCCTTTGATTCAAAGGAACTTCGATATTGATCAACCTTGAAGTTTTCATTTGTTTCCAAAAAAAATCCGGTAAATAAACACCGCCAATGTTACGGCTTTCATTTTCCAGCCATATTCTTTTCCCCGATTCTAGTTTCAAAAGTTCTTCAATAAGGTCATTTTCAAATTGTTCGGTCGTAGGTTGAGCATCTTCACCAATCCAGCCAAAAGCAGAACCTTTGTGATGTGCAAGACCTTCTAAATCAATGACTTGTTCGCCTTTTTGTTTTAGTGCTTTTAAAATTTGTGTTTTCCCAGAACCGGTTCTTCCACCTAAAACGATGAAATTGAAATGATCAAATATATTTTGGTTTTGAATATGCCTTTTGTACGCTTTGTATCCTCCTTCTAAAACTTTTACATCAAAGCCAGCCAAATCCAGTAACCATGCCATGCTGCTACTCCGCTTACCCCCTCGCCAACAATGAACCACAACCCGTTTTTCCGGAGACATCAAATTGGCTTTTTCAACAAAATCAACCATTTTATCTCCAACAAAATCAAGTCCTTGCAAAATTGCTTTTTCAGGACTTTCATTTTTGTAAATGGTGCCAACAATAGCACGTTCTTCGTTTGAAAATAAAGGTAAATTCAATGCTCTTGGAATATGACCTTTATCAAATTCAGCAGGTGTGCGCACGTCTAAGAGGATGCGTTCATTCCTTTCTTTCCACAAATCCGTTATTCTAAAAGTATTTACCAAAACAAAGGTTTTAATTAACTAATCTTCCGTCCAATTCATAGTGCGTTTGACCGCCTTTTGCCAGCCCTTATAAAGCTTGTCTCGTTTATCTGTATCCATATCAGGTTGGAAGGATTGATTTAATTGCCAAATTTGTTGAATGTCATCTTTTTTCCAATAACCTACAGCTAACCCTGCTAAATACGCCGCACCCAAAGCAGTTGTTTCAGTTATTCCCGGTCTTTCAACAGCAAGGTTTAAAATATCTGATTGAAACTGCATTAATAAATTATTGTTGCTTGCTCCACCATCAACTCTTAAAGCCTTCAAAGGAACTCCGGAGTCTTTTTCCATAGCATCTAATAAATCTTTGGTTTGATAAGCCAATGATTCTAACGTTGCTCTGATTAGGTGTGCTTTTGTAGTTCCCCTGGTCAAGCCAAATATTGCTCCACGAGCATACATGTCCCAATAAGGAGCCCCCAAACCGACAAATGCGGGAACCATATAAACACCCAAAGTATTCTCAACTTTCATCGCATAATATTCTGAATCAGGGGATTCATCAATAATTTTCAATCCATCTCTTAACCATTGGACGGCTGCTCCTGCAATGAATACAGCGCCTTCTAGTGCATATTCAACTTTTCCATCAATTCCCCAAGCTATTGTAGTTAGTAATCCCGAATCAGATTTTACCGGGATTTCGCCTGTATTCATCAGCATAAAACAACCTGTTCCATAAGTATTTTTAGCCATTCCCGGATAGAAACAAGCCTGACCAAAAAGCGCTGCCTGTTGATCCCCTGCGATACCTGCAATTGGAATTTCGGCTCCAAAAATTTCGGCGGCAGTATTTCCATAAATATGACTGGAATCATTAACCTCAGGCAAAATATTTAAGGGAATGTTGAGTACCTCTAACAGTTTTCCATCCCATCTTAAATCGGTGATGTTGTACAACATGGTCCTTGAAGCATTGGAATAGTCAGTTGTGTGAACTACTCCACCTGTCAATTTCCAGATCAACCAGGTGTCCATTGTTCCAAATAACAAATCTCCTTTTTTAACTTTTTGGCGAGCTCCAGGCACATTGTCAAGCAGCCAGGCTATCTTCGTTCCAGAGAAATAAGCATCTACGATTAGGCCCGTAGCATCGTGAATATATTCCTCAAATCCTTTCATTTTTAAATCATCACAAATACCAGCTGTTCGCTTATCCTGCCAAACAATAGCATTATGGATAGGTTCACCAGTATTTTTATCCCAAATTACAGTTGTCTCTCGTTGGTTTGTAATTCCAATGCCAACAATTTGCTCCGGTTTTATGTTATTCCTTTTTAAAACATTTTTAGCAACAGCAATTTGCGTTTCCCAAATCTCCTTTGCATCATGTTCGACCCAACCAGGATGAGGATAATATTGAGTAAATTCTTGTTGTTCAACAGCGACGATTTCTCCTTTGTGATTGAAGATTATCGCTCTTGAACTCGTTGTACCTTGATCAAGAGAAAGAATGTATTGCGTCATAAAAAAGGAAGATTTTTGTTTGTCCAAATATAAAAATTTATTACTGTTTCAACTTACCTTTGTAGTCATTGTTTATTTACAAAATTTATTATGGAAGTCACCAAATTACCTTTTTCTAAAATACCTCAACTTTCAAAGAGAGATATCGCTTATGTGGATGAAAACCCTCTTTTAGAACCATTTTATAAATATCAGGTCAGAATTGAAAACTTTGAGGCAATCATTCATAACAAGCAAAACGAAAATATCAATCGCGATCTGCTTGTAGAAGTCCTGCAAGAGCAATATGCAAAGTTTGAGAAAAGTGAACGCGTTACCGATAATATTCAGCTGCTGGCTTCAAAAAATACTTTTACAATAGTCACTGCCCATCAACCAAGTTTATTCACTGGCCCTCTTTACTATATATACAAAATAATTTCTACAATTAATCTCTCAAAAGCGTTGACTGCCTATTATCCTGGTTTTCAGTTTGTTCCGGTTTTTGTGACAGGAGGAGAAGATCATGATTTCGAAGAGGTTAATCACGCAAATATTTTTAACAAAACGTTGGTTTGGGAAAATGACGAACAAGGTTCCGTTGGCATGATGAAAACAAGTTCATTGCAAAATGTTTTAGCTGAATTGAAAGATTTGCTAGGAGAAAGTGAAAAAGGGAAGAAAATTTACGAAGAAATAGAACAAAGCCATACGAGTCATAAAATATATTCCGATGCAGTTATTGACCTGATGCATCGATTTTTTAAAGAGGATGGTTTGGTGGTGCTCAACATGAATCATGTAAAATTGAAGAGATCATTTATTCCATTTATAAAAGAAGAAATAATCAAACAACCTTCGCATGTTTTAGTGGAGCAAACTGCCGAAATGCTAAGTGATGTTGGATTCAAACAGCAAGCGACAGCAAGAGAAATTAATTTTTTCTATTTAAATAATCAGATAAGAGAACGTGTCGTTTTTGAGGACGATGTTTTTAAAGTACTAAATACGGACTTGGTTTTCACTACAAAAGAAATGGAAAAAGAGATTGAAAATCACCCCGAATATTTTAGTCCAAATGTAATCATGCGCCCGATTTATCAGGAAAGTATACTTCCAAATTTAGCCTATATTGGCGGCGGAGGTGAAATTGCTTATTGGATTGAAAGAAGATCCCAGTTTGAGTATTTCAAAGTAAATTTTCCAATGCTCATTCGCCGTGATTCTGTTCTTTGGATAGACCGTTCCACCTCAAAAAAGATGGAAAAATTAGACTTAGATGTAGAAGCTATTTTTAAAGACACCGAAGTATTAATTAAAGAATTCGTCCATAAAAATACAGAAGAAGATTTAAACTTAAACAGTCAAAAAGAGGAAGTAAATAAAGTCTTTGAAAGCGTAAAAGAACTCGCTAAGAATATTGATGCAACTCTAGTTGGTAAGATAGAAGCCGAGCAAACAAAATCTGTAAAAAGCTTAGAGCAATTAGAGGCCCGTTTGATAAAATCAAAAAAACAAAAATATGAAATTGAAATCAATCAAATTCGATCTTTAAAAGCAAAACTCTTCCCTAATAATGGCTTACAAGAAAGATATGATAATTTGATTTCTTTTTACTTCACTTACGGAGAAGACTTCTTCAAAATTTTAAAAGAAAATTTGAATCCTCTGGATAGAAAATTTGTGGTAATCCGGGATAATTAATTAAAGAAAGAAAGCAAATCTCCTATTGTTTTACTAAGATCTTTTCGGTCAATGACGAAATCCAGGAAGCCATGTTCTAGAAGAAATTCTGATCGCTGGAATCCTTCCGGGAGATCTTTTTTGATCGTTTCTTTAATGACACGAGGTCCCGCAAAACCAATAAGTGCTTCAGGTTCTGCAAAATTGACGTCTCCAAGCATCGCAAAAGAAGCTGTTACTCCTCCTGTGGTTGGATCTGTAAGGAATGAAAAATACGGAATGCCAGCTTTTGCCAACTGAGAAAGCTTGGCACTGGTTTTAGCCATTTGCATTAATGAAAATGCCGATTCCATCATTCGAGCTCCTCCCGACTTAGAGATGATCATGAAAGGAATTCTATTTTCAATACAATAATTAATAGCCATTGCAATTTTTTCACCGACTACTGACCCCATTGAACCTCCAATGAAAGTGAAATCCATTGCCGCAATTACCAGATTCTTTTTGTTAACTTTTCCGGTTGCTACAGTAATTGAATCATCCAATCCTGTCTTTTTCATTGCTGATTTTAACCTTTCATCATAAGGTTTTAGATCAGAAAAATGCAAGAAATCAGTGGATATTAAGTCAGAAAAAAGTTCCTCATATTTACCATCAAAAATGAGGTCATAATAATCATGTGAGCCAATTCTTATATGGTAATTGCATTTAGGGCATTTATGGAAGCTTTCTTTCACTTCTTTAATCGTACTTGCCTCTTTGCATTTATTACACTTATACCACAAACCATCTGGAGCTTCTTTTTTATCCTTAGTTGTAGTAATAATTCCGTCTTTTAGCCTTTTAAACCATCCCATAGGTAATGCAAATAGTTATATAGAGTTCTCAATTAACTTCAAAGTTAATATTCTAAAACAGATTAACTAAATAAAGTTTTAAGTATTCGAAATAGAATACTAATATAAAACTTTATGTAATAGTTAATAGAACATTGCAAAAGAAAAGTTTTAGAACCTTTTCCAAGGAAAGATAAATTTATTAATGATTAGTTTTCGTAGGACGTTGACCAATCAACTGAGAATGACTCTTATTATATGTAAAGTTTTTTACTGTGTCAACAAATACTTTGACATTTTCAAGAGGAGTGTCGGGATAAACACCATGACCAAGATTAGCTATATGACCACGACCGAAACCCTCTATCATCCCAATTGTTTCGGATTCTATGTTTTTTTTATTCCCATAAAGGATGGAAGGATCAAAGTTTCCTTGTAGAATTTTTTGTGTATTCAGTTGATTTCTAGCCCATTCGGGAATCATGTTCCAGTCTAACCCAATGATTTCACAATCAAGTTCTCCAATTTCTTTCATTGCAAACCATGCTCCTTTTGCAAAAACAATTTTAGGTGCTTTGCTAATGGATTTGCAGATTTTAGAAATATATGGTAAAGCAAATTCCTTGTATAAAGCAGGACTCAAAATACCAGCCCATGAGTCAAAAATCTGGACTATTTGGCAACCTGATTCGATCTTTAGATTTAAATACGCAATACTGGTATCGGTTATCTTTTCAAGTAATTGATGAGCAAGTTCTGGTTCTTGGTGTAAAAATTTACGCGCTTTTGAAAATGTTTTACTGCCCGATCCTTCTATCATATAGGAAAGAATGGTCCAGGGAGCTCCACAGAATCCTATTAAAGGAACTCTCCCGTTAAGTTCTGCAGTTGTAATTTTAATTGCTTCATAGACGTAGTCCAGCTCAACTGCTGCATTTGCACCGGAACGCAATGAATTAATATCGGAAGCAGTTTGAATGGTATTTGGGAAATAGGGGCCTTTCTTTTCAATTAACTCGTAAGGCAAACCCATAGCTTCAGGTATCACCAGAATATCGGAGAAGATGATAGCAGCGTCGACATCAAGTTCATCAACTGGTTGAATGGTCACTTCTGCTGCAAGTTCTGGCGTCGCTACTAATTCGCGAAATCCAGATAAAGCAGACCTGATTTTTCGGTATTGTGGAAGTATTCTTCCTGCTTGACGCATCATCCAGACGGGTGGCCTTTCTACCTTCTCCCCTCTTATTGTTCTCAATAAAATACCATTATTCAATTTCATCTTACAATAATAAAACTAAGGGGTCATTCCTGCTAATTTCCTGAACGATTTTGACTTAGTTTTTACAATCTATTGAACATTTTTAGCAAGGTTAAAATAGAAAGAAAATTTTAACTGAGGAAGATATTATTTTAGTACAAAATTCAATCGGAACTATTGAAATTATGGCCGTTGTATAATTTTTTCGAAACGATTGAGTAAATAAAAAAGGGCTATTCCTGATTTTGGAATGGCCCTTTTTTATTTTTCTTAAAATATATTTATTTTATTTTGCGTACATGACTTGGTTTATTGCTTCAATGATTTTCGTAGGATTCGGTAAAAATTCTTCAACAAATGGAGCAGAATAAGGTAGTGAAGTGTCAGCTGAATTCACCCGAATGACCGGAGCATCCAAATAATCAAAAGCATATTTCTGAATTTCATAGGCTACTTCCGCAGATACTCCAGCAAAAGGCCAGGATTCATCAACAACAATGAGTCGGTTTGTTTTCTTAACAGAATTGACAATCGTTTGAAAATCTAGAGGACGAATGGTCCTTAGATCAATAACTTCCGCAGAAATCCCTTCTTTTTCCAATTCTTTAGCGGCTTCCAAAGAAGGCAGCATCATTTTATTGTATGAAACGATTGTTACATCTGTACCTTCCCGTCTTACCGCTGCAACACCGATGGGTACAAGGTATTCTTCTTCAGGTACTTCCCCCATCAGACCATACTGGGTTTCGGCTTCCATCATACAAACCGGATCATTATCCCGAATGGCAGATTTCATCAAGCCTTTACTATCATAAGGATCGATACAGGAAATAACTTTCAAACCGGGAACATTCGCCATCCAGCTTTCAAAGGTCTGAGAATGCTGTTGTGCCAATTGCCCAGCAGAACCTGAAGGTCCCCTAAAAACTATTGGACAATTAAATTCACCTGCTGATTGGGAAAGCGTTTTGGCAGCATTATTAACGATTTGGTCAAAAGCTAAAACAGCAAAATTCCAGGTCATAAACTCTATGATTGGTCTTAATCCATTCATCGCTGCACCTACCCCAATACCTGTAAAACCTAGCTCAGAAATCGGTGTATCAATTACTCGTTTGCTACCAAACTCATCGAGCATTCCTTTACTAACTTTATACGCCCCGTTGTACTCGGCTACCTCCTCTCCCATTAAAAACACGTTTTCATCACGTCTCATCTCCTCGGACATTGCCTCACGAATTGCATCTCTCAAAGCTATTGATCTTGCCATTTCAATCTTTTATTTTTATTTCAAAAAGATCTCAAAATTAGTAAATTAAGTACACAATAATTATTAATAGACACAGTTTTTTCAAAGAATAATATCGATGACTTTTGTTTTTATAATTCTATTAATACATTAACTTTTTTTTGGTACAATAGTTTATGATATTTAAATACATTTGTACCGTTCGATAAATTACTAAATTAGTCCAATCTCATGAAAAATATTTTTTACCTCGCATTTGCATTAATGGTTTTTAATTCCTGTGCTGAAAAACAATCCAGTTCAAAATCCGGTGTTCCAATTGCTACCACTATTGTTGCAACCATCAATAATGCGCCTTATCCAAATATTATCTTTAGTGACGATAATAACCGATTTGAAGCTCAAATTGTAAATGGTCAATTTTCTATCAATACAAATCTATCTCAGCCAGCACTTTATATAGTGACTTACGGTAGAGATAAATCTACAGTTTTTATCAATCCAGGTGATACGTTATTTATAAAAGCAGATGGACAGCGATTTTCAAGAACCTTGGGTTTTGAAGGAAATCTTACAAATGAGAATATTTATCTCACTGAAAAAGCATTGCTCGACAGACAACGATATTCAACAAAAGTAAAAGATTACAAGCTCCAGGAATCCGAATTTATCGCAGCGATGAATTATTCTCGTCAACAAAATCAATCCGAATTTGATAAGACAGTAAAAGAGAAAAAGTTTAATCCAGCTTTTGTAGAATTGATGAACAATGAAATAATCTATGAATGGGCATCTGACAGAGTTAATTATAAACTTTATCATGAATTTTATAATCAAATAGAAAATCTCGAATTAAGTGATCAATATTATGATTTTTTAAAAGAGCTTAATTATGATGATGCAAAATTATTGGGTTCAGTGAAATACAAGGAATTTATTTCAAACTATACCATCCTTTCCGCTCAAAAAGAACTGGAATCCGATAAGAAACTAAGTGCTCAAGACAATGGAGAAGCATTAGCAAAATTCAACTTTATAAAGTCAGCATTCAAAAATACTGAAGTTGCTGATTTTCTTATGTATTCTACTTTAAAGCGACATATCCAATACGAAGGCGCCAATGGAACTCAAGAATTAATTGATCTTTTTAATACGAGAAGCACCAATGAAAACCATAAAGCAGCTATTTTAAAAGACTATTCTGTTTGGAAAAATCTTGCGGAAGGACAAGCAGCTCCCACGTTTAATTACGCTGACATGAATGGTAAATTATACGGCCTGGAGAACTTCAAGGGAAAGTATGTTTACATTGATGTTTGGGCGACCTGGTGTGGCCCATGTCGGAAGGAGTTGCCTCACCTAGAAGAATTGCAGGAAAAGTATAAAGGAAATGATGAAATTGTCTTTACAAGTATCTCGATAGATCAGGACGATAATGCATGGCGAAAAATGGTAACTGAACAGCAAATGAAAGGTGTACAATTATTGGCAGATAATGCATGGCAATCAAGCATTGTTCGCGATTATAAAATTAATGGGATTCCTCGTTTTTTATTGATTGGCCCTGATGGGAACATTATTTCAGTCAATGCGCCAAGGCCTTCATCAGAAAGAATAAAAGTTAAATTGGCACAGTTAATTGACGGTTAATTTCAGATTATTGAAGTACTCAATTCCTTTAAATCCAAACCATTGAATGTTCCAGAGCTCATTAAAAGCAGGTTTTGATCTGTCCAATCCATAGCTTTCAACCTACTTTCCAATATTTCATTATTCGTAATGATCACTAAATCTTTATGCCCAAAAGCTTTTTTAATATCATCTGCGGTGATCGGTGGTAATTTTTTCATAGTCAAAGTATGTTCACTAAAAAAAACAAAAGCCTGATCGGCAGCATTCATTGTGTTTCTATACTCTTTTAAAAAATGTTTGTTCAAACTACTGAAAGTATGGAGTTCCAAACAAGCTATCAATTTACGATCTGGGTATTGCGCTTTTGTAGCCTTGATAGTCGCATTAACCTTGGAGGGAGCATGAGCAAAATCCTGAAGGATTATAGAATGTTCACTTTTATTTAAAACCTGCATCCGCTTTGCCGCCCCTTTAAAGTTTTTAATCATTTCAAAAAATTGATCCTCAGTCACTCCAATAGATCTGCAAATCAAAAAAGCAGCTTTTAAATTTTCTAAATTATGCTGTCCAAAAATTTCTAAAGAAACTTCTTTCCCGTTAAAGTTTAAAATACTTTTCCCATCAACAATTTTTGATTGAAAAGCTTGATAACCCGTTTTTGCTAAACCAGGAAAATCTTTAATAATCCTTAGAATTTGTTCATCCTTTTCATAATAAAATAATTGGCCATCAGCATCCACACTTGCAACGAATTTGTGGAACTGTTCTATATAGTTTTCGAAAGTGGGAAATACGTTAATGTGATCCCAGGCAATGCCGGTAATCACTGCCAGATGCGGTTTATAATGTAAAATTTTAGGCCTTAAATCGATGGGCGAAGAAAGGTATTCATCACCTTCAATAACCATCAAAGGAGCATCAGAAAGCCTGACCATGTTTTCAAAATCTTCCAGTTGTGCACCCACTAAATAATCAAAATCCCAATCCAAGGCTTTTAAAACATGGAGAATCATTGCTGTTGTCGTTGTTTTTCCATGACTTCCAGCTACGACAACCCTTTTTTTATTCATTGCATGTTGAAAAATAAACTCCGGATATGAAAGAACAGTTATTTGAAGCTCCATTGCTCTTGCCAGTTCCGGATTATCTTTGCGGGCATGCATTCCTAAAATAATTAAATCAATATCTGTAGTTATTTTTTCAGGATGCCATCCCATTTGTGGAGGCAATAACTCAGTATTTTTTAATCTATTTAATGCGGGATTATAAATTTCATCATCAGAGCCAGATACGGTATGATGATTGTATTGTAGTGCAATAGCAAGGTTATGCATTGCACTACCCCCAATAGCAATGAGATGAATTCGCATAAATCAATGATTTTGTCTTTGAACCAAATATAGTGAAAACATCTCATGGCTGGCATTATTTGTTAATACTATACCTCGGTTCAAAAACGTTATGACATTAATTTTGAACCAAATTGGTTTTATTTTATTAATTTTGTAGTCCTTTCATATCATAACTTAAATAGAATGAAAACGAAATTCGTTAAAAAATTTATCCCGTTTGTACTTTTGATTGCTTTCTTGGCAACATTTTCTTCTTGCAACCGTGGAATGGGGTGCCCTAACAACTTCTCTTTAGACACTGCTGTTAAGGTAATTGATGCTCTTCCGGGAGTAATTAATAATAAGTAAATCATAAAGCTCAGCAAGTTCTGAGTAGATTTTTAATTATAATTTTCAACCCCTGAGTTAATCTTATTATTTAACCGGACAAGGCGCTTGTATAGTCTTATAACTATACAAGCATTTTTACTTTTACCCATCTTTTTATTGCCTGACAAATAATATTTACCTTTATGGAATCAAGACCATTCATATGGAAGATTCCAAATTATTCATAACCGACGACGGATCTCATTCTATTTACTCGAAAAAATATGGCGTTAGCTATCACTCAAAATTTGGGGCACTGGAAGAATCTCAACATGTTTTCATAAATGCTGCATTAAGATTTAAAGCCGTTATACAGCAGAAAATATCAATTTTGGAAATTGGATTTGGTACGGGTCTTAATACATTTGTTACTTTTTTTGAAGCAAAAAAGAGAAACCTAATTATAGATTATAAAGCAGTTGAGGCCTACCCTATTTCAATTAAACAAGCGGAACAATTGAATTATTCCAATCTTTTAGAACCTGAAGAAAGTTCAGATGTTTTTATGGAACTGCATCAAGCTCCCTGGAATACTCCCTTTAAATTAAATGAACAATTTATAATAGAAAAGGTCCTAAAAAAGTTTCAAGTCATTGATTTCGATAATCAATTTGACATTATTTACTTTGATGCCTTTGCACCTGACGCACAACCAGAACTGTGGAGTGAGGATATTTTGGCAAAGATGTATAAAGCCCTCCTTCCTGATGGAATATTAGTCACTTACTGTGCAAAAGGATCTGTAAAAAGATCCTTAAAAGGAGTAGGATTTACCGTTGAGGCTTTACCAGGCCCTCCCAGAAAAAGAGAAATGACAAGAGCAACAAAATAGTAATTTTTGGGCTGCATAATTTAAAGGTGAAAATTGCAGCAAACGCATATGGTGTTCTTCAATAATGGGGCTGCCCTGAGAAATATTGCACAATGAAATCTATTTAGATTCCACGATAAATTCGGCAACAATGTTAGTTTCTCTTAGTAGTTTATTTAGGTAGGAGATCAACAAATTTGTTGATCTTAATTAATATGAATTTCAAACATACAAAACAATCTTTATATTGCAATTATATTTAATGTTAAAATTGAACTGAGTATGTCTTATCTGCTGAAATACACAACTGAAATAGTTCATAAAATTTCACAAAGCTAATTTTTTCCTATTTTGAGCAGATTATCTACCAAAACGAAAAATATGCGAAACCTAGCCTTACACTGGCAAATTTTGATTGGAATGGCTCTCGGAGTAATCTTTGGTGTTATGGCCACATTTGTTGGTCTTAAAGATTTTACCATTGATTGGATAAAACCATTTGGAACCATTTTTATCAACTTATTAAAGTTGATTGCTATTCCTTTAATCATTGCTTCATTGATAAAGGGGGTCTCAGACTTAAAAGATATTTCCAAGCTTTCAAAAATGGGAGGCCGGACTATTGGGCTCTATATTTTCACTACAATCGTGTCTGTTTCTTTGGGATTATTAATTGTAAATATTGTAAAGCCGGGCAAAAAAATAAGCGAAGAAACGCAGAAAGAATTGCTTGCAAGTTTTACTGATGCTGCCGAAGGAAAGATAAAAGCTGCTGAAGATCAAAAATCACAAGGTCCTTTGCAACCATTAGTGGATTTGGTACCCGAAAACATTTTTGCTGCAACGATTGATAATAAAAATATGCTTCAGGTCATTTTCTTTGTTGTTTTATTTGGTATAGGTTTGATTCTTATTCCGATCGAAAAAGCACAGCCAGTCAAGGATTTTTTCGATAGTTTTAATGAGGTTATTTTAAAGCTGATCGATCTAATTATGATGGCTGCTCCTTATGGTGTTTTTGCTTTGTTAGCGGCTTTAATTGTAGAATCACCTAGTTGGGACCTTTTCCAAGCTTTATTATGGTATTCTATTTGTGTGGTGATTGGCCTCGGAATAATGATCTTTGTTTTTTATCCGCTTTTGGTAACTTATTTTACAAAGAAGGGTTATAGTTTCTTTTTTAATGGGATTGCTCCTGCACAATTATTAGCTTTTTCGACCAGCTCAAGTGCAGCTACCCTGCCGGTAACGATGGAACGCGTTGAAGAGCATTTGGGTGTCGAACGGGAAGTTAGCAGTTTTGTACTACCGATTGGTGCAACTGTAAACATGGATGGAACGAGTTTGTATCAGGCTGTTGCTGCGGTTTTTATAGCTCAGGCTTTTGGTTTTGATTTAACTTTAGGAGATCAATTAACGATAGTCCTAACCGCTACGCTAGCTTCAATTGGTTCCGCTGCGGTTCCTGGTGCAGGAATGGTCATGCTGGTCATCGTTTTGGGAGCCATTGGCGTACCGGAGTTTGGGTTAGCTTTAATTTTTGCAGTTGATCGCCCATTAGACATGTGTCGTACGGTTGTCAACGTTACCGGTGATGCTACCGTTTCAATGCTTGTTGCGAAAAGTGTTGGTAAATTAGGAGAGCCAAAAGTGAAAGAATGGGATGATTATTATCGTAAAGAAGCTTAAAAATTTAATTTAAAATGAATTCAAAAATTGTATATCCATTAGGGTTCTTAACCTTCATCTTTTGTGGAACCATATTTTTAATCTTTTCAAATCAGTCTCATGAACAATTCCCTGTCCCAACAAATGGTGACACAGTTGTAAAAGAAGGAGGGGAAGACGGAGATAATCAAAAAAAGAGAGAAGCATGGTTTGAATTAATGCATCAAGCCGCACCCGGCACCAACTGGAGGACATTAGAATATCAAACTCAAATGCAAAGGCATTTAAACAGAAATGAAAACAGAAATCAAGCATCAAATCGCGATAATGAAGAGATACTTGCAGATGGCAACTTGATCGGAGAATGGAAGGAAAGAGGAAGCCGTGACCAATCCGGTAGCGTGTTTGTAACAGAGTTTGATCCTTTGACAGAAGAAATATATTTGATATCAGCAGGTGGAACACTTTGGAAAGGCACTTTGCAAGGAACGAACTGGCAAGCTGTCAACCAAGACTTTCAATTCGGCAATGAATTGCTTCGTTTTATCCCAACTGACGCTGGAAGACGATTATTGGCTTCCATAGGAGAAGTACCTCACTATTCTGATGATGATGGCTTGAGCTGGACTCCCTCAACCGGAATAATAATCAACGACAGATGGGGTCGATCCCGCAAATCAATAGTTTTGGATAATGATGACAACACGGTTTATTTATTATCAAAACCTGGATACTGGGATGATTTGAAACTTTACAAATCTACAGATAAAGGGCAAACTTATACTTTTATCCAACAACTAGATGATTCCAGTTTAGATCGTTACACTCTCTCCAAACCTCACGGATCTAATGATGTGTATCTTCTTGACAGACACAACGGAGAGAAAACATACATTTACAAAATAAATCAAAATACAGACCAGCTGGACCTTTTGGCAATGAATGAAGATTTTGGTTTTGGCAATGTCAGGGCAAATTTAATTGGTGTTCAAGAAGACACCGTCACCTCTTTAGTTATTTACAATTCAGAAAACGAAGTTTATTCAACAACAGACTATGGTGAAACATGGACATTAAAAGGCCAAATGCCTACAAAACCCTGGTCAGTAGGCATTTATATGTCACCCAGCGATCCGGATTTTCTGATGTATGGAGATATTGAGTGTTATGTAAGCGCTAACGGTGGCGGAGCCTGGAATAAAGTGAATTCCTGGGGAGATTATTATGGCGATGTTGCGCACAGTCTTCACGCTGACATGATGTACTTTAATGAATTTCAAAAAAATACAGGAGAAAATTTTCTTTTGATCAGCAACCATGGCGGGCTCAGTGTTTCTTATGATTACATGAGCAACAAAGATAATCTTGGATTACTGGGACTGAATGTCAGTCAATATTATAGCGTCAGAACAGATCCTATTAATACCGGAATATTATATGCAGGATCACAGGATCAGGGTTTTCAGCGGGGATTTACTTTCAGCAATAATGAAATAATGTCTTTTGAACAAGTCATCTCGGGTGATTATGGCCATATTGTTTTCTCGCAAAATGGAACACGAATGTGGACTGTCTATCCCGGTGGTTGGGTGACTTATTATTCAAATCCTCACAATGGAGGTATAACAGCATCCTATGATTTGGATTCGGAAAATGAATCTGTATGGATACCTCCTTTGATGTCAAAACCTAATTCTTCTGCAAATGAAATTTATATGGCTGGAGGAAATATTGATGGTGGTTTAGGTTCTCATATTATAAAACTCGAAATTCAGGGTAATGATATAGTTACCAGCCAGTTTCCATTTGATTTTTACGAAGAAAGTGTCGAAGGCGCTGTTTCCTCTTTAAAGACTTCTCCTGTAAATCCAAATCATTGGTATGTCGGTACCACAAACGGACGATTTTTCTCTTCGATAGACAATGGTCAAAACTGGGAACAAACGATTAATTTTGTTCCTGAAGGGCATTATTTGTATGGCCAGGCTGTTTATCCTTCAAAATTTGATGAAAATACGGTTTACTTTGGAGGTAGTGGTTATTCCAATCCAGCTGTTTGGAAATCAACAAATGGAGGCTTTACTTTTTCTCCAATGAGCAATGGCTTGCCTCCTACCCTAGTTTTTGATATTGTTGCCAACCAGGATGAAAGCATGCTATTTGCCGCTACTGAAGCCGGACCTTATGTGTATTTGGTTGAAGAAGATCAGTGGTATGATATGTCCGGAATGGCTGCTCCTGCTCAGACCTATTGGTCCGTAGAATATGTTGAAGCATTTGACTTTGTCAGGTTTGGAACGTATGGCCGCGGTATATGGGATTTCCGTATTTCTACACAGGTTGGAACGAAAGATTTACTAGCAAATAATCAAAAGCTGAAAGTATATCCAAATCCAACGAATGATTTAATCCAGATTCAACTTAATGATTTAAAAAGTAAAAAGGTCCAATTAAACCTTGCAAACATTGATGGAACTACGATTAAAAAAGAACAATTAATTTTACAAACTGCTCCCGATTTACAAAGAGAATGGTCATTGAAAGGACTTCCAAGAGGCGTTTATATTTTAACGGTAAGAGATGGAGAGCTACTTTATAATTATAAAGTTCTTCTTCAATAGAACTACGAATCAAGATAAAAAACGACCACAGGTACTCAATGATTTACTTGTGGTCATTTTTATTGGTATTTGGTACAATTTTCCATCATTAGAATTAGTTAAACCATAGTTACCTATAAAATTCCATAAGAACAGATTCACCTATGAAATTAATATCGACATTTTTATTTTACTTTATTTTTCTGTTTAATATTTCCCTCTCCGCTCAAATTGAAATTGACTGGTTAGAATTATCAGAAGAACCAGGTCCAGATGGTACTACCCAGCTGTATGCTACCAATAGCGGATATTGTCCGCTTTCAATAATTCTTGATTTTGATAAAATTAAAAATTTAAAAGTAAAACAAAATTTACCGATCAAAAAAGTGATCCCGAACGGTGAAGAACCAGTTTTACTGGCTACTCTTATCCCCCAAAAAAATAAAAGCACCGAATACAATATCAAATTAGCTTACTTTCTTGGAAATACTTTAAAAACAGAACATGATGATGATTATGTTTACCTTTTGCCTTTTGAAAAGGGAAAAAAATGTGTCATCGGTCAAGGTTATAATGGAAAGTACTCTCATGCAGGTCTCAATGCAATTGACTTTGATATGAAGGTTGGAACAAAAGTATGTGCTTCGCGGCCTGGAATTGTCGTAGCGGTCAAAAAAGATTCTGATCAAGGCTGCAAAACCAGTAAATGCAAGTCACTCGCCAATTATGTTTTGATCTATCACGATGACGGAACCTTTGCCAGTTATGTGCATTTGAAAAAAGATGGTGTTTTGGTAGAAGCAGGTGATCACATAACCGCCGGACAAGTTATCGGAATTAGTGGAAATACTGGCTGGTCAAGTGGTCCCCATTTACATTTTGAAGTTTACATACCACGGGAAGGTGAGAATGTAGGAGTACAAACCAAGTTTCTGATTGAGGATGAAAAAATAGTTCATTTACAGGAAAAAAAGTCTTACATGGCGATTCATCCTTAAGAATCATGAAACACCAGCAAAAAGTAATCGTATAAATGTATTTTCATATATAAATCCATTAATTACTTTTTATGGAAACTGCAATACAATCACTTGGTATAGGTTCTCGCGTAAAGCACCCGGCTTATGGCGATGGCGTAATTATCCGTCTTAATGTAGCTTCGTTTGAAGTTTGTTTTTTTACATATGGGATCAAGCATGTAGGAAGGGAGTACGATAAATGGGAAATCATTGAAGCCATTCCTGCTGAAGAGGAAGTATCCTTCACAGCAGCTGAACAATCTTTGATCAAAATTCTGAAAACATGGTCTGACATCACCGAAGTCGTGGAGCTTGGTGATAAATGGAAAAACGGAACTATGACCCTCAAGCCATATGATGATTCTGTCAAATCAAAAGAAATTCCTATCGAAACTTTTTTTCATAAAATTGTCATGGTCAGGGATCGTATTCGTGTGATGGAACAGCGAATAAATTCCAGTCCGGTTTTAAGTGACGAAGACAAATTCAATCTGCAACAATATATTACCAGAATATATGGCAGCCTCACTACTTTCAATGTGCTTTTTAAATATAAAAATGATCACTTTGTAGGTGATAAATCCAAATAAATCCACATTTAGTTA
Organism: uncultured Saprospiraceae bacterium; assembly: GCA_963793295.1. Classification (GTDB taxonomy): domain Bacteria; phylum Bacteroidota; class Bacteroidia; order Chitinophagales; family Saprospiraceae; genus JAHDHW01. The sequence goes on along the minus strand of CAWBZX010000032.1, from coordinate 63,294 downwards.
GAAGATTTACCAAATCTTTTCCATTTCTAAAAAACAAATCATATTCATTAAAGGTTATATGCAAGATATTCTTATTTTTATGTTTTTGACTATTAAGCATAATCACCAGAATGCCTAAAAAAATTCTAATTTTTCCACTCTTTGCAATGATGCTATCTTCCTGCTTGGTCATGGAAAATCCTTATACCGCTATCCCTCCTGGTATGTGGAGAGCTACCCTCGAATTAGTACCTAAGGAAATTGTGATGAGTAAAGATGGCGAACCTTATAAGGATTTAACCGACAATCAATTTCAGGAAGTAACCGAAGGAGAATTACCTTTCAATTTTGAAGTTATTTATAAAAACGAAACTGATTTTTATATTGAAATCATTAATGGTGACGAGCGGATTCAACTGGACGATATCACTACCTTTCATAGTAGAGCTACGGGAAGGGATACTATTATAATTCGTTTCCCGGTTTATGGAACTTATATTGAAGCTGCTTATGAAGACGGTTTGATAGAAGGGAAATTTTTCGATCCGGCCAGGAGCCCAAATTATTATATCCCTTTCAGGGCCAAATATGGAAAAAATTACCGTTTTACGCAATTGAAGAAAGAACCACTTTTTGATATCAGCGGAAAATGGGAAACCACTTTTGGTGTTGATGAAGCAGAGCCGTACAAAGCCATTGGAGAATTTAAACAAAACAATAATGAGCTAACCGGTACTTTTATCACAGAAACAGGTGATTATCGGTTTTTAGAAGGAACCGTGCAAGCTAATAAAATGTATTTGTCCGTTTTTGATGGTTCCCATGCTTTTCTGTTTGAAGCCAAACTCCTTGAAGACAGCACCTTGATTGGTTCATTCCGTTCTGGAAATCATTACAAAACACTTTGGGAAGCCAAGAAAAATCCTTCATTTGAGTTGGTAAATCCTGACTCACTCACCTTTCTGAAAAAAGGTTTTGAAGCCATTGATTTTGCATTTGAAAACACTGATGGAAAAATAGTTTCTATCAATGATAAACAATATCAAAACAAAATAAAGATCGTTCAGATTTTTGGAACCTGGTGCCCGAATTGCCGTGATGAAACTAACTTTCTGGTTGATTACTTAAACGCAAATAAACAGGAGGATCTGGAGGTAATTGCTTTAGCCTTTGAAAAGTACAAAGAAAAAGACAAAGCGTTGAATGCCATAAAAACTTATAAAGAGAAATTTGAAATGCCTTACGAGATCTTGTATGCTGGTACTTCAAACAAAAAGGAAGCAGCAAATGCACTTCCCATGCTCAATCACATTCTCTCCTTTCCAACCATGATTTTTATTGATCGAAATAATAAAGTCCGAAGGATCCATACCGGTTTTTCTGGCCCGGCTACCAGCAAGTATGAAGATTTCAAAAACGACTTCGACAGTTTTGTAAAAGAATTACTAACGGAACAAATTTAGGTTTCAATATATTTTTAAAAATTAGCACCTATTTAAAACCCTATTTAGCATGTCAAATTCAAAGAACTTATTTATCGGATATTGTGAAGAAAACAGCAACATTTCTGAAGAAATCAATCTAAAACTTAAAAGGGTTGGTTTCAAATTTGACTTTTTGAGTAGTGATAAAGTTAAGTCCAAAGCTAATCTATCGAATTTGATTTTAGAACAATCTAATAAAGGCTTGTTGCTAATTAGCGATAATTTCTTGAAGTCTGAAACCTGCATGGATAAAATGCTTGGGTTCATTAATAATCCCAATGCTTTCTCTAACGTCCAGGCAATCATAATTGACGGCAGATATCCAGCAGAAAATGGAAAAGGATTTGAAACCGTTGAAACTTCCTTTGATCGTGTAAGTAGTGTGATTAAATATATGAACTTTTGGCAGGAGCGATATCTTGATTTGAGAAAAGAAAAGCGTTCAATTCCTCTGTCAAAAGCTGCAGAATTTGACGAAAAGCTTAAAAGAGTAAAAAATATATCTGCTGAAATTGGTGATTTTTTACGGATTCTCCGAACCAAAGAACACTGGTATTTTCAAGATTTTGAAAAAAATGATTTTGAAGCTTTTTTCAAAAAATATGGTGATGATGGCCTTTTTAAAAAATATCAAACACTTGCCACCAATGATTCTAAAAAAGAAACTTCTTCGCCTGAACCCGATTTATCGGGCATTCCCGGAATGGACTTGTTAAAAGAGGCTGCTGAAAAGAAAATCGTTCTCCCTGTTTTAGAAGAAAAGGTTGCAGATTTAGATGTCAATGTTACTGAAAAGATAACTCAAACTGAAATGGAGGAAGATTTAGCAGCCGTTGTTCAAGATGCTCCTTCAGGCAATGAGATAAACACAGGAGCTGAAAAACAAATGGCTTCATCAACCCCTGCCCAAATGGAAAATAGATCAGAAATGTCTACTTCTTTTGAACAACAGGTGGAAGAAATTGTCGAGGAAGTTGAAAGTGAAGAACTTTATTTAAACGATGATGATTCTGAAAAAGAAGATTCTTATAAAACCCTGGAATCTGCTTTTGAAGAAGATGAAGATATCACCGATGACTTCGATCCGATGGCTGAGGTTGCGTTGGAAAACATTGAAGACGAAACAGACAATGAAATTGATATCGATGAAATGATCTTTGAAGCTTCCAATATGGTTGAATCTGGAAAAATTAACGAAGCTATTCTCAAATTAAAAGAAGTCCTAAATCTTGAGCCGAAAAATAATGGCGCAAGATATATGTTTGCTATGTTGCTGCTTAACTACGAAGAGGACTATGAAAAAGCGGAAAAACAATTGAAAAAAGTAGTGGAAATTGATTCACAAAACTATGAAGCATTTTTGCACCTGGCAAAGATCGCTGAGTTCAACAATGATTTTCCCTTAGCAAAGAAATATTACGAAAAAGTAATCTCCATCAAACCCTCCACCTTTGGTGTTTATTACAAACTGGGATTAATTACCTCCGGCTTTTTTAGTGATAAAAAGAAACTGGCTTACAAGTATTTTAATAAAGCAGTTAAGCAGGATAAAAATAACGAAGACGCGCATTACCGGCTTGGTTTATTGCTCAATGAGACTTTCCATAAGCCTAAAAAAGCGCTGAAGCATTTCAAAAAAGTATTAAAAATAAACCCGGATCACCAGTTTGCAAATTATGATCTCGCCTTGTTGTACAACGAATTAGGGGATCAAAAAAAAGCAGCTCAATTTTATAAAAAAGCCTGGAAGATCAACGCGGAAATCAAAACCCCGGAAAATGATATCGTATTCAATTACGATAAAATATTTTCTTCAAAATCAGCTGACCCGATTGCGAAAAACAAGGATTCAGGTCAAGAAAATATTAATCAATCCAATCTGAAACCTGAGGTTTCACCAACACCCTCCGAAAAAGCAGAAAAAGAATTGAAATTTGAAAAGGTACGTGATAAAGTAGTATTTATCACAGGAGCTACTTCTGGAATAGGAAAAGCAACTGCACAACTTTTTGCTGCAAATGGATATCGGCTTATTTTGAATGGCAGACGCGAAGACCGATTGAACACTTTACAAAACGAAATCGAAAAATTGTACGAAGCTGATTCCAAAATTTTGCCTTTTGATGTCAGAAATATAGAAGATGTCAAAAAAGCAATTGAAGAATTAGACGATGAATGGAGCAATGTTGATATTCTGATCAACAATGCTGGACTCGCAAAAGGCTACGCTCCTATTCACGAAGGAGATATTGAACATTGGGAAACCATGATTGACACCAATGTCAAAGGTATGCTATATCTCACACGTGCAATTGCTCCGCACATGGTAAAACGGCAATCAGGGCATATTATCAATATTTGCTCTTCTGCCGGTCATGAAGTCTATCCAAATGGAAATGTGTATTGTGCCACCAAATTTGCCGTAGATGCATTGACAAAATCTATGCGTTTGGATTTATATAAACATAATATCCGCGTTGGACAGGTAAGTCCAGGACATGTTGAAGAAACAGAGTTTGCTTATGTCCGATTCGAAGACGAAAACAAAGCAAAAATCTATGAAGATTTTCAACCTCTGAAATCAGAAGATGTAGCAGAAGTCATTTATTTTATGGCCACTGCTCCGGCACATGTCAATATCCAGGATGTACAAATGATGGGCACGCAACAAGCCAGCAATGTCTTTATTGATCGAAGCGGCAGGTAATTTTCACACAGTTTTCTTTATTTGTTATTTACAAGGTTGAACTTTTGAAGTTTTAGGATTAATTTTTTCGCAGATTACCTTGCTTTCCATTTGAAGCTTTCTACGCTCTAAATTGGTTAAAACCCAAATTGAGTTTTGCTACTTATTAAAAATAGTTGCTATCCGACAAAAGTTTTCTTTGTCCATTTTCAGTTGCAAAATTATTGTTATATTAATAATGGTTTTTTACAACAAAAGATAAAACAATGGAACGAAAACTATTACCCCTAATCCTAATTAGCTTTTTTCAACTGCTGGCCCAAGCGCAAAATGATTGGATTCATTTTAGTGGTCCTGATAATATTGGTGATTTCGAAATCCATGACAATCAACTCTGGGTTATTTCAGCCAATGGCCTCACCCAAATTGATCTGGCTAATGAAGAAACAAACCACTGGAATAAAATAAATTCTGATTTACCACATTTCGGTTTTGATGAAATGGCTGTGGATACTTCCGGAGCAGTATGGCTGGGAGGTTTTAGCCAAGATATGATTACAAAATTTGATGGGAATCAATGGGAAACCTTTACGGAAGTCAATGGAAACGCAATCAATGGAATGCTTGATATTAAAGCGAGCCCAGATGGAAAAACCTGGTTTTATGGCTCCTTAAGTGATTTCGGTTTATTTTATCACGAAAATGGTACTTTTTTCGAAATAGAACCACCTGGCGATTTGATTCACGCCTCTGGGACATTAGCCAACATCGCGGTTGATCAAAATGCTCATGTTTGGGCGATTTTTAAAAACATGACAAATACAGCTTCTTTTGTAGGTGAATACGATGGTATTGATTGGATGTTGTATGATGTTTCTTCATTAGTCGGCTCAATCGGGCCAGGGGATAATCTAATTGCTGATAGTCAAGGAAATATGTACATGCTGGTCAAAAATACCACAGGGCCAAATTTTTTAAAATTTGATGGATTAGAATGGACGGCATCAAATGCTCCTGCAACTGTAAATGATTATCTCAATCAGAGGCGGCCATTATATATGGATGCATCAGATGTTCTGTGGATTGGTTTACAAAACAACACATTCATCCAGTATGATGGACAAAATTGGAACACTATTGATATGCTTGATTATGGATTGGATTTCGGTTTCCCTGATGGTTTATTTATTGACGATAACAACAAAAAATGGATAATTTATTGGGAGCAGTTGCCTTCAAATCGCATCAGCCATTTGGTTAAAATTGAAAACTCCAATTATGAAAAAATAGATCTTTCCAATTCAGGTTTGCCTACTAACGCCATTTATCCTGTTTTTATTGATCATCAAAACAACAAATGGCTGGCTTCCTGGAAGGAACTGGTAAAATTTGATGGTACGGATTGGACACTCATAGAACGCCCCAATGGATATTCCTATGCTTTCATGGAAACTATCGATCCACATGGGAATATTTGGTTTAATCCAAATAATTCAAAAATTCGATTGTTTGATGGCCTTTCTTTTTCTGAAATAGGAGTATTCGATTCCAATGGAATTCCTTACAATTCACTTAAAAACATAGTTGTTGATCAACAAGGAAAAGTATACGTGGCTACCGATATAAAGGAAGTTTTAGTTTTTGATCATGGAATAGTTTCACACATAGAAAGCAATTCTTTTGATTATAACGGAATTCCCCTTGATGACCCTGTTAAAGATGTAACGCTTGACGATTTTGGAAATCTTTATTCCTTTGGATTTGGATTGCATAAATTCGAAAATAATGAATGGACAAATATCCCACTTTGGACCTCTAGCCTGGATAGCTACAATTCATTTGAAGTAGCACCCAATCAGGATATTTGGATTTCATACGGGATTTTTTTTCCTGGAGGCCCTGGCTTATCCTTTCATGTTTATGACGGAACACAATGGAGTCAATTTAATACTCCTTTGACAAATCAATCTATGCCTGAATGGGATTCCAATGGCCATTTATGGGTTTCTTCTGACCAAGGACTTTGCAAGTATGATGGATCAACCTGGACTTGTTATGACCGAAGCAACTCACCTTTAAATGCAGATGCCATTTCTAGTTTTAAAATAGATGAATCTGATAATATTTGGGTGACTGAATCTGGCGGAGGGTGTTATGTGTTTAATGAAAATCAGATTCAAAATATTGAAGGACAATCTCTGCCTTTGCTAACCGGATGTATTTATCGAGATTATAATCAAAACGAAGAGAAAGACACTAATGATTTACCTTTGGCTTTACACAGCGTTTTACTTTTGCCAGATAGCATAACAACATTTAGCAATTTTGAGGGAACCTATCGCTTTGCAAAATCTGAAGGTGATTATGAATCACAATACATTCCAGCACCTAATTGGGCAATAGATAATTCTCCTGATTCTTATACCGTTACGATCGATCAAAATGGTATTAGTGGCTTGGATTTCAGGGTGGAACCATTGTTGGAAATTAATAATCTTGAATTATTCCTAAATGAAGGCTTTCCCCGTTGCAACCGCAAAACAAGCTATTGGCTAACCTATTGGAATCATGGAACAACATCTGAAAATGGTGAATTACGATTTTATCCGGATCCGCTCTGTGAAGTTACTCATGCCTTTCCGCCTGCGGACTATTTTGATGGAGACACGATGGTTTGGGTATTTAATGACTTCCTTCCCTATCAGCAGGAACAAATCTCCTTTCATATCCAAATGCCTGACGAAACCTGGGCGGATTCTACATTAATTTTTGGTGCCTTCATCGATCGTCAAGCTGGAAATGAGCTTATTAGATTGGATGAGGATATTGCAGAACAAATTCTCCTTTGTTCTTATGACCCAAATGATAAAACAGGAAAATCTTCCGGAGAAACTCGGAATGGAGAATCACTCTTTCAGGATCCAATAGAATACACAATTCGCTTTCAAAACACAGGAAATGATACCGCTTTTACAATAGTCATTCGTGATACGCTCGATTCACAGCTTGATTTGAATACATTTGAAATCTTAGGAGCTAGCCACACTTATGATTTTAAAATGGAAAATAATGGAGCAATCGAGTTTCGGTTTGAGGACATTCTTTTACCGGATAGTACAATTAATGAATTATTGAGCCATGGTTTTGTAAGTTACAGAATCAAAGTAAAACATGGATTGAATCCACCTGTGATTATTAGAAACCGGGCTTTTATTTATTTTGATTTTAATGGTGCCATTTTAACAAATAGTACTGAAAATGTGTTGATTCCAATGTTTACTTCTGTATTCGAAGTGAATAAAGAAGTGATCAAACTCAAAGCTTTTCCAAATCCTGCTCATACAGAGTTACAGGTAAGTGTGATACCTCCAATATTAGAAAAATATCATTATAAACTCTTCAACTCCCAAGGGCAGTTGGTCAAAGCAGGTGTTTTGAATGGTCAAGATTTGAACACAATACCTTTAAAAGAAATAGAACCAGGCGTTTATTGGATACGTGTAGAAAATAAAGAAAAAGCAGGAATCGTGAGGTTTGTAAAGATTTAAAAGCTCAATATTGATTAGCCTGAAAGCTAGTTCGGCTTTAAAAATGGATTAATTTATTTAATCTTCTTTTGGGCTATTTTTGTCGCTCCCCGAGATGATTTCCCAATTCAGAACTGCAGTTCCGACGAAGAGAATGAAGGCAAGTATTTGTGTTTCCATAATTTAGTTTTTGTGTTTTAGGTACAACTACTTGCTATTACGTTAGCTTTCAAGAAATGTTCGGTTTTTAATCACATACCATTTAATTTAAATGGATGATCCGTTCACTTTGATAAATTTCGTTTCCAATTTTTAATTGTGCGATATAAATTCCCTGACTTTTGAAGGTGAGATGCTTAAGTTCAAATTGATTGCGACCTACGGCAAATTGCTTCACTTCAGAAAAAACCAATTCGCCTCTCATATTGTAAACCAATAATTCAACCAAAGCGTCTTTTTCCACATCAAATTGAATGGTGGTATAATCAATAAATGGATTAGGATAAATAGCTACATTTGGATGATCCGTTGTTAAACCAGTTTCATGCTGGAATTTCAAGTCCACATCTAAAATTTCATATCTATTATTATATGCTTCTTTGGTAGTAAGTTTTGAATTAAAGGATACTAATTCACTTAAAGCTCCATTCTGTAATACACTGAATTTCAGTGAGAAAAGATTTTTATTTTCCCCATAATTAGCTGCATTAATATCATTCCAACTGACTGTAATCAGGCCCTTATTCAAATAGTTGAAACCGAAATTGTCCTGACTAATACCCGAAAGCGTTCCATTTTCAAAACCAATAAAACTTAAAGCATCGGTATCAAATTCGAAAGTAAATTGAAAACCAATGAAGTTTTTGAAATTTTGAACTTTGATCGGTATAGTTATTTCATCGCCTCTTGTAATCATTTGTTCTTCCGTATAAAACTGAAGTGTATCTTTAAAATTCCTTTCATCAGCGGGATCGTTCAATTCGTTTGGGTTTGCATTTCCATTTACATCACCAACCTTTAAACCGATAAAATTCGCGTTTGTATTTCCTTGTAGATCAGTGAATTCAATAGATTCTGGAAAATTTTCACTTAGTGGATGAACAGGATCTGAAAACATATAATCACTGTGAATAAATCGCCAGGAAGTATTTCCTGGAAAAGTATCAGCAGTGAATAATATCACTTTGCGCATCAATACTAAATCAAAAGCAGATATAGAGTTGGAATGATTGATATCAGCAGCTATAATTTTATAAGGTGAATCCAATGTATCAAGAGCAAGAATATGCCTTTGGATTTGCAAAAGATCAAAAGTTGTTACTCCATTCCGTATATTGATATCCTTAGATGGAGTGACGGTAAAATTCGCTCCGAAAGGAACAGTAAAAGCGTATCCTCCACCATTCGCGAGTATTTCTTCTGTAACTTCGCCACTTAAAGAGACATTCACAGAATCAATACTGACAGCGTCTTCCGTTTGCAAAGATCCGGCTAAGCTAACTGTACTTGGCGGTTGTGAAAAGTCAATGGAATCTAAAGGATACGTCATGATCGACCGCCCAAAAGTAGCTGCAATTAATTCATTTTTAATCACATTCCAATCGATATCATAAACGGGGACAAAAGGAAAGTTGACCCCTAATCGCTCCCAGTTCGTTCCACCATTCAATGTTCCAAACACTCCCCCATCTGTAGCTGCAAAAATAACCTGATTGTCATAATCAGGAAGTACAAAAATATTGTTAATCGCCAGTTGGGGAAGATCTCCGGAAATGTCTTGCCAGTTATCTCCATTGTCAGTGGAATAGTGAATATGCGGAATGAAATCATTGTATTTATATCCGGAATGAGCCACAAAAACATGATTGGTAGAATCGGGGGAAGCAAAAACCGAGGTCACATATCGGTTAGGTAAATTACTGTGCAAAGAATCCCAGGTCATTCCTCCGTTTAAGGTTCTCCAAACATTGCCATCTGTTGTACCTACATAGAGAATATCAGCATCGACAGGAGATTCTGCTAAGGCAGTTATAGTATGAAAATTACTTCCATAAATGATTGAATCTGTTAGATCACCACTTATCGGGGACCAAATCGGAAGTCCATCTTCTTCACTTTTATAAACGCGATAGGTACCGGTATACAAAACATTAGGATCGTGGCTGCTAATAATATACTGCATATCCCAGTTTCTTCGATCTGCTGGAATAATGCCGTTAGTCGCATTAATTAAACCACTATTGGCATCCGGTTTCATGAATATATTTCCGTTCTGGGTTTCCGCATACATGATATCAGGATCAGTTGGATGAAAAGAAATCTGGAATCCATCTCCTCCAAGTATGTAATCCCAATCATTGATATTTGCCGCATTTCCAGCTTGTGTACCATTATCCTGGGCACCTCCATAATATTTATTGCTTTGGTGTGGATTGTATCCAGTTCGGTAAAATTGAGTAGCTGGAATATTTTCAATATCATTCCAGGCACTCGTTCCGGAATCTCTTTTATACATCCCTCCATCCGTTCCTAAATACGCATCTCCATTATGAAAAACCAGGTCATGATTATCAACGTGCGGTGCATTAGGACCAGATAATGGTGTAATTCTGGCCCAGGTATTTCCGAGATTTGAGGTGTACCATAAATTGACTCCCAGTAAATATAGCCGATTATCATTTGCAGGATCAACCCGCAATTGTCCAAAATACCATCCAAAACCACCAAGTGCATTGCTGCTCAAACCTGTACCGCCATTTGTTGGAATGGCGGTCCAATTTGCTCCTGCATCCGTAGTTTTATAAATTCCTTCTAATTGACTAAAAGTGTTCACATACATAGCGTAAACGACATTCGGATTAGTTTCGGACATGGCCAGGCCAATTCTACCCTGGTCGCCGCTTGGCAAGCCATTTGACAAATTGGTCCACGAATTTCCACCGTCAGTTGATTTAAAAATTTTAGCATTTGGTCCTGCAACTATTGATTCGGTATTATTTCGGATTCTGTCCCAGCTTGCTGCATATAAAATTTGAGAGTCGTTTGGATTGATTAAAAAATCAACAATACCAGACTGATTACTAACAAAAAGTATTTGCTCCCAGGTGTTTCCTCCATCGATAGATTTGTACAAACCTCTATCGTCATTTCTTTCAAATGGCAAACCCAAACAGGCTGCGTAAATTATATCCGGATTATCCGGATCTACGATTATTTTTGAAACAATACGCTGATCGGTTAGTCCAATATGATTCCATGTATTTCCTCCGTCTGTACTTTTATAAATACCATCTCCTATAAAAGGATAACCAGTAACATTATGATCACCGGTACCGACATAAATGGTTTCAGGATCTGTTGGATCAATAGTGATATCACTTACAGCGAGATAAGGTTGATCGTCAAATATCGGATTCCATGTTGAACCGCCATCGGTCGTTTTAAAAATTCCTCCTCCCGAAAAACCGGCGAAAATGATATTATCGTTAAGGGGATGGACAGCAATAGCATTGATTCTGGCTCCAGCATCTCCTGGCCCTTGCGTCGTCCATTCCGCATCAAATCCTTCGGATGTTACCGACCTTTGCTGGGTGAGCGCTTTCATCTCTTCAAAAGCGGAGGTGTAAGCTCTAATATCAAAAGTAGGTTCCGGAAATGAACGTTGAAAGAAAAAATTATCGCCTGGATAATTTTTTTCCTCAGATTCTTCAAGAGAATCTGACTTTTCATAATCAAGATTATTTGATTGGTAATAATTTATAGCCAGTGCGGCTATTATTAAAGCGGCTAATACAATAATTACAGATCTGATATTCATGATGAGTTATAACTTGTTGAGACAAAAATAACGCTATTTAATGTTTAAAACTAAAATTATGCACAAATGAATGAGCAATCAGGAGTCAGTTCTGCTTCCTTTAAAGATTAGACGAAAATTAGCAAAACATAATAGCAACACAATACCCAGCCAAATATACATCCAAACGACAGTTGGGATTATAACAAATAGATCTGCATAGGCCTTCAAGTCAGAGCCAGGGCCTACATTAAAATCCTGAACAATATAAATGATGGAAGCTAAACCTAAAAACATCAAAACTTCACGCTCAAAAGTTGTTTTGCTGGCAATAAAATATAATACCAAAGCAAATACAATCAATAATCCAGTTGTAAAAAATGAATTAAACCAAAAAAACGCACTAATCAACATTAAAGAAGCTAAAACATACAAAGTAATGTGCGCCACCCGGGGCTTCCGAGCTCCAATATAAAACAAAAGATTACCCAATATCGCACTGCCAATATACCCGCCTATCAAAATAATTCCACGTAATCCACCTAAAGTTTTGGTATAACCGCTTCCATTTTCGTTGATTTGTAATGCTTCGACGGATCCACCTGTTAGAATCGCTCCTAAAGCATGCCCAAACTCATGTAAAAAAGTAACCAATAAAGTTATCGGGTATAAAATTGTTCGACCGACTGAGCCTCCAAAGTAACGCAAACCCAAATAAATAAAGAGTATCACGATAATGCGGACCAATGTGTTTTTTTTCATGATAAGTTATTGGGATAAATTATCAATAATCTATTTTTTAACTCTTGAATAAAAGTTTAATGTTACCTGCATCTTCCGGTTTCATTCTTCCGCTTAGGATTAATCTGAGTTCTCTCCGACGCATTGCTCCTTCATATAAATACTGTTCTTCTCTGGTAAGAGGTACTATTTTAGGAACTTTTTTTGGTCGACCTGATTTATCATCGACAGCAACAAATGTGAAGTAAGCATGATTACTCATCCTTGAATCTCCGCCTTTAATATTTGATGTAAAAACCTCAACGTAAATTTCTACTGAAGTTGTAAAAGCCCTTGTAACAGAAGCAGTTATTGTAATCACATCTCCCATTTTTATGGGATTTGTAAATGAAACGTGATCCACAGATGCCGTAACGACATGAGCTTCACAATGCTTTCCGGCACAAACCCCGCTCGCAATATCCATCCAACGCATCAGGTTACCTCCCATCAAATTATGCAACGGATTGGTATCGTTAGGCATAATGATTTCGGTCATTATCGTTTTTGATTCGCTTACTTTTTTTTCTTTCATCAAGAGTTATTAGTTTTTGGTATTTATTTTAAACCAGCACAAAATTAAAATTCTGTCTACTAAAACAGTATTAAAGTAGACAGAATTCAAATTATTATTTTTAGACTTGTAATAATTGAAAATATGACTTGCAGTCAAACAATTATTCCAAAAGTAGTTTTCGCCTATTTTGTTTTAACAATAACTAACTCCACTCTCCTATTCCTGGCTTTTGCATACTCCGATTCTTTATTAACTTTTGGTTTCGTTTCTCCGTAAAAATGCATTTCTACTTGCTCTAAAGACACCCCTTTTTGAAAGAAATAATTACGCATATTCTGTGCCCTCTGCTGACTCAAGTGATAATTGTAAAGATGATCTCCTTCTTGATCCGTATGCCCTTCAATGATCAGTTTTAGTTGTTCATTGTTTTTTATTTGAAAGGCCAAACGATCTAAAAACGGATAATATTTAGAGCTAACTTTGGAAGAATTGGTATCGAATTCAACAAAATCATTTGATACTTTTCGCTTTGTATTTCCTTCATTGTTTGAAGGGCAACCATTTGAATTTTTTGTTCCTTTTAAATAAGGACATTCATCTAAATGATCAGCCAATCCATCGCCATCTGAATCCGGACAACCATTTAAATTCGCCAATCCTTTTATATAAACACAATCATCAAATTCGTCTAAAACATCATCATCATCACTGTCGGATTTGTTACTTTTATATGGGCATCCATAATTTTCCAGGCTTCCCGGAAGACTTGGACAAGCATCCGTGTGATCCCAAACTCCATCAGCATCCCGATCATTACAACCCTTGTACTTTTCCAATCCGAATTCATATGGACACAAATCCTGATCATCATTTATACCATCGCCATCATAATCGCTAGAAGAAGGTTTATTGATTGGAGTTGCCGGCTTTTTATCAGATTCTTTTGGTATGTCTGGTTGCTCAGGAAGGTTATCATTTTGTTTAGCTGATTTGGAAGTTGAGCCAAAAAGGTAAGTCATTGAGAATTCCAAAGATCCAACATTTTTTTGGTCTCCAAAATCCTGAAGATGTGCATCATAACTAAAGCCCAATTCGAAATTATTAAACGAAAAAGAACTTGTTAATATGACCGCGTCTTTTAATCTGTTCCCAAGTCCTATTTTAAAATTATTTTTGTTAAAATGGAAAACAGCATTCAAGCCATAAATAAATTCACTGGCAACGCCCTGTTTGATAAAAACCAAAAAAGGTTCGATTCCTGTTTTATTGTTTAATTCAAATTCGGCTCTACCATAAAAATTACTTTTGACAGGGAGATGAATATTTTCATTGTAAAAAGAAGATTTTGGTGTGTTGATATGAGAAAAAGAAATCCCCAAATCACCGCTTATTGGCAAACCGATATGCTTCAAAAACCTCCAATTAACACCAACATTTACATCAGGCAAATAAATCGAGACTTTATTAAAATCTTCACCATTTTCCAAAGCTGAATCAAAGCCCTTTTCAGGATTATATTGATTGTCAAAAGTCAGTTTGGAAAGGTCAAACCGCTGTTGAAACATCCCTGCCTGGGCACCAAATGAAAGCAAATTAGCTCCTTCTCCGAGTTGCTTTTTTAAAGAAAAAGAAAGCAAAATATGGGTCGTTTTTATACCTTCATTGCCTGCATTGTTCTGATTCACTAAAAAACCATAGGAAAACCTTTTATTACTTTTATCAAAGTACAAATTATAACTTTCATAAGGGGATTGCACCTTTTTCCATTGGCTCCGATATATTCCTCCTAATCGAAAATTTGCACTGGAAACTCCTGTGAATGCTGAATTTAAAAGTAAAGGAGCTCGAAAATTCTGCGAATAATGCGCATCCTGGCTTTTTAGCAAGAATTGGAAAACAAAAAATAATGAAATCGTTATAAATAATTTTCTCATAGCAGGAGGTTAAGTCATCGAATGACTGTGATATTTCCATTATAAAATTTTGATAACCCGGATGCTAATTTGATTTTAGCCTGATAAGTGAAAGTTCCGTTTTGGACCTGCTTACCAGAGTAAGTTCCATCCCAAGTTTCATCTTTTGATTTTGTAGAAAACACCAATTTTCCCCATTGATCATAAATGAACATTTCAACTCCTGTAATCGCTTCTCCCCTTACATAAAAATGATCATTTACGTCATCTTTATTTGGAGTAAAAGTATTTGGGATGTATACAATTTCATCAGAAAAATCAGATCTGAATTCTATATAGTTTTCTTTTATCAAAGTATCCGAACAACCAGTTATACCTGTTACAATCAATTGAATAGAATACAAGCCAGGTAAGCTATAAATATGAATTGGATCTGAAAGCGAAGAGTGGTTTTCATTTCCTGAATTCTGATCACCAAAATCCCAATCAAAGGATACATTTCCATTCACTGCCGCGGAGAACTGAACCATATTTTCGGTTTCATTTAATAACATTTTATCAGCTGTAAAATCATCTAGAAGCGGTGGCGCAACCTGTATCTCAACAGGATCGGAAAGCAGATTAAAACCCAAACTATCTGTTATTTGAACCTGATAATTTCCAGAAACATTAATTTCTATGGAAGGATCGTTTTCACCTGTTATTGGCCAGCCGTCAATAAACCATTGATTGTTTTCATTATAGCTTGAGCCCAAAACAGCTGTTTCATTATAACACAATTGTTCACCACCTTCAATAAAAAAGATCTCCGGAGGCGCTGAAAAATTTACGACTTCAATGACTACTCCTTCTGACGTCCCTGCACATCCGTTTCCATCAATCACATCTACGGAATAGGTCCCAGGTTCAAAAACAGTTATTGCCTGGTTTGATTCACCATTTGACCAAAAATAATCTACTGCATTGCTGGAAAACAAAATGACCGAATCACCCACAAAAAAAGATGGAGAACCAATAATAGTGATAACAGGTTCAGGCACAGCATATACTTCAACCTCTACAATTTCAGAGGTAAAAGTTCCTGAGGCATCAGAAACAACAACCTGAATTTCGTGAATTCCCGGAGATAAATTATTTGTAGACAAAACAGGGGAAGTACCTGTTTGAACAATTTCATTATTTATATAAAAAGTATAGTTGAAAAAAGTTTCAGGTACGGCTTTTAGGGTGAGTGTTTCATTTTCACATAAAGCATTTGAATTGGTACTCGTTATTAAAATTCCAACAGTTTGCTGACCAAGATTGATAACTTTTCGAATGAGGTAATTGTAAGCATCCGCGATAAATATTTCACCACTTGATTTATGGTACGCTAATCCAGTAATTCCATTGAATGAGGCTGCTGCGCCATAACCATCTTGCCCTCCAGAGGTTCCAGGGTTACCTGCATAGGTTGAAACCGTATAAGTGACCGGCACAGAAATAGACGGCTCCAATTTTCGTATTACCTGATTGAATCCATCAGCCACATAAATATTATCAAGAGAATCTACTGTTATATCCCAGGGGTAATTGAAGGAAGATAGAGAACCGCTTCCATCATTATATCCAATAACTCCATTCCCGGCAATCGTTGAAACCTGGCCCTGTGGAGTGATTTTCCGAATCCTGTGATTCCATTCATCAGCAACTATTACATTTTCCTGGTTATCTACCGTTAATCCATAGGGCCGATAAAATAATGCATTGGAACCGATGCCATCAATTGCGCCTGCGGTATAAGCCATTCCAGCGAAGGTACTTACATTTCCAGAGGGATCAATTTTTCGGATAATATGTGTCAAATGATCAGCGATAAAAAGGTTTCCACTTCCATCCATTTCAATCCCTGTAGGATTTCCAAAGGTTGCGGAAGTTCCAAAGCCATCGGTAGTTCCGTAATTGCCGGAGCCAGCAAAAGTGGTTACTACACCTACCGGGGTGATTTTTCTAATTTTATTATTTCGGGTATCCGCGACATAGATGTTCCCATCTGTGCCAACGCAAATTCCCCAGGGTTCATGAAAGGAAGCATTTGTTCCAACACCATCATTTGAACCTATCTGACCGGAACCTGCGAAAGTGGTTACTAAACCATCCAAGCTTAATTTGCGGATTTTGTGATTAAAACGGTCGGCGATGTAAATATTCCCTTCAGCATCGACAGCGATACCATGCGGATTATTAAAAGTAGCTTCAAGAGCAGGTCCATCGGTCGCACCGATGGTTTCAATTTCACCAGCAATCGTAAGGACTAATTGAGCTTTTAATTGGATAAAAGCAAATAGAAAAAGTATTGGGAAGTATATGTTTTTCATTACATGTGATATTTCCAAAAACAATACCACACTATGAAGCCACTTCTTTTGCTTTTCGGCTAAGTTTATACGGAATCGCATTTTTGAATTCTGACATAAAATCAGCAACCTTTTCCTTCCCGTCAATTACTGTTGCATAACGCTGACTGATATTTTTCCAGGTGTATTGTTTATTAGCAATAGTCTTTAAATTTTCGGCGATAGCATAGAGTGGATATTGGTCGATTTTTGAAATTATTTCCTTCAACTCTCTTGCGTTGCTAAAATAGATGGCCTGATTGTTTGTCGTCACCCGGTTAAAAATAGCATCAAAAGAAAGTACCGGAAGTTTTAAATACATAGCTTCGACCAAAGATGGATTTGTGCCCCCAGCACTGTTTCCATGGACATAAAAGTGAGCATTGGAGCGCAAAACATCCAGTTTTAACGTTGCATAAATTGGATCCAGTAAATGCAGATTTTTATATTTTTTGTATTTTTCCCGAAGCTTACAACCATAAAAGTTGTCATTCCAGTTGCCTACTAAAACCAAATGTTTTTTGGGCAGTTTTGAAAAGACTTCTAAAATCAAATGAATATTGTTTTCAGGTTCTATGCGAGAGACTTTAAAAGCGTATTGTTCTTTTAAAAATGGATAATCCTCAATATCATTATCGCTGATCACTTCTCTCTTAGTATGATCGGCACCATATTCAATTAATTGGCTGGAAATATTATAACGGATTTTTACATACTCTTTCAAAATACGATTATCCGTAATGATTTCATCGGCAAATTTGCAAGCAATTTTTTCACTAAATAATAAAAACATTTTGGCAAACCAATTCCATTTTGGACGACGCCATTCCAAACCATCAATATTGACGATAATTTTCTTTTTTGAGAAAATTTTTAAAAAGGGTAAAAATGCACATCCTGATACACCCAATATCAATAGGACATCCGAATTAAATAAAGCATGGATAATAGAAAAAAGATCGTAAAATACGCTTTGATAGCCATTAGCTTTGAGTGGAACATACTTTATTTTTGCCCCTTCCCAAGTATTCAGTCTTTCATTTTTTGGGTAAGCATGACTGCTGGAATATACAGTCATATCAAATTCCGTATTCAGATTAAGTACTAATTGATGAACGAGTGTTTCGAATCCGCCGTACTTCGCAGGAACCCCTACCGTTCCGATAATTCCTAAAGACTTTCGTGGTTTTCTCATATGTTCTCTCTTGACGGGGGGCAATGTGAAACATCTTGGGATAATTTGTTAAAAATTTAATGCACTACCAGTTTTCCAATATATTCATTCCCGTCCTCTCCTATCGCTCTCACAATATAATAGCCTTCTTTTATATTATTTTTATCCAGCTTAATTCTGTAATTACCAATATCGTTCCTATTATAAACCAAACGGCCTAAAGCATCAAAAATCATTATTGAATTCATTAAAACATCCTGTTGTATCAGGCTTTTTGGAACAATCTCAATGGTCGAAGCTACTGTTAAAGGATTCGGATAAATCATGAGTTTTCCTCTAATTTCTGAGCTTATTTCGATTATAGTATTTGTAACTTCGTTGGTAACAATCGGAGCATTATTATCAAAATAAATAGATGCTTTATTTATAATTTTTGTACCATTTGAAAGTATTCCTTTCGGAATAATTCGATAGGTAGCAAATCCATGGCTATTCACTTCATCCGCAATGCTATCTGGTAAATTAATGTTTTCAAAAGACCAAACTAATGTTTTACCATCTTCAATCCAAAATCGATAAGGGTGGCTTGTTGCTCCAATTTCCAGCGATTCAATATCTAATTCATCAGGCAGATCATTTCGAACAACTACATTATTTGCGTTCGCATTTCCTACGTTTTGAAATCGGATTTTATAAGTTAATTCCTCATCACGATTGATGCTCCCCTCAGGAAAAACTAACATATCATTCGGATCAAACCCACCAACAAAAAATGCATTATCACTGGTACTATTATTCGACAATTGCAAATCTGGGTTAGAAGAAGAAATCGTCGCTGTAACTGTAGTTAAATCTCCAATGATTGCATCAACAGATATAGAATCGTAAACATAAATAGTATTCTGCATTCCAATACTCATCGCACCTAAGTTCCAGTAATAAGTGGTTCCGATTTGATTATCCCACGGAATAGAACTTTGCATTGGTATAATATGAGTTCCAAAATCAACTTCGAGCACTGCGTCGTTTCCAATCTCGGTTCCGGTATTTCCGTATGAAATTGCATACAAACTTTCAAAGCCCACTCTAAGTGCTGTCGTCGCGAGCGCAACTTCAAGATCCGGAAGAATCTGAGCCGTTGAGGGGAAATTTCCAAAATCACCTCCGATATAAGTCAAACTAGGATCTGTAATTGTTATGGAATATCCACCAACGCCACAAGTCACATTCCAGTTATCCATAGCATTTTGGTTGACCGAATATGTTCCGGGCTGAAGGTTCACCGAGTATTCACCATTTATATCAGTATAAACGGTCCGGTTCCCTGGTTGAACGGTTATTTCAGCGTTGGGGAGTAATGTTTCACCTGCATCCCAGCTGCAGTTTCCATTTGCATCATAATAAGCTACCCCAGTTAAATCTGCTCCACTTTGCTCAACGAAACTAATGCAGTCTCCAACTGCTTGAGCACCAAAAGTTTCTGTATAACCTGAAGGCCATTGAATAATTATTTCATCGATCTGACTGGCGTCTCCTAATCCAAAATGTTGGAGAATATCATTCTGTGAACTCAGCCCTCCTCCTGATTGGCCTGTTACCTGACGGGTTTGCCAGGTATCCACGCCAAATATGTTTGCTCGAACGCTTACCGTAGTTCCAATCGCAATATTATTCGAAACGGTTCCGATCAAACTCACGCAAGCCTGACTGTAGTTGATTAAGCTTTTGCTGATATCACGGTCATTTTGATAAAAGAAGTTTGCATTTTCCCCATGATTGACCACATATAAATCAAGATCTCCGTCGAGATCAAAGTCCGCATTCGCTACTCCAAATGACTCTCCTCCTTCTGAAGAAAAACTGTTGTGCACAGCTGTGAAAGTTCCATCACCATTATTTACATAATAAAAATTGTCTTCGTCTGCATCGTTAGTCACTACCAAATCCAAATCGCCGTCATTATCAAAATCGCCAAACGAACTTCCGTGTGAATTTCCGCCATGATTTACAACAATATCCACGTCACTTTTGTAAAAGTGCCGTCTCCGTTATTTTTATAAAGGAAATTATTTTGCCCACCTGCATTAGCAACAAACAAATCAAAATCACCGTCGTTGTCAATATCTCCCCAACTGCTTCCGACGGATTTTCCGCCATCATTTACAATAGCTCCTGAAATTATTTTAACAAAACTACCTCCACCATCATTGCGGTACAGCAAATTGTTTTCGTTGTTGGTATTTGCCACAAATAGATCAATATCTCCATCATTGTCATAATCGCTCCATGAAGCGCTTACCGATGACATGGCTTCGAGAACAACCGGAGAAGTTGTCACTTCAGTAAAAGTTCCATCTTGGTTGTTGTGATATAGAAGATTGAATTTGGTACTATAATAATCGGCAACAAACATATCAAGGTAACCATCATTATCATAATCTCCCCAACTCACTCCGTGGCTATAACCCGTATAATTAACGATTGGATCATCTTGTATGCGCAGAAAGGTACCGTCGCCATTGTTACGATACAAGAAATTTTTAATTCCAATTGAATTAGAAACGTATAAATCCAGGTCACCATCGTTATCATAATCTCCCCAGGAAGAGCCTACAGAATTTCCGATATCTGTGACTACTGGTCCACTTGTAACTGCTGTAAAAGTTCCATCACCATTATTATTGTATAATTTATTTGGCTTATCATCGTCATAGTTGGTAATAAACAAGTCAGGGTCCCC
Source organism: uncultured Saprospiraceae bacterium (assembly GCA_963793295.1). GTDB lineage: Bacteria > Bacteroidota > Bacteroidia > Chitinophagales > Saprospiraceae > JAHDHW01. Next base: position 42,323 of record CAWBZX010000032.1, on the reverse strand, counting down.
GTCCTGATCATAATCTGCCCAACTTAAACCCCAGTTATTTCCACCACCTAGAATTCCAATGCCTGTAATCTGACCAAAAATCTGGTTTGGATCATAGTTGAATTCAATGGTAGGCAGTTGTTCTCCACATGCTTTTTTCGCATCAATTTTGATCAAAAATGCATCACCGGAAGCAAAATTCGGTTGGAATTCTACATTAAATTTTAATTTGAAAGTATTTGATGTAGGGTCGCTCAATCCAGGTAATCCATCTTTAAAGATATTTACATCTAAATCAGCATCTGTAAAAATGAAAGCGTCACCTGTCAAACCCGGCGTATTTATCGGCTCATAACCTGATCCAATATTATATTCAAACTTTGTACTATCAGCTTGCAAAAGTAAGCTGTGTGAAGCGGGTCCCTCAAGGGTGATAACCATATCTTTTAAATAGGATTCGCCATTGCTTGATACTTCAATCTCAACGGTATTATAGGAATTATCCTCATCTCCCTGAAAATTACTAATTAGTGCAGCGCTCATCTCAGCGTCAAGTGGATTAACAGACAAGTTAAATGAAGTATAATTGCAATTGACACTATTTAAATCAACAGGGTAAGCTGAACATTCATAACCAACTTTTAGTTGGAGATCATCAACCACACAGGTGTTGTATTCTGCAACGATTCTAAAATTTTTAGAACTATTGGCTGCAAGAAAGTTAAGATGATACAAACCATTCACTGAAGCCAGTTCAGAATTATCTGCTAAGTCGATTATTTTGTCAATGGTGATATTATTGGAGATACTTTCAACGCTCAACCAGGTGTTGACCGCATCAACATTCAGCGAATTATTGGAAACTTCAATTTCCCAACTTACGGTTTTTTCGACTCCATCAACTGTTTGCATAGCCGTACTAAATTGTAAATCTGCACGCTGATACGTCAACAAATCTTCGCCGTTAAAATTATTTGTGGTAGTTCCTCCCAGGATGATATCTTCCTGGAAATTATACGCCCAGGTTAAGGATTTATTTTCATTTACTGGAAGATTACATTCAGGTACTAAATCAAAAAACAAACTCCCTTCAAAGCTTCCGTCTCCAGGATTTATTGTCCCTCCATTGATTGCAAGTGCTTGAGTTAAATCAAAAACGTAGGTATTCCCCGTTATCGAAACAGGGTTCAGAGGATAGTTTTGAGTAATGATGTTATCATTTAAACCTAATCTTTTCTGTCTTAAAAAAATATTTTCAACTGTATAACCCTCAGGGATATCAACAATTGCTTCATTGGCAACTGCCCAATTTCTGTATTCATATGGAAAAAGGTCCACCCAATTAATATTATCACAACAATTTCCAAGTCCGAAATGATAATCTTGACCGACTCTAACATTGCATTCATTCACATCAATTGATTCATCACCATCCACCAGATATTCGTATCCAATCAAAGTCATATTTCCACTTTTATTGCCACATGAAAACTGAAAAAATGGATTAGATGGATTTGGTACAGGGCTTACATAAAATTTATTTTCTATTGAAATATCATCGATTGTTGCTCCGATATTACCAGTGACTTTATAAACCGGAGTTAAGGTGACAATGTCATTTTCACCAAATTGAAAGCTTGAAAAATCAATACATCCATTTGAAGAAAGCATCGCTGTACTAAAGTCAAAATCTGTCGTTAAAATTCCATTTGATAGCGAAGATAGGAAAGGGAAATTATTACAAATTAAGGTTACATCAGCGCTATAATCATAAACAGTAATAGATGCGCTTATAATTTCAATATGATCCCCATTGGTTAAATCTGAACTTGCATATCCGTATTCAAATGAAGGATAATTCCATGCTGTTTTTACTGTACCGGAAAATGTGGTTGTAAACTCATCTCCAACCATAACTCGCTTCAACATTACGTTCCCCATATTTATACTCCCGGAAGCATCAGCTAATCCGTCCTGATCATTATCAGGTTCTCCGAAAGTAGTTCTCTCAGGAGTAAAAGAATCAAACACAATCCCTTTTGGGCAAACTCCGCTGCACTGCAAATTGGTAGTGACTGATTCACAAATTAAAGGTAATTGATATGGACTTGCGCAGTTAGAATCCATGGTATAGTTTAATTCCAGATCAATATCCACATTGCCATCTCCTATAGGAGGACTTGCCGCATTACAATCCAAACCCAAAGAAAAGGCTATTTTTGAACCATTTAAAACAAACGGTGCTGGCAAAGCATACCTTGCGGTAAGTTGTCCATTAATAAAATTGATCATCGTTGGAGCCCAAAGAATACCCCCTTTTGAAAATGTTAATTCTGCCGTTCCGTTTGGCAAGGTCAGTTCATCAGGAATGTCAATGACCAGCTCAAAATGAGTATTATTTCCAGCTGGCAGATTAAAATCTACTGATGAAATAATAAATTCGTAGTTTTCAACAGCTCCATCTTCTATATTTGAAGGATATCCAGGAATCACGGTAAAGTTTTTGTTTTTATGGTCTTGTCCGATTCCGTCTGTTACCAAATTTGTATTTCCACATTCATCACCATAATTAATGTTGTATTTCCAACCTATCAAGTCAACTTCTCCACAATAGGTAGTTGCACAGGTATAGCTCATCCACCGAATGGTATAAGTGTCTCCAGATGCCAAATCAGGTAATTGAAGAATAAACCTTCCTTTCGCATTATTACCCAAGCAAGAATAAATTCCACTGTTATTTGTATTGAAATTTTGAGATGGAGCTATTAGTTGGAAAACACCATTGTTTAGTTTGTAAAATATATTGTTGATATCAATTCTTGAAAAGATATCTTCATAGCTGCCTCCTGCATATTGAAAAATATCGATTTCGATATTTTTTGCAATCCCTGTCCCGTTATTATGAATCTCTATTTTTTGTTCATCAGGGCTTCCATCTACGCAGGTATTAAATTCAGGTTGTGGCGTTACATCTAAAACCGGCAAAGGAGCTATAATCGTTGTGTAAGGAAAAAAGGAATTGCCATCAACTAGCTGCCCTTCGCATCCGTATTGGGCGAATATTTCAGATTGCGTACTGTTGCAACCGACCGCCCTTAAAACTTCATTTACTGTGATTACCTCACCCGGATCAAAAAAGGAATTGCCATTTCCAATTGACTGAAAATCTGTATCTGCTAAAGTTATTCCATCACCGGTACCGTTTATCGTTCCAATGTTTACACTTTCTAAGTTTAAATTAGAATCGTGAATATCACGAATATCAAAGCTTGAAGTGCGTCCATTTCCAGTATTTTCAACAACTATGCTTCGCGTAAACAATTGATTTAAGATAACTGAATTCGACATTGGACTTACTGTGGTGATTTCCATCACAGGGTATTCTAAATTATATGTATCCGTATTGGTATCTATGTAGTAATACCAATTTGTACCATTCAGATTTTTATCTTGAAAATAAACTTCGATGTAATTGGATAACGAACCTCCATTTATTGATTCGGGAAGCGCCAATCCATCGAATGAGAAAGAAGCTGTTTTATTTTTTGGTAATTTATCAATTCTAAACCAGGGAGATGCAGGATCATTTATATCATATTCTGAGGCTGGCCAGCCAGAGTTATTGACTAAATTTTCATTGTACTGAACCCCATTTGGAAATTCTACATGAATAAAAATATTCGTGATTTTCTTGCCAAAATTATTTTTGAATTCGACAACAAAGCCTTCTTCATTTTCACACACTGTAAGAGTTGAAGGAACCTGATTGTTGAAAATCAGATACTGTGCATAAGTATCAGAAAAGGAAATTAGCATTAAAGCTAAAATGAAAAACGGGGTGGACAATTGTTTCATAAGAGGTTACCTCTTGTTTGTACAAATCACATTTTTCAATGATTTGATTACCAATGATTCTCATAAGACAGGGGGATAATCAATTTAAAGGAAAATGACTGTGAATAAGGATACTTTTTTTAAGGCATTTTTAATGCCAAGGGCAATAAACACGTGATATGTTAAATGAATTCTGTGACATAAATTATTACTGTTTTCGTATTAAAGCCAATTGTTTAGCCTAAAACATAAACAATCAGTGACATTATTGCGGTTTACATTAAATCATGGATTTGGCTAACCATTTCAGAATAATTAAATCGCTGGGATTTCAATTTTGCATTTTTTGAAACGGTCTGGTAAAGCTCTTGATTGGACTGAAGTTGCCGGATACAGGCAATAATTTTGTCAATGTTTCTTTGATCGATTAAAAATCCGTCTTTGTTATTTTCTATGATTTCCGCAGGACCTCCGACTGGAGGAGCAATACAGGGCAAGCCATAATACATGCCCTCCAACAAGGTCATCCCGAATGTTTCTATCCATTGCTCGGGATGAGAAAGATTCATGACAATGTGTGCTTTTTGATAAAAAGGATGCACATTTGTTTGACTTGAAAATATACTCAGATTTGCAGGTTTCTGGATTCCGGTAAAGTAGGTTTCAATCATTTGCGAAGATGCATTTATGACTAGATTGAAATGGATGTTTTCCAGCTTATCGGCAACTTTTACAAACTCTTTGACTCCTTTATAATCTTTCAATGAGCACAACATCAAAATAGTAAATGGACTGAATGACTTGGCTTTTTTTATTAGTCTATCTGCATTTTCCATGAAGAAGGAGGACAATGCATTATAAACGGTTGTTCCTTCCACTTTTGGAAATCCTTCTTTTTCTTTTAAATAATTTGAGACGTAGATATTCTGACTGGAGGTTATTTCGGCAATCCACCTTAAAAATCGTTTTAAAATCAATGGTTTTATTGAAACTTCGTGAAGATGATAAGTTATCTTTTTATGTATCAATCGTCCTGCTAAAGCAGCTCCAAAAGGAAGGATCGTATTGATATAAATGTTCACGGCTTCCTTTCTAAATTGTAATATTTTAAAAAACAAAAGCAATTGGCTCAATAGAAAAAGCAACAATCTAATAAATTTATTGGGATGCCAAGGATATTTGAAGAAATGATATTTCACACCGTCAATCCTGCTTAAAAATCCATCCGAATCTGCACAGGTTATTAGCTCACATTCATATCCTTTTTGCTGTAAACCTTTGATTACATTTGATAATACCAGAGGACTTCCACTATAATCGTTTAAAAGGTGAACAAAGACTATTTTTCGGCTTTTTACTTGATTCATAACCATCAATTAAACTTCAACTACAGGTTGTTGAGAGGTAGTTTTTACATCTTTGATACCTTCAAATATTTTATCATAAGTTGCTTTGAAAATTAGCCCCTTAATGTCCCAATCGAATTCCCTCGTATGTTTTGCTAATGCCTGTTGCGACATATCTTCCAATAAAATACGATCGTAGAAAAGCCGCATCAGGCATTCAGAAAAATCAGTAGTTCCTTTATCATATTTTTGGTAGGGAATTTTAAACCCGCAATCGTCATCCACAAACTCCCCGGGACCGCAATTATCAAAGCACAATATGGGTAAACCATAAGACAAAGCTTCCGAAACAACCATTCCGGCACCTTCATGTGATGGAAATAAAAATACTTTTGATTTTCGATAAATTCTATCGAGATGAGCTCTTTCTATCCAGGGTATAAAAGTTATCGCATGTTCGATATTTTCTTTTTTCGCAAGCGATTTTAGTTCATTTTCAAGCGGGCCACTTCCGACAAGAATTAATTGGGCAAAGGGTTGGTCTTCAGAAGATAGTTTTCTATAAAAAGCTGCAAATGAACTAATTGTAACATTAAATCCTTTCAACGGAACAAATCGCCCAATTGATAAAACAGTAAAAGATTTGTCCTTTTTAAAGTAAACAGGTTCCGCTATTTTTTCACTACCAACGGAAGGCAGGTGAATCATTTTTTGGGGATCAAAATTTAGCTTTTTTAATACGCTGGAATTCATGGTAAAAATAGCCCTGGCTTTCTTTTTTGTAATAAAAAGGAAAGGATCCATTTTCCAAAAAACCTGCTTCATCAACCAATTTGCCCGATTGATGATAATAGTTTTCCAACCATGTTCTTTCAAAAACTCGAAAGGAATAGCCGGATGGTGACCTATCGGCCCCCAGATAAATGGTTTTTGCAAAATCCACAAAAATGAAGGCGCCCAATCGTTGTGAAAATTCAAATTGTGCGCGAGGTCGAAGGACCACTTTTTACTTTTTACCCAAAGTGCCACACCTAACTGCCAAAGGTAAAAATACAATAAAGCACCTCTACTCTTTTTCTTCCAAAATCGCAAATAGTAGGGCAAGTCAAAATATTCAAACTGAATATTTTGTGCTACTTCAACTTCATTTTCTTCCAGAAATTTATCAATTGATTCTTTGTTGTTTTCCCGGGTTATTGCAATTACTTTATTGAATCTGGCAATCTGCAAAATCATGTTCCATCCCATTCCATCTTCTGAGCCTTTGAATGGGTTTACGGCATATGCGGTGACGAGTATTGTTTTCATTAAACTAAATTTAAGTGAGCAGGAATTTCCTCGTTTTCATCAATTGTTTTTAAAACTTTAGCCGGAACGCCACCAATCAAACTACCTTTGGGCATACTTTTAGTCACAACGGCACCGGCTGCGATTACACAATTAGATCCAATTGTTACGCCATCAAGTATCGTCACTTTCGCTCCGATCCAGCAATTGTCACCAACTTTTATCCCTTTCCTTGAAACTCCCTGAAGCCTTATTAATTTATTGGTGTCTCCAAATTGATGATTTTCAGGATGACAGCTGAAGTATTGGCCAATGATGCAATCGTTGCCAATTTCAAGCCCTCCAGCGCCTCCTAAATAAGTGAATTCTCCGACCCCTACATTATTGCCAATTTTAATATAGTTACCTATATTATTAAAAGAAGTAGAAATAATTAGCCGGCTGAAAGCGCCGATTCTGATATTATTGCCAAGCTCCAAGGAAGATTTCCCCAAAGCACTCAGATAGACATGATCTTCCAATTGGACCCATTTTCCGAAAGTGATATTTTTAATATTGAAAAAACGGACCCCTCTTCCCAAAAAAAGCAAATAGGGTATTTTACCATAAAACAATATTCGCCAGGAACGAAATATGGACCATAACTTTTGAATAAAAAAAGAACCTAAAATCTGAGTATCCAATACCTCATCAAAAGTGAAATTTGGGTTTTTCTTTTTAATTATTTTGGAGATTATTCCTTTGATCATATCATTGCTTCATATTGCTCAATAATCTGATGAAGTGTCTTTTCTTTGCTTATGTTTTCTATGGGTAAATATTTACTGGCAGCACTTTCATTCTTCAAACTTTCAAAAAGTGATTTGTAACCAGCAGTTAGCTCTTTTATTGATTGTACATCGAGTTCCTTTTTCCGATTAAGAATGGTTTCCGGATTTGCATAAAGAAATAAATTGAGCGAGGGATGGGCCACAAATCGATACAAAAATTTCGGAATCGTTTGAGACATTTGAATATTGGATCGCTTGCTGTCCACTATAAAATCAAAATAATAGCGATCAAAAATGACAATATAGCCTCTCCAAACATATTTGGCTTTTATATAAACCTGGCCTAACAAATAATCAAGATAATAATAGGAAAAGCGAAATAGAGAATTCAACTTGCTCTTATTATTGCCCTGTCTTGGTCGCGTATCGGCAGCCTTCTGTTCTGCTTTTTCTTTTCCATAACGAAATGCACTAAGGATTGGCAAAACGGACGGGCGATGCCGCAAGACAACTACATTTCGTCGATATTTTCCCTCCAGTGTTTTTTTTATGTTTTTGATAATTGTACTTTTTCCAGCTCCATCTACTCCGCTAAATGTTATGATGAAACCGCGATTTGAAAAGATACTTTTTACAAGATCAAAGACATAATTTGTCCAGTTTTTAAATAAAGAAAAACCATGATTTTGCTCTCTTTCCCAAAGATTTTGAACCACAGCTTTCCTGATGCTGGCGTTATAACTTTGCAAATCACTAATACTTTCAATAGAGTATCCATATTTTATTTTTAAATAATCCAAAATATTCCCGATCTCCTCAGGAGCTTCTTTTTCAAAATAATCCAGATACTTGCTTGGAATGCCAGCAAAGTTGAGAAAATTGAACAAGAGCAAGTGTTCTAACAAGTGGCGGTTATTACAAACCCAAATTCCTTCTTCATTTGTTTTTGAAAATCTAAAGACTTCTTCCTGATCTAAATACACCATTTCTTTTCGATAGAAACCGAATAAAAAATCAAGCTGCAAATAGCTGTTATCTTTAAAAAAAATAAAAGCCTGACTCATAGTACTTTGATTCTTAAAGACTACCTTTTTGATGGCCTCATAATCTTTAAGGGAATTAGAAAATAAACTGAAGCTTTTTCTTGAAATAAGAATATCTAAATCGCTGTGTTCACTAATTTCTTCAATTGAGTGATCAATGTGTTTGAGCAATACATATTGATATCCTCTCAGTTCAACAAATAAGTATTTTATAAAATTTAGCCTGTCAGTCATTTATTTTATCATTGTTGATTGAGTGCTATTCCTTCTTTTCTTTTTACAACCGTAACGGTAAAAAAGAGGAAAATAAATTGATAGAACATTATCGCATAATTGGTATGACCAAATATTCCAAACTCTGTAATTGAATTAATCAACAATGGAACCAACATAAAAAATGCCATCATTTGTAAAACACGCTCCTTTGAAACCGCTACTGCAAAAAAGGTCAGCAGTAATTGTAACAGGCAAATAAAAGCGCCAACCAAACCCAAATTGATTAAAACCTCCACGAAAGTGTTGTGAGCCATGGAAGCTTCGTAGGAATGAGTACTGCTGTATTTGTTGTAAAATGTGTTGGTGCTGATGCTCATAAAACCAAATCCGCAAATTGGGCTTAAAGGAAAAGCTTCATTTATTAAATCACCCCAAAATTCAGTTCTCCCGGTGAGGCTGGTAACCTCCTCTACATCTCCTTCTTTAAAAACAATGGTATTGATAACAATGGGAAGGGTTAATATTGCAAAGGTGACAGCGGCAATTTTTAAGTAGTAATTATTTGAAATAAGAAGATACATTCCAGTGATCATCAGAAAACCAACCAATGAAGAGCGGGATTGTGTCATCAGCAATACTGTCACACAAAAGAGAATTGCCAAAACGTTGTACCACTTGTTTTTATTGAAGTATAGCTCCACATAACTTAGGGTAATTCCAATGATTGATAACAGCCCCAGTTCGTTAGGATTGATGATCAAACCTCCCAAACGAAGCACATTGCCGCCGTGAGTTGCCCGATAGAAAAAATCAGGATTCAATTGGGAACCCAGCAAAAAGAAAATAGCCATAATAAAAATAGAACGGTTCACGATGAAGATAAAAGAAGTCAATTCTTTGTTGTAGGATTTGTCATAGAGTCTTATCAATTTAAAAAATAGAAAACTGAAAACTAACGTTTCGATCGTCATGGAAAGTTGCAAAACGGTAAATGACACATTTGTTGTCCAATAAATTGACAGGATACCCCATAAAATATACGCCAGATAAAAAATGAAGGGCAAGAGCATCACATATTTAAATCTGAAATCTTTCTTTTTTGATAAGAAAACCCAAAGTAATAAAAGAGAGAAAAACGAAGTAGAAATCCTCAATCCGACTTTAATGATTCTCGTTAGATCAACAGAATCGGGAACATATGAAAAATAGCTACTTATCCTGATGACCATAGTCAATGTAAGAATACCCAGCAGGATAATTGCTTTTTTATTTTTTCTTATATGCTGATCTACTGGCATTTACAGGCTATTCCTAAACTAAATTAACAAGCTTTTCAGTAACAACCGTTTCTTGATTTTCATAGACTAAAATCAACTTTTCGCATATCTTTTTCCAATCAAACTCTTTTTCAACCATGTATTTGGCATTGCCACCCATCTCCTTTAATTCTCCGCTTCTCAACAGATGCTGGGCTTCTAACATTTTATCGCGAATGAAAAGTGGTGTATTTTCTTTTAAAACGAGGCCACTATCGAATTTTCTGATATAATCTCCCATATTAGTATGCTCACTTATCAGACAGGGCAAACCTAAAGCAGCAGCTTCTAGCACCGACGCCGGAAATCCCTCCATCCTGGAGGTATGAACAAAAACATTGGATTGGCATAATAATTTAAACTTTTCATCACCGTATTTTGCACCGAAAAATTTAACCTGATCAAGGAGCTGTAATTCAGCTGCGATTTTTTTAAGTCTGGGCATTTCCGAGCCATCGCCAATAAGATGTAATGCTGCATTTCCTCCCTTATCCAAAAACAAACGGAATCCTTTCAGAAGCAGATCCAATCCCTTATGTTCAAGAGCTATCCTTCCACAAAAACTAAAAATTAATTGTTCGTTTCGATCAAATTTATTTGCTTGAAAATTTATGCTGGGTTGTCCATTTGGTAAAAGCACTTTACTTTGGACATAGGTCAATTCATCAATATGATCAAAGACTGATTTGCCCGTTGCAATTACAGTTTTAGCATCCTGAATGAGCTTTTTTTCAAAAAATTCGAAATACCACTTTTTCTTCCAGCTTCTCCTTTTCATGGCTGCCGGAGCCAAGGCTCCATGAGGGGTATACACGTAAGGAATTCCTCTTTCAACCAGCAATCTGGATACTTTGTAAAACTCAGGTATAAAGCTCCCATGAATGTGAAATACAGACTCTTTGTTCAAATCATAAATCGCCTTTTTTACAGTAGGATCAATATTGGTTTTATTAAAAACCGAAGGAAACAAAACTGTATTATAATTTCGGGCAGGATAATCATGAACCGGATTTTCTGTGATTCCCCAAAGAGATACATCTGCGCCTGACTGTTTTTGAGTAGTGGCCATTTCATGCACCAACTTGTTGACACCATTCATTCTTAATGGATTTGCTTTACCGAGTACCAAGTGTATTATTTTCATACGTTTTTTTAATTTTCATAAGATAAAAGATATAAACTGCCTGGGCTATCAACTGAGTAATAAACATACCCGCTAAAAGCCCAATCATATCCCAATTTTTCAGCATGGTATAGGCAGACATCAAACTAAACACTGCTCCAAAGAGATAACCAATAAAAATTGGTTTTGTAAATTGTAAGGTGCGCAACGCAAATCGAAGGGGGTGACCAATAAAAACTAAAAGGTAAATGATACAAAAACCGACTAAAACATAACTAAAGGAAACAAAATCATTTCCGTACAAATGTTTTATAATAAAAGGAGAAAATGCTGAAAGAAGTACTAAAATCAATATGATTACAACACCAGTTTGCACACTCAATTTTCTAAGAAATGCATAAAGCCTTTTTATTCCGCCATTTTTAAAGTGCTTTGCCGCATACACCGGAACAATATTTTCCATTGCCAGAAAAATGACATGTGTCAGTCCAACAATATTTTGAGCAATACGAACCGCTCCAACGGCTGCCGTCCCAAGAATCCAGCCTCCGGCTATTATAAAAAAGTTGCCACAAAGCCATTGCAAAAGAGCGGTTCCGATTAACCATTTTGAAAAATCATAATGCTTTTTTATAACACTTTTTAGTGCACTTTTTTTAAACCTTGGAAATTCCATTTGTGTGAAACAAATCAGATTCAAAAGTGAATAAAGGATAATAATCAGTAAAAGAACATTTTCGAGAGTAAGCACATCAAAAAAGTGTAAAACCAAAATTCCAGAAAGTTGGAAAACTGCGAGTAACGTGTCAATAAAAATAGGCCAATTTAATCGCTCAGAAACAAAAAAACATTTCCTGTAAAAATCATAGATTAAAAAAAGAGCCAGTATGATCGTTATCTTGATAATCAGACCATTTGTGGGTAATTCAAACCAGTAAAAACAAGTCAATAACTTTAAAGTAATAAAAGAAATAAAGAAAAATAAAAAACTGATTATCAATTGAATAGCATGTAAAGAAGCATAATATCTTTGTTTGTTTTCTGTTTCAATCTGTGGACCTAAAGATAACATTGGCTTTGTAATAAAAGCCTGACTAAAACTCAAACCAAATAACACAACCATCCATAAAAGGGCAAATAAACCATAGGTTTCAATCCCTAAAAATCGAGCTAACAAAATGCCAGTAACGAAACTGTTGCCACTTAAAATAGCCTGGTCAAAAAGTACTGATCCACTATTTTTGAACCTTTTAATAAATGCTCCCTTAGCTATTGCATAATCCATATTCAGTCTCAACCGTTTAAAACAAAATGTACGTTATCTATTTTGTAGGCATCAAGAAAAGATTTACATTTTTTTAGATTTCGAATACGGGTTTTCCCTTTTCGAAAAACAAATAAATTCAGATCGCTCAAACCCATCACTGCTGCTGCATCTACTTTTTTATCCGTTGCCGCTGTATCTATTAAAACGATGTCATAATTCGATTTCATTTCGTTAAGAAAAGTAGCTGTTTGTGGTGCAAAAAGCAGTGCGGATTTCATTTGTTTTGCATCACCAGCGAGAAAAACAAAATCTAGATTTTCCTCTCCTATCTTATTGACTTGTCTTTCTGAGAACCCTTCCATTTGGTTACCTTTATTATCTGGCTCAGTAAATATTTTTTTCAATTTTGGGGATTGAAAATTCATGTCGATGAGTAATACCCGTTTGCCATATCCAGCAAGCAGACGACCTAATTTTTCCGTGATAAAAGTTTTCCCGTCACCAGTCGAAAGAGAGGAAACCGTAATCATTTTAGGGCCTTCAAAAAATTGATCGTTATGAATATTTGTATAAATATTTAGTATAGAATCAAAAGAAGAATCATTACTTTTTGTTTTATTGACATATCCTAAAAACGGCACATCTATCTTTTCTGTAACATCAGAAATAGTTGTTACTCCGGCGAAGAAATAATTTAATACAAAGATTAAAACCAGACCAAATACCATCGCAAAAAATAAAGAAACTCCGATTATCAATGATCGGTTTGGTGCGACCGGATGAGGTGGGTTAACCGCATAATCAATCACCTGATGCAAGGGCAAATCAGAAGAGTTCGCGATAGCGAGTTCCGTTCGTTTTTTCGTTAAAAAGTTGTAGGTTTCTTCGTTCAGCATATTGTTTCGTTGCAACATCACCAACCTTCTCTCCTTCTCCGGATAAGAGCTGAACTTTGCCTGTAAATTGTTGATTGTTGATTGAATATCACTTCTCTGGTCCTGGATATTTGATAGTTTCTTTTCAATACTTTGGAACACAAAATCTTTGAGGTCTCCGATATTCTTGTTGATTGACTGTATTTCAAGGCTTGATTCCGGATATTTTTTAAGCGTTTCTGTTTTTTGTAATTCCAGTCTTTTCAAGTCAACAAAAGTGTTTTCGAAGACTTCATCTTTTATCATTTCAAAATCAGGGGAGAATCCGGAAATTTTATTGTCAGCACTTAAATAATTGTAAATGTTTTGCAATTCAATTTCTTTCAGGCCAATCGCAACTTCATTCATGTCATATTCATTCAATTGACGCAGCATAGCTTCGGTTTCCTGTTGTGGATTTACAATGCCATTCTTTTTCCTAAAATCAGCCATTTCCTTTTCTGACCGAATGAGCTGATCTCTAACGCGTTCCAACTCTCTGTCAATAAAACCAAGGTTTTTCGCTGCTTTTTCGAATTTGTTTTCCTGATCCCTTTCGATATAAACGTCAATCAACCTATTTAGAAACAAAGCTGATTTCTCAGGGACTTCGTGTTTATAATGAAGTTTAACCACAAAAACGTCTTTATCCACAGGCCGTACAAAGAAGTTTTGAGCATTTATTTCATCAGCAAGATTTTCTAATGAATTGATCGTAAAGGAAAAATGATCGCCTGGTTTTAATGATTTTGGTTTATCCTTAAGGATATTTTTATTCTGCCGAATTCGAAATGAAACCGTTGTGCTGTCTGTATAATTTTGGTTAAACTTTATGGTCCGCAAATATTGGCTGGAAGCTTTGTCTTTAAAAATACGAAAGCGTCCATTGCCTTTGTAAGTCAAAAAAATGGTCTGATCAAGAGCTGTTGAATCCAATATTTTATAATCAATAATAAAAGGGCAATCGTTGAAAAGTTCTATCGCTTTCACTTTTCCAATTCTGTGATAAGTCAAATCAAAAGGGAGTTGCTGAAATGCTTTCTTATGAAGAGCAGAAGATTTGAACACCTCAACTTCGGTTAGAAAATTACTGCCAGAAACGTTGTTTTTTTTCTCTTCAATAAGGCTGTAATCTCCTCCAACGTGTTCGCGATTATCTAATTTAATGGAAGCATCAGCCTCATAAACAGGAACCATATATCGTATTGAATAAACAGCAAAGAAATACGCCAAAGCAACTATTGTTACTAACAATGGCAGTCCTTTCAGAACTGGTAATACCAATAATTTGAATTCCTTTTGAATATTCATCTCATTGTCTATTTGACAATTAAAGCCGATATAATAAGTGCCACTCCTGTAGCAATACTTGCAATTGGAATAGCGCGGCTGAGTGCCTCATCCCCTCCTTTTCTTTTAATCGCGGGAATATATATAATGTCACCTGGATTTAATACCGCATTTCCGGTATTCAATGAACCTATGCCCGTAAAATCTATTGGGAATTTGACCACTTTTCCATTCACTTCCCTGATGAGCTGCACTTCTTCCATTTTCGCATATTTTGTATAACCTTCCGCCTCTCCCAACAATTCGATTAGATTGACTTCTTCATTGTCAATTTTATACTTTCCTGGTTTGTTGACTTCTCCCAGAATCGTTACAAAGTGGTTCAACACCCTCACATTGACAACCGGATTTTGAACATGCTTTACGTACAATTCTTCCAGAAAGTATCCGGCTTCTTTTACGTTGTAACCAGCTAAATTTACCCTTCCAACTTTTGGTAAATTAACCTCTCCTTCTTTGTCGAGCATCACCCATCGTCCCGTTTCTTCGTCAGTCATATAAGGGCTATTTATGGACCCAATACTCAAATCATCATGTCCCCATATACTCACGGAAATTTTATCTCCAGGTGACAGGGTTGGTTCAGATGGGTTCATTAGTACAAACTCCTGCATAGTCGCTGCAGGTATTGGCCCATCGTTAAATAAGCTAGGCGTTTTACAAGATGTACAAAAGCAAATTAGGCTGATAAGAAGCGGCAATAAGTTCTTTGGAATTAGAAGCATGTTTTGTTTTGTTCGCACCAAACATTTTGTGTGTAATACTTGCATTCATTTTGGGATATTATCATTCTTGACTGTATGAAGACTATAAGCTTCAGTCAACACATATTAACAAAATGTATATTACAAACAACATACCATATTTTAAAAAATATTGATATGATAGATCACCATTTCAAAACATCTTATTTGAATAATTTATTACATCAATTGAGATTGGAAGAAAGAACAGAAGTTAATCTTTAGGCTCTTTTTTTTGATTGATTTCCAGGCAATTGTCGATAAGCAGGTTAATCACTTCATCATCATAATCCAGTGTATACCCCAAGGTTTTAGCAAATAGGAGATCATTGCAAGCTTTTGCTTTTTGGTTGGTGGCAAGGTAAATTAAAGCTCTGTTTTTATAAGCGTATGAGTTCGCTGGAAATAACTCAATGGAATAATTTATATCGTTAAAGGCCTCCTCGAACTGTCCAAATTTGTACTTAACAAAGCCCCGGTTATTATAAGCAAAACCAATATCAGGATCTCTTTCAATGATCATATTGAAAATTGCTAAAGCTTGTTCATATTTACCAGATTTCAACGCAACAAATCCCATATTTACGAGCGAAATTTTATGATTGGAGTTGATTGCCAGTGCTTTATTTAGAAATCTTCTGGCGGATTCAAAATCTTCTAATGTTAGATATTGAAAGGCAATATTATTTAAAATCAAAATATTTGAAGTGTCTAATTCGAGTGCATTTTCAAGTATTTTAAATGATGCGTCAAATTCTTTCAATTCAAACTTCGCCCGTGCTTTACCGGTCATCGCAGAGATTTTCTGACTGGTATATCTCACATATTTTAATTGCTGTTCAAAATCAGCTAAGGCGTCTTTGTATTTTCTGAAATTCAAATAAAGAAGGCCCCGACTTTGTAAAAATTCAGGGTTATCCGGTTCAAGTTCTAAAGCAGCATTAAAATCTGACAAAGCATCTTTAAAACTCCGATTACTGACGTGTTCCAAACGTTTATTTTCTAAATTTATACCGGCAATGATTCTTCCTCTCAATTCATAATAAGATGCGTTGAAAGAATCCAACTCGATTGCTTTTGTAACGTGATCTATTGCATCCTGGTAATTATTATTTTCCTGAGCTAAGGCAGCACGGCTTAGGTACAATTCTTCAGTTTGAGCATTAAGAGCAAAAGGAAAAAATAAAATAAGAAATGAAATAATGCGGACCATACTAATTTTAGCGAATCATAACGCCCCGTTTATTGATAAAAGGAATGAGTGTGAAATTAATTTCAGAAATGCTTCCTTTTACAAAAACATACTTTTTATCGTACATATAACCATCATATTGAAAACTAACCCAATATTCGTTGGTAATATTGAAAAGTTTAGTTTGAATCGGTTCAATTATTTCAATTTGCAAGGGTCCGATTTCTTCAAAAAAATGTCGAAGAACTGTAGTTTTAATGTCTTCTCCTTCAAATTCACCATAGCCTCTTGAATTGACCAAAACACTTTTTATCGGCTCGTCTTTTAAGTTAATAATATAAGTATTCCAAAGACTATCATCTTTTTCTCCAGGTACAATTGCGATGGCCAAGTCCTGTACTTTATGCTGTGGGATATCTTTTTTCATTTCAGTTCGATCTATTAATGGTCCTTTTATCCAGATACTTTTCCATCAAAAACAAAACCAAACAATTCAGCAAAATGTTGTCTGAGTTTTGATTTCACCTCTTCCATATCCAACTCAAATCCCAGCTCTTTTTGCAGAGAAGTGACGGTTTTGTTTTCATCGTTTATACCACAAGGTATGATATTCTGAAAATATTGTAAATCAGTATTTACATTAAAAGCAAATCCATGCATGGTTACCCAACGACTCAGATGAACCCCAATCGCACAGATTTTCCGGAATACATCCTCTTTCTCATTTGGTTCCAGCCATACCCCTGTAAATCCTTCTTTTCGCACTCCTATTAAATCATATTCGGCAATCGTTCTGATAATAGCCTCTTCTAAATACCGGACATATTTATGTACATCCGTAAAAAAACAATCCAAATCAAAAATCGGATAACCAACGATCTGTCCCGGGCCATGAAAGGTAATGTCCCCTCCCCTGTTTATTTTAAAAAATTCAATTCCCTTTTGATTTAATTCCTGTTCTGAAAGTAAGAGATTGTCCATTGATCCGCTTTTCCCAAGCGTGTAAACCGGATTGTGCTCACAAAACAACAAATAATGGCGTTGATTGATGGTTTCTATATTTTGTTTAACCAATTCCCGATTTTGCCTTTTTATACCTACGAGTTCATCCAGCAGGTTCTGCTGATAATCCCATGCTTTTTGATAAGCAATTCTGCCGATATCTTTATAAATTACTTTTTGCATTTGTATTAAGAAGACAAAATATGATGAAAAATAGTTTTTATTTTCAACTAAGTTATTGGGCTAAATGATCAATAAGCTATTTTTTACAACTAGGCATAATTTAAAAAAATAAAATTTTCTTATTTTTCCTTTTTCACTCGTTTCAAACTCAACAGGTTAATCGCATTGGTGCTCAAACCTTTTATATTCTTTTGTGCAAAAAGTGCCGTCTCATCATAAAAGAGAAAAACTACAGGAGCCTCTTCAATGATTATCCGATCCATTTGATGGTATAAATCATATCTTTTCGCATCATCATTTTCTTGTAATGCAGCTTCATAAAGCTGATCGAAGGCTAAATTTGAAAAGTTAGTATAATTTGGTGGTGCAGGATTTTTACTATAAAACATGGTAAAATAACTCTCTGCATCCGGGTAATCAGCAATCCAGCTTCCTCTGAAAAAGGCTGCCTGACCTTTGCTCATCATCTGTCGAAGCGTAGCAGATTCAACAATTTCAACTTGTACCTTCACTCCAAGATCTTCCCATTGCCGGGTAATGAATGTACACAGATCTTGGTAATCTTTGTTCGTTAGTAGGGTAATTCCACCAAGCCCCTTGCCATTGGGAAATCCGGCATCTTTCAAAAGCGTCCGAGCTTTATCAGGATTATAATCATAACCTTCCACTTTTCCCGAATCAAAAGAAGGCAAACCTCTGGGTGTAAATCCTGAATTTGCAGGTTTACCAACATTATTCCTTAAATTTTGCATCATTTTTTGACGATCAAAGCCATAATTAAGTGCTTGTCTGACTTTCTTTTTTGCAAGGGGACTCGTTCCTTTTTCAAAGTTCATATTAATCCCTAAATATTCCGTATTCAGAAAAGCGACTTTAAAAAACTGTAGCTGGTCTTTTTTAGAAGGCTGCAATTCACCATCAGGAGTAAGTAATTCATTGATGATAGAAGATTCAAGACCCGAGAAAAAATCTAGTTTTCCATTCATTAATTCGAGGTAAGCGGTTTTGCGATCGGCAATAAAACTAATCCGCACTGCATCTAAATAAGGTAATTTTTGTCCGGCTTCGGTTTCAAAATAATTTTCATTTTTCACTAAAAACAATGATTGATTCTCCAGCCAGTTTTTTAATTTAAAAGGGCCCGTACCCACTGGATGACCCCGAAATTCTCTACCATATTTTTCAACCGCTTCTATTGGAACAACGCTACAATATTGCATGGTCAGAATTCCAAGCATGGGCCGGAAAGCCTGCTCCAATTGAATCACGAATGTAGTTTCATCCAAAGCCATAAAAGGGTTTTCATTCACTACCCTACCCTTAAAAATCCAACTTCCCGGAGAAGCTGTTTTGTCCGCAATAATCCGATTAAAACTGTGAACAAAATCCTCCGCAACAACTTTCCGTCCTTTACCGGAATCAAAGACTTCATCATCATGAAAGAATACATCATCACGTAAACGGAAAGTATACGTTTTTCCATCTGCAGAAATCTCCCAACTTTCAGCAATGGCAGGTTTCACATTGAGTTGATCATCCAATTGAACCAATCCGTTATACAAATGGTCAATTGCCCAAATATTGTTTTGACTTTTTGCAAAAGCCGGGTCCAAAGAAGTAATTGAATTGATCTGGTTGTAATGAAAAATTTGTTCGGGAGCTGCGTCTTTTTCTTTTTCTGAATCGCCACAAGCAATAAACATGAGAAATAAAAAGATATAAAAAAAAGAGGAAAACTTCATTTTTGGCAATTGTAATTAATTGGTAAAAATCTTAAAGCAATTCGTGCAAGTAACTATTTTTTTTTCAATTAGATTAACTTTGCACTTTTCAAAAATCAGAAAATCATTAAACCATGTTCAGAATTTATCTCCTTTTATTACTACCTCTATTTTTCTTTGCTTGTAATTCAACCAATGACGGTCAAAATGAGGATCAGACTGAAAATCATAAAGGCGGCGACCAAAGCCATTCTAATGACCTAAATACTACTGATGCCTCCGCAACACATTATGAAAAAGAGGCAAATCTTTCTAATGTGAAGCAACTTACTTTTGGAGGAGATAATGCAGAAGCTTATTTTAGTTTTGACAATAAATATCTCGTTTTTCAAGCTACATATGAAAAATGGAACGCAGGCTGTGATCAGATCTATTACATGCCAATTGACGGCTATGAAGGAGACCAGCCGCCTCTTTTGAGTACCGGAAAAGGAAGAACGACTTGCAGTTATTTTATGCCGGATGGTAAAAGTGTCATTTATGCATCCACACATCTTGGAAATGAAGCATGCCCTGAAGTTCCGCGTGTAGTCAATGGGAAGTATGTTTGGGCCGTATTTAGTGATTTTGATATTTTTCAAGCTGACCTTAATGGAAAGATCATCAAACAATGGACAAATAAACCGGGGTATGATGCAGAAGCAACGATTTCTCCTAATGGTAAAAAGGTTGTTTTCACCTCTACACGAAGCGGAGATCTTGAACTCTATGTGATGGATATTGACGGCAGCAATCTCGTTCAGGTTACTGACGAGTTAGGGTATGATGGTGGTGCATTTTTCTCTCCTGACAGTAAAAAATTAGTATTCCGGACTTCTCGTCCAAAGACCGATGAAGAAAAGAAGGTTTATAAAGAATTGTTGAGTCAGGGGCTTGTTCAGCCAACAGAAATGGAACTTTTTACCTGCAATATTGACGGCTCTGACATGAAACAAATCACGTCTCTTGGAGGCGCAAACTGGGGCCCTTATTATCATCCATCAGGTAAAAAGATATTATTTTGCAGCAATCATCATTCAGAAAGTGGAAGGCAATTCAATATTTTTTCTGTAAATATTGATGGATCAGATGTCAAACAAATCACTTATGATACGGTTTTTGATGGATTTCCCATGTTTTCTCCCGATGGTAAAAAACTGGTTTTCTCTTCAAACCGAAATAATGGAGGCACAAGAGACACCAATGTTTTTATAGCTGATTGGATGGAATAAAAAAAATATCAATTTCAAAAAGCGATAAATTCCTTGACGTGTTTTTTGATTGAATTGAGTGTTTCTTTTTCAACGATCTCACCCTTTTCATCAATTAGCTTTTCAAGCTCAGAAATTGGCAATTTATTGGGCATTACGATACAACCCAGATAATTCATTACTCCGGTAAGGTGATCCATACCCCTGAGATTTCCGGCTTTACCTGATGCCAGGCCGACCATAGCGACTTTTTTACCTGCAAAAGTTTTTGCATATTCTCTGACAGAGCAAGCATCAATAAACATTTTCAAAACTCCCGGAAAACCTCCATTGTATTCTGGCATGATGATCAAAAACTTATCCGCAGGGATCATATATTCATCTTGTAGTTTTATCAGGCTTTTTGTTTGACCATTTTCATTGTACATGCCTGTATGAAATAAATCAAGCGGTAAATGTTCTAATGATATAAGTTTAGCTTCTTCACTGGTGTACTTTACAATCAAATTGAAAAACTGATTCGCAACTGGAAATGTAAAACTTTTTCGCCGGTTGGTTCCGGAAATCACTGTAATCATATAAATATCAATTGTAGGTTCTAGATTAACGAAACCCAAGATAAAAGATAATGTTGCCTATTTGTAAAAAGTTTAAAGAAAAATTGATTCATAAATTTTAAACATTAATAATGTATATTTTATAAAAGGCAGTATCTTTAGCATTCATTATTTTTTTCATATAAAACGTTCGGCTCAATTATGAAAATCACCTATTATGGTCAATCTGCTTTTGGTATTGAGGTAAATGGAAAAGATTTGCTTTTTGACCCTTTCATCAGCCCCAATGATCTCGCGAAACATATAGCAATTGACTCGATTCCGGCAGATTACATTTTACTTTCACATGGTCACCAGGATCATGTGGCCGATGCTGAAAGTATTGCAAAAAGAACCGAAGCTACTATTGTTTCGAATTTTGAAATTGTTGGTTGGTACAGCGAAAAAGGAATAAGTGGCCATCCTATGAATCACGGAGGCAACTGGAAGTTTGATTTTGGAAACGTTAAATATGTTAGTGCGATTCACTCCAGTGTTTTACCTGATGGTACTTATGGTGGAAATCCAGGAGGCTTTATTGTTTCAAATGAACAGGCCGCTTTTTATTTTGCCGGAGATACCGCTTTGACCTGGGATATGAAGCTGATTCCTTTGACGAGCCCAAAATTAGATTTCGCCATTTTACCGATTGGTGATAATTTTACGATGGGAATCAAAGACGCAGTGATTGCAAGTGAGTTCATCGAATGTGACAAAATCATTGGCTGTCATTACGATACTTTTGGTTATATTAAAATAGATCATGCAGAAGCAATAAAAGCCTTTGCTGACAAAGGAAAAGAATTAATTTTACTGGAAATTGGTGCCTCTTTAACAATCTAGCTTTTAGTTTAAAAAGGACTGAAGCTGTAAAAAGAAGAAAATGGGAAAAGTTGTAGCTATTGCTAATCAAAAAGGCGGAGTAGGAAAAACGACGACAGCGATCAATCTGGCGGCAAGTTTAGCTATTCTTGAAAAAAAGGTTCTTTTGATAGATGCTGATCCGCAAGGAAACGCTTCTACAGGCGTTGGCATCCTTGCTGACGATATCGAATACAGTACATATGATTTGATGATTAATAATGTTGATCCAGGAAAAGCTATCCTTAAAACCGATACGCCAAACCTTTATCTTATTCCTTCAAACATTGATTTAGTAGGCGCTGAATTGGAACTGGTTTCCCGTTTCAGGCGAGAATATATTTTAAAAGAGGTGGTCGATAAAGTAAAAGATCAATTTGATTATGTTTTTATTGACTGTCTGCCTTCTTTGGGTATTGTCACGGTTAATGCTTTAACTGCAGCAGATTCCATTTTGATTCCTGTACAATGTGAGTTTTTTGCCTTGGAAGGTCTGGGAAAGTTGATGAATACTATTAGTATAATCAATAAACAACTCAATCCGGATTTACAAATTGAGGGCATATTGCTTTCCATGTATGATCGCCGATTGCGTTTAGCCAATGAAGTGGTGAGCCAGGTACAGGATTATTTCAAAGAAATCGTATTTGAAACGATTATCCACCGGAATTCAAAAATCGGAGAAGCTCCAAATTTACATTTACCTGTTGCTTTGTATGATGCTTCAAGTAAAGGAAGTATCAATTTTTTAAATCTCGCTGAAGAGTTTTTGAATAAAAACAAAGACTTCTCACTACCAAAAAAAAGTAAAATAAAAAACGTTAATTAGTTAAGATTAGCTATTTTTTTTGCACCGTATGGAAAACAAGGTTTAGCACATTTTAAATTAGGAAATAACAATAATGGCAAAGAAAGTTAGAAAGAAAGAATTAGGATTGGGCATAAAGGCCCTATTGTCGAATATCGATCATCAAGTTGAAGAAAACCCCGAATCGGTCATTAAAGAGCTGTCTAATTCCATTGCTTTTATTTCAATTAAAATGGTTGAAGTCAATCCTTTTCAACCCAGAAAAGAATTTGATGAGGAAGCACTAAAAGAACTGGCCGAATCACTTAAGGTTCATGGACTTATTCAACCAATTACTGTCCGAAGGCTGGATAGCAGGCATTATCAGTTGATCTCGGGTGAACGGCGGTTAAGAGCTGCTAAACTCGCCGGTCTGGAAGAAATTCCGGCTTATATCAGGATTGCTGACGATCAGGAAATGCTGGAAATGGCGCTGGTCGAAAACATTCAACGCGAACAGCTCAATGCCATAGAAATCGCTATCACTTACAAACGATTGATTGATGAATGTAACTTGACGCATGAAGGACTTTCTGACCGTGTCGGAAAAGATAGAACTTCAGTGACAAATTACCTTCGTTTATTGAAACTGCCTCCGGAAATACAACAAGCACTCAAGCTGAAATTAATTTCGATGGGGCACGCCAGATCTTTGGTGGGTATTGATAATATTCTGCTTCAAAATGCTCTTTTCAAAGAAACCATTGAAAAAAGTCTTTCCGTTCGTGCTCTTGAAAAATTGATACGGGAAGCTGCAGAGCCAAAAGAGAAGAAACCAGCCACGCGCGGATTACCCGATGATTACCAGGCTGTTGAAAATCAATTAAAATCTTACCTTGAAGCTAAGGTCGAGCTAAAATTAAAAGATAAAGGAAAAGGTCAAATCATTATTCATTTTGATTCCGATGAAACTTTGAATAATGTATTGGATAAGATTGAAAAATAACCCTCAAACTATAATCTTTTCTTTTACGTTTAATTTCTTGATGAAGAAGCAATCCATTTTTATTAGCTGTTTCATATTCCTAACATTTCTTTGTTTTGGACAGGAGGAAATTGTAAGCGATTCGCTGATTTCTGACTCTATTATTGCGGAATCAGTTACTCCTGAACCTGAAAAGGTAAAAAAATCTGGTCCCATCAGAAATTTTTTCAAAAAGGGTTATCCCAATCCAACGAAAGCAATGGTTTTTTCTTTCGTCATTCCCGGAGCAGGACAATTATACAATAAGAAATATTGGAAGGCACCCATTGTCTACGGCGCTTATGGCTTGATGATTTATTTCATCGATTTCAGCTCTGGTCAATATAACTATTTAAAACAAGAATATATCTATGCAGTTGATGGTGATGAAAGTACCACCTCAGAACTCATGCTAAATAGAGGTTGGGATGAAGACGATATCAAATCTGAACGTGACCTCTATCGTAAACGTATGGAACTTTCTTACATTGGATTAGCTGCTGTTGCCTTATTGAGCGGTATTGATGCCTATGTTGACGCACATCTCATGGGATTTGATGTCAGTGAAGACCTCACCATGAAAGTAAAACCAAAATTAGATTTTAATCCTTATGAAGGAAGTAGTTTAGGTGTTGGGTTAAGTTTGCATTTAAATAGTAAAAAAGATACCACCCCCAAAGACTTTTTTAACAGTAATTGAAAAGGACTTTTCGAGGCGTTCTATTCTACTTTTCGATACTAAAGTTTTATTCCAGACAATATTAACCGGAGATATTTCAAACAAAATTGCTTCGGTTTTGTAACCTGTTTAGTAAAAATATTTCTAATCTCTTTTTAAAGTAAAATCTATTATGGGTAAAGTAAAAATAACCCTTGGATTGGCCATTCTACTGACTTTTCTAGCGTGTAAAAACGAAGTCCGAGAAACTACTTCGAATGCTGAATTTATCAAATTAATCACTCCGGAGAATAAATTTGACAATTATTGGTATAAAAACAAAGCAGAGTTGAGCAGCTATCAATTGGAACAAGCCAGATATGGTGAAATCCATCAGGGAGAATCCGTTTTGGTTTTTGTAACGGAAGATTTTTCCGCTTCGAAATTGGTCAAGCTGGATAATCCTTCAGCGACACCTAAAGACGCGGTCAAAATCATGAAATTAAATGCGACGCGGAAATTCAATACTGGAATTTACCCTTACAGCATGATGTCCTCTGTTTTCACGCCTGTTGATTTAAAAAAACATCCCAATACTTTGAAAATCACCTCTTCTTCACAGGAATGGTGCGGCCACACCTTTATGCAGGTTGATCTTGAAAAAAGCAATTATAAGGTTGATTTAAACTCTTATTTTGAATCAGAGGGAAATCAGGAATTCAAGGTAGATAAAGTGATGCCTGAAGATGAAATCTGGAACAGGATCCGAATTGCACCGAAAAGTCTACCGCAAGGGAATGTCACTTTGCTTCCTGGTACTTTTTACACCCGGCTTCGTCATACCGAATATAAGCCACAAAAAGCTGAAGCATCATTAAAAGAAGATGACCAAAATGCTGATTTTATGGTTTATGACATCAAATACAAAGATCTGGACAGAACTTTAAAAATCACGTTTCAAAAAGAATTTCCCCATCAAATAGAAGGCTGGGAAGAAACCAATACCAGCGGCTGGGGAACAGATGCAAAGAAATTGACGACCAAAGCAGTCCGGAAAAAGTCAATCATGCTTGATTATTGGAATAAACATAACAATGAAGACCTTGGTCTTCGAAAAGATTTAGGGCTTGAAAATTAGCTGTTTTGTTTTTTTAAATCTCAAAAAATGAAAGACCACGAAATTCAAAACATTGTTACTCTCTTTGATCAAACCTTTAATGGGCCCGCATGGCACGGACCTTCCGTTCAGGAGGTGCTGAAAGATATCTCAAACAAAGATGCTTTGAAAACCGTCGGGAATGCACATAATATTGCTGAATTGGTTTTCCATATGATCGCCTGGCGCAACTTTTTGATCAAAATCCTAAAAGGAGAGAAAGATTATGAAGTATCTCCTGAAGAAAATTTCCAAAAAATAAACAGTATTTCAAGCAAAGAATGGACTGATTTAAAAAGCAGGCTGCAAGCTAGCCAGGATGAACTTATGGAACTCCTTTCAAAAGAAAATGATGAAATATTAAATCAAAAAGTGGGTAACAGAAAATATACTTTTTATAAGTTAATGCATGGCATTATTCAACATGACCTTTACCATTTGGGGCAAATTTTACTCGTAAATAAATACACATAACTCTAAACAGAAGCAACTCTTTCACGGTGGGAATTGTGTGAAAGAGTTGCATATTAAATAGGGGGAGAGAGAAGATAGTTCTTTGTTTAATAATTAATCCCTACTTTTTTATAAATAAAATGAAGTAACCAGGCCGGGCCAATCAATAAAAACTGTACATCCTCGATAAAACTCGGCTTTTTTCCTTCGATTTTATGCCCAATAAATTGCCCTATCCAGGCCACTACAAAAATTCCTAAAGAAACCAAAGCCAGCTGACCTGCATCTGCTCCGAGAGAATGATAAAGAGCATCATTCCCCCAAACCAAAAGTCCTCCAATAACAATAAAACCAAAAAACATTGGGATTGATAAACGCAAATAATAAATCCAGGCTAGCACAATCGCAACCGCGGACCAGTTGGTAATTAAACTTCTTTCAACAGGAAATGGAATGGAATAAAGTAATCCGAATAAACTAAACATGATGGCGGGAACACAAACCCAATGGATCAGTTTATTAGTAGCGTTTTGATGGCTTTCGCCATATTTATCAAGGAACCATTCTATTTTTGACATAATAATATTTTATCAAATTGTCAGCTGATCTAAACTAAATTACTAAGATTTTATTGAAATGCAAAAATCAACAATTATTATCTTTAATAAACTTCGATCGCTGTGAATTCATTTCAACAAATTTATAATTGATAAGCTTCCCTTTTGTAGCAATTTTCAATAAAGACAAATATTTTTTTATCGAATTCCAATTGAGGTCAATGAAAGGGTAAATTTTCAACATCTACATTTCCTCCTGATATGATAATTCCGACTTTTTTATTTTGAAATCTTTCTTTTTCCTTAATGGCGGCAGCTAAAGCCACGGCACTTGAGGGTTCAACAATAATTTTCATGCGTTGCCAAATCATCTTCATCGCTTCAATAATTTCTTTTTCTTCAACGCGAATGATATCTTTCACATATTTTTTTATAATCGGAAAATTCTGATCTCCCAGTGATGTTCGCAATCCATCTGCAATAGTTTGAGGATTTATACTCGGAAGTATTTTTCCAGCTTTGAGTGAGTGGAATGCATCATCCGCTCCAAAAGGTTCTCCGGCAATCACCTCCGTTTGGGGTGAAAAATAATGAGCACTCAATGCTGTACCTGCCAACAATCCTCCTCCACCTACCGGTACAAAAATATAATGCAGGTTATCATGCAATTGTATCAGTTCAAAAGCTGCAGTCCCCTGTCCGATTATTACATCTAAATCATTGGAAGGGTGGACGAAAGTTGCGCCAATTTCTTTAACAATTTTATTTGCAGCTGCTTCCCGGTCTTTTATCGTTGGTGGACAATCAATCACCACCGCACCATATTCTAAAACAGCCGCTTTTTTAACTCTTGGAGCATTGGAGGGCATGACGATGTAAGCTTTGATATTGATACTTTTGGCAGCAAGCGCAACAGCCTGAGCAAAATTACCGCTGGAATGAGTCACCACACCTCTCGCTCTTTCTTCCTCGGAAAGTTTTAAAATGGCATTGACCGCTCCTCGCATTTTGAAGGCTCCCATGCGTTGAAAGTTATCACATTTAAAATAAAGTTCAATGCCTGTGATCTTATTAATGCTTGATGAAGTTAAAACAGGTGTTTGATGGATGAAAGGTGCAATCCGCTCCACTGCTGACAAAATTTCGTTTTTATCTGGAATCATATTTTTTATTATTTCCCGAATTTAGAAACTTCTTTTGTACAACCTCAAAAGTATTTCCCGGAATCTAAATCCCTATTGATTTTATCATGCCGTTGCACTATTCCATGCATTGCAATATAAACCCCTTTTTCAAGAACATTCATAGCACCTATCGCAACCCCCAAATTGATAGAAGCATCGGAATCATAAAATCGTTCAGGCTTCATTGAACCGGTGAGGACAATGGTTTTAGTGTGAATTTCGCTTAAAAATGAAGCTGTTTCTATCATTGTATCCGTTCCATGCGTAATGATAATTTTGTCATTTTTGATTTCATTTATCATCTGGAAAAGTCGCTTACGGTCATCCTCGGTAATCATCAGGCTATCTTTTTTGAAAGCAGTGATTATTTCAAAATCAAAAGAAGGGTTTAATTTTTCTAAAATACGGCCAACAGCAGGTTCGTCAATTTCGAAGGCCCAACCACCTGTCGTTTTTGGATAATCTTTATCAATTGTTCCTCCTGTCTGAACAAAAGTAATTTTCATAAGTGGTATCCATTTAAACTTAGTGCAGTGGAAAAACTTCAGTTGCCATTCTTAAGGATTCGTTGAAAGCTGAATGATCGATTTCGAGATTTTCATTTATTTGTTCAAAATAAGCGATCATGTTTTCTGTAGCCATATTACCTGTTAATTCATCTTTTGCCATTGGGCAACCTCCATATCCTTTTATTGCGCCATCAAAACGATTGCATCCATTATCATGGGCGGCTTTGACTTTCTCTTTCCAGTTGTGCGGCTGCGTATGTAAATGAGCTCCAAAAGTGATTTTCGGATAATTTGGAATTAAATTTCTAAATAGATAACTGATATTTTCCGGATTTGACACCCCTATTGTATCTGAAAGGGATAAAATTTTTATACCCATATCAAAAAGTCGATCAACCCATTTTTGAACAATCTCTACATTCCAATCATCGCCATATGGATTGCCAAAACCCATGGAAATATAAACGACCAATGTCTTATCGCTTTCGGTACAAATATCCTGAATACGCTGGACACGTTTAACAGACTCTTCAATGGTGGCATTGGTATTTCGTAATTGGAATGTTTCAGAAATAGAAAATGGATAGCCCAGATAAGAAATTTCTTCAAACTGAGCAGCATCAACTGCTCCACGTTTGTTTGCCACAATTGCCAGTAATTTACTTTTAGAAGCCGATAAATCTAAGCGGCTTAACACCTCAGCAGTGTCCCTCATTTGAGGAATTGCTTTTGGAGAAACAAAGCTTCCAAAATCAATCGTATCAAAACCTACTTTTAGTAATTGGTTGATATATTCCGCCTTAAGCTCAGTAGGGATAAACTGCTTTATACCCTGCATCGCATCACGCGGACATTCGATTAGTTTTATCATTTATTGGTTTACTGGTTTAATAGAGCTCGAAACTCCGCAAATATAATGACTTTTATAAAATCATTTTCTGTAATTTTGTCGTCTTGTATTAAAAATGAACAACGGTGTGATTATTATGTTTTTAATACTGGGTATAATAAAAAAGTAGTGCGGATTTTCGTTTTGGTTTCAATCATTAAAAATTATGACATCTAAAGGTATTTACGCAATTGTTGGCTTTGTTTTTATAATAATTGGAATGTTATCATTCATTTTAATGTTTGTTGGTGTTCAACTTTCCTTTTTAACCTGGCTAGATACTTTTGGAAGGCTTACCGGTCTTTTAATTCGCCTGGTGTTTATTATTAGCGGATTTATCATCATCACTCTATCGCAAACAGATTGGCGAAATGTCGAAGATGTTTAATCTTTTTTATAGATCAACACCTAACCGAAATCCTGTGGTTAAATACTTACCATTTTGAAAGGAACTAACTACATCCACTCTAAATAACTTCACTATTCCAAAACCAAGATTATCGAATCCAAAGGAAACTTCGTAATAATCTTTTCCCGTTTCAGTAAATAAAAAGGAAGCTCCTAAAACAGATTTCAAACCTAGCTTTCTGATTAATGGGACTTTGTCTAAAAGAAAGCCTTCAAAATGATGTTGATAATGAATTTGAACATACGGATCTATTGTACTGAACTCATAATAGGGCAACATAAAAAAAGAAGAAAGTGCTTTACCAGGAGAATAAATAAAGGTTTGATTTCCATTAAAATGTTGGTAATCAATAAATTGAACACTTCTGTTATTTACAAACACTCCTCCCTCAAGGTTGAACTCTGATCGACCAAACAAGCCCATTGATAATTCATCTTCAATATTAATTTTTAACAAATCATAATCGACATCACTTCCAAAAGCTGCAATTCCTTTCCGGTAATGAATCCATAAATCCGGAAACTTCGACCCCATGATATATTTCCGATTTGGATAAGTGATGTACTTTTGTTCAAATCGAAACCTAAAGCTGATTCCTAATTCAAAAGCTTCGTGTCCTTCAAAAGGAATATCCAAATCGTTTGGAAATAAAGGATCATTAGGTTCATACATCCTGTCTTTTTTTAAAAAGCTGTATTCCGAGGTATTCTTTAAAGGGTTCCGCTGGGCATACTCGAGGTATCCTTTAAAAAAGACACCATTGGTCAATTCTCTTTGATATGCTAATCTTCCAAATGATTTATCAAAAAGTTTTATAAAACTTTTATGATCCCATAAAGCATATTGCGTATTTAAAAAGGCAGAAATTGGATTTTCAACATTGAACTGGGATACCGCCCTTCCTCCACTAACCGTTATTCTGCTAAAATTAACCTGATTGAAATTATAGGACATAGACAAGTCTGCTCGCCACTGTTTATCCGAAAAGCCATATTGTATTTTTGGATTTATTCTTAACCATTGAGTTGATCTTTCATCGAAATATTTTCTATACACAATATCAACATTTCCATAAAAGCCCTGAACCGGGTTGAATCCAATAGTGGTCAAGGGCGAACCAATTGAAAAGAAAGTTTTTTCATATGATTTGTTATATTGGTAACCAAACAGTAAATCCCAAACTTTGAACTTATTATTTTTAGCATCTATGGAATCCATAAATTCTTTAGAGTCCCAAATTTTCTGGAGGCTGTCTTTTTTGACATAATCAACCTCTTCTTCAATAGTCAACGGAACCGGCCGAATACTATCCCAGTAGGTCAATTCTTTTTCATTGGAACCTTCACTGACTTTGAACACTTCATTATTAAAAAACTTATCATCAAAGGGAACATCCAGTTCGTAGTTCGAATAGACACCTGTAAAATAACCACCGATTTTGAAGTTAAACACTCCCAAACTAAAATCTAAAGATTGAGACAATAACATCCAGACATCTGGTTCCCGCACCGGAACGTGGACTTGTTTTATCACCAGCGTATCTAAAATCGGCTGTTTAATAGTCGCTCCGGTGATAATCAATTCAATCGATTGAATATTCCACAAATCTTCAACGATATAGATTGTACCCCGATACACCGGATCCTCTTCCCGCTTTGGTATAACCTGAATTTTATTGATCAAATGCCCATCTTCATCAAATACGGTCCCTAGCAATTTATAGCGATAATAACTTAATGCATTATTCGCGATGGGAGAAATAATATTTCTAGAAATCTCGATGAAGTTTTCGTAAAAACTAAAATCCATTAGACTCGCCCTGTTAAAGCTAAATCCATTGTCGTTGCCACTCACTTTCGAAGAAATCATTTCTTCCTTTTTTTGATCTGGTTTTTGGTAATAAAGCTTGGCTTCTGATTCGGACAAATAAACGATTCCCTGGCGGTTAGAATCTAAACTCCCTCCCAAGTCTCCTACCTCCTGACCAAAAATCTTTTCCGGAGCATCAAGAATTTTCTGATTTCCTTTAATATAAACATCACAGCTGTACGACTCCACTAAATTTTTATAATACGATCGTTTTTCTATAGCCTTTCGAATAATCGCATAAGCAGGGTCTTCTCCATCGGCTTTAATTACTACAGCATCCAACTTCACTGATTCTTCCATTAATACCACATCCTTTTTCAATAGCTTTGATCCAATAGTAACTTTAACAACTTCCGACTTATATCCAACGTATTGATAAACAACATTATAGGTGCCTGGTCTTAATTCAAAATTGTAGAAACCATCGAGATTAGAGGTGGTGCCATTTGTTGTTCCCTGCACATAAATATTTGCAAACGAAAGCGCTTCCCCTGCTTTGTTGGTTATCTTCCCGGTAAGCTGGGCATTTAAGGCAATGGTGAAAAAAATAAAAAACAGGGTATTAAATACTTTCATTGGTTCGGTTTAAAAACGAGCTGTAAAATAATTATAACGAGTTTTTAAATGAATGATTTTAAAAAGAATTTGCGATTTATTTATAAATACGATTATTAAAAGACTTTTATCGAAAATTAATAAAAGAGTATAAATAACTAAAATGACTCTTTCAATAAAAAAATGACCAGATCAACAATTATTAAATAGAAAGAAAATATTAACTGAGGAAAATAATATTAAATTATTACAACTTTGGTTAGGTAAAAAAAAGCCCTTCAGTTTGAAACTAAAGGGCTTTTTAAAAAAACTTTTATTTATTTGTGTGCAACAGCTACTTGCACTCCAGATTTTACTGTTTGAATAATCACAGCTGAAACCATATAAGGATCTGCATTTGAAGCCGGACGACGATCTTCCAACCAACCTTTATAGCCATTTTCAACAACTGCTATTGGAATCCGGATGGAAGCTCCTCTGTCGGATACTCCGTAGCTGAATTGATCGATTGATTGTGTTTCGTGCTTACCAGTTAATCGTTGATCGTTGAAAGCACCGTATGCATCAATGTGTCTTTTAATTACTTCAGGAGAAGCGCCAAAAGCTTCACAAATGGTATTATAAACTTCTTTCGAACCGGCAGTTCTTAATGTAGAATCAGAAAAATTCGCGTGCATTCCTGAACCATTCCAGTCTGTATAACCAAGTGGTTTTGGATGCCAGTTGATAGACAAACCATATTGCTCAGCCGTTCTTTCCAATAAATATCTTCCAATCCAAATTTGGTCACCAGCTTTTTTTGCTCCTTTTGCAAAGATTTGAAATTCCCATTGACCGGCAGCAACTTCTGCATTAACACCTTCAATATTTAAACCTGCTTCTATACAAAGGTCTAAATGTTCTTCAACGATATCTCTTCCAAATGCTTTACTTCCACCAACACCACAATAATACGGCCCTTGAGGAGCAGGATAACCTCCTGCAGGAAAACCGACCGGTAGATCAGTTTCAGGATCCCAAATAAAATATTCTTGTTCAAAACCAAACCAAAAGTCATTGTCATCATCTTGAATTTTGGCTCTTCCATTTGTAACATGAGGTGTGCCGTCTGCATTTAAGACTTCAGTCATTACCAGCCATCCATTACTTCTAGCAGGATCCGGATAAACCGCTACTGGCTTTAGAAGGCAGTCAGAAAACTGGCCTTTAGCTTGCTGTGTAGAAGAACCATCAAAAGACCAATATTCGATATCTTTCAACTTGCCAGAAAAGTCATCAACGATTTTGGTCTTGCTTCTTAGACCTTGAGTTGGCTTTGATCCATCAAGCCAGATGTACTCTAATTTAGATTTTGCCATTTTTTATTATTGAATTTTAAGATAAAGGATTATGAAAATGAGTATTTGAATATTCGCTTTTAAATAATAAATCCACCTTTCATTCCTAGCTAATTCTTGTAAAATATTTTAATATTCCGCAAAGTTAACATACGATTTCAAACTTTACAAAGTTTTGTATTCCTGGCTCCCCCACTTAAGAGAACTCATCCCCTTCCGACAAAATTTAATTTTACGAATTTAAAATCATAAGAATATGTAATTGCCATTAAGTATATTTATACAACATTATTTCTATTTGTGAATTCTGATTATTTTTCCACATATTTCTTAATTTTAGTGGATAACTTTTTATACGCCTCAATTATGGTTTTTTTGCGCTTTCTGTTTTTGATTTGCAGTGTTTCGACACCAAGCTTATTTGTAGCGCAGAATGACTCTATCCCTTATGGCGAGTCTATTGAGCGAGATCTAATTGAAAACTTTATTGAAAATACCAATGAGGATGTTGATTTTGATTTTAATACGGCTTTTGAAAATCTCCAAACCTATATTAAAAATCCCATCAATTTAAATACTGCATCAAAAGATGATCTTGAGGAGTTATTTTTTTTAACAGATATCCAAATCCAAAGTTTTGTAGATTATCGGGAGCAATTGGGTAATTTGATTTCTATCTATGAATTACAGGCAGTTCCCTTTTTTGATCTAAATACGATTCAAACTATTTTGCCTTTTGTTACTGTACAAAGTAATGTTGATGATCTGCACATTGGTTTTAAAGATTTACTTTTAAAAGGAAATAATGAGGTATACCTTCGCTGGAGTCGATTACTTGAGCAACAAAAAGGATATATAAAATTACCTGAAGGAGAACTAGGTTCCCGGTTTCTTGGTGATCGTAATAGATATTATTTCAGGTTTCGGCATTTTTATGAAAACAAATTAAGCTATGGCATCACTGCCGAAAAGGATCCTGGCGAAGAATTTTTCACAGGTAGCAACAGGTATGGATTTGATTTTTACTCTGCACATTTCTACTTAAAGGATTACAACAAAACCATTAAAACGATTGCAATAGGTGACTATTCAGTGAGTTTTGGGCAAGGTTTGATTCTACATTCCGGCTTTGGCAGTGGTAAAAGTGCTGCAGTTATGAATATTAAAAGGAATCGACGTATTATCAAGCCTTTTACTTCGGTTAGCGAAACGAATTTTTTTCGTGGTGCCGCGACTACTTTAGGCTTTGGCCAGAATATAGAATTTACTGCACTAGTTTCATACCGGGGTCGGGACGGCAATCTGATTGATCCAAGCTTAATCGCCAATGAACTCGTTTTTCAATCCTTCACAGCTTTACAACTTTCTGGTTTACATCGAACAGAAGCTGAAATTGCGGATGAAAATGCAATTATGGATTTGTCCTTTGGGGGCAGTTTAAAATATCAAAAAAGGAATTGGCATATCGCAGTTAATAGCTTGCATTCAAAACTAAATAAAACATTACAAATCAATCCTTTACCATATAATCGCTACTATTTTAATGGAGACCAATTAACCAATTTGAGTATTGATTATTCTTGGATTTATCAGAATTTTAATTTGTTTGGTGAAACCGCGATAAGTGACAATGGAAGCATCGCGACCATCAATGGCTTACTGATTGGCCTGGATCGAAAAGTTGATCTTTCTATATTACACAGATACTTCCCAAAAGATTATCAATCGCTCAATCCGAATCCTTTTGCAGAGTCAGGAGGAGCCAGAAATGAAAATGGGTTTTACATTGGGCTTATCATAAATCCAAACGCGCATTGGCAACTGGGGGGCTATTTTGATATTTACCAACATCCCTGGCTACGATACAATGCTGATGCTCCTTCCCATGGTTATGAGTACCGTGCGCGAGCTACTTATTTTTTAAAAAGAAAGCTTGCTATCTACGTAGAACTACGGAATGAAATAAAAGAAATCAATCAATCCTTAAATGCAAATAAGATCGATAAGCTAGTTAACTCACATTTGTTTCAAACAAAACTAAATATCAGCTTTAAAGCTAGTAAAACAATTGAATTAAGAAATCGGATTCATTACGGATCCTTTAGTGACGGTATAAACAGATCTGCAAAAGGTTATATGGTTTTTCAGGATATTATTTTTAGACCAATCGCCTTTCCTTTTTCATTTACTGCACGCTATGCTATTTTTGATACCGACTCTTATGGCATTCGATTTTATACCTTCGAAAATGATGTACTTTATAGCTACTCTATTCCATCTTTCTATGGGCGCGGCACTCGTTTTTATATCAACCTTCGTTACCGGGGAATTCAAAATATTGTTTTAGAAGCGCGCTATGCACAAACTTATTTTTCTGACCGTGATATTATAGGAAGTGGTTTAAATCAGATCTTGGGGAATACCAGAACGGAAATAAAAGTTCAGGTCAAGTTTGACTTTTAAATCAATCCTTCTCTCGGTATTTCTATTAAAAAAGTATTAAAATCTCAGACAAATGAAACACTCTGGTTAAAGGAAGGTTAAACTACTTGCATTATGAAAAAGGATGTATTATTATTAATGAATTAGTAGAATAGCTGTAACTTTACCAGATCAAAAATATTTATGAAAAGATTATCTATCATATTGATTTTTTCACTTCTGTCAGCTTTGAATTTATTAGCTCAGAAGAAAGATTCTGAACCTGCTAATAGTTTTAAATATGGTTATGGAACAACCTTTTTGGGTACCGGAGATTTTACAGGCAACTCCCAGTACATTGAATATGACCGAAACCTATTTAGCCGGTTTAGTTTTGGCCTTAATGGAACCTACACCTATGCCAATCAAAGCAAACCTGAAGGATTTGAGCAAAGGACTATAGCTTACCAGGGAGATGGCAATTTATTTTTTAAAATTTTCGGAAATGATGTCAATAGATTAAAACTTGGAGGTGGAGCATCTTACCGGGAAAGTGAGCATAAATTTACAATAGAGATTATTAAAGACGCAGAAGATAATATTATTGACAAGATATTTGAAAGTAATAAAGGAACTAGCTGGGGTTGGTCTGGGGTTCTTGAATATGAAGTATTTATTGTCAACAATATCATTCTCGGTTCTAGACTAATGTATCAACAATTTGAAAACGGCGATAAAATCTATTATTGGGGTTTGAATGCAGGATTTCGAATTTAGATTTTTTACTCAAAATCTTTATACAGCAAGTATTTCTTTCTTTTCTTTTTAAAATTCTCTAATTCTTCTTTCCAAGATGCCCGAATGGCTTCGGCATCCATACCATTTATGATTTGGTTTCTTAGTTTACTGCTCCCTGCCAGTTTATCAAAGAAATTATTCTCTAAAAAGAAGGTTTCTCCTTCCGGAAAAGTTTTATAAAAATTGATCAGATATTCCAAGTTTAATTTTCGTTCGTTCCGAATTGTTTCAATTGGAATTTTAGTTAGATCGTATCCTCTACATAATTGGCCTTCTTGCTTTGGATGTTTTGCACCGGGCATTGATTGTGGCGTAAAAGTAAAATCACCTCCAGAATACTTTGGATGACCGTAAACTTGAAATTGTTTGTTGGTCCCTCTTCCTTCACTCACCGTCGTCCCTTCGAAAAAACACAAAGAAGGGTATAAATAAATGGCGCGCATGTTTGGTAGGTTTGGCGATGGTTTTATGGGCAATTCATAAAAAGTATTATGGTTATAATTTTCACATTCAATGACCGTTAATTTGCAATTTATACCATTTGCTAACCAACTCTCTCCATTTACCATTTGAGCGTATTCGCCGATCGTCATTCCATGAACGACAGGAACTTCATGCATTCCAACAAAAGATTTTTCGTCCTTTAAAACAGGTCCATCAATATAATGACCATTTGGATTTGGTCGATCAAAGACGATGAAATCCACTTTATTTTCTCCACAAGCTTCCATTAGATAACTCATTGCAGAAATGTAAGTGTAAAAACGAGCGCCCACATCCTGAATATCAAAAATGACCGTTTCGATCCCTGCCAGGTCTTCTTTAGATGGTTTTTTCTTGTTTCCGTATAAAGAAATTATTGGTATTCCGGTTTTCGTATCTATACCATTTTTTACAGCTTCACCAGCATCAGCATCTCCTCGAAAACCATGCTCTGGAGCAAATATTTTTTCCACTGAGATACCCAAATTAATTAATGAATCGACCACATGAACCCGATCAATCACTGAAGTTTGATTGACGAGTAATGCTACTTTTTTATTTCGTATTAGATCGAGATAAGCGATCGTTCGATATGCTCCTGGAATTATATTTTTTGATATTTCCAGATTATTATTTACAACTATTTCAGTTGGTAGATCATGCTTTACGATCTCTTTTTTCTCTTTACAATTGAATGAGGTAACTAAAAAAAACAGGAAAACGATTTTACATTTTGCCAGCATAATTGTAACTTGATTTTTGAAACGCAGAGAGACTATAGATTTATTAAACAAATCTATAAGCTTCTGCGTTTTTTTTATTCCGTATATTGCTAAAGCATAGCTTGATTATGAAAAAAAAGGTTTACACAATAATTGATATTGAAACAACCGGTGGTCGTGCAGATCGAGATAAAATTACTGAAATTGCTGTCATCAAACACGATGGTGAAAAAATCATTGATTCTTTTGAATCATTGATAAATCCTGAACGGACTATTCCTTACAATATTACTCAAATCACGGGGATTACACAAGAAATGGTAGCTAATGCGCCTAAATTTTATGAGGTCGCAAAAACGATCGTTGAAATGACGGAAGATGCAATCTTTGTTGCACACAATGTAAGGTTTGATTACACTTTTTTGAGAGAAGAATTTCGCCGCCTGGGATTCACTTTTACCAGAAAACAACTTTGTACCGTACGTTTGACCAGAAAAACTTTCCCTGGTCTGCGATCGTATAGTTTAGGAAACCTCATCAACCATTTTGGAATAGAAGTCAACCAGCGGCATCGAGCCATGGCTGATACGAAGGCGACCGTCCAGCTTTTGGAAATGGCATTAGCCGATGAAGAAAACAAGGAAAGTATTTCAGAATTAGTAAACCTCGGAATCAAAGAATCGCAACTGCCTGCCAATATTAACCTGGAAAAATTGCATCAACTCCCCGAAGAATGTGGGGTTTATTATTTCCACGATAAAAATGGCGATTTAGTCTATATTGGTAAGAGCATCAACATCAAAAAACGAGTGATGGAACATTTTGCTGATAAAACCAGAAAAGCAGAGGTGCTCCAAAAAAATGTTCATGATATCAGCTTCGAAATTACGGGTAGCGAATTAGTGGCCTTGCTTCAAGAATCTCATGAAATAAAATACCACCATCCCTATGTCAATCGTCAACAAAGAGCCCGGAATTTTCAGCATGCTCTTTTTTCTTATACTAATGAAGCAGGTTATATCTGTTTAAACCATAAAAAAGTAACGGCAAAAGAAAGAAAAAATCTAAAAATCCTCCGTTCCTACCCTACTCAAATTTCTGCAAAAGCCGCGCTAATCCGCTTAGTTGAAAAGTATGAACTATGCCAATCACTTTGTCATCTTGATAATACCGGCAAACCCTGTTTTTATTACCACATCCACAAATGCAAAGGTGCGTGTCTTGCAGAAGAAACCGCTGACGACTATAACGAAAGGATAAAAGAAGCAACCGAAACACTATCTATTGATTTCGATGAGGATTTCATCATTTTAGATCAAGGGAGAAATTTGGAGGAGCGCGCCATTGTTTTAGTAGAAAATGGGCAATATAAAGGTTTTGGATATATTGAACAGGAGAATATCAATGGAAATATTGATGAGTTAAAAGATGCTATAAAACCATTCAACCACAACCCGGATGTGGTGAAAATCATCATGCACTTTTTAAATAAAGGAAAAAACCTTGAAGTGATCAACCTAGGTCAATTTCAGGACTAATATTATACTTTCTGAACTTTTCTAAGATTGGAAGCTACTAAAATTTGAGCCATTTGCTGTTGGACAGCTAATGCTGCAATTCTCGATTTTTCTCCGAAATCCTCTCCTTCGCCAGCGAATATTATACCTCTCGACGAATTGACAAGCAAACCACAATGATCATTTAGTCCATATTTTGAAACTCCTTCAAGGTCACCACCTTGAGCTCCTATACCAGGAACTAACAGAAAATGATCCGGAGCTATCTCTCTGATTTCTTCAAATTTTTCAGGGTGCGTAGCTCCAACGACAAACATCAGATTATCCAAATTCCCCCATACCTGAGCTGTTCGCATTACCTTTTCATAAAGCGGCATTCCGGTATCTCCCTGGAGAGAAAACTGAAAATCGTTGCTTCCTTTATTGGAAGTCAAAGCCAATAAAATCACAGTTTTATTTTCAAACTCAAGAAATGGTGAGACAGAGTCAATTCCCATATATGGGGCAACTGTTACAGCATCAAAATTCAGTGTTTCGAAAAATGCTTTGGCGTAAAGC
The DNA here is from genome assembly GCA_963793295.1 of uncultured Saprospiraceae bacterium. Classification (GTDB taxonomy): domain Bacteria; phylum Bacteroidota; class Bacteroidia; order Chitinophagales; family Saprospiraceae; genus JAHDHW01. The sequence goes on along the minus strand of CAWBZX010000032.1, from coordinate 2,444 downwards.
CTTGAGGTATTTCCAATATCTCCGCGCTTAGCATCCGCTATAGTAAAATGTGATTTAGGAATATATTCTAACGTTTTCTGAAGGCTTTCCCAGCCTTTTGCACCCAGCGCCTCATAAAAGGCAATATTGGGTTTGTAAGCAACACAAAGATCTTGAGTAGCATCAATAATCCTTTTATTAAACTCAAAAACAGGGTCATCCAAATCAAGCAAGTGCTTTGGAATTTTATTTAAATCTGAGTCAAGACCAATACAAAGAAAAGATTGCTTAAAAAGAATTTGTTGGAAAAGTTCTTTACGATTCATGGACTAAAAAGGAGATTAAATTAGATTTCGACACCATTAATTGCAACAACGTTTCGGATCTTTGGCATTTTACTTTTCAGTGTTTCCTGAATGCCAGCCCGCATTGTCATGGTAGTCATATTGCAACCTTCACAGTTACCCAGCCATTTGATCTGCACAGTCATATCATCAGTGATATCAACAACTTCAATATTCCCGCCATCCACTGCTAGATGAGGTCGAATTTCATCCAATGCAGCATCTACCTCTTTGATCAATTGAGCTTTATCTTTTATTAACATTTATTAAAAATTGAAAGAAAAATTAATAACAATTTACACATTTAAATCCACTTTTCTTGTCGGATCCATCATTTCATTTCTGATGGCAACCTGACGCAAGGTATTTTCAGCGATCTTCATAAAAGCTTTTGCTGTTTCTGTATTATCTTCCAAAACAGTCGGTTTACCATCATCTCCTGATTCTCGGATACTTTGAACAAGCGGAACCTGACCAAGCAAAACGGAATTACTCAACTTAGCCATTTTTTTACCGCCACCTTCTCCAAATATATAATATTTGTTCTCTGGCAATTCTGCAGGTGTAAACCAACTCATATTTTCAATCACTCCTAAAATGGGTACATTGACGGAGGGCAGTAAAAACATATTCATAGCTTTTACAGCATCAACAGTAGCCACTTCTTGCGGAGTGGTTACTATAATTGTTCCCGTAACAGGTACTGTTTGAACCAAAGTCAATTGAATATCGCCGGTCCCCGGAGGCAGATCAACAATCAAATAATCTAAAGAAGGCCAAACACAATCATTAAAAAACTGCTTAACAATTGCAGCCAATCTCGGACCGCGCAATACTACAGCTTGCTCTGGTTCGATAATAAAGCCAATACTTATTACTGGAATTCCAAAAGCTTCTAAAGGAATCATCTTTGGTTTACCATAAACATCCTGAATTTTTGGCCTTTGACCTTGCAAACCTAACATCGTGGGAATAGAAGGTCCATATAAATCGGCATCAATAAGACCTACTTTAGCGCCTAATTTTTTAAGGCCCAAAGCAAGATTTACAGCAGCTGTAGATTTCCCAACGCCTCCTTTACCAGAAGCAACTGCTATTATATTTTTGACATGAGGGACAGCGCTCGTATTTTCTTGTTGGGCTGCATTTGCACTGCCTTTCATGTGAACATTCACATTAGCAGAAGGATAAAGTTCTTTTACTGCAGCGATACAAGCAAAATTCAATTCAGATTTGCTGGGCGAATTTAACGAGGGCAATTCAAGTGTGAAATTGATATTTTGATCATCAACTGCCAGATCGAGTACCATATTCCTCATAATTATACTCTCTCCTGAAACTGGGTCCATTACTTTAGCCAGTGCTCCTACAATTTTCGTTTTATCGAAACTCATCAATGAAATTAAGTTTTAAAATGATCTTGTAAAGATACAAACAAATTACTGTTGCAAGTGTTTATTCAAGATCTTTATTGGCATTTTAAAAGGAGCATTTTTCTTTTTCAAAAGAATACAACACTTCTACCCTTTTTTATACTTTTGCAATCCATGGAAGTATTCAACAATCTTTCTGATCTGCCAAAATTTCGCAATGCTGTGATTACCATCGGCTCTTTCGATGGTGTGCATCATGGCCATCAAAAAATTTTGGAACGCGTCAAAGAACTGGCCAAAGCCTGTGATGGCGAAAGCATTGTAATTACCTTCCATCCGCATCCCCGTCTGTTGCTTTATCCAAATGATCCTTCTTTAAGGCTTCTAAATACAATTGATGAAAAAGTAGCTTTATTAGAAAAATACGGTGTCGACAATGTCGTCGTGGTACCCTTTACCGCGGCATTTGCAGAACAAAACCCGGATAGCTATATTCAAAATTTCCTGCTTCAAAAATTTACTCCAAAGTATATTGTCATTGGTTATGACCATCGATTTGGAAAGAATCGAGCTGGAGATATTGACTATTTGAGAAGATATGAGCAATCAGCAAATTTCAAAATTGTAGATATTGAAAAGCAGGAGGTTGAAGATATCGCTGTGAGTTCCACAAAAATCCGAAAGGCACTTGGAAGCCGGTGATATAAAAACGGCAAATCACCTTGCTTGGTCATTCGTATACTTTTAG
>CAWBZX010000031.1:0-64284 GCA_963793295.1 uncultured Saprospiraceae bacterium | reverse complement strand
TAATTCGATTCACATTCTTGATCCGCAAACAAATTCAGTCAGGCCTCTTTTCCCTGCTAATGATTTTAATAATTTTCCGTTTGGATTAACCTATTTTAAAGACGCTCTTTATACCGGAAATGGCAAACGAATCGATCTCAAAACCTTAAAGGTTGATACACTTTTTAAAAAACCTTTGATTGATTTAGGGCATTCAATGGTCGATAAAGATGGCTTGATATGGATTGGGTTTCGAAAATGGCTTTATCAATACAATCCTGAAAGCGGTGATATTACGAAATACAATTTTCAATCAAATTTAATTGACACAGCCAAACTGGATATCCATTATCTCTACCAAAGTAATATTGATGATGCGATTTGGCTGTGTACTTTGGAAAGCGGTTTGTATAAAATAGATAAAAATAAGGGAGTTATTGCTCATTATGGGACTCATGAACAAAGCAAACCTTTGCTTCGACATGACAAAATTAATGGCGTTTACGAAAGTGCGGATAGTATCCTTTGGATTGCTACAGGAAATGGTTTGCACAAATGGAACCTGTCTTCCGATAAATTAAAGATTTATGATAAAAGCCAAGGATTGCCTAATAATTTTATTAATGGGTTACTTTCTGAAGGAGATAGCTGCATTTGGTTAAGCACGGACAATGGACTTTCGCGATTTGATGTGAATGCTGAAAAATCTACTAACTTTTATAAACAAGATGGCCTAGCAGCTAATGAATTCAACAGAGTGTCATTTTATCGAGCAAAAAATGGCAGAATGTTTTTTGGTGGCATGAACGGGATCAATGCCTTTTATCCTTCCGACAAATTTTCATATGAACGAAAATACAAGGACAATAAAATTTTATTTACCGAATTTTCAAAATTAGATGGCAATTACGATAGTATTATCACAAAAAAAATCGGTTTGTCTTCTGTAAATACCATTGAATTATCACACAACGACAAGTTCTTTTCTTTCCAGTTTGCATTGGCAAATTATCAAAATCCTACTTCGAATACTTTTAGCTATATGCTTGATGGTTATGATAAAGATTGGTCAAAACCATCTCCCGTTAATTCAGCAAAATACAATGGAATTCCTCCCGGTGAATATACTTTCAGGGTTCGGGCCTCCTCAGGAAAAGGACTTTGGAATAATGAGGAAATGTCAATCAAGGTAATTGTAAATGAAGCTTTTTATAAAACCTGGTGGTTTATTGGCCTATGCTTTTTATTGATTTTGGCCTCCGTATTTGGGATACTTGAATACCAGTTATTTCGTAGTAAACAACAAAAAAGAGAACTGCAGCGGCAGGTAAAAGCACGAACTGCTGAATTGGAGCGTGAGATGAAAAAATCTGATGAACTTCTGCTAAATATCCTTCCTGCAGAAACTGCAGAAGAACTTAAAAAATTTGGGAAAGCCAAAGCAAAAAGACATGAACCTGTTACCGTACTTTTTACTGATTTTAAAGGTTTTACACAAATTGCTGAACATCTTGAGCCTGAAGAATTAGTTGCCGAAATCGATTATTGTTTTAGAAATTTTGATGCTATTATTGAAAAGTATAATATTGAAAAAATAAAAACCATCGGTGATGCTTATATGTGTGTCGGTGGAATTCCAACCAGTGAAAATAGAGATCCACAAAATGTTATTTTTGCAGCTCTTGAAATCCGTGATTTCATGGCTAATCTCGCTGAAAAACGCGCCCGAAATGGCAAAACATGTTTTGGAATTAGAATAGGTGTTCATACCGGACAAGTTGTCGCCGGAATTGTTGGAACCAAAAAATTTCAATATGATGTATGGGGAGATACTGTCAATGTAGCTGCACGAATGGAAGACAATAGCGAATCAGGGAAAGTAAATATCTCGGGCACTACCTATGAATTGGTGAAAGATTATTTTAAATGCGATCACCGGGGAAAAGTCACTGCAAAGAACAAAGGGGAAATTGATATGTACTTTGTAGAAAAACCTTATTCGTCCTAAAGACCTCTCGATATTGCACAAAATCAACTTTGCTGAATTTTTAAAATAATAGCACACTTTCCTAAGTTGGTGTTTGTCAAATTTTGGCAAGTCACGAAACTTCAAAAAAATAGCAAAACCATTCTTCATTGCTAAAACGATACCTGTTTTTAAAAAAGAAAGGTCATTTTTAGTTAAGATTGATATATTTCAATATATTATTTTGTCATATTTATTCTTAATAATTACTCAAATAATTGACTTTCAAATTTTTATAACCAAAATTGCCTGTCACATTAATTCGAGTAAAAGGATTGAATAAAAGAAATAAAACTTGCGCTGTTTTAGTTTAGCTACTATATTTGAATCACTTATCCAAAACTTAACCACCCTCCATTTACAATTTTACAAAACTTTCCCTCCGAAGACAATTGGTTTATTAACAGACTTCTCCCCTAGGAAACGAATCCCAATATCCATGAATTTAACCAAAACCATTTTAGTGGGGGTGGTATATTTCTTTGCCACTGCCTCACTTTTCAGCACTAACATTACTATTATTGAAAGTCAGTCAATCCATCCGCTCCATAAAATGGATGAAAACTGGCAAAACATAGCCATTAGCCTTGGCTATAATGCGACCATCTCTTCTCAAGAATTTCTAGACGACATCAATAATTTGGGTAACTCAGATATCTTAATTATTTCATCTGGCTTGATTAATTTACCGGAAAACCGTCAACAAACTATCAAACAATTTGTCGAACAAGGTGGCAATCTTTACATTCAATCAGAATATTTAACCAACCTTCCTGGAAATGAGTTATTTAGCTATTTGATAAATAACCTCGGAGGAAGCTTTAGCTGGGATGGAGAATTGACAGGTAGTTTGGCGCCAATGTATGTAGTTGGGGACCTGGCAGATAACCTAAACAACGTCACTGCCCTTACTTATTTTTGGTATGGAACTTACGGGTCTGGCGATTCAACGATTCATTCAATTCTAGAGTATAACGGTTTTGATTGGGGCTTTATATTTTGCCCGGTTACGCCAACTTATGGAAAAATAATTACAACAAGTGACCAGGACTGGGTCCGTACATTAAATAGCGAAGAATTAATAGCCAACATATTAAACTATCTTGTAACCCACATGCCACTTTCTGCCCTTCCTACCGTTTCAATTGAGGCAACACAAGAAGGCCCTTGCGATGATATTATTTACACTTTTAACACCACTATTGAAAATGACATGGCAGGCTCAGAGTTACAATGGTTTGTTAATGGTATAAATGTAATCGGAGCATCTGATGTTTCTTTCACAAGTTCAAGTTTAATGGATGGTGACGTAGTTGAATGTAAATTGACACTATCAACTTTTTGCACTTCTTATTCACACATTTCCAATCCAGTACTCATTGCACCAATTAATCCTGTTTCAAATGTTTCTATTGAAATTATTGCAGATGAAAACACTTTTTGTGAAAATGAATCGGCTACTTTCAATGTCATAACTTCAGGTATCGAAAATGAAACTAACCTAATCTACCAATGGACTATAAATGGTGTTCCGGTAATCGGTGCAAACACAGAGAGTTTTACTGCTTCAAATCTTATCAATCAGGATTCCGTAAATTGCTTATTGACTTTCGATAATAATTGTTTATCAGCAAATACCATATCATCAGCTCCAATTATTTTAACCATTGTCCCTTCAGCTAATCCAGAAGCAATCATCGAAGCGGATCAGGCAATAATATGTGAAGGAGAAACAATAACTTTTACAGTTATCGGTAGCCAATTAGGCAACAATCCAAGTTTCCAATGGCAAATCGATGGCGTTAATACAGGAAATAACAGTCCGGTTTTTACAACAGATATTCTTTCTGAGGGACAAAACATAACATGCATTATCAACACTAATCAAAATTGTGCTACGACAAACACAATCATCACAAACACTATTTCTGTGAACGTAATATCTTCAACACCTCCATCAATCACTATCACACCAAATGTTACTGAAACTTGCCCGGGCGAACCAATTACTTTTATCGCTTCTGGAAATAATTTTGGACAAAACCCCATGTTTCAATGGCAAATCGATGGTTTAAATGTTGGTGCTAACTTACCTGAATTTACAACCAGCCAACTATTGAATGGCCAGCTTGTTTCTTGTATTTTAACTGCTGACATAACCTGCTCCGAAAATAATGTAGTTGAATCTGAACCAGTATCAATAATTATCACAGACGGCATCAGTCCAGTAATTAATATTGAATCAAACACTTCTGAAATTTGTGCAGGAGAAGAAGTTATTATTACTGCATCTGGCAGCAATTTTGGATTAAACGCCTCTTTCCAGTGGATGATTGATGGTACTCCGGTTTCTACTAACGACTCCATTTTTATCACAACTGGTCTAAGTAGTCAGCAAACTGTGACTTGTCTGATCACAAACCCTGATGCCTGTGAATCATTGTCGACAGCTATTTCCAATCCCATCTCTATTAAAGTGAATCATGTAACTGTTGAAATTTTAGAAATTGGATTTGAAAATTGTGGCAATGCGGATGGAATTATTGAAATTGAAGGTATCGGAGGAACAGAACCTTACTCTTATGAATGGATGAATGGAGAAAATAAAAACCTGCTTACAGATTTATCCTACGGTAAATATACAGTGACGGTAACAGATGCAATCGGATGCTCTGCAATCGGACAAATTGAAATGGGCAAAAATGAAGTTCCTGAAGTCCAAAGTATTATTGTTGATCAAGCAGATTGTGAAGGAGACAATGGAGCAGCAGGAATCGTTTTACTTGATTCAACAATGACTTATACTTTTGAATGGTTAAATAATGATGGCAAACCTGTCAGCTATAGCAATCATGCAGAAAATTTAAAAACTGGTTCTTATTCAGTGATCATTTCAAATGAATATGGTTGCACAACAATAGAAACCGTCACCATAGAACAAACCCCAGGTATTCAGGTAGCGATTAATGACGATATACAATTAACGCTTGGGGATTATTTCCAAATCGAAACGATTGTAAATATTACTGATGGCGTAACATATAGCTGGGAAGAAGTAGAAGGATTAAGTTGTAGAACTTGCCCAAGTCCCACATTAAGACCAACCGAATCAGGTGTTTATACCTTAACTGTAACAAACGAATTTGGATGTACTGCATCTGATGAGATAATAGTGCATGTAATACCAAAGAGAGATGTTTATATACCAAATGCCTTCACCCCAAATAATGATGGAGTAAATGATTACTTCACAGTCTATGCTGGAGAAAATGTCAGCAGTATCAAATCAATGCATTTATTTGATCGTTGGGGCGGGGAAATTTTCAGCAAAACTGATTTTGCTCCTAGCCATGAAGAGGAAGGATGGAATGGTACTTTTAAAGGGCAAAGATTACAATCAGGAGTTTATGTGTATTTGATTGAAGTAGAATATATTGATGGCAAAACAAAATTGCATAAAGGTGATGTGAGCATTACTCCTCAATAATCAATTGACCGAAAATAATTTTAATTTTCAGTCAATTCAAACTGTAAACCAATTGTTAACTATAAAGGTAGCGATCTGCCCGTGCTGAGCAGGTCGCTCCTTATTTTTTAATGTCGTATTCAGTTTGATATTTTAAGGGTAGAAAAGCATTTTGGAATGGCCTAAAAAATAGAAAGTCGCGTAACCTTAGGTGGAAACGCGACTCACTACAACAAATTATAATCCCATGAACATATCCAAATTTGTGTGCCGATTTTTCAACCAGCTGTTGATCGACGTTGCGACCAAGATCTTTAGTTATTCAACTCACCAATAAAACAAAGTTGAAAACTATTTTGTTCCGAGAAGCTGATAACAGCGAGTCGTCGTGTTGGGAACAAGACGACTCACTATTAACAAATTATAATCCCATGAACATATTTCTTTTTAAATTTTGTTAACCTCTTTTAGCTAACTTTTCCTTACTTCTTCATTTCCCTATCAATCACAATACAATTATAAAGCTATTACATGCCTAGAACAAAGACATTTTTACCATGTTGTGTGATTTTTATGATTTTATAAAATAATATCTATTTTTCGTAAAACATTCATTATCAATGTTATAGTAAAATACATTAACCGTATTTACTTAATAATTGTGAAAAAATAATTTTAATTAATGAAAAAAAATGTCAACTTTTATTAAAAAAAAGTTGACATTTTATACCTAATTAAAAAAACACCTCTAATATTAAGAGGTGCTTTCAACAAAATGAGAATCATTGCTATGCAACTTATCAAGGTATCTTCATGGAATATCTTCTTTATTTTTTAAATAACTTATGGAAGCTTGCCTTTCCTTGGCTAACAATCCGGAGAAAATACATCCCTGCTGGTAATTCTTTATTAATTTCAAATGTTATATCCTTTGTTCCAACTTGAGCTATAGCGCTCAATTGTTCAATAATTCGTCCGTTATTATCAGAAAGAAATAAATCAACAGTTGTTTCAATTTCCCCATTATACTGAACAATCAATAAGTCAGAGAAAGGATTTGGAAATACTTCGTTTTTTTGGAAATCATAATCCACCATAAGCACCGGTGAAAAGGTAAAGTTGCCTTCAGCATCAAACTGCTTTAAACGATAATACTTTTTTCCTTTTTTCCCGGGCCTGGTGTCGTTAAAAATATATGGTTGTGTTGTTGTGCCAATTCCGTTTACAGTTCCGATTACCTCAAATTCATCATCATTTCCTAAATCATAATTATCGGCTACCTGTATTTCAAAAATTTCGTCTACTGGTTCAATAGTCGTAGACCAGGAAAGAATTACATTCTCACCTACCAACTCACCTGTAAAGTTTACAATCTGTAAGACTTCGTGAGGAGTATCTAGCTCCAAATCAAATAATGAAATCTCATCAATCTCACATTCAGAAATATTATTTTGACTGAATCGAATTTGAAAGCTGGAGCTGTATTCTTGTCCATTTACCTGTAATAATTCACTCAGATTCAGACCTTCCACTGACTTCCATTCCAATTCATTATCATTCAGTTTATAAAGTATAATCCATTCATCATTATCAGAGCCTCTTATCTGTACTTTATTGTCAAGTTCTGCTGCTTCCACCGTACCATGCAGTGGTGTAGTTTTATATTTAAAATTTAATCCGACTTTTTTATTTTCAACATTGAAGTTGGTCATATTAAGCGTAAGAATGGAAAAATTATCTATATCCGTAGCTTGCGAAAACACCGTTGGACTCATCGCCAGTGATCCATCTGATGAATTTGCTATCAGCTTCCCAAAACCCTGTGTTTCAAAATCCCATCTCTGCGCTCCAACCAAACCTAGTTTGTTTTCTGTGTAAACATTATTTTCAATTCCATCAAATTTTTCAAAAAACGGTAATGAAACAGGCTTGTTTTCAATCTGAACCACAGCATATTGACCAACAATACTATCATTGAAGTTATGGGTGTCATTATCTAGGAATACCCATGAATCGATATTATGGATCCCTCCTTCAGATAAATCAGCAGTTTGCGAAAATTCATAAATCACCGAATCTCCTGGTTCGATTGTTCCTGTAAATGTTTCCTCAATTGGAACGCCTCCATTAATACTATAATAAAGATTAAAATCAGCTATACTGTTTGTACCCATATTTCTCACCATCACAGAAATTGATTCCGCATTAGAAAGACTTTTTTGGGTTTTTTCCCGACCTCTTGTTGAAGTAATAATGGCCTCCGCTATCGGATCATCTTCCCAGGGACAAGTCTCGATATCTTCCGGAATACCATATTGAGCAGTGACGCGTTCGCTTGATTGATTATTCACATTTATAGCTTTTACAGAAAACCAATACTTTTCACCAAATCCCAGTTCATCATCAACAACATAACTTGTGTCGGAGGTTGTGCCAATTACGGCCATCTCATCTCCAGTGTCCATCAAAACTTGGTATCTAACTGCATAATCCACTGCATCCCAACTTAATTCAATCATTCCCTCGCATACCGTCTCGGCAACAAAGTTTTCGGGTGGACTTAGAATGCTAAAAAACATATTGCTTTCTCCATAAACAGCATCTCCATTTTTTGAAACTCTTACGATTGCATTATCCACACTTACCTCTGGCAAAGTCCAATTAACAAAACGCTTATCCGACTCAACTGCAGGAGCAATCAATAGCCATGAATTTCCTCCATCTAATGAATATTCTACTTTAAAAGAATTAGTATTATTAGGATCAGCATCCCATTGAACATACTCAGTATCACCAGGAATCAGATCTTCCCCACCAAAAGGATGCGTTACAACGATTTCATTAGCAATCGTTTCATAAGTAACAAAATAGCGTTGATTGCCAAATGGAATATTTGTTCCATTAACAATGATTGTATAATCACCCGCCATCGGTAAATCAATGGTAATTTGTTCAATATTATTTAAAGTATCATTTCCTCTACTAGCAATATCAGCTACATGAGAGGGATCAATATTTAAAACCCAAGGTAAAATTGTTGAACCATCTGGCGTTATTAATTCAATATCGAGGTCGTTTACTAAAGCTTTTTGAGGATAGACTGCCGCCTCTTTGTCATGCCAATACAACATCAATTTCAATTGTCTGGTATCTGATGGCACTGTAATATTGTGTAAGTGATTGTCTCCCTGGTCAATATTATCTATGAAATAATTTGTGTCTTCAAGGGTTTCTATTGCTCGCCTGGCATTGATCAATCCAAATCCATAGATATAATCAGGACCTGGATTACCTAAATCATCTGCAGTATTACAAGCTATTGCTTTTAAAAGTCCACCTTCCGGATTTTGTCCAGCATTAATATTTCTATATTTTTCAACTAATAATGCCAATATACCTGTTACGGAAGGAGCAGCCATACTGGTCCCTCCTTTTTGTTTGTAGTTATATTCACGGCCTGTAGAAATCACACTTTTTCCGATGCCGCAAATCTCAGGCTTAATACGCCCATCTAAAACGGGTCCTCTACTACTGCCTGATGCAATTATCCTATCTTCTCCAACATTACCGACCGTCAATACATTTTTTGCACTTTGATAATATCTTAATACGGTTTTGTATCCTTGCGGATAGGGTTCACAGGTACCACCACCGCTATTTCCAGCGGCATAAACATGTAATACTTCTGGAAATTCACGCATCTGCCAATCCAAGGTCTGAGCAGAATAATTGTATGAACCATTTGTAGTGCAGTTAAAACTAGTGCCATAAGAATTATTCGTCAGCACCATTCCATAATTGTTAAAATATTCTTCAACATTATAGGTAATCAAGCTGGTTTTTTGTGTGACCAGCTGACAATCAGGAGCCATTCCGTGGTGTCGTGGATTAAGACTTCCATCACCTCCAATGATTCCTGCAACATGGTCTCCATGGTCTCCAAAAGAGCTATAAGTTCCATTTGCTTCGTTAAATACCCGAGATCCAAAATCCAAATGTTCCCCTAACTGGCCTCCGTCACCTACTCCTACTACCACGCCATGTCCTAACAAACCATAACCTCCAGGTGCAGTGCTGTTTAAAACATTAGTTCGCAGAGCTAATCGACTTTCATGATTCAATATGTAAACGGGTTCCTGAATCACATCAACATAAGCAACAAGTGCAGACTTTGTTAATTCTTCAATTTTATTATGAGCAATACGACCAACAATCGTTGTATTGCCCCGATGTTTGTTTTCAAGAATATTAATATTAAAATTATTGAGAACGGATTGTATTTTTGATTGAGGTGTTTTTTCGTAAAAAACAATTGCGATATCTACTGTTCCAGGTTCTTGAACTGCCCATTCTGGATAGTCTTTATTCAGGAGCGATTCAAAGAGCTTTTGCGTCGCAACCGGCTTCTGTACGTCGATTACATTTAGGCGCTTCAGTGTCGATTCATCTATATTTTTTGGAACAATAGCCAGGTAAGTATTCTTTGAGCGATATTCAATTAATTGAATATGCTTCTTTTCTAATTCTAAAATTTGGCTTTTATTCGGAAGTTTATCAAACTGGATCAAAACATAATAATTATTCCCGGATTTAGCATCCTGGAACGCTGCTCTTTTTTGATAAAAATCTTTTAATCCTTGATTAACGGAATTTTCGTTGGTCTGGGCTAAGATAATACTTACAGACAGGCATAGTAATGGCATTGCCATTAAGACTTTGCGTAGCTTTCTCATTATTAATTAAAATTAAGGGCCTTGAATAAATTGTTTCAATTACGGGGGAATGTAATTGAGGGGTTTTTAATTAAAGGGGATGAAAAATTTTGTGGGAGTATAATTAAGTCTAAGGGAGGGAAGGTTAAAGAAAACTTAATTACTGTGATTTTCATTTTAACATTAGACAAACAGCATGCCGAAATCAGGTTTTAAAAAACGAAAATAATTACATTAAATATTTTTACAAACTATATTATTTTGAGGTTGAATCTTTACCAATACAAAAAGAAGAATGACATTTAACAACTTCATTCTTCTTTTATTTAAATTTAGATCAATTTTTCTTTAATTAAATGGATTCGAAAAAGCCGGATTATTAAGAAAAGCAGGATCATTTAATGTTTCTAAAAAAATGATAATCTTTTCCTTTTCATCTTCGGTCAAAGGAAATGGTTGCTGCAGAGAATTGGAATTGGCTGCAGAAAAACCACCCGTTTTATAATGGTCAAGCACTTCGCCCATGGTTTTAAATCGACCGTCGTGCATGTAAGGATAAGTCAACATGATATTGCGAAGACTGGGAATCCTGAATTTTCCATTATCAAAAATATTACCCGTAACTTCTCCTCTTCCCCAATCCTGAAAATTATTTAAATCATCGATCTCCAAACCCACTGAATCAATTCCGTTGTTTTCATAATTATTATTCGTAAACAATTGATTGCTCGAAGAATGACAATGCGTACATCCGGGGTGGTTACCTATTTCATTGCTAAAAAGTTCAAATCCTTCTGCTTCTTCCGGCGTAAAGAAAACTCCTGCTTCACTGCGTTGACGATCGTATTTGGATTGTCCGCTACTCACCATCGTTCGTTCAAACTGCGCAATGGCTTTTGCAGCCAATTCTTTGGTTATCTCAGCGGTATTGCTGATTCCAAAAGCTTTGCGAAACATTTTGGGATAGGTGGAATGAGATTTAAATTCTTCAACGACATTTGGCCAGGTATTGTGTAACTCGATAGGATCTTCTACCGGCATAAGTGCCTGATCTTCAAGGGTCGCGGCTCTGCCATCCCAAAATAAGCCGGTATAAAAATAACCGACATTCACCAAAGCCATTGAACTGCGCCGCCCGGCTATTCCATCTATGCCGGTACTCACTGGCAATGTATCTGTAAATCCTCCTCCGGGAAAATGACAACTTCCACAAGACATGGTATTGTCTGCTGATAAAATAGGATCCCAAAAAAGAAAACGCCCTAATTCAACACCATCTATGGTTAGTGGATTATCTGCCGGGATTTCCATCTCTGGAAAATCATCGGGCACAACAAGGTCATAGTCTACTGGATTGTAAGGAATATCACTCAGATCACCTACTGGTGGTGGTGTAGGATTATCTTTACGACAACCAAAAACGAAAACAAAAAAAACGACTACTATTAAACTAAATCTATTCATATCTTTTTTATTTCTCAATTTAAATCCGGAGCTTGAATTTCGGGATTTTTTACAAAAGTAGTATCAGTTAATGTTTTTAAAAAAGCAAGTAATTGTCGTTTCTCTGTTTCATTCAATTTTAAAGGCCTGATCAAAGGAGAAACGGATTCCGAGTATTTCCCGCCAGTATTATAATGTTCGATCACTTCTTCTAATGTTTCAAATCTTCCATCATGCATATAAGGCGCGGTCAATTCTATATTCCTTAAAGTAGGCGCTCTAAATTTTCCTACATCAAAGGGATCCCCTGTTACCGCTCCAAGCCCTTTGTCCTTAAAATCTTCAAGCGTATATGCTTCCGTAATTCCATTATTAAAATACTCATTTGTGGTCATTAAAGGAACATTGTGGCAGTGGGCGCATTCTGCATCTTTGTACTCCGGGCTAATATCAAAAAACATATCAAAGCCAATCAATTCATCAGGAGTGAATTCAGCCTCTCCCCTTTTTACTTTGTCAAATTTTGATTCACCGCTACTTATCAATGATCTTTCAAACTGCGCAATAGCTTTCACGACTAATTCCTTATTAATTTCTGCTGCGGTTTCAATTCCAAAGGCCTTTCTGAACATCAATGGATATGTCGTATGCAATTTTATTTTTTCAACTAAAGTATCCCAATTATTATGTAGTTCGATCGGATCTTCCACTGGTACTATTGCCTGTTCTTCTAAAGTAGTTACTCTCCCATCCCAAAAAAAACCATTTCTGTTATATCCCAAATTTAGCAAACTCATCGCGCTTCGCCTTCCCTCCTGCCCATCAACACCTTTACTAAATGCCCTATTATCTGTAAAACTCAATTGAGTGTGGTGACAAGAAGCACAAGACATACTATTGTCGGCTGATAGTATGGGATCATAAAAAAGATGCCTCCCAAGGGTTACGCCTTCTATGGTCAATGGGTTATCCTCAGGAATTTCCATCTCTGGAAAACCATCGGGAATAATCAATTTGTATTCAGATGGGTTAAAGGGTACTAAAGAAAGGTTTTGAATTTCACCATTATTACTGCAAGATAAGTTTACAAGTGCAAACAAAAAAGCAATAATGGAGGCAACTTTGCTCATTTTTTAAGAATAAAACAAACTAAAAACACAGTATGTTTAAAGTGGTGATAGATTCATCAAAGGTGCTATCAGTTAATTAAACTAATTGCCTCAGAAAAATTGTTCATCATCTGTTTTGCAATTTCCAAACGATCTGCGGCATGCACACTTTCAAAATTCTCAATGTCCAAATAACCATCGCCATTGGCATCATAATCTGGATTAGGCATCAAAAACAATGCTTTTAAATCAATATTCAATTGTAGTTCTAAGGTCTCATTGTCTTTTAGAGAAAGGTTTTCAAACAAC
Organism: uncultured Saprospiraceae bacterium; assembly: GCA_963793295.1. Lineage (GTDB taxonomy): Bacteria > Bacteroidota > Bacteroidia > Chitinophagales > Saprospiraceae > JAHDHW01. Next base: position 51,240 of record CAWBZX010000031.1, on the reverse strand, counting down.
GTACGCGTCGTATAAACTTCATCTGTCCCCATGTGGTAAGCCAGGCCTTCTCCATCGTTAGTTTCAAAAGATCCATCAAAATTCATATCGGCTTTTCCTTCAATTTTTGAAAAAATGTAACTACTCCATCCATCCCAATAGTGACTAGCCATACTCAAAGGATTTCCAGAACTATATTCATTGGGTTTAGTCCGATTGAGATCAGCAGGAACACCAAATCCGATTTTAATTCCGTCATATTCGCCAACAGGAATTTTTTTGATTTGGATGGTTTGCCCTTTTTCGGCTTCAACAGCCTGATTCAAATTGTATGGAAAATCAACAAAATCAATTTCAAGAAGTTCGGTTTCTTCAAACTCATTTCCAATCTGTTTGATTAATGCTATATTGGCAACGTAAAAATTGAATTGGGAAAATTTGATCGGCATATCACCTTCGTACAGATATTCCTTTTCGAGCAAAAGCAACTCATCGTTATAATTTGCATTAAAATTCAGATTGACATCTGAGGTGAGTTCGACTTGTGGGTTGTCTTTACAAGAATTTGCGAATAATACAACACCAAATAAAAGTAAAAATAATAGATTTTTCATTGTTATAAATTTTAAATTAGTCCATTTTGGGATTCAATTATTTTAACAGCAATAATAGGTCAGTTGTTGTTGAAAAAAGTCATTTTAAAATCCACAAATTATTCATTGATAGAAAATGCTTGCTTGGTATTCCCAATAATACCGTTAACGACCATGGTTGAATCAACTTCAAAATCTATGCCCTCAAACCATTTCAAATAATCTACCTTGATCGGCACCGTTATATCATTTCCTAATTCTAAATTGACTTTATAAGGAAGCACAATTTCCTTTCTGACTCCTGTGATATTAAACTCCAACTCCAGAGTGTCCAATGGCGGAATAGTGTCCGGAATCATAATTAATTTATTAAAAACATACGCATTTTCGACACTCCACATCGAATCAGCCTGAATCGACAATGGATGCCCTTGTGGCGCTGACGTTGGCTCAACCTTGTTGGCTGTCTCCTCCAGCCCTACAAAAAAACGTAGTGTATCGAATGAACCGGAACCACGGATTTCTCCTATCTCATAAACAAAAGATGAAAAATCACGGCTCACTAAAGTGAAATCATCAACAAAACTAGTAAGCCCTGTCGAACCATCATTTAGAGGCAGATCAATCCGATCCCTGATGATAAAGCGTTCTGTATCATTTGTAAGGCTAATATCCGAAATATAAAATTTAGTTTTTGTGATCTTTATCACCTGATCAAAAGGCAAATCATATGGATTACCATAAACGAGACTAAGTGAATCCATTCGAAAAGATATTTCGAAAGTCATAGTCGGGTAATTACAGCAATCATCAGGACAAGGTATGTCTGCCGAAAAGGCAAAATTAGATGCTTCAATATCCAGGCAACCTTCAATCTTTTCTTTGCAATTGGAAAAACTTAATAGAAGTATCAAAAAAAAGATAGCATTTCGCAATAAAATAAACCGTTTATTGCTGCTGTTCTTTTTCATAGTCTTTATAAATCTTTTTAACAATTTGTTTGACTTGCGTTGAAAATTCTTTGTTCTGAATCCAATGGTAATAAGGCTTGTCTTTTGAGATTACTTCTGCAACCGGTTGACCAATATACTTGCCGAAATTGAATACAACGATCCCATCCTGGTTATATTTTAACCGCTGGGTTGCATCAATGGTTTTAAGGTCCGTTGTAAAATCATGAATAACTTGAATGTCATTTTTTATAGGCTTTTCAATAGTGTTTCCGTCATTATCAAGCAAATCTGTCTCTTGATAATATTCGAGTTGCCCTTTAAAAACATCAACTGTCGCCTGAACGTCAGCCAATGCATTGTGTGCATTGTCCATTGTTTTTCCAGTATAAAAACGCAAAGCTGCTTGGAGGGTTCGAGGTTCCATTTTGTAAAATACCCGCTGGACATCAATGGTTCTGCGGAATGTTACATCGAATTCAATTCCTACTCGTGCAAATTCTTCCATCAAAAGAGGAACGTCGAAACGATTGGAATTGTATCCTCCCAAGTCCGCATCTCCTATAAAATCATAGATTTTTTGAGCAACCTGCTGAAAAGTGGGTTTATTCGAAAGATCCTTTGGGGTGATTCCATGAACATTCATGGCTTCTTCGGAAATTGGAATTCCCGGGTTAATCAGCATTTCAAACTCCTCCGGTTCTTGTTCGTTAGCAAAATACTTGATAATGGCAATTTGTACGATCCGGTCCCGTATCACATTCAAACCGGTGGCTTCCAAATCAAAAAAACAAATATCTCGTTCCAAATTTAATTTCATATGCTTGTATTTTTTTTATTTTCTATGGGGTTATGAGCTGGGGTTAAGGGTTAAAAATTTCAAACTATTAACTACAAATAAATCAATCTACTAAAATGTCTTCCAGTCCTTTTGTATGCATATACATCATATTTCCATCATCTTCGCTGTAAATAAAGTAACCATCTAAGCCTTTGCTTCTGCTAATAAGGTCAAAAGCTTTTTCGAGTCCCATGGCCATGCAAGCTGTTGCAAAAGCATCAGCGGTCATACAATCTTCTGCAAAAACAGAAACGCTTAACAATTGGTTCTTTTCAGGAAAACCTGTTTTAGTATTTATGGTGTGCGCATATTGGATCCCATTGACATTGTAATAATTCCGGTAATTGCCTGAAGTAGCCAATGACCGGTTTTTCAAGGACACTTTTGAATTAAAATCATTAATATCCGCTTTTTCGTCAGGTATATTAATCCCTACTTTCCACCACTCATTATTTTGATTTTTTCCTTTTGCACGAACTTCTCCGCCTATTTCAACCATATAATTTTCGACACCTTTTTTTTCTAAAAACATTCCAATTGCATCGACACCGTAACCTTTGGCAAGAGCGCTAAAATCAAGTTGAATTCCTGGAACCAATTTTACAAGAAAGACAGATCCATCCTTCAGGCTGCGTTTTTCAATTTTATCAAAACCTACCAATTGCATCAGCGAATCCACTTTCATGCTGTCTACTTTTTCAACCGCTTTTTTTTCAGCATAACCAAAGCCCCAATAATTAACCAAAGGCATAATGGTCGGATCAAAGAATCCACTGCTTTTTTTATATACTTCAGCTGCTTTCTCAAAATTTAATCGAAAATGTTTATGTTTTTGAGATGCGTTTTTTTCTAATAAATTCAGGTACTTTATTTCTTTTTCAGCCTGGTTGAATTTTGAAATAAAAGAAGAGTCGATGTAAGTGGAAACATCCATATTTATAGTCTCTAAAAGCGCATCGATTTCTTTTTGAAAGTCCCTGTTCAAACTATCTTCATACGTAACATGATAAGTGGTACCCATCGTATCACCTTTAAGCTTGAGATAAGAAACAGGCGTTGATGTATCTGTTTTACAACTGAAAAAAAAGATGAAAATCGTATAAAAAAGTACGCTCCTCAAATTGACAAAATAAAGCAATTGCTAGTCGTTTTTAATTAATAATTTATCAAATGAAAACTTCCTGCCCCCCATCAAAAAAATCGAAACGTAAGGTACTAAATAAAGTAAATTCTTTTTACCAAATAGATGATCTACTATATAATACTTTATTCCTTTAACAATCCACTATCAAGGGCTTCTTTTTGAACGCCATGCAATTGAATAGGTTTCCGTTTTTTACGCAGTTTCGTATTAAAAAATTCAACCAAAAGGGAAAATGCGATTGCAAAATACAAATAACCTTTTGGTACAGAACCAATCTCAGCTCCTGCAACATTTAAATGTGCCAAATGCGCTCCTTCTGCAATCAGCATGAAACCAATCAATAGTAAAAAAGAAAGTCCCAGCATTTGAACTGTTGGGTGCTTATTGACAAAGCGGCCGACCGGTACCGCAAAAATCATCATTATAATAACAGACAAAACAACTGCTATAATCATGAGAATCAACTCTCCCTCGGGGCCATTACCTCCTTTCACACCACTTGTCATCCCTACGGCTGTAAGGATAGAATCAAAACTAAAAACTATATTTATAATTGTAATTTCAATAATCGCACTTTGAAGGCTCGTTGTTCTTTTGCCAGACGAAATGCCATCAATGTGGTCTTCCCCTTCCAATTTATGGTGAATTTCTGTTACGCTTTTATACAACAAAAACAACCCTCCCCCAAAAAGAATGATGCTTTGGCCTGAAAAAGCCCCGTGGATACCAATAAAATCGACGTGAAACCAGGGTGCTTCCATAGCTATGAGCCAGGATATTCCGAAAAGCAAAATAATGCGTAGCACCATAGCCAGAATCAATCCAATATTAGTGGCTTTGGCTTGTTGGTCTTCTGGTAATTTACTTGAAGTAATTGAAATAAATATAATATTGTCAACGCCCAAAACGATTTCCAAAAAAATTAATGTCAACAAACTGAACCAAATTTCAGGTTCTCCAAAATCCGGCATTATAAAAAGGGTAAGAATATCCATAAATTTTGCATTTTGTTTTAAAATTCTTGCAATTTTACGAAAAATGGTTTTGTTTTTATACTTTCTCTTTTCAGGATAAGTGAAAAGCAGTAACTTGGATAACTTTTATACTAGAATACATTCCGATGAAATACAGACGGCTCACTATTGAAGAACTTGAGGAACTGGAACAGGATTTTATAAGGTTTCTAGCCAGCAATAGCATAATTGGTGATGATTGGGTCAAAATGAAAGAAAAGAGCCCTAACAAATCAAACGATCTTATTGATGTATTTAGCGACTTGATTTTTGAAAGAACCCTTAGAAAAATAGAACACCTTGAATTTAAAACACCAAATGATATGAAGCTCTTTCATTGTTTGGAAGACAAAATCGTGATGATGGGATTGTTTATTGAAGGGCATTCAACGCTGGATTTCACTAAACCAACCACCCCTAATAAAATGCTTCAGCAATTGAAGAATTCTTCTGCTCAACTCAAACTCTATCAAGCTGAAAAACAATTTTCCAGGCAAAGAGAATTGGAATTGTTCGAAATGATGGAAAATGGATGTTTGATCTCCAAAGGCGAATTGTTTCACACTTTGCAACAACTTAAGGGAGAAGAAATGGATTAAAAAAGACGTTTCTAACTTTTGATCCAGCTGCGACAAGCCCCCCCTTTTAAAGTGAATTCAATTCTTTAACATTTTTTAACTACTTACAGTCATTCAAACGATTTTTCATTTGATAGTAAAGGTGTATATTCGCGGCTTTGTAAATTATTAAAATCAAAATATTTTTAATTATGAAATTTGTATTCTCTTTAAAATCAATGCTAACCTTATTTGTCTTAACAAGTTTTACATTTTCAGCATTCAGCCAATTAAATTTACCGCGTAAAAGTCCTAAAGCCAGTACTTCTTACACAATTGGCTTGACCGACATTACCATCAATTATGGAAGTCCATCTGTTAATGACCGGGAAATCTGGGGCGCTTTAGTACCTTACGATAAAGTTTGGCGTGCAGGTGCTAATGAAGCGACTACTATGGAATTTAGTACCGACCTATTGATAGAAAATCAAGAAATACCCGCTGGAAAGTATTCCTTTTTTATTATTCCAAAAGCAGAAGGTGATTGGACGTTGATCTTCAATAAAATAGCTGATCAATGGGGTGCTTACGATTATGATGAAACTCAAGACGCCTTGCGGATAACCATAAGCCCTAAGTTTAAGAAATCGAGTGAAAAACTGTTGACCTACGGTATTGTTGCTCAAGGAATGGATAAAGGGTATATCCGTATTGGATGGGAAAAGGCTCGTCTGTTTATCCGGTTCAGCGTAGATTATTTGGATCAGACCATAGCAAATGTAGAAGCTGCTGTAGCTGATACAACCCAACAAAAGCGTCATTGGTCTTATTATGCCGAGGGAGCTGATTTGCTTTTAAGTGTAAACGAAAAGCCAGAAATAGCACTAAAATGGGCCAAAGCTTCCACTGATTTATACAGTCACGGCTGGAATTGGTTTATCCGAGCGGAAGCGGAAGCAGCTAACGGGGATTACAAAAGTGCTGTTCAAAGCGTCGCGAAGTGTATTGCATTGGATGAAGCTTCTGAAGAAGACAATTATTACACAGAATCCAAAGCTAAAATCGAAGCTAAATTGGCTGAATGGAGCTCGAAATCATAGTCGATTTATAAAGTTTGTATTAATAAAAAAGCCTGCTATTCAAATGAATAGCAGGCTTTTTTATTTCAATTATTTTATCTGGGTTACTGTTCAACTTTTGCTCTGATGTTCCAATTTACGCTTTCTGTAGTTCGTTCGACATAAGTCTTCCATTGATTATCAGCATCCTGAAATAACCAATCGCCATTGGCTACATTAGGCCCGGCATCACAACCAATAAATTGTCTTTTGCTGTCCTGACGAATTGCAAGGCTTATCCAAATGCCATCACCAGAAACAGTCAAAGGAGTAGGCAAGAGATGTATCCGCCATTGCCCATCTGTATTGGCAATTAAGGTTCCGGTGACATCAACTTCATACAATAAAGCTCCCGGTTCAGTTGAAGAATTTCCAGCGCCATATATTTTAACAGCGCAAGAATCGTTAGAAACATTTGGATCAACACCTCCGCTAAACCAGGTGACTTCCGAAAGTTTCCAGTCTTTATAAGCCGACATCGTACCTGAAGGAAAATAAACCGCAAGTTCATGGTATCCCGCCTCAAGTTCAGGACCAGAGTTGTTATTTCCATCATATTTCAAAGTTGCCTCGCCATCAGGAATTGGGTCATCTTTTTTACAAGATGCGATAAGAATTACAGAAAGGGCTAGTAATAAAAATCGAATTTTCATAGTTTATATTTTTATGTGATTAAAAAAACAAAGTTAAAACTTAAACGTATAGATGAAAATTATTGCGATGGGCAAAAGTATTAAATCCTTGTTAAATTCACGCCGCTCCTTAACGGTTTGTTTTAATTCAATTTTTAAATATTAAGCGTTTCAACTCTTCTATCTTACTATCAAGCCAATCCTGATTGATGATTGGATCTTTTGACTGAATCTCTTCCATTAATTTTTTCAATTCTTTTTGACTTTTTGTTTTTGAATCAAATCCGATATTCGCTTTAATTGAACAAGCCCGGTTCGTAAACCGAATAAGATTTGACATCCCCTGCCTTCTCGTTTCGGGAATCAACCGATTACGATTGAGATATTGCTTAAACGAACGAGTAAGAGAAAGTAAAGCTTCATTTTCTTCCAGATCATAATAGGTTCGCAGCAAAAGAGATTTTGCACCCAGATTATACTGAATATCTGTATATTCTACTTTTACAAGGAGATCGAGTACCTGACCAAATTGTTTGGTACTGTAATAATAGGAAGCCAGATTGTAAGTGTAAGCATTTTCAACCACTTCAGGATGAAGACGTTCTTTATAATTTTCTATAAACTGCTTCGCCCATTCCATTTCCTTCAGTCGAATCGCTGTTGTGACGATATTTTTATAATGCCATTGATCGAGGAAGCCGTTTTCGTCCATCAATAGTTCTTTATCTAACTGGTCTTTAAACAAATTAAACGTCTCCTTCAAAAACTGGCTTTCCCCTTTGTTGATTTGTTCAATACAATAGTTTTGTAAGTAGTTATAGATATTTTGGAGTTCTTCATACGGAAAAAAGGAACTGTATTTTTGTAATACAGGAAGGGCTTCAAAATAATATGCATGTCCCGTTTTCACAATCATTTGATAAATATGAAAATATACACTTATTGAAGGAATGGTTTCATAATATTTTATATTCCTTCGCACTTCAGATAGAACAGATTCCAATAAACCCGTAGAATAATTTACTTTCAGAATATTACTTCGAACGATCATCTCGCAGGCATCTCTTAATTTTTCGGCGAGATAATAATTGTCCAGGTTATTTTGCTTCAGTTGTATGCTATCGTCATTTTCATGTTTTGAGCGCTGCGTAAAATAAGCATCAGATTCAGATGCTTTTAAAAATCGCAAATTATAATGCGTACTATTTTTATACTGACTGGTTTCTAATTCATTTTCCAGGCTCATCATTGTTTTTTCATAATACTTATATTGCTTCCTTTGCCGTAAATTCCTAAGCAATAAAACTTTATGATAAGCGATATTTTCTTTAAATTGCTCTTGAATCAGAAACTTGTCCAGCAATCTTATCGAATATGTGAACAAAAGCGCCAAATGGCTTTGGTTGTGTTTTTGCTGCGGAAAAAGTGATTTGTATATAACCTTGCGTTGACAATTCTGACTATTAAAGTCTGGATAAGATTTGTTCAAATAATCAATTAGCATTCCCACCTCCTGATGTTTATTAAAGTAAGGAGACCGCGAAAATTCAACAAAGCGTGTCATCTCTTTTCTTGAAAAAGAATTTAATATTCTAATTAAATTATTACGTAACACTATTTTTTTTCAATTTTTTATTTTAAAATATTGAATCTAAATCATTGAATTACATGGTTTTATAAAATTCAATATTTTAAATATAGAGATAAAAAAATCAAAAAACAAGCGCAATTGTGTTTTTTATTTGATTAGTTACTGAGCATATTTGTAACGTAGAAAGTTTCTAACCGGGAAAACATATTTTACCATGAATACAGTTTCAATAAAAGCCGCTCTAATTACATTCATAACCATCTGTTTATCAGTATTGTTATACTTCTTCAGATGCTAACACAACGAAAATCCTCCACGAAGAAGCCTCAATAGCTTGTGAAATTTTCGGCTTAACCGCCACGCCTCAGCCATGTACGCCTAATGGTGTTTTTTTCGTAGAAATCAATTTTGATGTGGCAGGAGATCCAAGCGATCTCTTTACGGTTGCTGGTAACGGAAATGACTATGGCACTTTCAATTATAATGAATTGCCAATTACAGTCGGTCCGCTTGAAGGAGACGGAATTACTATTTATGAATTTGTGGTAACCGATAATCTTGACCCCAATTGCAGTGAATTTACAGTCATCGATCCGGTTTTCTGTGATGTGCAAGGTGACTGTGCTATAATAGAATTGGTCGTAGATCCGCAAGATTGCAATAATGATGGGACTTACAATATTTTCATCAATTTTAATTATGAAAACCCTGGAAACGATTTCTTTGACCTTTTTGATGGAAGTGGTAATAATATTGGCTTTTATGCATTAGCCGATCTTCCAATAATCCACGAAAACTTTGTTCCTAGCGGAAATGATTTTGATGTCATCACGGTTTGCATCAATGACATGCCAAACTGTTGTGCAACTGAAGAATTTCTTGCACTAGACTGTCCGACTCCGCAATGTCAAATTTCAAATGTAGTTGCAGATCCGGGGCCTTGTGACGGGATGCTTTTTTGGGTGACGATTAATTTTGATTATGAAAACACAGGTGATCTTTTTTCCATTCATGGCAATGGCACTGATTATGGTGATTTTGATTACAATGATCTTCCTGTTACAATTGGACCCTTAGTTGGAGATGGAATCACCATTTACGAATTTGTTGTTACTGATCTGGCCAATCCCAATTGTTCAGATTTCACAGTAATCGACCCGATACAATGTGATGTAAATATTTGTGAAATATGGGATTTGGTTGCTGAAGCGCATAGTTGCGATGGCGAGTTTTTCCTCGTAGATATTGATTTCAATTATGAAAACACCAGCGATTCCTTTGAAGTCCATGGTAATGGAAACAACTATGGAACCTTTGCTTACGCTGACCTCGTCATAACGATTGGTCCATTTGAAGGTAATGGTCAATCTTTAGAATTTGTCGTCTTTGACCAACAAAATGATGGTTGTGCCGCTGATGTTGTTATCGAAGCACCTTATTGCCCGGGAATTGATTGCGAAATCTGGGGTTTAGTCGCTGAAGCACATGATTGCGATGGTGAATTTTTCCTCGTAGATATTGATTTCAATTATGAAAATACCAGCGATTCCTTTGAAGTCCATGGTAATGGAAACAACTATGGAACCTTTGCTTACGCTGACCTCGTCATAACGATTGGTCCATTTGAAGGTAATGGTCAATCTTTAGAATTTGTCGTCTTTGACCAACAAAATGATGGTTGTGCCGCTGAAGTTGTTATCGAAGCGCCGTATTGTCCAGGGCTTGACTGCGAAATTTGGAACGTTGTTGCGGAAGCACATGATTGTGATGATAATGACCAGTTCCTTCTCGATGTAGATTTTAATTTTGAAAATACCAGCGATTCCTTTGTTGTACTTGGCAATGGAAATAATTATGGAACCTTTGCCTTCGCTGATCTTTTCATCACCCTTGGACCTTTTGAAGGAAATGGACAAACCTTAGAATTTTTCATCTTCGATCAACAGGATGATAATTGCAACACTGAATTAGTATTTGAAGCACCAAACTGTCCCGTAAACAATTGTGAGATTTGGGATCTGGTCGCTGAAGCCAGTGATTGCACTCCAAATGAAGTTTTCTTTGTCGATATAGATTTTAACTTTCAAAGTTCCAGCGATTCTTTTGTTGTTGTTGGAAACGGAAATAACTACGGGACTTTCGCTTATGATGATCTTTTTATAACGCTTGGGCCATTTAACGGAAATGGACAAACCTTAGAATTCAATATTCATGATCAGCTTATTGACGGTTGCAATGCTGAAGTTGTCATCGAAGCACCGAATTGCGGAAATAACGATTGCGATATCTTTGATCTGGTAGTCGATCCACTGGATTGCAATGACGATGGTACTTATAATATTGTCATCAATTTCCAATATCAAAATCCTGGAAATGATTTCTTTGACCTTTTTGATGGAAATGGTAATAATATTGGATTCTACGCACTCAATGAATTGCCGGTCACTCATCATAACTTTGTCCCAAGCGGAAATAATTTTGATGTCATTACGGTTTGCATCAATGATATGCCTAACTGCTGTGCAACCACTGAATTTGAAGCACTCGATTGTCCAACTAATAATTGCGAAATCTGGGATTTAATCGCTGAAGCTTATGACTGCGATGACAATAACCAATTCCTTGTTGATATTGATTTTAATTATCAAAATACCAGCGATTCTTTTGAAGTCCATGGTAATGGAAACAACTATGGCACTTTTGCTTACGCTGATCTTTTTATTACGCTCGGACCGTTTGATGGTAATGGACAGCTTTTAGAATTTGTCGTTTTCGATCAACAGGATGAAAGCTGTCATGCGGAGGTCGTTCTCGAAGCACCAAACTGTGGAAACAATGATTGCAACATCACTGAGTTAGTCGTTGATCCGCTGGATTGTAATGACGATGGGACTTATAATATTGTTATAAATTTCCAATATCAAAATCCTGGAAATGATTTCTTTGACCTTTTTGATGGGAACGGCAATTTCCTTGGATTTTATGCTCTCAATGACCTGCCCATCACTTACGAACACTTCGTCCCAAGCGGAAACAACTTTGATGTAATCACCGTCTGCATCAACGATATGCCTAACTGCTGCGCAACTGCTGAATTTGAAGCACTTGATTGTCCAACTAATAATTGTGAAATCTGGGATTTGGTCGCTGAAGCTTATGACTGCGATGACAATAACCAATTCCTTGTTGATATTGATTTTAATTATCAAAATACCAGCGATTCTTTTGAAGTCCATGGTAATGGAAACAATTATGGCACTTTTGCTTACGCTGACCTTTATATTACGCTTGGGCCTTTTGATGGTAATGGACAGCTTTTAGAATTTGTCGTTTTCGATCAACAGGATGAAAGCTGTCATGCGGAGGTCGTTCTCGAAGCACCTAACTGTGGAAACAATGATTGCAACATCACTGAGTTAGTCGTTGATCCGCTGGATTGTAATGACGATGGTACTTACAATATTGTTATCAATTTCCAATATCAAAATCCTGGAAATGATTTCTTTGACCTTTTTGATGGAAATGGTAATAATATTGGATTCTACGCTCTCAATGAATTGCCAGTCACTCATCATAACTTCGTCCCAAGCGGAAATAACTTTGATGTAATCACCGTCTGCATCAACGATATGCCTAACTGCTGCGCAACTACAGAGTTTGAAGCACTCGATTGTCCAACTAATAATTGCGAAATCTGGGATTTGATCGCTGAAGCTTATGACTGCGATGACAATAACCAATTCCTTGTTGATATTGATTTTAATTATCAAAATACCAGCGATTCTTTTGAAGTCCATGGTAATGGAAACAACTATGGAACTTTTGCTTACGCTGACCTTTATATTACGCTTGGACCATTTGATGGTAATGGACAGCTTTTAGAATTTGTCGTTTTCGATCAGCAGGATGAAAGCTGTCATGCGGAGGTCGTTCTCGAAGCACCAAACTGTGGAAACAATGATTGCAACATCACCGAGTTAGTCGTTGATCCGTTGGAGTGTAATGATGATGGAACTTACAGCATTGCAATTAATTTCCAATACCAGAATCCTGGCAATGATTTCTTCGAGGTCTTTGATGCGAACAATCAACCAATCGGTTTTTTTGCTTTGAACGAGCTTCCAGTTGTTATTCAACATTTTGTACCAAGCGGCAATGACTTCGATGTGATTACAGTTTGCATCAACGACATGCCTAACTGTTGCGCAACCACTGAATTCGAGGCATTAGATTGTGAAGAAGCCTGTCATATTTACGACTTGGTTACAGAGGCATTCTGTGATGGAGACGACCTTTTTGTTGAATTCACTTTTGAATATTCAGGAGTAAGCGATCATTTTGAAGTACTTGCTTGCAATTATTTAGCAACATTCGAATATGGACAAAACAGTTATATCATCCAAATTCCAAACAACGAAGTAGATTGTGCAGGAGGAATTATACTTCCATTCGCAGTATTTGATCAGGAAAATGATGTTTGTGGAGATGCAGTTATAATTGAAATACCTGATTGCTACAATACCGGATGTATTATTGGTGAAATAAATGCCGAAACAACAGAATGCGAAAATGGAGAATTTTATGTGATTCTTGATTTTGATTATCAGGATGTCAGTGATGAAGGATTCCAGGTGTTTGGCAATGGCAATAATTATGGTGAATTTGATTATAACAATTTGCCGATAACTTTAGGACCATTTGAAGCAAACGGGCAAGTCCTGGAATTCATAGTAGTCGATTTGTTGGTTGATGATTGCTGGAATTTCACTGAAATTGAAGCACCGGTCTGTTTTGAAGGAGCCAATACCTGTATCCAGTTTGAAAGCCTTTACAACGGCGTTAATTATGGTGGGCCAAATAGTGAAGCAGGGGATCTGCTTTTAATTGAAAATGGAGTATATGTTACAATTGAAGGGGTAATGGATCCTTTGGGTAATCTTAATTACGACTATCTTTTTGCTACTAACCAGGATATTTGTTCTCCATTTGAAATGGCCAGCGGCATCCGAATGTTCATGTTTAATGGATTGCGTTTCGATTTCAATGAATTGGACGAAAATCCAACCCTTGTAGTATTCAATTATCATAATTGTGGGGTACCATTCGCAATCTCGGCCAATGGTCAACAGCCAGTAACCTATGTTTTACCTGACCAGGATTATTCATTTTCCTTAACGCCAAATGTAACCGTACATTTTGATGTAGACGAAAACAATCCTGACGAAGGTATTGCTACTTTTGAAGGTAATATTGAATCAATATTCACCGGTGGAATTGAGTTCCAAATAGACAATGTGTGTTTCAATGTGGATGATCCTTTGACAGATGTATGGCCTGGCGATGCTAACTATGACAATACTGCAAACCATTTTGATTTATTAAACGTAGGAATTGCATTCAACACCGAAGGTCCTGCACGAGATGTGATCAACAACGATTGGTTTGCAATGCCTGGCGAAAATTGGGCTGATGAGTTTTTAAATGAAACAAATTTCAAACATGCGGATTGTAATGGTGACGGAACAGTCAATATTGACGACCGGGTTGCTATCCTTGAAAACTACGGATTGACCCACGGCCAGGTGCCAATCTTCGTTCCTCTTGAAGGCACGCCAAATGATCCTTCACTTTTTGTTGATTTGCCAGGTGCCAATGAAATAGAACTCAATGTACCTTTCGAAGCTCCAATTGTGCTCGGAACGCTAAATATTCCGGTTGAAGAGATTTACGGTTTGGCCTTCACCATCGAATTCGATGTAGACATGATGGATGAATCGCAGGTCACCGTTGAACTTGGTTCAAGCTGGCTTGGCGAAAATGGGCAAAATCTGATTACACTAAGCAAGAAATTTGCTCCCGATGGTATCATCGAAGTAGCACTGACCCGAAACAACCAGGAAAATGTGGGTGGTCAGGGAACAGTTGGTTACTTCATTGGAATAATAGACGATATTCTGGGCAAATCAGAAGTTGAAGTGAAAATCAAAAATGTCAAAGCCATCACTTTCAATGAATTACCTGTGCCACTTTGGACTCCAACAGAGATCGTAGAAATCTCAACAAGTACGGTGTCACCACTAGAATCAGATTTAGAGGTCTTCCCAAATCCAACAGATGATATTCTGAACATTAATTATAATGGAACCGAGTTGATGCAAAGCATCAAGATTTATAACACCCTGGGCCAGTTAATGACTGAGTTTTCTGATCCTAACACCCATCAAAAAGTAGATGTTTCCAATTGGAGCGCTGGAATTTACTTTGTGAAGATTGAAATTGGAGATACTACCTTTTGTGAAAAAATTAAAGTTACGAGGCTATAAATAGGTCTCTGCTTTGCGGGAAAGCAAACTTTAATTGTAAGACTACATGTCAATTTGCTCCGGCGTTTTCGTCGGAGCATTTTTTTTAAAATAACTTACCTATTCCTTTAATCTTTTCCTTATTACATTGAATCAATGTTTCAAAAAGAACGCTGAATCAACAAATCATAAAAAACTAAAAACTACACTAAATGTTCTTTTATAAAAGTTTGCACTATTTTTGCCTCCCAATTGAAAACTACAATAAATGAAGATAGGAATCATAAGAGAAGGGAAAATCCCAACTGACTCAAGAGTGCCACTGACACCCAGGCAATGTGCTTTTATAAAAAAGAATTATCCCATCGATGTAGTTGTTCAATCCTCTCCGGATCGTTGCTATTCAGATGCAGAATACCTCAAAGAAAGCGTCGAAGTGATTGAAGATCTTTCTGATTGTGATATCCTGATGGGGGTCAAAGAGGTTCCTGTTGAGCAGTTACAAAACCATAAGGTTTATTTCATCTTTTCTCATACCATTAAAAAACAAACTCGTAATCGAAAGCTGTTACAGGAAATCCTGAAAAAAGATATTCGCCTTATCGATTATGAAATGCTTAAAAACGAAAAAGGTCAACGGGTTATCGCATTCGGAAAATTTGCGGGAATGGTGGGTGCACACAATGGTATCATGACCTATGGCTTGCGAACAGGATTTTTTCAATTGAAGCGAATCAAAGACTGCCACGATTATGCTGAAGCAAAAGAAGTTTATAAAAAACTAAAGCTTCCTCCTATGAAGATCGTCCTTACAGGAACTGGAAGAGTTGGTCATGGAGCAGCACTTGTGTTGAAAGATATGGGTATCAAAAAAGTAGATCCATCGGAATATTTGTCCAAAAAGTTTAGCTATCCTGTTTTCACGCAATTAGAACCTGAGGATTATGCAGCCAGAATTGATGGCAGTGCATATGACAAAAATACTTTTTACAATCAACCAGAGTTATTCAAAAGCATATTTGAACCCTACACAAAAGTCAGTGACGTTATGATCAATGGCATTTTTTGGGCAAACCAGGCACCAGCATTTTTTAGTAATGAGGTTATGAAACACACTGACTTTTCTTTAAAAGTCATTGCTGATGTTACTTGCGATATTGCTCCCGATAGTTCAATTCCATCGACGCTTCGCCCTTCGACAATCGAAGATCCTGTTTACGGTTATGACCCTTTAACCGAATCCGAGACCGCGCCTTTTAAAGAAAATGTCATTGACGTTATGGCTATCGACAATTTGCCAAACGAATTGCCGCGTGATGCTTCGCGGGCTTTCGGCGACCAATTTATTAAGTATATTATTGAAGAATTATTGGATATTGAAAATAGTGCAATAATACATGGAGCCACCATTGCAATTAAGGGGCATCTCGGCAAAGGATATGAATATCTGAGCGATTATGTTGAGCTTAAAGTCCGAAATAATTCAAGATAATTCGGCAAAGTCATTTTCAGCTCAAAACGGAGACGCTTTTCAAATAGTTGGTTACGTTGTTTTCAATCCTTTGAAGAATATTTTCAGTATCTGCTTTTTGAAATTTTTGTCCTGTTATTTTTTCAAACAATTCGATATAACGGGAAGATACTTTCTCAACAAAAGCGTCAGGCATTGCTGGCATTTGTTGGCCTTCTAGTCCCTGAAAATCATTTTCCATCAGCCATTCTCTGACAAATTCTTTGGAAAGCTGTTTTTGCCGTTCGCCACGTTTTTGCCGTTCTTCGTAACCTTCCGCATAAAAATACCTGGAACTATCGGGCGTATGGATTTCGTCAATCAAATAAATTTTACCGTCTTTTTTTCCAAATTCATATTTGGTATCCACAAGGATGAGTCCGCGTTTGGCAGCCATTTCAGATCCACGCTGAAAAAGAGCCCTGGTATATTTTTCTAAAAGAATGTAATCTTCTTCCCTGACTATGCCTTGCTTCAAAATTTCCTCACGGGAAATATCCTCATCATGACCTTCCTCGGCTTTGGTTGCCGGTGTAATTATTGGTTCCGGAAAAGGGTCGTTTTCTTTCATGCCTTCAGGAAGCACTATACCGCAAAGCATTCGTTTTCCTGATTTGTAGGTCCGCCAGGCATGGCCGGTGAGATAGCCTCTGATGACCATTTCAATTTTAAAAGGTTCACATCTCAAACCCACCGCTACGTTTGGATCTGGAGTCGCTAAAAGCCAGTTGGGAACAATATCGCTAGTAGCATTGAGAAAATAAGTTGCAATCTGGTTGAGCACCTGCCCTTTGAAGGGAATGGGTCGTGGCAAGACATGATCAAATGCGGAGATCCTATCTGAAGCAATCATGACAAGTTTGTCGCCAATGCTGTAAACATCACGAACTTTTCCTTTATAAAATGCAGTTTGATTCTCGAAATGAAAATTAGTCTGGACTATCGATTTTTTTTCTATTGACATGCGGCAAGATTTATGCTGCAGCAAAAGTAAGGATTATTAAGCCTTTTGTAAAAGTTTGAATTAGAAAATTGAGCGCTGATTTTTTTGAGATGAACATATTAACGCTAACTTTACTTTTATCGAAAACCAATTTTCCTTTTTATCGAGGAATTCAGGCATGAAAAAATATGGTACTTTTGGATTACTCTTTCTAGTTATTGCATGCACTCCATCTTCACAAGATGCTGATTTTAAAGTTTTTATAAAATCATTCCATCAATCTAAATGGAAACAATTTCCACTTTGGGCAGCTCAATCCGGGCATAAGGAGTTTGATAAAATCCTGCTAATTCCAAACCGGAAAAAGCATGAATCTGATCTACAATTTTATAAAAAATACCATGACTCTTTACAGATATTTGACACCACAAGATTGAGTGTTCCTCTGCAATTTGAATACAATAAGATCAAACCTTACCTTACTAATCAAATCCGCAATTTCGAAATCCGGAAAATCTACGAAACCGACCCGACTTATTATGATCTTCGTGGAGCTTTTGATCCGATTTTGAAAAATGAAAGCACTCCAATTGAACAGCGATTAGAAATAGTTGAAAGCAAATTAAAAAAAGTACCCGAATATTATTCAGCGGCCATTGAAAACCTGAAAGCCCCGGATCATAATAAATTGCATAAAGCTATTGATCAGCAAATCCAGTTCTACAACATTTTGGATCAACAAATAATAAGTAGTTTTCAAAACGCCGGCATTTCTAAAAGCCAGCTAACCAATCTGGAAGATTTAACGTTTCAAGCTAAAATTAGTGTCAAAGATTTTATCGCTTATTGCAAAAGTGCAGCGTTTGAACATCTTGATAAAACCTTGAATGATATTCCACCCTCTTCACCGGAAGGTGAATTTGAAAAAGTATTTACTTTAGAAAAATAACAGCTGAAAAGAAAATCTGATTTTAGATGTATTTTGATTGATTACGATCAACGAGCACATCTTTCAGTTCTTTGAGCATAGCATATTCGTGAGGAAGCACTTTTTTGAACGCTTCTTTTACAGCAAAAAAAGTACCCTGTTCAAGTTCCGGAATATGTAGTTTGATTTGATTTTTTACAATTCGCACATCTTCTTTGATCATTGCACGGACGGATGGTATTTCGTGCCAATCACATTCAATGGCTAATGCTTGGTGAAGCGATTCGCCTTCTTTGACAGGGTCAAGTTCAATGACTCTTTCCTCTTGAGACAGACTATTGGTGTGCTGGGAAGCAAGGTTTCCTTGAAGAACTCCCCATACGTCTTGTCCTTCTTTTTGGGTATTGACTAAAAAAATCTCCAATCCTTTCTTATTAACTCTATAGATTATAACTCTCGCGCAATCAAGAACTTTCATTTTAATAGTTTTGTAGTCTGCTGTTCGTTAATTAAGTTGAATTTTAGATATGCGTTTAACAACAATTGATCAATATTGTTGCGCTGTTGGCTGAGCAAAAATAATAAATAAGTGGTACTACTCAAGTTAAAGGGAATAAACTTTGCGTTTTTTATTAAGTTTTTTTGTAATATCTTCTTCTTTTTTACCTTCATCGAGCTTTTCAGGCGCTGGAACTATAGGTGAAAACCCATCAAAAGATTTAAATAATTTCTCAATTTCAGCCCAATCATCCTGATCCATTTCTTGCATTTGTTTTTGTAACAACTCCATCATTCCGGAAAGGCTTTCTGCATTTGGCTCCAAAGGCAACCAATCGTCCTGATGCTCAAACTCTTTGATAAAAAAAGTATCTATAAAAAGTTGTGAATCTCCAAAATTGAATTCGAGGTTTTCAAATTGTTTCAACATTTCTTTCTGCATTTTTTGCATCTCTTTCAAGATTTCATCTTGATTATATTGTGCAGAAAGATTACTCAAGACTACTAATAAAACAACAAAGCTTAAATAGATCCTTTTCATAATTTATATTTTTTAAGTCAATGTATTATTGCTTTTCAGGAATTTCGTTATTCACAAATTCGTAAATCGCTAATGATAGCAAAACCGCTTCTTCCTCTTTGTCCATCTCTGATAAAAACTCAAAAGCACGCGGATTTGTTCTAGTTGCCAATTTCGGATTAATTAAACTGGCTACTTCTTTTTCACCAACTAAAACTGGTAACAACAATTCATCAGGATGGCGATTGATGCGAGCCAGCAATTTTTTCGTTTTAGCACTATACAAAACACCGTTTTCTCTCAAAGAACCAATTATTTGATTATCGATTTTGAACTCTGTTTTATCCTTTCGGATGCGAAAAACGAACTCATGATGAGAGCTTCGGGCATAAATCACTGCATTATTATCAGGTGAAACATATCGTTTATAAGACCAGGCTATCAACGGTTCATGATAAATTGAGGTGATCACTCCCTTAGCTGTTGTTATGATTCCTTTTTTGACTTTTTTGTTGATTTGATTTAAGGAAAGCAATTCCATTTCCTCCTTTGTCCAGGGTACTAATTCATCGATAAATGGCTGTATTTCTACTTTCATTTTTTGCAAATCAGCTTTTATTTTTGATCTACCTGGCTGAATATTGACCAGCACTTGGTACAACGCATAAATCGCTGCAAAAGAAAACAGAACAACCAAGCCTATTATCACTAATAAAAATAAAATGCGCATTTTTCTACTTTGTTTTAATTGACCTCTCCGGACCGGACATTGACTTTTATGCTGTTTTCAGCAGGATACTCAAACTGCTTCCTTCGGGTTTTCAGAGCAATCAAATCTTCATTCGTCAGAACCTTGAAGTTTGCGGCAATAATCGTATCAAGTTCAACAAGGATTTTATCTTTACTTTCCCAATATTCTATATCCTTATTTGTGATGTCGTCTATCAAATTGTTTTTAATTTTTTTGATTTCTCTAGCAAACAAGTCGCTTTTACTTAAAACCTTATCGATTTCCTTCAACATCTTTAAATGCTCCCCTTTACCCAGCAGACTGCAACCACCATAATCCCAGGTCTGAATAAACCAAGATGGATAAAAATACTCCACACTATCCACCGCATAAACCTGAAGATTCAGTTTTACAAAATCATCATCCTCTTCTCCTGTTGTTCTAAAGGCTTTTTTTTGTAGCTGTTTAAAATCCAGAAAAAGAAAGTAGATCGTCCCTTCAGCAACCAATTGTGCAACATAGCCTGGTATCGCCTTTTCGACCCAAAAAAGGTCAGGCATTTGGTCGTAATTATCAGAAACTGCAATTTTATTTTCAAGAATAGTCGTTAATGTGTCTCTAAGTTTTAGCCCTTCTCTCAAATTCGCTGCAAAATCATGGCTAGTTTTCAAGCTGTCATAGTTGGTTTTATAACGATTTATCTGAAGAGTCAATCCTTTACCAAAAAAAGTTTGAAGCCGTTTTTCCATCATCATATTTGACAAAACAGTGGGATTATCCAAATCAAAATGGACCGCTCCGCCGTATACCCAGCCTTCCAGATTTTGCTCAGTTTTCACCTTTAGCCAGGGTTCATCAAACCAAATTCCTCGCAATTGAACTCTGGTTGTAAAGTCGCTAACTTCTCCCAAATCGTACACAATGGTTCCTTCCTTCAATCGGCCAATTTCTTCGCCCTTTTCTCCAGGTTCAGCACGAAGCCGAAGATTGTCAATATTGACAATCATTTTAGTTGGTTTGGTTGAAATCTCTTCAGGCTTTTTAATGTCGTTTTTAATCTCGGTAGAATTATCATCTTTACAACCGAGCGTAAAAATTAGTGCTAGTAAGAATCCGGTTTTTATAATTGAAGTGAAATTCATAAAATTTTTCTACTGGCTTTAGCTTTTTCAAAACATAAATAGTCTAACGGTAAATTTACGCAAAAAAAATCCCACCTCAGTAAAGAAGCAGGATTTTCATTTATTTTATAAAACAACAAAATTGCTGTTATTATTTTATCCGAGATAAGATTTTAAATTATTGCGATTATATGATTTGCGAAGTCTTCGAATAGCCCTTTCTTTTATTTGCCGAACGCGTTCTCTTGTCAATCCGTATAAATCACCAATTTCTTCCAAAGTAAGTGATTTGTAATTGTTGAGGCCATAATAAGACGACAGCACTTCCACTTCACGAGGTGACAAAATGGACAAACCCTGCTGTACTTCTTCTTTTAAAGATTGTTCCATCAGGTTATTGTCAGGAAGGATTCCGTCTGCACTAGAAACCACATCCAACATTGTCGAATCGCCTTCGTCGCCGCTTATAGGTGCATCAAAAGAAAGGTGTCGACCATTCCCTTTGAGCATATTATTAATTTCTTTAGGAGTCATTTCAAGCAACTCTGCCAATTCTTCATTGGTTGGTTCACGTTCAAACTCCTGGACGAAATTCAAAAATGCTTCATTTACTTTATTATACGAACCAACTTTATTTAAGGGCAGCCGAACAATTCTGGAATATTCAACAATGGATTGCAAAATCGATTGCCGAATCCACCAAACTGCGTAAGATATAAATTTAAACCCTTTGGTTTCATCAAATCGCTTCGCAGCTTTCATCAACCCAACATTTCCTTCATTGATCAGGTCGCTCAGTGAAAGGCCCTGATTTTGATATTGCTTAGCAACAGAAACCACAAATCGCAAGTTAGACTTTGTGAGTGTATCTAAAGCGTTTGTATCTCCTTCGCGAATTGCTTTGGCAAGTGTAGCCTCATCATCAGCTGTAAGCATTGGGATTTTACCAATATCGTTGAGATATTTATCCAATGATAAGCTTTCTCTAGCGGTAATTTTGTTTGTAATCTTTAGTTGACGCATGTTCGTATGGGCTTTTTTTCAGTAGAAAATTACGGAGGATATTTGATGTTATAATAATACGTTTTTTTAAACAAAAAGTTGCTTTTCAAAAAAAAAACTTGACTTTCTGTATAAAAATCCTTATAAGTGGGGATTTCTATGTAAATACAATATGTAAGCCAAAAAGGTTTCGAAAATAAACAAAAAAATGCCCTCACTTAAAAAAAAATTAAAGTGAGGGCATTTTTGCGTTAATAACAACAGTTATTTCCTAAATCCGACTTATTATTTTATGAACGATCATTCTCCTGGTGTTCCGGACGAGGAATTAAAACTTTATGTGACAACCTGAATTTACCCGTTTTGGGATCTATCCCGATCAGTTTTACCTTGATTTCATCTCCTTGTTTGAATACATCTTCTACTCTATCTATTCTGGAGTGAGATATTTCCGAAACGTGTAACAATCCGCTTTTACCAGAAAAATCAACAAATACACCATAAGGCATTACGGAAGCTACTTTGGCATCATACACATCACCAATTTCCGGAACATGAGTAATTGCTTTAATTCTAGCTAAAGCTGCATCAATGGAAGCTTTGTCATTACTGGAGATATTGACAATACCTTTTTCGTCTACTTCTTCAATATTGATTACCGTATTTGTTTCAGCTTGAAGTTCCTGAATGATACTTCCACCAGGCCCAATAACGGCTCCGATAAAGCTTTTATCAATAATCAATTCAACGATCCGAGGTGCATGTGGTTTATAATCATCATTTGGCTTGGCTATCGTCTTTTTCATTTCATTTAAGATATGTAAACGACCTTCTCGCGCCTGAGACAAAGCCTTTTCAAGGGTTTCGTATGGTAATCCATCAATTTTGATATCCATCTGGCAACCGGTAATTCCTTTTTCTGTACCTGTCACTTTAAAATCCATATCTCCAAGCGCATCTTCATCTCCCAAAATATCCGTCAAAATCGCATGACGTTTACCGTCTGAAATCATTCCCATCGCGATACCTGAAACTGGAGCTTTAATTTGCACACCACCGTCCATAAAGGCCAGCGATCCTGCACAAACAGTTGCCATGGAAGAAGAACCGTTTGATTCCAAAATATCAGATACAATCCTTAATGTATAAGGATTATCTTCTGGCAAAACCTGTTTTAAAGATCGCTGAGCAAGATTGGCGTGACCTACTTCGCGACGACCCGGGCCCCGCATAGGTTTCGTTTCACCTACAGAAAATGCTGGAAAATTATAATGCAAAATAAAGTCTTCATAATAAAAATCCAAAGCAGTGTCGATCATCAGTTTGTCCAACTTGGTTCCTAATGTCAATGAAGCCAAAGCTTGAGTTTCTCCACGAGTAAATATTGCCGAACCATGTGTCGATGGCAAGTAAGCCACTTCACTCCAAATAGGACGAACATCAGCCAAACCACGACCATCCAAACGTACTGATTCGCTCATCACCATTTCACGGATCACTTCTTTTTTGAGTTTATTAAAGTGATTGGAAGCTTCAGCACTTTTTTCTGCCCAAACTTCTTCACCAAGCTCTTCTGTCAACGTTTCGACAACAGATTCTTTAATCTCTTTAAATTTGTCTTTTCTAATATGCTTTTCAAGTCCACCTCTGGAGACTTCGTAAATCTTATCTTTTGCCAAAGCCTCTATTCGCTTTTTCAAGTCTTCATCCTCTTCAACTACTTCAAGTTCTCGCTTGGTTGCAGCCTTTTCGCCAACTAGTTTTGCTAAAGCAAGTTGCGCTTCGCATTGAGGCTTGATTGCTTCGTGCCCAATTTTTATCGCTTTGATCAAATCTGCTTCGCTGCATTCTTTCGCTTCACCTTCTACCATCATCACATTTTCCATTGTTGCCGCTACGATGATATCCATTTCAGCTTTCTTAAGTTCTGTGCGATTTGGATTTACAACAAATTCACCATCAATCTTCGCTACGCGAACCTCAGACAAAGGACCATCCCATGGAATATCCGAAATAGCCAGCGCTGTGGAAGCTCCCAGTGCAGCAAGTGTATCGGGCATCACCTCCGCATCAGCAGAGATTAAGTTAATAATAACTTGAGTATCGAACATATATCCATCAGGAAACAATGGTCTGATCGCGCGGTCAACCAGCCTTGAAATCAAAATTTCATAATCAGAAAGTCTTGATTCTCGTCGGAAAAAATTGCCAGGAATCTTACCCGCTGCCGCAAATTTTTCTTGATAATCAACTGACAAAGGGAAAAATGATTGTCCTTCTCTTACTTCATGGGCCGAAACCACTGAAACAAACATCATTGTGTTTCCCAATTTAACGACAACGGATCCATCAGCCTGAGAAGCTAATTTTCCAGTTTCGAGGGTAATTGTTCTGCCATCAGGTAAATTTACTGATGTACTAATAGGAATTTGCTTTCCCATGCTTTTCTTTTATTTTATGTATTAATTAAATTCGATTGCTATAGTACTAAATTTCACATTTAAAATGCTAATAGGTTAAGTAAAGTGGCAATCATTAAAAATGGACCAAGCAAAAAATAAAGAAAGACAATACTTCCTTTGATTTTTCGGTTTTTAAATGTCCGAAAACGCTCATTCAAAATTCTTTAACAAATTATCAAAAACGAATTTTTAATATAGAGCACAATCATATAGATGAGCATTATAAAAATTTAAGGCGAGATGGTAATAGCTAAATTCTTGGAATGGTTTTTTAAAAATCTTTTGTCAACCATCTCACTCCAATTAAGGAGGCCTTTATATCTATTTTGAAGAGATTTTTGTTAAAAAAACTATTATCTCTTCATCTATTTGCTTTTCAAAAATCTTACGCAAAACAAAAAGAAAGTGTTTCATTAGAGGAGAAACACTTTCTTATGTTTATACTTTTATTTACGTAGTCCTAATTTTTCAATTAGTTCACGATATTTTGTAATATCTTTCTTTGCCAAATATCCCAACAAACGCTTTCTTTTACCTACTAGAGATAATAAAGTACGCCGACAGGAGTGGTCTTTCTTATTAGCTTGAAGGTGCTGAGATAATTCATTGATACGATAGGTGAATAAAGCAATTTGACCTTCGGTATTGCCTGTGTTCTTTGCAGAACCACCATATTCACTAAAAATTTCTTCTGTCTTTTCTTTCGTTAAATAAACTGCCATTTGTATTTTAAGTTTTAAATATTTACCAATAGTGATTACGAAAATCAGTTTTAGCGGTGCAAATGTACGTTTTTTATTAGTTGTTTAAAAGTTTATTGAAAAAAAGTGAGATGAACTGCATTTTAAATATTTTGCCCTTACATTGGTTTTTTCAATTTAGCTTCGTTCCACAAGGCATCCATCTCTTCCAAAGTCATATCATCCATCGATTTATGCGCATGGGCTTCGATGTATTCAAAGCGATGCTTAAATTTCCGGTTGATCTTTTCGAGTGCAGTTTCAGGATCAATTCCTTTGAATCGCGCATAGTTGATTAGTGAAAAAAGCACATCACCAAATTCTTCTTCCTGCTTATCTTTCGCATCTGGGTTATCGGCAACTTCTTTAAATTCCGCTAATTCTTCTTCCACCTTTTCCCAAACCTGCTCACTGTTTTCCCACTCAAAACCAACCTGAGCGGTCTTCTCCTGCATACGGTATGCTTTTACCATTGCCGGCAGTGAGTTGGGCACTCCCGACAAAACGGATTTTTTTCCTTCTTTCAATTTCAGTTGCTCCCAGTTCTTTTTCACCTCTTCTTCATCTTTAACTTTTACATCACCGTAAATATGCGGATGCCTTTTGATCAACTTCTCACAAACCGCGTTGATCGCATCTGCAATATCAAAAGCCTGTTTTTCATCCGCTATTTTTGCATAAAAAATCATGTGAAGCAGAATATCGCCAATCTCTTCTTTGATCTCTTCCATGTCTTCGTTCAGGATCGCATCTGCCAATTCATAAGTTTCTTCAATTGTTAGATTTCGAAGGCTCTGAAAGGTCTGCTTTCGATCCCAGGGACACTTCGCTCTGAGCTCATCCATGATTTTAAGTAATCGATCGAATGCTTGCAATTTATGATTCATAATTTGTTGTATCTTTGCATTTAGATTTAAACCTGTTGGATAAACAGGCGCAAAGTTAAACTGATTAGGCGAAAAATTGTTTACTTCTAAACACCTTTTGCCAAAATCAAAAATATTGACCACATGGAGTTTTTATATGTCTTCTTACTCATTTTTGTCGTTTTCGGCGTTTCATTTGTCCTCATTAATCTTCGACAGGTTGTCACTGGTCAGGAATTCCGTGGATCCTGCTCATCCAACAACCCAATGCTTAAAAATGAAATAGGCGAATGCTCTGTTTGTGGAAAAACGCCCGATGAAGCTTGTAAAATGCCTGCTGTTGATTAAGAAAAACCTAATCTAAGCTATGAGGATTTGGATTGAAAAATGGATGACCGTTCATGCAATCCTGTTACTTTCCACCACATTCTATTTTCTTTTAACTTACCAAATTGAAGTCATCGGAATAGCCGCTTTGTTTTCCTTCAGTGCTTTTTATTTCATAAAGTATTTCAAAGATCAGCAAACGACTTTCCTTTTTGAAGCCGCAAACATAGTGACCAGCATCCGATTACTTTTACTGATTACGCTAGTCTTTTTTTCATTTTCCAGTTTACAAATCGCAAGCATCGCTTTTCTTGTTCTGGTTTTAGATGGCCTGGATGGCTACCTGGCCAGAAAACACAAAACGACATCCAGCTTCGGTGAATACCTCGATATGGAAACAGATGCGCTTTATGTTTTGACTTTAACCTGTTTGCTTTATCAAAACGGTACTTTTGGATTATGGATCATTTCCCTTGGCCTGCTTCGATATTTGTATTTCATCGCTTTGTTATTTTTTAAGGAACCCAAGCAAAAAGAAGAACGAGTTTTTCGAGCCCGATTAATTGCAGTTATTTTAATGGGTTCTCTTATTGCGGGATTTGCTTTACCTTTTTCGATAGCGAGGCCAGCATTGATTATTGCTACGATTTTGGTATTTTATTCTTTCGGAATGAGCTTTTGGGCGGTATTGAAATATAATTTCTTTAAAACCTGAATGATCTTAGGCTTGATTTCAACATTCATGAGAAAACCTAAAGCAATATTTTAAAGTTCTTCAGGCTGCATTTTTCATAACAAATTTCGTTATTTGCAAACATGAAATTGATCAACAAAAACCAGTTGGGTAAAAATTCAACAACTCGTGTAGCATGGATTTTCTGGAGTATTTTTGTGCTACTGAGCATGGTTTTGTATATCCCTAATTTTATCGCTTATTACGAAATTTCCACTTTTTTCCCTTCATCGACCATTCCAACAGGAGCCTGGACCGGAAATTTGAGATTATTTTTCATCCGCAACAATCACGACATATTTCGCATCGCTGCTGATTTTGTATTAGTAGTCAGCCTTTTGTGGTTTTCCAGAAATAACAAAAAGCTTCAAGCCTTATCATTTGTATTGATCTCAGTTTATTACATTTTGCAGCTTTATTATAATATCTATTATGAATTTTATCAAAAATTTTATGGAGAAACACCTTACTTTATAAATGATTTTGCTTTGGTGAAAGAAGTGTTGCCGATCTTTCTTAGAGAACTTAGTTTTGGATATGCAACCAACTTTATTTTACCATTCATTGGGTTTATTTTGCTTACCGTTTTTATCATTTTTTTAATAAAACTTTTGGTGAAAAGCTTTCAGCAAATTAAACGACTGAAAAGTACCAAATGGATTTTCACCGGACTTGCTTTATTCATTTTAATCAGCACTTTTAAATATTGGAACAACCCATATAATCCCCATTGGCCGACGGTTCAGTGGATGGCTCCCCGGATTTTAAATAGCATGCAATTGAAAAACGCGGATAAATTAAAAACGATTGAAAATGAGCAAGCCTACCGGAAGAATCTAAAACTCACTTTGACCGAAAAACCGGATGTCTTTTTCATTTTTATTGAATCGTATGGAACCGTCGCCACTTTGAGTCCTGAGTTGGATAGTACTTACAAAATATTGTCATCAGAATTAAGTCAATCCTTGAAAAATGAAGGATGGCATATGGCATCGGCCTACAGTATTTCTCCAATAAAAGGAGGGCGTTCCTGGCTGGCTTTCACTTCTACCTTAAGCGGTGTGAAAATTGAAAATCAGGTTCAATACAATGACATGATTAATGTGAATTATGATTTTCCGCATGTGGTCCGATATTTTAATAATCAAGGATATCAGACTTATCGAATGTCTACGATGTCAAATGTTAATACAGATTCCTTAATTCCTGAAAACAAAATTAACCGGTTTTGGGGATTTGATGATTGGATCATGTACAATGATATTCCTTATGAAGGCTATAAATATGATTACCTGGGAGGTTTGCCGGATCAATATGCTTTGGGCTATTTTGAAGATGAAATCACCAAAAATGTTTCCGCGCCAAAATTTCTGTTTTTCATTACGATGACATCACATGGCCCATGGTATGATCCTCCACCAATAGTTGCAGATTGGCGGAAATTGGATGACATAAAAAATGAAAAAGCACCTGAACTGAAAGGGGAATCGATTGATCGTTATCAAAAAGCAATGGAATACGAATTGCGGGTAGTCACTGACTTTATAAAAGAGAAAACAAACAAAAACAGCATTTTCGTTTTGCTGGGTGATCACCAGCCACCAACTTTGGAGTATAAAATCTGGGATTACAGTGATGATGCAGCGACACCTTTACATATTATCAGTAAGGATACAGTATTTGTAAATTCTTTTATCAAATATGGACTCCAACCAGGAATGAATGTTGACATTTCAAACAAACAATATCTCCAGCATCAAGGAATTTATTCTTTGTTTCTGCGTCAATTGATCAACAAATATGGTGAGGAAGGCGCTGAATTACCACAATATTTTCCAAATGGATTGGAGTAAAATATTAAACCTTTGATTGACCAAATTGACATACAACCACTTTTAAAAACTGATATTGATAAAATCCTGCATCTTCAGCCAGAAGGTTGGAATGACATCCGAAAAGTTTTTAATCAATTCATCGATTATGATTTCTTTTATCCGGTAAAAGCCATTTTTCAAAATAAAGTAATCGGTATTGGTGAAGTTATTTTCAATAAAAATTCAGCATGGATTGGTGTAATTGTCGTTGATGAATCTTTCCGAAACAAAGGTATTGGAAGGTTTATAACCGAATATCTTTCAAAGTATATCGCCTCGAAAGGTATCGGAACACAGATGCTTTTAGCTACCCCGATTGGTCAATCGGTTTATGAAAAATCAGGTTTTGAGCATGTATCCGATTATGTTTTTTTAAAAAGAGAGGCCCAAAAGGAATGGAGTTTAGAAAAAGAAAAAGTCATCAGTTATGATCCAAAATATTATGAGCAAATTGCTGATTTAGACTATCAAGCAATGGGCGAAGACCGAAGTGAAATTTTAAAATATTTTACCGAAAAGGCTTTGCTATACGTTGATCAGGAACTCATGGGGTTTTACCTACCCAAATTAGGTGATGGGCTGATTATAGCAAAAAACCACGAAGCTGGTTTTGAGCTCTTGAAAATAAAATGGGCCACGGAAAGTGAATTAATTATCTTGCCAACTGAAAATTTGGAGATCATCGAATTTGCTGAAAGTCAAGGATTTAAACCATTTCGATACGCCTCAAGAATGATCAAAGGTGAAGAATTCGACTGGAGTCCTCAAATGATTTACAACCGCGTTGGCGGATATTTGGGCTAAATAATAAAAACTCGAAAATCATGAAAGAGATAAAAACAGAAATCATCATCAATGCGCCTAAAGAAAAAGTTTGGAAAGTATTTACCAATGTTGAAAAATATCCGGAATGGAATCCATTCATAGAATCGATACAAGGCAATCTCAACGTTGGTGAACAAATAGCTGTTCACCTAACGCCTCCTGATGGCAAGGCTATGACATTCAAACCTAAAGTTCTTGTATTTGACGAAAACAAAGAATTCCGTTGGTTGGGAAAATTGTTTTTCAAAGGTATTTTTGATGGCGAGCATTATTTTCAGCTTAAAGAAAATCCGGATGGAACCACAACTTTCATACATGGAGAAAAATTCAACGGTATTTTGGTGGGATTGATGGGAAGTATTCTGGATAATACCAAAAAGGGATTTAAATTGATGAACGAAGCATTGAAAAAGGAAGTGGAAAAACCGGAAGCTTAAATTTTATAGCGTTTTAAATTTCTTTTTCAACACAGAAGAATCATGTTTTTTCGAAAAAACATTTTAAATGTCTGACCTGAAAAGTAAATTGACCCATTGGTCCCATCATCGCCAATTATTGGGAAAGCAAGCAAGCAGTTTTGAACAAGTTTTAAATTCCATTATTGGTGTTTACAGCGCTCATCCCACGGCTGCGCTCTCATTATTTGCTCGTACCCAAAAGTTTGACGAACAAACATTTTATGACTTAGATGAAAAGCGAGTGGCTATTAGAGTCCCGGCCATGCGGCAATCAGTTTATTGGTTACCAAAAGAAGATACACCAATGATAATGGCTGCAACACTAGATCCTCCCGATGCCCCCTCCTGGGAAAAAAGATACGCTCAGCCTGGCAGAAACATTCCACCGGAAAAATACGACGCTTGGGCAAATACCATTTTAAAAACAGCTACTTCACCTTTAACCGTAAAGGAATTAAAAGGCAACACCAATGTCCCGGATGAACTTTTAAAATTCATCCTAAACAGAATGGCTTTTGAACAAAAGGTGTTGAGAGTTGGTGCCAAAAGTTTGCGATCCAATATTATTAGCTACGTTTCTACCGAAGCCTGGAATCATACTCCTTTTGAAAACATCGATCCCGAAAGAGCACAAATCTGGCTCGCTAAAAAATATCTACAGGCATTCGGCCCGGCCCGGATCAAAGATTTTCAATGGTGGGTTGGTACTACAGCAACTAAAGCAAAGGCTGCTTTCTCAGCAATTGAAACCATTGAAATAGGGGAAGGATTGTTACTTTTAAAAGAAGACCAACAAGCTTTTGAATCATTCAAAATTCCTCAAAAAGATTGCATTGATATTTTGCCGCAATGGGATAGCTATATGATGGGTTATGCCCCAGATGGGCGCGAAAGATTCGTTAGTACCGACATGCAACACCATATTTATGGAAAACTTGGCGCCACCGGTGGAAACGGCCTGGGCACTATCCTGATCAATGGAAAAGCACATGGCTCATGGTCTTCCAGATTTAAAGGAACTAAGATGGAAGTCTCTTTAAATCTCTTTGAAAAAATTAATGCTAAAATGAAAAAGGAAATAGCTGAATCGCTTAAAAAGATAGCGGAGTTACTTCAAGCCAAAGAGGTCGTTTTTGACAATAAAGCATAAATTTACTATCAGTTATATATTAAAAAAAAACATCAGATAATAATTTTGCGATCAAAGATAATATTCTATATATTTGTTTCAACCCAATTTTATAAGCGACAATTCACATCTTATTTCTTTTTGAAAAATTGTTGCAGGGCGACGAAACGAATTTTAAATAATCAAAAACCAAATGATCCTCTTTTCGACAAATTTTCTACTTAAATAAATACTGTTCTTCCATTTCCAGGTTTTGGATTAATGGTACTTTTAAAATTTCAAACATACTACGAGGTCTCAATGATTTTAGAATTTTTTCAATAATCATTGAGTGAATTTATCAAAATCCAGAAGGTAAAAATCGATTTTTCATTGATTGCAAAATGAAAAAACCCATAGTATGATATTGCAAGTTTTAAAAATAATATCAACCGAATTAGAGCATTTTCTGGATACTTTTTCTGGAGATACTCCGGATGAGCAAAGGGTCGTGATTGGAAACATTGCTTTTCACGACGTTGACAAATATGTTCCAAACAGCAACGATTCTTCTCTTGATGACAAAATCGTGATTTCTTTGGTCCGCGTTCAGGAAGAATCCTCTTTAAAAAACACACCGCATTATTCTCCTGCTGCTGACAATTCTTCAACGGTTTACAGTCAACCCCCGGTTTTTGTCAATTTGTATTTGCTTTTCAGTTTTAACTCATTGAACTACGAAAATGCGTTGACTTACCTTTCCAGAACGGTAAGGTTCTTTCAATCGAAAAAAGTATTTACCCATAAAAATACACAACCAATCAATGGCACTTTGAATGACTTAGACAAAGTGGATTCATTTAAAATCCTCATCGATTTATATTCTCCCGGATTTGAAGAAGCCAATCAACTTTGGGGCATGCTTGGCGGAAAACAGTTGCCATCCGTGATTTACAAAATGCGTGTCCTTGAATTGAAATTACTAAGAAAACAGGATGAACGAGGCGTGATCAAACAAATTGAAATCTCTGACGAAAACCTTGCAGAAATATGAAGATTAGGATTTCCGCTAACATATTATTTGAGTTGAATGTTTTGCACCATTATTTTCTAAATAAGGGACTGCAAAATTTTGAAAGTATGAACAATGAGGAAAAGCTAAAACAACTCAATCAATATCAT
This sequence comes from uncultured Saprospiraceae bacterium, assembly GCA_963793295.1. GTDB lineage: Bacteria > Bacteroidota > Bacteroidia > Chitinophagales > Saprospiraceae > JAHDHW01. The sequence continues at coordinate 18,693 of CAWBZX010000031.1, read as the reverse complement.
GTGTTGAATTTTATGGAGATCGTCCCAACACCAGATTGTTTACTCCAAATAAAAAATTATAAACAAAAATACGTTCCAACGCCATCTGGCTTTATCATTGCTGCTAGCGCTGATCCGGAAAATGAAAACAAACCTTTTTTGTCACCAGATGATACTATGAAATTGACTTTTATCTTGAAATTAAGAGACAATTCCTTTTTTAATTTCAGTGATCTTGATCTAGACATTCCAAGAAATAAGATTTTCTATTTCAACAATCTCGAAAAAGTCGATTCAGATAACATGTCCCTTTCCAAATCGGGGCCGACAGGTAGCCCTTCTTTAAAATATACTGGTGAAGATGATTTAATCAAATTTTACAACAGCATTCATAACCATTCGATTCAGTCTGTGGGTGGCAGTGTACAATTGACGCTTACAAATATTCACGGAGAAGAGTTGCTTTCAGAAAATGTTGATTTGACCGGTGGCATAAAAACCTATCAGATTGATTTACGAAGATTCCCTTCTGGAAAGTACACTTTGAAAGAAGATGACGGCAGCGGTTTCACAGAAGAATTTTACCTCAACAACAACACTTTCGTTCCAGGAATCTTTGGCCTCGCCGAACTATTTGGTGAGACAACAGAACAAAATGATTATGCACCATTAACTGCTGCAGGTGAATTTAAAAGCAGCCCTCCGGCATACCATATTCGTATCAACAACCGAAGCACCATTTGGAAATACATTTTCGAAAAAGATCAAACGCTTGGTGTTGATGCAAATGTCATTTTTGATAAAGAAGATGATGGTTTAACCGATAACCAAAAAATATTATTAACTAATGCAAATCAACCACTTACCTCGAACGGATTGATAGAAATAAAAAAAGGAAACGAAGCAAAAGACAAACTACCGAATCCAGATGTAAAAATGATCAAACCAGACGCAACAGACGATACCAAAATATTTTCAGAAACTTATTTGTAAAAATTAAAACTTTTTAACACATGCCTAGCAATTATAAAACTCCCGGCGTTTATGTAGAAGAAGTGTCCTTGTTTCCTCCTTCGGTCGCTCAGGTTGAAACAGCAATTCCCGCATTCATCGGTTACACAAAAATCGCAAAAGAGATATTAGACGATGACCTCCGCGGAAAAGCCACCCGAATAACTTCCATGAGACAATTCGAGCAACTTTACGGTGGCCCGCCAACACAGACTTTTACGGTCAATCTGGTCACCAACAAATTAGCCAATGGTTCAACTGAAACTGTTGCAGCTTCCGCTAGTTTAGCTGCCACCGTTCATTATAAAATGTATCATTCAATGCAAGCTTTTTTCGCAAATGGCGGAGGCCCTTGCTATATTATTTCAGTTGGTTCATATACGGATGCCATCGCAGCAAACAAATTGGACAACACAAATACGGCTTCCAATAAAGGCGGGTTGACCATTGCCAAAAAAGTTGATGAAATCACACTTTATGCTTTTCCGGATGCAGCATCTTTGGGGCCTTCTGATTATTACAATCTTTATAAAAGTGCGCTCGATGAATGTGCTTCCTTACAGGATCGTTTTACGATCCTTGATGTAAAAATGAACAATACTGCTGCTCCTACCCCTGCTGATCCGAACAACCCTGTAACAATGATCAGAGCAGCAACAACTAATCTTGGAGACAATGTAAAATATGGTGCCGCTTATTACCCTTGGCTACAATCTATTTTTTCTTACAACCTCGGATCGGATTATGCCGAAGCTGGAGTTACTTTTTCGCATCCTGATGATGGCACCGGAAGTGCCGGCCCACTGGACACTAAAAATTGGGGAACTGAAAAAGATGATTCTAATCCACTCATTACCAACCAACTGGAAACACAAGCTAAAGAAGTGATCGGAAAACTTCGAGTCGAACTACCTCCAAGTCCGTTTATCGCTGGAATTTATGCGACCGTAGACAGAACACGTGGCGTATGGAAAGCTCCCGCAAATGTAGGTGTTGGTGCCATTGTGAAACCAATGATTCAAATATCCCATGAAGATCAGATGGATTATAATGTTCATACAAGTGGCAGAAGTGTCAATGCCATTCGCTCTTTTGTAGGTCGCGGAACGCTGGTCTGGGGAGCAAGAACGCTTGCCGGAAATGATAACGAGTGGCGCTATGTTTCCGTCCGACGATTTTTTAACATGGTTGAAGAGTCCGTAAAAAAAGCAACCGCGCAATTCGTTTTTGAACCCAATGATGCAAATACCTGGGTGAAAGTCAGGGCGATGATTGAAAATTTCCTCACGTTGCAATGGCGGGATGGCGCTTTAGCCGGTGCTAAACCTGAACAAGCTTTTTTTGTAAAAGTAGGACTTGGCGAAACCATGTCAGCTCAGGATATCCTTGAAGGAAGAATGATTGTCGAAATTGGAATGGCAGCTGTTCGTCCGGCAGAGTTTATCATTCTCCGATTTTCACATAAAATGCAGGAAGCTTAATTAATCATTTAAGAAAAACATTAAAAATTAAAATATCATGGCAGCAGATTATCCGTTACCAAAATTTCATTTTCAAGTTGAATGGGGAGGCTCTAAGATTGGATTCACAGAAGTCTCAGGTCTCGATGTTGAAACCGAAGTGATCGAATATCGCCACGGCGCTAGTCCTGAATACCACAAAACCAAAATGCCCGGAATGCGAAAGTATTCAAACATTACGCTTAAGCGAGGCACCTTCCAATCAGACAATGAATTCTATTTTTGGTTCAATACTGTTCAACTCAATCAAATTGAAAGGCGAGATCTTACGATCTCCCTTTTGAATGAATCACACGAACCGGTGATCGTTTGGAAAGTAAAAAACGCCTGGCCAACAAAGGTTCAATCTACTGACCTGAAGTCTGATGGAAATGAAGTAGCTATCGAATCAATGGAACTCGCGCATGAAGGTTTGGTCATTCAAAACGATTAATCGATGGCAGCTTTGCTTGACTACACACCGGTTAGTTTTCATTTTTTAGTCGGATTTTTGGATTTTAAAATGGCTCCTGATTTTCACTTTCAATCTGTTTCAGGACTAAATGTAAATCTGGAAACTGAAACTTACAAAGAAGGTGGCGAAAACCGATTTATCCATACCCTTCCGGTTCGGGCCAACTATTCAAATCTGATTCTAAAAAGAGGACTTCTTACGGATTCAAAAGTCATCGATTGGTGCATGGATACTTTCAACAATATGGAAGTAAAACCGGTAAATCTTGTCGTCTCTCTGCTCGATGAAACTCATGTTCCCCTGATGTCCTGGAATGTAGTCAATGCTTTTCCATTAAAATGGTCCATTTCAGGTTTTGATGCCGAAAAAAGCCAGTTAGCGATAGAAACCATTGAATTGAAGTATCAATATTTTAAGTTACTAAAAATGTGATAATATGATAGAAATCAGAGAGTTATCAGTAAAAGTCAACGTAAATCCTGAGCCGCAAAACGGAGCACCTCATGGAAATGGAATCCCTACACCAAGATTTGACAAGAAGGCATTGATCAATGAATGCCTGGAGCAGGTTTCTAAAATGCTAGAAAATAAAAAAGAAAGGTAGATGGATTTGATCGGAACACCTAAAATGAAGATCCATGCTTATTCGGATCCGACATTCAACCAAAAGGTGGATGAGTTTACCGTATTGCTTAATCCAGGAAATTACACCCTGAATTATGAAGTGCAATTTGCTGAAAACCAAACACCGGGAACCAGTGGGCACGAACTGAAATTTGATAAAATCAAACCGCAAAAACTCGATTTTGAATTTCTGTTTGACCGAACCGGAGCTATCGTAGGAGCCGGAGACATTGGTGAAGATGGTGTTCAGAAGGACGTAGACAAATTAAGGGAAGTTGCACTTGGTTATGATGGAAATATCCATAGAACCCGTTTTTTAATACTCAGTTGGGGTAAGCTTCTTTTCAAATGTTGTTTGACCAGTCTCAGCATTAATTATAAATTATTTCGTCCGGATGGAGTTCCTTTGAGAGCTACAGCAAGAGCTGCTTTTGAGGAATTCCGGGAAGAGGAACAACGGGTCAGAGAAGAAAACAACAACTCTCCTGATCTCACTCACATTCGAATGGTCAAGCAAGGAGATACTTTGCCTTTAATGTGCTACAAAATTTATGGAGATTCCGACTTATATCTCCAGGTAGCCAGAGTCAATGAAATTACCAATTTTAGAAATCTGGAAATAGGGCAAAAAGTTTTTTTCCCTCCAATTAAAAAATAAGATCAGTGGCAAACAGAAGAGCAATAAGACCTTCAAGATTTCAAAATCTCGTTACATTCTCTATCCAAATTGATGGAGAACGAATCCCTGATACGGTCAGTGTATTGAGTATTGTAGCCCACAAAGAAGTCAATCGCATTCCTACAGCTAATGTAATGTTAATCGATGGAGATGCTGCGGAGCAAGATTTCAATTGGAGCAATCAGGATCTTTTCATTCCGGGAAAAACAATCGAAATTTTCACAGGATATGATTCTGACGACAACTCTATTTTTAAAGGAATCATTATAAAACATGCCATTAAGATCAATGCCAATGGTGCATCTGTTTTAAGTATTGATTGCAAAGCTTCGGCGATTAAAATGACCGTAGGCAGGAAAAGTAAATACTTCTATGAATCAAAAGATAGCGAGGTCATTGAGCAAATTATTGGTAATTATTCCATTGCAACGGACATCAGTGATACCACAACTACTCATGCCGAATTGGTGCAATATCATTCTACTGACTGGGATTTCATTATTAACAGAGCTGAAGTGAATGGTAAGATCTGTATCATTGATGATGAAACGATTAAAATTGCTGACCCGGATTACAATCAAGACCCAGTGATCCAATTAAATTATGGACAGACAATTTTCGAATTTGAAGCAGAGATAGATGCCCGTTTTCAGTACAATGAAGTAAAATCAAAAGCCTGGGACTATGGAAACCAGGAGCTGATTGAAGTAGATGCAGCAAATCCCACCATTGAAGAAAACGGCAATTTAGCTGCTTCCGATTTAGCTGATGTGATTGGTTTAGATCACTTTTCAATGCAACATGGTGGGAAAGCGGATAGCTCAGAATTACAGGCCTGGGCAGATGCTCAACTGCTCCGAAACCGTATGGCAAAAGTACAGGGACGTGTAAAATTTCAAGGTTCACCACAGGTAATCCCTGGTGATTTGATAGAACTGCAAGGCCTAGGTGACCGCTTCAATGGAAAGGTATTTGTTAGCGCAGTCCGCCACCAAATCGCTGAAGGAAATTGGCTCACCGATGTGCAATTCGGTTTTAATCCGGAGTGGTTTACCGAAAAATTTGACATCGGTCATCCCGAAGCATCGGGCCTTTTTCCCGCCATAAAAGGACTGCAGGTTGGTGTGGTCACTCAACTGGAGAATGATCCCGATGGTGAAGATCGCATTTTAGTCAGATTACCAATCATCAATCAAGAAGAACAGGGGATTTGGGCAAGGGTTGCCAGTCTTGATGCCGGAGAAAACCGCGGCGCTTTCTTTCGACCGGAAATTGGCGACGAAGTGATCGTAGGCTTTATTAATGACGACCCCGGCGAAGCCATCGTTTTGGGCATGCTTCACAGCAGTTCCAAACCAGCACCGATAACCGCTACGGATGATAATCATGAAAAAGGATTTGTGACCCGAAGTGAAATGAAATTACTTTTTGATGATGATAAAAAATCAATTTTAATTGAAACACCCAAAGGAAATAAAATACAACTTTCTGAGGATGAAGGCTCAATAATTATTGAAGACGAAAATGGTAATAAAATCCACATGGATTCGGATGGAATAACTATGGACAGTGCCTCAGATATCAATATCAAAGCAACAGGAGATGTCAATATCGAAGGATTGAATATCAACCTAAAAGCAAACGTAGCGCTCAAAGCAGAGGGCTCCGCCACCGCGGAATTAAGCGCTGGAGGCTCTACAACTGTCAAAGGCGGAATAGTTCAAATTAATTAAAAACAAAAATATGCCACCAGCAGCAAGAATTACAGATATGCATGTATGTCCGATGTTCACAGGTGTAGTTCCACATGTTGGCGGGCCTATCATCGGACCAGGTGCTCCAACGGTTCTTATCGCGGGTATGCCCGCAGCGGTAATCGGAGACATGGTCACTTGTGTTGGACCTCCTGACACGATAGTCATGGGTTCCGGCACTGTGCTAATTGGGGGAATACCTGCTGCCAGAATGGGAGATTCAACTGCTCATGGAGGCACAATCGTAGCGGGAGCACTGACAGTAATGATTGGAGGTTAAGCGCCTTTTAAAATTAAAAAATATGGCAAAATCACCAGAAACAACATTTTTAGGAACTGGTTGGAGTTTTCCGCCATCATTTGATCGTAAAGCCAAAAGGGTGAAAATGATCTCAGATGTGGAGGATATCAAAAGCAGTTTGAACATCCTGTTGACGACACGCCTGGGAGAGCGGATTATGGTTCCAAACTACGGTTGCAATCTGGACGAACTGGTTTTCGAGTCTATGGACACCACTTTTGAAACATTCATCACCGAACTCATCCGAATAGCCATTTTATACCATGAGCCGAGAATTGATATGGAATCGATCGAATACAAAAAAGATAATGTTAATGAAGGAATCCTATTGATTGTGATCAATTATAAAATCAGAGCAACCAATTCGAGAGAAAATTTTGTATTTCCTTTTTATAAAAAAGAAGGTTCTAACGTCTAGCAATGAAAGAAAAATGTGATCATAAAAATCCATTACAAAGAGGCGGCCTGAGCCGCCAGCAGCGAAAGTTATTGGCGCTTGATCCATCATTTGCCAAATTAGATGATCGCTCCACGGAGGATTTGCTTCAGTATGCATTCCGACTTGCGGGCCAGATCAATTATTTCAATAATGAAAATGACTTCGATGGCAACTGGGAAACCTTCTGGGATATTATCAATGAAAAATCAATTGAAGAAATTGAAGCCAGCGCTAACAATGAACCACATTTTGCACTGTTTCTTTGCTTCTTAAAATTGTTCTCTCACGCACAAAATCAGCTAAATACACTCACCGGCAGACATCTTGATTTCTATTATAAAAAAGTCCTTCAATTAAAAGAAAAAAGGGAAGAACCCGACAAAGCGCATTTGATCATCGAATTGGCCAAAAATGCTTCGCAGCAATTGCTGGAAAAAGGAACCAAATTTCTGGCCGGCAAGGATGCAATTGGAATGCCACTGACCTATGCTGCAGAAGAAGATACGGTGATCAATAAAGCTAAAGTCGAACTGCTGCGTTCTGTCTACCGAAATGAAAATCAATTACATATCGCTGCAGTCGCAAATTCAGCTGACGGATTTGGAGAGGAACCTATCGACGAAAATGACTCATGGGATGCCTTTGGAAACGACCTGCTTCCCGTGTCATCGATAGGTTTTGCACTGGCTTCTCCGATTCTGGAGCTGCACGAAGGAGTCAGGACCGTTTCCTTGCTGATGACCCTTTTTAGTCCGGAAGCTATATCCATTACAGAAGAACAAATGAGGAGCGGCTTCGAAATTTACGCAAGCGGAGCAGAAGATTGGCTGGGGCCCTTTCACTTGAATGACGAATCTTCCATTTCAAAAGTGGATAGAACTTCTAGTGCTTATTTATTAAAACTTCAATTTGAAATCCCAAACGACGAAGAGGCGATTGTGAATTACAATCCAGCGGTTTTATCAGGAGGTTTTAACTCTCAGTCGCCAATTGTGAGAATAGTTCTGAATCCGGGAACTTCGCCTGAAACCTTTACACAATTAGAAAACACAACACTACTAAAATTAAAAATTGAAGCAGAAGTCACCGGTATTAAAAACCTGACCATCGAAAATGATCTGGGTTTGCTGGATGCTTCCAAACCATTTTTACCATTTGGCCCGGTCCCAACGTTTGGCTCTAATTTTTACATTGGATCAAAAGAAGCTTTTACCAAAAAATTGATTTCGTTTCAATTAAATACAAGGTGGAAAGATTTGCCGCTTTCTTTAAAAAATCATTATAAAAATTACAAAAATGGACACGGAGTTGCCAATAATGAGAGCTTTAAAGCCAAACTTCAGGTACTAAGTGGGAAAAACTGGGATTATCGGGAATCTGTTACCCTTTTTAAAAACAATTCAGCGACCAAAGAAACTTTTATTGATTTTTCAAACAATGCAAATGCTACTTCTTCCGCTAGAAAAGGAGGTTATCGGATCAGCAAAACTTCAAAAAAGTCAAGACAGGTTTATCTTCAGAGCCATGTTCGGACAATCACCCCCAAAAGCTTTGTTCCTCTATTTGAAAAAGGAACCCGGTTTAAACGAATTGTAAAAAAGAAAAAACGCAAACGCAAAAGAAGAATAAAATTTCTCCGCAAACTAAATTTATCACCACTCCTAAAAGATGGTTTCATCCGCCTTGCGCTGGAGAAGGATTTTGGGCACAAAGCTTTTCCAAGTTTGTACGCCATCGCTATTTCTTCGCAGGTAAATCCGGATGTCACCAATATTCCTTTGCCCAATGAACCATATACGCCAAGCATCGAATCGCTAACGCTCGATTATCATGCGGAGACTGAAGAGGTGGACATGAAGGTCAGTGCTGCGGCCGAAAATACTTTTGAAGAGCGAGAAATCCAGTATTTTCACCTGGCACCGTTTGGTCATTCTGAGGAACATAGTTATCTAAAAGCAGAACTCCCGTTTGAACACAACACTTCTGTTAATTTGTTGCCCCAACACCCCAACATTGGAGAATTTTATATTGGCTTAAAAGATATTGAACCCAATCAGTCATTGAACCTTTTACTCCAATTGGACGAAGGAACAGCAAATCCTGAAAGAACTGCTCAAGATATTAAATGGAGTATCTTGTCCAATAATCACTGGATGGATTTTGATGAAAATCATCTTTTAGCGGACCATACCAATCACCTGTTAACTTCCGGCATTATCAAATTTATAATTCCTAGATATGCCACGGATGACAACACTTTATTAGACGAGGATTATTACTGGCTTCGGGCATCAATAGCTGGGTCAACCGATGCAGTTTGTCAGTTTAAAGGAGTTCATCCACAGGCAATCACTGTTGTTTTTAATAATCAAAACAATGACCCAAAACATCTGGAAACTGCTTTAGAAGGAGAGACTATTTCAAAAATGGCCAATCGCCTGCCTTCTATTAAAAAAGTACAGCAGCCCTATTCTTCTTTTGGTGGAAAAACCGAAGAAAATGCAAGTGATTTTTATACAAGGGTAAGCGAGCGGTTGCGACATAAAAACAGAGCTATAACGATTTGGGATTATGAGCATCTGGTGCTCGAAAACTTTCCGGAAATCTATAAAGTCAAATGCCTGAATCATACATCAGCCACCTCTGAACTTTCGCCGGGCAATGTTTACATGATCTGTATTCCTGATCTTCAAAACCGAAATACAATCAATATATTAAAACCAAAAGCCAGAGCCAATATCCTCACAGAAATTCAGGATTTTTTAACTTCTAAATCTTCACTTTTCACTACAATTTTAGCACAGAATCCAGATTACGAAGAAATCTTATTGGAGTTTGATATCTCGTTCCACAAAGCCTTTGAATTCGGATTTTACAAACAGGTTTTGAATGAAGATCTGAAAAAGTTTCTCACGCCCTGGGCCTACGAAAAGACAAAAGATATTTCCTTTGGAGGGCGAATACACAAAAGTGTGATCATCAATTTTATTGACGGACTGGAGTATGTCGATTTCATCACTAATTTTAATATGTATCATGTTGATGAAGATGGAAACAGGTCACCCAATTTGGATGTTGTGGAGACTTCGAGTTCAAAAGCAATATTGGTATCCGCAGAAGCTCATTTGATTAAACAGACCAGCAAAGAATTGATTTGTCAATGAAAGCACCAATTACCATATCGAAAGAAAAGTCCAAAATTACGGCGCTCAACTACCAGCTTTTGCGCGAAGAGGGCTTGAAGTATATCGAACAATTGGCTAGCGATATCTGGACGGATTACAACACACATGATCCGGGAATTACGATTCTCGAAATGCTTTGCTACGCAATTACTGACCTTGGGCAAAGGACGGCATTCCCTATTGAAGATATTCTGGCTTCTGAAAAGGATAATCACGGGGAGATGCGCAAACAGTTTCTGACCGCTGCTCAGATTTTAACCTCCGGACCAGTTACTGAAAACGATTACCGAAAGCTTTTTATCGACCTTCCCAAGGTAAAAAATGCCTGGTTGTCGAAAGCTGCTGTCTCTTATTTGGTTGATTGCAAGGAAAGTGAAATTGTCAAAAAACTATCCAAACAAAACAATCCTTCAACAACCATTCAGCTGAACGGTTTGTATGATATTTTGCTGGAACTGGATGAAAACTTATCCGAAACACAAAAAAAATCAACCCTTCGCGAAGCCAAATCTTTATACCATCGAAACCGAAATCTTTGTGAAGATTTAAACAATATTATGATCGTTCCGCAGCAGGAAATAATGGTCTGCGCTGATATTGAATTGGAAAATGATGCAGATATCGAAACTGTTTGGGCGCAGATACTTTTTGATCTCGAACAATATTTGACACCAAATATTAGAAGATATTCTATAAAAGACCTTCTCGAAAAAGGTCGATCTATTGAGCAAATATTTGAAGGGCCAATACTTAAAAACGGCTTTATCGACGATGAAGAACTTGAAAATGCAACGCTGCGAAAGAATGTTTTTGTCTCCGATGTGATCCGGGTAATCATGAGTGTGGAGGGTGTAAAAGCAATTCGGGAATTGTTTCTCAATTATTCCAAATCGGCAGACCGGAAAGAAGTGGAGGGCTACAAATGGTGCCTTCCTGTAAAAGATGGACATCAGCCCGTTTTGGACCTTACCAAATCCATTCTCAAAAAAGCGGCCGGAGAAAACACGGAAGAAAACAAACCCAAATCGGTTTTCAATTTTTATAAAGATTTGTTGCCTTTTGTCCCTTTCCGGGAAGAAATGGAAAGCAAATATTTGGAACTGCACGAAGCTGAAAAAGAGCAATTGACAGCTATTGCAAAAACAGAGCTGGACCTTCCGATTCCTCTAGGGAATTTCAAAAACATTGATCAATATCATTCGATTCAAAATGATTTTCCGCTGACTTATGGAATCGGGCAAGATGGAATACCAGGTAATGTCACCATTGAAAGAGTCGCTCAAACGAAGCAATTAAAAGGCTACCTGTTATTTTTTGATCAGGTTTTAGCAAACTATTTTGCTCAGCTTTCTAATGTAAAAAATCTGCTTTCAGCAGACAATTCATTTCGAAAAACCTATTTTTCTCAGGTCGTAAATGAAGTGAAAGGCATTGAAGAAATCTACACTTATTTCCAACAATATCTTGCAGAAGAAGGAATAGAAAAAGCAGATTCCGTGCAAATTAAAGACTTCTTTCAAAAGTTGGGTCCAATCTTTTATGATCTTACCGGAGAACATAATGATGCTGAAACAAGCGATATTTTCACCCAACGCAAGAACAAATTTCTGGATCATCTTTTAGCTCGTTTTGCGGAGAGCTTCAATGAATACGTCATGCTGATGCATCGACTCTTCAGAAGAAAGCGAGCGGATCAGGAATTGATTCGTGATAAAATTGCTTTTCTTAAAGAATATCAGTTTATCAGCCAAAACAGGGCAAAAGCTTTTGATTATTGCAATGCAACTTCAGTTGATAGCCAAGGCAATACTTTCGAAAATTTAATGTGGTACACGCAAGAAGACATGGATGTACCCATTGAGCAAATTAATGCCTCCGGGATTGTTCGCAGAGCAGCCAGGCTCGCAGGAATTCACAATTATAAACGGCGCAACCTTTCCAGCATCGAGTACACCATTTACCAGGAAATAGACGATGATGATGTCGTTGAACACCGGTGGCGAGTCGTAGATGCTGACAAAGCCAAAATCATTTTGAGTAGCAGCATGCATTATCATGATGAAAACGAAGCAATAAAAGAAATGCGCCAATCGGTCAATTTGGCTTTGTTTATGGAAAACTACGATCTTTTGGAAACAGAAGATGGTCGGTTTTATTTTAATATCATCAACAAAGACGGTGAAGTGGTAGCCAGAAGAATTGAATATTTCGATTCAGAAAATGATCGCCTCAATGCCATCGATTACCTCATTGATTTTCTAAACGAAAAGTACAGCGAAGAAGGATTTTATGTGATCGAAAACATTCTGCTGCGCCACAGAAAATCTGACGACAACTTTTTACCGGTTTGCACAGAACCGGATTGTGATGTTTGCGGTCCGCTTGATCCTTATTCTTTCAGAGTGAGTATCGTTTTTCCAGGATATACGCCTCGATTTTCTAATATTGATTTCAGAAAATATGTCGAAAAATTGATTCGGACAGAACTGCCCGCTCATATTCTACCGCGAATTTGCTGGATCGGAGCAGAACAAATGAGCCAACTGGAAAAGCTTTATAAAAACTGGCTGGATTACCAACAAGAGCATTGTGTACAACCTAGCCTGGGCCAATTTCCATTGAATGAATTAATTGATTTTCTGGATGAATTGTACACGATTTATCCTCCCGGCACATTACATGATTGCGAGGAAGGAGACGATGAAAACCCGGTGATTCTAGGCAAAACACATATCGGAAATCAAGAGGAAATTATTGAAAGTAATGATCCAGAAGACGACAATAATAATGGTTAGCGGTATTGACATAAAAACTTATAACCACTAAGCCACTAAGGTCACTTAGAAACACAAAGACTTAGTGTCTACTTAGTGGACTTAGTGCCTAAGTGGTAAATGATTTTCAATTTGAGTTGGGTTCTTTTTGAGAACCTATCAAGTTAAACTATAAAGAAAAATGTTAAAATCAAATTGATTTTTAAAAAGAATAAAAAACCTGTTCTATGGAAAATGTTGCAATAAAATTGAATCACCTGGTTGAAGAATTCCACTACTTTGAAGACAATCAGGTTTTGACAGCTACCCACCTAAATTCAGTCATTGATTTTTTGGATCGAAGAGACCGCCTGACAAGAACCAAACTCATCGGGACAGGAATTGTCTGCGGGCTGGATGTTTCTTTGAATGAGAAAACGATCACCGTTTCCAAAGGAGCTGCGATTACTTCTGATGGCGACCTGATTCATATTGATGAGGCGACAAATTTTTCACAATTCAAAAAGTTTGATGACAAAAGAGCTAAATACCAACCTTTTCAAAAGGAAGATGCTCAAGCTTCATTCGAACTTTGGCAATTGTTTCCGAAAGATGCAAAAGAAAACGGATTGACTCCAATTGAAAAATTTACCAATCGAAATCGAAAGATCGGTAACATGGTTTTGGTATTGTATCTCAACAGCTATCTGGAACCACCCGAAGATTGTACGGAAGTGGATTGCGACAATCAGGGTATGAAACAACGAGCACAACTCATCCCGCTGCTCATCGCAAAAAGTGACCTTGATCGCATCCGTGGAAAGTCACAAAACACTTTTTTCAATCTGCCTGATGTGCATATTCAAAGAGTGAATTTTCACAATAAAGTCATCACCCATGAAGAAAATTTATTGGAAAGGTTTAGAAACGCGATCCAGGTTTCCAGTGAATCGCTGATCAGCGGTTTAAAAGTTGCCGGAGGTGGCAGAGATGATGATTTTATTCAACATTTAATCGCACCGCTTTATAATAAACGGCCCGTTGACAACTGGGTTTCAAAATTAAGTTCTACTTTCAAAAACATCAATATCAATGATCGGCCGGATGTACTTTATATCTACAATTTCATGAAAGATCTGGCTCAAGCTTATACTGAATTTAAGGAAGCGATTTTTGATATTTCTGTGGAATGCTGTCCGAACCCATCCAAACATCCTAAGCATGTGATGGCTAGAGAGCTTGTCGCTGAAAACAGTAATTTACCAGCAGCATATCGTCACCATTTTTGTGAATCACCAATTTTGAATCATAAAGATAAAAATGTAAAAAAAGCACAGCAATTACATCTGCGAATTGACACGATGATTGATGGTTTTAAAATTCCCAACAACAATAGTTTCAAGCTAAAAATCACTCCTTCTAAAAATGGAGATTATACTTTGGATCAAAAATCTATCCCCTACTATTACGCATTCAAGAGTCGGAAACCTTATTTGAATCAATTTTGGAGTTTTGAAAAGACCGTGAGAAACCAATCTTCAGGAATTTTAGGTTTCTGGGCAGATAAATACAGCGAGTCCGACCAAGCCCGAAATCCTTTGAATTTCAATATTGAGGAATATAATTTTTATCGAATAGAAGGACATCTTGGTCAACCGGTTAATGAGGTTGAGAAGAATCTTGAAAAATTGAAAAAAGAGTTTAACCTTTCCTTCAATATCGTTACCGTGCAAATTGAAGATGAAATTAAAACAGTTCGGCCGCCAAGATTGAAATTTCCGGCACTTGATGTTTTACTGCATCATTATCGGGAAGACCTGAATGCCAATATGAGTGTCGTTGGAAAGTTTAACAACGAACTGACTACCAAGGCAACAGAAGCTGAAGCATCCAATGATTTTAAGGAGAACGAAGCAGCACTCGCAAAATTAAAAATTGCAAAAACGGAAGTTGCTACTTTAAATACCAAAACCGAACAGGTCAACAATTTGATGTATGCGAAGCTTGGAACCTTTGATAAAAATTTCACTTCATTCAAAAGCAATTACAACGAAGCGGTAGATCTCGGTTACAAAATAAATGAAAAAGTCTATCCTTTAACTCAAACAAAAAACGAGACTCCACTGCACCGTTTTGTTCTGGACAATCAATTCAAACGCTTTGATCGGCTGGTTGATCTTTTCCGAAAGAAAAAAGAAAAGGTGATCCAGCAATATATTTTTGACAAATTTTATAATCAAAATACTGGATTGGAGCATCTTTCAGGAGTACCCAAAGGCGGCACTTTCGTTTTGGTTTATGTCTCCGCTGAAGACGAAAAGAAACAACGGATTGTCGCAGATTTTTGTCTACCGGGTTGCTGTGTGATCGAGATCGAACCCGAAGTGGAACCCACTCCTCCTCCAAAGGTTGAGGTTGATCCACCAATAGGCGTTTTTCGTCCGCCAACGATTAATTTTATTGACAAATTTGATGTTTTCAAATTTCCGGAAACTAAAAACCTGCTGACAGCACAACTAGATTTGAGTAGTAAATTCCAGTTGGTTGAACAAAACATTGGAACCATAACTACAGACGTAAGTTGGCTAAGAGGGATAAGTGTTGGCACCAGACCAGTTGGTCCAGTTATAGATACGCCTGGAGGAATTACCAATCCCGGGGGACGCGTTTTCGAAAATCCTGCGCTTGGACTAATGTCTGAAAACATGTCCAGAACCGGTGAAATGATCCGTATCCTGGAGGCGAAAGAAAATCCAAGCAATGAGGACAAAGCTACTTTGGTTGCCCTTTCAACCAATTTTGATACGATGGCTTCATCAATGCTCGGCATGATGGCAGCTAAGGGAAGCGATGTTGATGCAACAGGAGATGAAGCAAAAGCACTTGAAATTATTAGAAAAGAAAGCGAGTCGTTTTCAAAAAAGGTGAAACTGACCAATACGACAAAAAAAGTAAAAGAGATCAAACGGTCAGCAGCAAACAAACCCGTGATGAAAGATATCCTTTCGAGATTTAAAATAGGTTGATGACAAACGGTTCAAAACATATCATCGAAAAATTTTGCCTGGAGTTTAATACCCCTTCGGAAGGAAACGGGAAACAATTAGATAAACGATCAGTTGAAGTTTTCCAACAGAAACTACTGCCGGAAATGGAAAAGGTCTTTGATCGATTTGGTGGAGATCGGAATATTCGTCTGGACAACCTTTCCATAGAAATGAATGTTGCTGATCCGATCCGTTTTGAAGATCAGTTTATCAGGCAATTTTTAGAGCAGCTTTCTCAAAAGCTGGAAAAAGTTCAGCAAAATTCAGAAGAATCATCCGAAATGGAATCTGATCTATTTCGGTACTTTCTAGAATACGGATATTTCCCCTGGTGGGCGAAAACCGAGTCAGTCATGGAATTAGAGAACAAAATAATGGGAGAAAATCAAATTCCAGCTGTGGCTTCCATTTTGGGAAATGATCCGGACAAGTTAAAAAGATTGGTTTTCCAGTTTAGTGATACATTTTTACAAACCCTGGTCAAAAACCAAAACCTGATTGAATTTATTAAGGATTTGCAACAGATATTGTCAACATTTTATCGTTCCACTGAAGTCCGCAATCAATTGTGGCTGTTCGTTTTTTACGGCTTGTTTTTTAAAAACAAATCCTTTGAAGAAGTCAAAATCGATATTTTCAAATCGACAATCGACTACTTTTTACAGTCTGAAAAATCTGTTATTTCTTCTAAAAAGCTAGTCAACAAAGTTTTAAATGAATTGAAAATTGTCGATAATGCGTTTTTAATGAAACTTCAAAAAGCAGTTCAAAGTATACATTTGAACATTGAAAAGAATTTAGAAAAAACAATATCCGAAAAGAAGACCATTAAAAAAACAATAAAAAAATCTGAACGAAAGACTGAGTTAAAACCTGATCAAAAAGAGTGGTATACCATCAATGCCGGTCTCGTATTATTGCATCCTTTCTTTGTACTCTTTTTTGAAAGTTTAGGTTTAACTGAAAAAAATATTTTTAAAGACTTCCATGCAAAAAATCAGGCTGCACTTTTATTACAATATTTGGCTACCGGAAAGTCACAATCTTTTGAAAATGAATTGATCCTAAACAAAATACTTTGTGATATTCCGCTTTCAGTACCTATTGAAAAAGACCTCATTTTAAATGAAAAAATAAAAGCCGAAGCTGAGCAATTATTAAATGCAGTTATAAAACACTGGTCAGCTTTAAAAAATACTTCTCCCGAAAGTTTGAGAAATACCTTTTTACAACGAGAAGGAAAACTCACAAAAAATGAAAACGGCAGCTGGAATTTATTTATTCAGCACGCTACTTTTGATATTTTGATTTCTAAATTACCCTGGAGCATTTCTATCATCAAATTGCCATGGATGAAAAATATGCTTCAGGTAGAATGGGCTTAATATGAAAACAATTTCAAAAAAAAGAAACGAAAAAAGTTCAGAAGCCACGAACTTCAAACCTTTTTTCAACTTATCTGAAAAATCCGGAGATACTAAGTTCTTTGATCAAAAGAGCTCCAATCCATTTTTTACTGTTCAGCCGAAACTCACCATCGGACCACCCAACGATAAATTCGAGCAGGAAGCTGATGCAATGGCTGACCAATTGGTCAACGAGTCCAAAGCCAAGGATTCTTCCTCCGCTTTAAATCCAAAAATCCAGGCAAAATGCGAGGATTGTGAGGAGGAAGAAGCCCAGGCAAAATTTGAAATCCAACGTCAGGAGCAGGAGGAGGAAGAAGAGTTGCAAATGCAACCTTTAGAAGAAGAGGAGGAGGAACTCCAGATGCAGCCTTTGGAAGAAGAGGAAGAAGAGTTGCAAATGAAAGAAAACAGTCATCAGACTGCAGAAGCCTCTCCAAGTTTTGAAACTAAATTGAGGTCCCAAACTTCCGGTGGTGAACCACTTTCAAAAGGAATAAGACAGGAAATGGAAAAGGGATTTGGCGCTGATTTTAGCAATGTAAATATTCATAAAGATGTAAACGCTGAAAAGCTCAGTGCTTCAATAAATGCTCAGGCTTTCACTCATGGTAAAGATATTTATTTCAACAAAGGGAAATACAATCCTGAAACTTCAGCAGGAAAACACTTATTGGCGCATGAACTGACACATACCATACAGCAAAAAGGAGAATCAATCCAAAAATTAGATGACTCCAAAGTTAGCACGCCTGTCCCAGATACTGCAACTAAGAACAAATCTACGGGCATCCATTCTTTGACGATTAATGATGTAAAAGTTGAAATCCATCCTGACGTTTTTGTAAAAGGTAAAAGTGGTGGAGAAACGGAAATCAGCATGAAACCTAAAAGTTGGAGTTATGGAGGCTATGAAACAGATACCAATGGAATTATTACAAAAGTCAAAAATCCTCCGAAAATTCCTAAAGTAATTATCAAAACTACCTACGGCCTGACCGTAAAACCAAGTGGAACTTCTGCCTACGGAAAAGGCACAACCGCAGCGGATAAAAAAGCCGGAAACACTACTTTACGCTTTCATGAAGGAAGTCACGGTACTGATTTTTTGAAATATCTGACGGATAATCCATTTCCGAAATTTCCGGCTGGCGTTGGCACGAAAAAAGCCGATTTTCTAAAAGCAGTGGAAACATATAAAACAGCACGAGGAGAATACGGTAATAAAATGGATGCATTCAGTAAGAAAAGAACGGATTGTGTAGGTTACACCATTGACAAATATCATCAGGCCAATGCTAAGCCGGGCGAAACCTTTCCTATTGTTTGCGGGTCTTAAAATTTTATTATGCCAACAACTTTTAAAAAAACGATCAGCAAATCAACAGTTTCAAAAACCCTTGATTACCTCCAATCGGTTTTCAAGCAAAGATTGTTTGCCCATTTTTCAGATGAACCCGTTTATTTTGACATTCGACAAATTAAGCTACCGGATTTTAAGGGGGGGCAATACGATGGGTCCAAGTACAATAACATAACAA
>CAWBZX010000030.1:0-3648 GCA_963793295.1 uncultured Saprospiraceae bacterium | reverse complement strand
ATATTAGACATCTATCGTCTAATACTCAGTCAATTTAGATCCCCATTTTGAATGGTACTTTTTTCATAAAATTTGATAGATGAGAGTCATGAAATAAATTACAGCTTGACCTATCGTTTGTATTGTAAAAATATAATCTTAAAAAACAGTTTTTCTATATCGAGAGGAGAAAGCAAGAATGTCAGAGAAAATGGGGAATTTTTCAAGAAGAGAATTTATTAAAACTGCTGGTGGAGTCGGTTTAGGATCGGTACTATTGCCCTTAAGCTCTTTGAAACATGCATATGGCAGTTCTTCAACGAAGTTGCCCGAACAAATGATTGTTCCAAGGCGAACATTTGGAAAAACAGGCGTAAATGTCTCTATTCTTTCACTAGGTGGAGTATTGGGGATTCATGATCAACTAATATTCAGGCAGGCCTTTAAAATGGGTGTAACCTATTGGGACACGGCTGATTCATATGGATGGGGAAATAACGAAAAGGCAATCGGAAAATACTTTGCCAAGTTCCCAAATGACCGAAAGAAAGTGTTCCTGGTAACTAAAGCAAGTACTTCTGATCCGAAAAATTTAACTGAGAAATTAAATGCCTCACTTCACAGAATGAATACATCGTACATTGATTTGTATTTTATTCATTCTGTAAGTAATGTAAAAGATGAATTGACAAATGAAGTAAAAGCCTGGGCTGAAAAAGTAAAAGCTAAAGGAAAGATACGTTTTTTTGGATTTAGTGCCCATAAAAATATGGAAAACAGTATGCTTGCAGCAGCAAAACTTGGATGGATCGATGGAATAATGATGAGTTATAATTACAGGTTGATGGTAAAAAACGAAATGAGAAGAGCGGTTGATGCCTGTGTTAAGGCGGGAATCGGATTGACAGCGATGAAAACACAAGCTGCTTTCTCGGCAAATTTTTATGCTTCGATCGGATCAAAAACTGATGATGCTCTAAAAATGACCGAAAATTTTGTAAAAAAAGGATATACCGCTGAACAGGCCAATCTAAAGGTGGTGTGGGAAAATCCAAATATTGCGAGCATCTGCTCGGCTATGTCGAATATAACCATCCTTCAAGCGAATGTTGCCGCAGCCTTGAATAAGAAAAATCTATCTGAAAGCGACAAAAAACGCTTGGAACAATATGCTTATCAAACTGCATCTGGCTACTGTGCTGGCTGCGCAAATATTTGTGAATCAGCGGTCGATCTTGATATTCCGATCAGCGATATATTGCGCTATTCTATGTACAATCATAGCTATGGTGATCGAGATAGAGCGTTAAAATTATTTAATGTGCTTCCAAAAGATATTAAGGCAAATATTCTTAAGGCAAATTATTCTAAAGCTGAAAAATATTGCCCCCAACAAATTCAAATTGGAAAGGTTATGAAAAAAACATATGAAGATTTAGCTTAATCCGGAGCGATTTCCACATTCCAATACCTACAACATCCAGATTAAAAAATGTTGTGTGGTCCTTTGATATCTGCAATAAGATCCAACTATCAATGGCTCTAATTTTTTGAGATACTATAATACCATATCACCAAACGATTGAAGCTGAGCTAACCGCAATTTCGTCACGCTATCCCTCCAGAAAAATCTGACCGATGTCAGATCAAGGTTCGCTCTGGGGAATTATTTTACGTTCTCTATCCGGTTACATCATCAACTTGCATCATGATTCTGCCGGCGGAAACCATCATTACGTGCAACTGCACCGCTCCAATTTCATCATCGGAAATTCCTTTTTCCCTGGCCACGCCAAAGATCTGTTCAATTCAAGGATAGCAGCCAAAAGCTATAGCCGCAGCCATCTTGATCATATGAGAGGTTTTGTTATCAAGCGCTCCTTCTGCCTCAACTGATTTTTGGAAATCGGCAAATATCTTTCGTTGATTTTCGGATATCATGGATTTTTCCTTTCCTAAAAAAACATCCATTACATGGAATGACCGGGACAAGATAACATTTCCTCATTGACCCCGGTCAGTTTCCGATGCCTGCGAGTTCATTACATCTTAAATTTTTCAGGCTCCTGAACCTTCGGGTTGAGGTCTTGGAGCTTTTCTTTGGTTCCGGAAGACAAAACCACAACCACTATTTTTTTTGTGGTGATTTTTTACACTTCTTTTCAGTTTTTATAAAAATTATTTGCCCTTAAGTTCCTTGAGGCATCCCTCCACACCCGCCAATTCCTTTTTTAGCTGGTCTTTATAGGTCTCCAAGCGTTCGAGTTCCTCTTTGGCAGAAAAAAAGCTGCGAAATGACGGACCGCATCCACACCCGCAACAGCCACAGGTGCATCCTCCTAATTCTGTGAATCTTGGTATTTCTCTTTGCTGACACATTTTGTATCACCTCCTTTTTATGGCTGCTTTTAGTTAAGTTGTTAAGTAATTACTAAAATATAATGGCAAAAAAAATTAATGCTCTTTTTTTAATTCCTCGATTTGAGTTTGCACCTTATTGAGTTTCTCCCGAAGTTCTTTTTCGTATTTTTCTAAGAGTGCAACCTTATCCTCATCCTCGACATTATTAAGTTCTGCCTCGCGAAACTTTTCAGTTCCTTTACAGCCGCAGGTGCAGACGGAAGATAAAAATTCCCCACACTTTTCTAATGCAGCCGGGTTTATTTCATAGGGTATCCAATACCCCTTACGCTCATTTTGAACCAATCCAGCGTGTTTAAGAATCTTAAGATGCTGGGAAACTGCAGAAGGTGTGATTCCCAGCATCTCGGACATCTCGTTTGCACCTAAAGGACCTTTTTTTTTAAGAAGTTCAATGATCCTGATGCGTGTATCTACTCCTAAAACTTTGAACAAATCTGCCTGTTTGGTTTCCATTTTGACCACCCATTTAAGTTATGGCTAAAATACTACATTATGCCAATGTCCTTGTCAAGATTTTTTTTGAATTAATTTAAAAGAGCTTACATGCTAAAGAGTTTCTATACTTATGACTATGTATGGTATTATAAATTATAGTCCTTTCAAAATTAAAGACTTCGGATTGTTGAACAGGTATGGTTGGTGATATCTGCAATTACTAACAGTTATCAAGTGACCAATTTTTCTGTGATA
Source organism: uncultured Saprospiraceae bacterium (assembly GCA_963793295.1). GTDB lineage: Bacteria > Bacteroidota > Bacteroidia > Chitinophagales > Saprospiraceae > JAHDHW01. Next base: position 555 of record CAWBZX010000030.1, on the reverse strand, counting down.
ACATAATACGATATCACAACCTGAGCCAACCTTTTGATTTCTGCTATATATCTTAAGTTTTGAAGTTGTTTCATAATTTGTGATATTAACCATTCCAGAAGCAGGGTCACAATGGCCCTGCTTTTTTGTTGATTTGTTATAGAAAGCCAAATCTGGTAAAATTTGTGATTTTGTGTTATTTGAGGATGATATCACATCAAAGGCAAAAAGCCGAGCGCTGAGCTTTGTCGTTATACAAAGATAGAATAAAGGAAATATTATGTGGACTATTTTAACAATGGTTGCACTGATTTTGTTGTTTTTGTTTTTTTTGAAAGGACCAAATGCAGTTTGGGGCGGTGCAATCATAGGGTTAATAGCCGGAATCATAATTGCTTTAATCGGAGATGGTTTCAACTGGTTCATAATCTATAAATATATTGTTATGGGCATTCTTATGGGTGGAGTAGCGGAACTGTTTTGGTTAATTTTATCAAGATTAAAATCAAAATAATGGCTGTGTTATTCAAGATTGATATCGCAACATTATGAGATATTTGGATACTGGCAAGGCAT
>CAWBZX010000029.1:0-129161 GCA_963793295.1 uncultured Saprospiraceae bacterium | reverse complement strand
GTATGGTGTTAAAATAGCTACTGCCTTTTTCATCACCCGGGCACTTTTCACGACTTGTGGCAAAAACATTTTTCCGGAACCAAAAAGATCACCGACGATATTCATCCCATCCATCAACGGGCCTTCAATGACATGCAATGGCCTGGGATATTTTTGACGCGCTTCCTCGGTATCTACGTCAATGAATTCAGTAATTCCTTTCACCAAAGCATGAGACAAACGTTCTTCTACCGTTCCTTTTCTCCAGGTCAAATCCTTTTGTATCGTTCTGCCACCTCCTTGTACCCGCTCCGCATAATTGGTGAGGGCTTCCGTAGCATTTTGATCGCGATTAAATAAAACATCTTCAACCAATGTCAGCAAGTCTTTTGGAATCTCTTCATAAACTTCAACCAAGCCTGCATTGACAATTCCCATGTCCATTCCTGCCTGGATGGCATGATATAAAAAAGCGGAATGCATCGCTTCCCGGACCACATTATTTCCTCGAAACGAAAAAGAAATATTGCTGACTCCTCCGCTTATTTTTGCTCCCGGGCAACGCGCTTTGATTTGCCGGGTCGCTTCAATAAAATTGATCGCATATTCATTATGCTCTTCAATACCTGTTGCTACTGCAAAAATATTGGGGTCAAAAATGATATCGTGGGGTTTAAATCCGACTTTTTCAGTTAGAATTTTATAGGCTCTTTCACAGATTTCAACTTTTCGTTCAATCGTATCGGCCTGTCCTTTTTCATCAAAAGCCATCACGACTGCCGCAGCTCCATAACGTCGAACCAGCTTCGCCTGCCGGATAAATTCTTCTTCTCCTTCTTTCATAGAAATGGAATTAACGATACATTTTCCCTGGACACATTTCAATCCCGCTTCGATGACGTGAAACTTCGAAGAATCAATCATGATCGGCAATTTGGCAATATCGGGCTCTGTTGCCAGCATATTCAGAAAAGTGGTCATTTCCTTTTCAGAATCCAGCAAACCTTCGTCCATATTGACATCAATAATCTGTGCACCTCCATCCACCTGATGCTGCGCTACGGAAAGTGCTTCAGCATAGTCTCCGGATTTGATCAGTCGAGAAAATTTTCGGGAGCCGGTTACATTGGTTCGTTCTCCGATATTTACAAAATTGATGCCCGGGCGAATAACCAGTGGTTCTAATCCGCTCAATTCAGTGTATTTTTTAATTTTTGGAATTGGTCGGGGTGGAATTCCTTTGACTCCTTCCGCCATCGCCCGAATATGATCAGGAGTTGTTCCGCAACACCCACCAATGATATTGACAAAGCCGCTGGAAGCAAAATCCGCGATGTATTTTTTCATTTCATCTGCATCCTGATCGTATTCTCCAAATTCATTGGGCAAACCGGCATTCGGATAAGCACTGATATTGCAATCCGCTATTTTTGATAAGGTTTCAATATGCGAACGCATTTCCTGAGCACCCAAGGCACAATTAAGTCCGACGCTAAACAAGTCAATATGGTTGACCGATATCCAAAAGGCTTCGACGGTCTGACCGGAAAGCGTTCGGCCACTGGCATCTGTAATCGTTCCGGATACCATAACAGGCAAGTTTTTTACCTGTTTCCTCAAAAAGCAGATCAATGGCAAAAAGCGCTGCTTTGGCATTTAAGGTATCAAAACTCGTTTCGACCAATAAAATATCCGCACCACCATCAACCAGACCTCTGGCCTGCTCGTGATAAGCGTCTACCAATTCATCAAAGGTGACATTTCGGGCAGCGGGATCATTCACATCCGGAGAAATAGAAGCCGTTCTGTTGGTAGGTCCAAAAGCTCCAGCCACAAAACGAGGTTTATCAGGAGTCATTTGGGTATAATCATCAGCTGCTTTTCGCGCAATCTTTGCCGACTCCAAATTGATTTCATAAGCCAAATCCTCCATTCCATAATCAGCCTGAGCAATGGTAGTTCCGCTAAAAGTATTGGTTTCGATAATATCTGATCCTGCTTCCAGATAAGCTTTGTGAATCGCTTCAATGACATGTGGTTGGGTAATCGAAAGCAAATCGTTATTGCCTTTTACGTCTTTATGAAAATCTGCAAACCGTTCTCCACGATAATCTTTCTCTCCAAGTTGATATTCCTGGATCATCGTTCCCATAGCTCCATCGAGGACCAGAATGCGTTCTTTTACGAGTTCGCTAATATCTTTGGGGGTATTGTTCTGCATAAATCGATCTATTGGAATTGTTAAGTTATTAGGCTAATTTACTTAAGCTTGCAAATTTAGAAATAATCTAATTAAAGTAGTACAACCATTTTACATTCACATAAGTTTTTAAAAATGTTTTAACGCTTTTAATCATTCAACGATGAAAAAGGAATCTCGGATAAAAAGTATCATCAAGGCAATCACATGGCGGATTATAGCCACCAGCACCACATTTTCATTGGCATACTTTATTTTCCGCTCTAGTGATTGTGAAAACGTTTTGGAAAAATCCACTTTGGTGGCGGGTCTGGAATTGGGTATAAAAATATTTCTATACTATTTCCATGAAAGAATTTGGCAACGAATCAACAAGGGTGTTTTTGAAGTAATTCCGGACAGCAACTGAACAAAAAATTTATTACTTTTGCGCCTCATATGAAAAATTAATTTAATTTTTTTGGAAAAGAATATCCATCCCATATTTGACCGATTATTGCAAAGAAATGACCGAGAGCAGCGGCTTCAACAAAGAAGTAAAGTGCTGTGGCTAACGGGTTTGTCGGGCTCCGGAAAAAGCACCATCGCACAACATCTGGAGCGAAAATTATTCGATGAAGGATTCTTCGCGCAAGTACTGGACGGAGATAATATCCGTAAAGGAATAAATAAAAATCTCGGATTTTCTATTGAAGACAGACGAGAAAATATTCGCCGGATTGCAGAGATTGCGCACCTTTATTTAAATAGCGGAATTATCACCATCAATTCTTTTATCAGCCCGACCAAAGCCATCCGCGATTTTGCAAAATCAATAGTTGGAGAAAATGATTTTGTTGAAATTTATATCAACGCGCCACTGGAAATTTGCGAGCAACGCGATGTCAAAGGCCTTTACCAAAAAGCCCGAAGAGGCGAAATTAAAGGATTTACAGGGATCGATTCTCCATACGAAGCTCCTGAAAATCCTGCTTTAGAAATCAAATCAAATGAACTTTCTGTGGAAGAAAGTGTAGAAAAGATTTTCGACTTTCTTTTACCCATTATAAAATTTTAAGAGCATGTTTAAAATTAATCCTTTCGTTACTATGAACGCCTTTCTTCACTATCCTTCAGCTATTTTTCACCACGTACTTTCCAAGTATGCGGTTCAAAATGAGCTTCGCTTAGTTTCGAAAACCATTTCATATTATTCAAAAAACTAAATTTAAACATCCTCTAATATGGAAAATTATCATTTAAATCATCTTAAAGAACTGGAAGCCGAATCCATTTTTGTGATTCGCGAAGTGGCCGCGCAATTTGAAAATCCAGTGCTGATGTTTTCTGGGGGAAAAGATTCCATCCTGATGGCTTATTTAGCGCAAAAAGCTTTTTATCCTGCACGAATTCCTTTTCCTTTTTTGCATGTCGACACCGGCCACAATTTCCCGGAAACGATTGAGTTCCGTGATCAATTGATTGAAAAACTCGGTGTAAAACTGATCGTCGCTTCCGTTCAAGATGCCATTGACAAAGGATTGGTTGTCGAAGAAAAAGGCTACAACGCCAGTCGCAATAGTCTGCAAACCGTTGTCTTGCTGGAAGAATTGGAAAAAGGAAAGTATGACGCCGCACTTGGTGGTGGCCGCCGCGACGAAGAAAAAGCTAGGGCAAAAGAGCGTTTTTTTTCACACCGCGATGAATTTGGCCAGTGGGATCCTAAAAATCAACGCCCTGAGTTGTGGAATTTGTTTAACGGTAAAAAACATTACGGGGAGCATTTCCGGGTTTTTCCAATCAGCAACTGGACGGAGCTTGATGTGTGGCAATACCTGGCGATGGAAAATGTCGAACTTGCCAAACTTGTATCTGGCACATAAAAGAAATTGTATTATTCGCGATGGCGTTATTTTGGCCGCTTCAGAATATTTGCCTTTGAAACCGGAAGAGCAACCGGAAGAAATGACGATTCGTTTCCGAACGATTGGCGATATGACCTGCACTGGCGCTGTTGAATCCAATGCCGACACCCTGGAGAAAGTGATTGTAGAAATTGAAACAACCCGGCAAGCGGAAAGAGGCGCTCGCGCTGATGACAAACGCTCCGAAACTTCCATGGAAGACCGCAAGAAACAAGGCTATTTTTAGGTTCTGATATTTGGTGATTTGGTGATTTGGTGATTTGGTATTTGGTGATTGGTGGGTGATTTGGTGATTTGGTGATTTGGTGATTTGGTGATTTGGTGATTTGGTGATTTGGTGATTTGGTGATTTGGTGATTTGGTGATTTGGTGATTTGGTGATTTGGTGATTTGTGATTATAAAATTAATTTTAATAAAAGATGGAAAAAACAAACGGACAAAAAACGACTCCAGAATATAAAAATATGGAACTCTTAAGATTTACTACGGCAGGAAGTGTGGATGATGGAAAAAGTACACTGATCGGGCGGCTTTTATACGACAGCAAATCTATTTTTGAAGACCAATATGAAGCGATTAAAAAAACCAGCGAGCGAAGAGGCGAAGAAGGCGTGAACCTGGCACTGCTAACTGATGGCTTGAAAGCAGAGCGCGAACAGGGAATTACCATTGATGTAGCTTACCGCTATTTTTCAACGCCACATCGTAAATTTATCATTGCTGATACGCCCGGGCATATCCAATACACCCGAAATATGGTGACCGGTGCTTCCACGGCCAACGTTGCGCTTATGCTCATCGATGCCCGAAAAGGAATCCTGGAGCAAACCCGCCGACACGCTTTTATAGCTTCATTATTACAGATTCCGCACCTTGTCATTTGTATCAATAAAATGGATCTGGTGGATTATCGCGAAGATGTTTATGAAGAAATCAAAGAAGAGTTTTCTCAGTTTTCTTATAAACTCGATGTGAAGGACGTCCATTTTATTCCAATCTCTGCATTGAATGGCGATAATGTAGTGGATCGTTCAGCAAATATGCCCTGGTACGAAGGTTCCACTCTGCTCTATTTCCTCGAAAATGTACACATCGGCAGCGATCACAATTTGATCGATTGTCGTTTTCCGGTTCAATATGTCATCCGCCCGAATACCGATGAGTTTCACGACTATCGCGGTTATGCTGGAAGAGTTGCGGGAGGCGTTTTCAAAAAAGGAGACACGGTTATGGCCTTGCCTTCCGGCTTCACTTCAAAAATTGCAAAAATCGACACCTTTGATGGAGAAATTGAAGAAGCCTTTCCTCCTATGTCAGTAACCCTCTTGCTGGAAGATGAGATCGATATCAGCCGTGGCGATATGATTGTACGGGAAAATAATAAACCTGAAGTTGAACAGGACATTGAAGTGATGGTTTGTTGGTTTAATGAACGACCACTTCAATTACACGGAAAGTACACCATCCTCCACACTTCGCAGGAAGTAAGGTGTATTGTCAAAGAGATCCGCTACAAACTAAACATCAATACGCTGCACCGTGATTTAGAAGATAGAAACATTGGCATGAATGACATTGCACGAATCGTTATCCGAACAACCAAACCATTGTTTTTTGACATCTACCGCCGTAACCGATCAACCGGAAGCGTCATTTTCGTCGATGAAGGAACCAATGAAACTTTGGGAGCAGGAATGATCATTTAATTCAGAAAGTTAAGAGGTTAGGAGGTTAGTGAAAATTGAAAAAAAATCGAAACATTTTCTAACTTTCGAACCTACTGACTCTTACTCTAGACCTACTGATTTTTAAAATTCATTTCTTCGATTAGCAATATTCATCCGGAATCCACCTCCAATGTAGTTTGTAATCAGATTTCGTCTGGGATCCTCGCTATCCTGTTTTCGATAGAAATAATGCAGATCAATGTAAATGTTGTGAAAAAGCTCATAGCTTAAATCTACCCCAACCAGAAAAGTATTTGTACCGATTCCCTGTCCAATTTCGTTTCCGTAATCCATCTCTCGAGTCGTATACGGCAAAAGAATATTTCCACCCCAATTTGTCGTATCAGCATCTTCACCATAATTCATAAACATCATTCGTCCGTCTAGTGTCAGCTTTTTAATCGGTTGATAGCGAACTTTAAAAATAACCTCCCTAAAATTAGCTCCAAGTGGGTGCGCCAAAGGTTGATTGAAATGGGAATAATTCGCCGAACTATCTTGATGCGTATAAGTATAAGGCCTGACCGAATTAAATTCGAATTGCGTATCCAAATGATCTACGCCAAAAGTATTGATGTATTTCAAACCAGCCTGAACACCATATTTGTTGGCCCACCAACCACTATTCGCTGTAATTTCACTGAATTTCAATTCATCCAGTATCAGTTGCCCATAAAGCTGAAATCGTTTTAAAAAGTTCCATTTTCACGTTTAAGCCAAGCATGACATTATCAGGTGATCCTAAAGAATGCTTCGACTGTTCGATATAAAATAATCGGATTTAAATACTGCAATTCAAATTGATTATTCCGACTAAAAACAACCGATTCGAAAAGTCCAATACTCACATTTTTATTGATTTTAAAATCCAAAAAATGAGCCGCCATGTATTTTTTAGGAATCAAATCATCACCACTATCTTGTCTTCCTGAATTTACAGCTAATTCAGCAAAAATACTTTGATAATGAAATCCGCCAAATGCGTACATTAAATTTTAAATACAAATAATTAGGTCGCAAATCTGAAAGCAACAAAGATCGGTATCCATTTCCAATAAAATTTTGACCATGTCCAAATTGCAGACCGATAGCCTTGTGAAATTAAATCCAATATATCCCTGAGCCGTCAAAAAATCATATCCACTCACACCATCTAAAACAGAACTTTGGTAGGATTTATAAAACCCTGCTCCGGGGATCGCATAGTCTCGATTGATCCGATTGTTGACATAGTTGGGAAACTTGCCTGCGTTTCCAAAATATTGGTATAAAAATATAGGCGATCATCAATAGTTCCACGGGCTTCAATTCCTCTTTGGTTTTGAAAAATATCTTCGCCATCTTTTACTTTTGTATATTTGAGGTTGAAAATCGGATTTAATTTAAATTGAAAACCCTTCGTGTTTAGTTCAAAAAAGTTGGCTGGTGTTTTATAAAAAATCCATAAAAAATTCTTTTTTGTTTTGACGTAATATGGGCTTTCTATGCTTGCCACATTCTGAGTTGGCAATTTTTTATACAAAGTTTGTGTGCTATCGATATGCACTTCCTTATATACGGGTTCCTTCCTGGCTGTCAACGTGGTCGGATAATAACTTTGCCCAAGCCATTCGTTATTATCTTTAAAAATATAGTACAAATCATCCTTATCTTTTTTGGTAAGGCCTTCAAAAGTCGTATCAATCGAAATTGCATAGGCGGTAACATCCCCTCGCCGGTAAGGTTGTATTGCCGAGTAAAGGGGAGATTCCTGCCTTGTCATAATCTCAAGCCGATCATAAATATGATAACTATTATTTCGCAACGGAATGCCAATCCCTTGAGCAAGGATTGCACTAGTGGTAGACCAAATTATTAGAATAGAAAATATAATTCTCACCCTTGGAAAACTATTTAGAATTTATAAATTCCGCCAAGGTAATACATTTATTGAAATTAGATAGTTAATAAAAAGCGGAAGCGCTTTCAAATCTCCCAAAAAGAAAAAGAGCAGATTTAGCATACTAAATCCACTCTTCCAAAACGGTTATTGAGATTTGAGGACAATCAAAATTTGGGGCAACCTAAATTATCTTTCCCTCTGCGCCCGAGACCACTATTGTTTCCATAAATATTATAAGAAACGGTTACTCCTCCGATAAAATACCAATCATCAGCATTGGGATTTCCTCTTTGCGTGCCTGTGGGAACATCGACAGGATCTGTGCCCAAATACTCTCCGGTTCGGTTGCCAAGTGCTGCGGCAAGATCTCCGTTGCCACGTACAAGTTGACCGTAATTCACGTAATCGGTGCTGATATCATCAAGATAATCTGTAAAGGTTTTTCTAACGCCGGCTTCCAGTCCAATATTTAACCGTTCGCCAACAGCTACTTTCACCCCTGCTCCCATCGGGATCGCAAATTGAGTCAATTTGTATTTTTCAGGAAAATCCCTCCATTCCCTGGCCTTCGGTTCCCAGTGGCTGTAATTCAACCAACTGACCTTGATAATTGGCTTCCGGGTTAAAATTAAACACTGCTATTCCTCCAAAAATATAAGGTGAAAATCTCTTCTGTAATCCTTCCGCCTGGTACCCGAAAATATTAATCTCCCCGGTTAACGCAAATTCGAAGATACTTAGATTGAAAACTTAGGTTCCGCTGCTTTCTGCCTTCGTCATCGGCCTGTGCGTCACTTCCAGATATTTTACCATAAGAAAAACTGGCGCGCGCCGTGATAAAAGGGTTCACATTGTAACGACCAAAAATACCCAGTGAGGGGTGAAGGTCGTTCAAACTTAATTTTTGTGCTGTAGGTGCAATATCTCCCTGATAAGTTGAAGCTCCGAAAAGAAGTCCTACTTCATATTGCTGAGCAATCAAACCAAAGGGAAGTAAAAGAATTACAAAAAATAACAGATGTCTCATGGCTATGCTGATTTTTAGGATTAAAAAAACCTTTTTATTTTAATTATGGAATTACATAAGTAAAGGCTCTGAAGCATAGGGGTACTGTTTTTCAGTTTTTAAAAAATTAAAACAATGGTTTTATGGTTGGTTTGAATAAAACTATTCTCTACTTTGGGATGGAATGATTTATAAACGCCTATGAACTTTTACAAATTGTATTTTCGTAAAAGAAATATAGCGATTTTATGTTAAAATTCTCATTTTTTACAAACATTTTATCTCGCAATTTATCTTTGAAATTTGCTATTTTGACTTCTTAAAAAAAAGCTATCAATAGAAATATATCAATAGCCCTTACAATGTTGTACCCTTTTTATTATTCCGATTGCTTAATTATTCTTTTAACAATAATCTCATTTCCAACATGAATACGAAGCAGATACAATGCCCCAGGAAGATCTCCGAGATTTAAAGTTATAACCTCATTCTCTAATTCTTTTTCCTCCGTTCGAACAAGCTCGCGGCCCAATTCATCCAGTAAGAATATCTGAACATTTTCAATATCTGGTAAAATCAGTTCAATATTGATATCATCAAATGTTGGTACCGGATAGACATTGATCCTTTCGTCCAATGATTGTGATGGATCAAAAACTCGAAACGAAGCTATTTCTTCGCATCCTTCAGCGTCGGTCACCGTTACTGTATAAATCCCATAATCTATTTCAAATAAATCTTCTTCAGTCGAGCCGTTTGACCAAAAATATTCATAGGGCGCTGTTCCTCCTTCAACCTCTAAATTGATACTGCCTTTACTTTTTTCAAAACCCAGATTGGCATTTAAAGTAAGTTTTTCGGGTTCTTTTACCTGGAACCTTTCAGAGATGTAACAATTATTTACATCTATAACTGTTACGGTATAATTTCCAGCTTTAAGGTTTTCAATTTGATCACGATTTTCACCCGTTGTCCAAAAATATTTTAAAGGATGGCTTTCAGTTTCAATGTCCAGATTAATCCAGCCATCCTCCTCACCATTACAACTCACATCATTTATTTCCGCGCCAACAACCGGAGCTGCTTCATTCTTAAGTAGTATACTATCTACAAATTGACATCCAAGCAAATCTGTAACGGTAATCCGATAAGTTGATCCTGTTAAATCAGTAATTACCGGATTTTGGATCCCATTGCTCCAATCATATTTGTAAGGAGAAGCACCTCCTTCAACAGTGACAGTAGCCCAGCCATTCTCGTAGCTACAAGTTTCATTCCCTCCGGAAACATAAGCGTTTATTGGATCAGGTTCATCTATGACTACCTCTGAATTAAAAGAACAATCATTTCCATCCAAAACCGTAACGGTGTAATCTCCTGCAACAAGGCCTGTAAAAGTATTTGAAGTTTGATATGTTCCTCCATTCAAAGCATACTCAAAAGGCGACGTTCCTGAAGTTACGTTAATCGTTATCACTCCGTCATTACCTCCATTGCAGGTGACATCAGTTGTTTCAACAGTATATTCGGGAGCTTCAGGAGCCGTTATTTCAAAATTTATAGAACTCAAACAGCTTGATTCATTCAACAAAAATAATTCGTAGTTTCCTGCGCTTAAGTTTTCAAAAACATTAGCATCTTGATACGTGATTCCATCTAAAGAATATTCAAAATTTCCAAGACTATCAGGAAGATTGACGGTAAGCGATCCATCGTTACTACCTGCACAACTTTCGTTTTCAATGATTAAACCAGGTTGTGGTTCACTGGGCTCTGTGATTTCTACCGTAATTGAAAAAACACAACTATCCGGATTTCTTACATTAACCGTGTAAACGCCTGCCGACAAATCAGTGAAAGTACTGTCAGGTTGATAATCTCCGCCATCTATTGAATATTCGTAATCTTCAGATATGCTTACTGTTTCAATAATTACAATAAAAGAAGCATTATTTCCTCCGGGGCAGGTAACATCGTTTTTATCAAAATCAATGGTAGGTTCTTCGGGTTCCGTGAGTTCAACCGTATCCGTAAAAATACATCCTGACTCATTTTGAATAAATACCTCATATTCCCCAGCTTCTAGCTCCGTAAATGTACTGTCAGGCTGAAAATCTTCCCCATCGAGTGAATATTCGTAATCTTGCGATACACTCACTGTCTCAATAATCACAATAAAAGAAGCATTGTTTCCTCCGGGACAAGTAGCATTTACTGTTTCAAATTCTATTTCAGGCTCTTCGGGCTCGGGAACCTCAATTGATTGTTCAGCAATACAGCCATTTAAATCGGTCACATAAATTGTGTGAAATCCAGGCTCAAGACCATCGAAAACATTACTGGTTTGATCTGTAGTTGAATTGTCAATCGTATAAGATTCAATAGCCCCATCAACGACTGATTCAACAATAATGATCCCGTCCATATCTCCAATACAGGTTACAGGCTCCGCCTGCAAATTAAATTCTACCGGTTCAGGATCTGTCAATGTAAAAGCTACAGTATCCATACATCCCGAATTATCAGAAATTATTACATTGTAAATACCTGCATTCAATGCATCTACTGATCCGTCATTGACATTTCCATTTGGATCGATATCAAACCAATCATAATTTACCGTACCGTCATTATTGGTTACAATCAATTCAATACTACCATTTCCTTCACCAGGGCATGCTGGATTGTATTGAATATAATCCACATTAAAGGCACAAGACACATTGACAGAGCCAACTTCCTGAGCCATCAATTGAACACCACTCGTCAATAAAACGAAGGCAAATAGCAAATAATATTTAATTAGTTTCCTCATCGAAGAAAGTCTTTTGTAAAATTCTAAAATCGCAAACAGGGGGAAACTATTCTGAACAACAGTTAATTTACCGTTGAATAATTAATTTTTTAAAGTTTGTTTGTGTGTTGTTTTCCGGGTCAAAAAGGATAAAATAATACATCCCGGGGGCAAGTTGATCTAAGGGTATTTCCTTTGATTGTGCAACAATCGGGCTAATCCGTTGTACTTGCCGTCCAAATGCATCGTAAATTTTTAAACCAAATGCTGTATCATTGTTTCCTTTAATAAATAGACGTACAGAAGTACTTGCAGGGTTGGGCGATAGTTCAAAAATAATCTCGTCTTTTATTACAAGTTGATTTGCTGTGGATATGTTACAATCCACTGTAGTATGAAATTCAAAATTGCATACTGATTCTCCTGGGAATAAATTGATTTTCACTTCATTATCCTCATGAAAACATTCCAAATAAGGCGCATAATCCGCTGTTGTTTCGAGATTAATGCCTCTGGTCAGCAAATTGAAATTACTCCCGACCCCTTCAATCCAAAATTCTTGCGGAAATTCAGGATTATGCTCAAAAAAGATAGTCCTCCGCATTGTCCCGCCTACATTCACAAATCCAATGCTGTCCACTTTTAAGGTATCATTTGCATCAACTAGAAATTTATCTCCAATATTTAAATTGAAATCATACAAAAGATAAGCTCCGCTGCCATTATTAGCCCAGATTAATTTTTGGTTTATATCTTCCCTGATTCCGGATACAAAATTCTGATCTGTTACATTTCCGGCGGTATCTGTTGTTACCTGGTAGATCTTTTGATAAGCTACCGCATCATTTAAAGTGGTGTCTCCACACACCACAAAATATTCTTTAAAAGGGGTTCCGACAATTCCAATAAATGAACCTTCCCATGTTGCATTTTCAGTTGGAAAAGGAAAATACTGACCGCAAGCCATCCAGCCAATACAAACAAAAAATAATGTATAAATCCATCTGGTCATCTTTCAAACTAATTTTTAGCTCCCATCAAAATCAAAATGTAGCGCTCATGGCTCCAAATTTGTAATTTCAAGTTAAGACTTCTTCTATATTATAGAAAACCCAAAATGGTTATAACGTAGAAGTCTAACAAGCTTTTATCGAAAATATCTTGTATTTTTAAAGAATGAAAACCGTATCAGAAGAGTTATTTCAATTGATCAAATCTCTTTCAAAACAAGAGAAACGCTACTTTAAGTTGTATGCTTCAAGGCACGTTATTGGTGAAAAGAATCTATACGTTCAACTTTTCGATGCTATTGATAAACAGCCTGCATACAATGAAGGAAAAATCAAAAAAAAGTTTAAAGAAGAAACGTTTATCAAACAACTGCATGTCACAAAAAACTATCTATACAAATTGATTCTCAACGCTTTACGGCAATTTCATGAAAATAAAGCCGAAGATCAATTCCCTGTTCTTTTACGAAATGCTCAAATACTTTTTAAAAAAGGATTACTTCAGCAAAGTGAAAAAGCACTCAACAAAGCGATGAAAACAGCTTTAGAAAATGAACGTTTTTTGCAGCTTCTTGAAGTGTACAGATGGAAGCACCATATCATTCACAATCGTAGTGAAATAAAACGTCTGGAGCACTATGTAAATGTAGATTTCCAAAAGGAGTTAGACATACTGGATATATACCGCAATTTCTTACAGTTTCAGCGCCTGCACGACCAAATGTTTATTCCTTACTGGAAAAAGGGTATCATCAGGAAGAAGGAAGAAAAAGAAGCTTTGAGCAAAATGTTAGAAAATGATTTTTATCAAAACATTGACAATGCAAAGTCTTTCAACGCGCGGATGTTTTACCATAATACCCGATTTTTGTACTACTTTTTGACCGGCGAAATGCAACAATGTTACACCCACATGGAGCAGCAGGTTTTGATGTTTGAACAATTAGAATCCAATCTGCTGAAAGGGGAAAAAGAATCCAATTATATCAGCTCTTTGATCAATTTATATATCATTCAAAAGGAACTACACAAATACGATGAAGGGCTACAAACACTTCGCAAGCTCCGAAAAATCCCCACAAATTCAAGCACCTTAAAAGCTCGTTTGTTTACCCGGAGTTATAACCTTGAAATAGACCTTTACATTTCAACAGGTCAGTTTAAACAGGGAATTTCAAATTTACCAACTATCGAAAGTGAATTGCAGCAATACAAAAAACACATTTTAAAACAGCATCGGCTTGGCTTATTTTATAACTTAGCTTACATCTACTTCGGTGCTGGAAAATATGAAGCTGCGCTAGACTGGATCAACCAGCTATTGAACGATCCTGACCTCAAAACCCGGGAAGATATCCACAGTTTCGGTCAAATTCTGAACCTTTTCATACACTACGAATTGGGCAATGATAAGTTGTTGGAATATATCGTGAAATCAACTTATCGCTTTTTGTTAAAAAGAAAACGCCTTTTCAAAGTAGAATCAGTTATTCTTCGTTTTTTGAAAAAATATCCAAACTGGATCACCAATCAAGAGATTTTAAAAGGGTTTAGTGAATTGAAAGAAGAACTTCAGCAACTTGCTGACGACGAATACGAAAAGCGAGCTTTTGAATATTTTGATTTTATCTCCTGGCTGGAAAGCAAAATCCAAAATCGCGATTTCGAGGCAGTCGTTAAAGAAAAGAAATTACAGCTACAATAAAAACATATCCTCCCACCAAACCTTTTTACTTCTTTACTTCTTAACTTTTAACCTTTTAAACAAAAAAGGCAGCAACCACACTTTTGTGATCGCTACCTTTTTGGCTTGGGTCAGAAACCCTTTCTTAGGAAAGCCTAATGTTTATCAACAAACACTTTATGCGTTATAATATTATTTTCATTTTGCACACGGATAAAATACATCCCGTTTGTAAAATCACTCAAATTCAGGCTTTCAATCTGTCCTGCATTTACCTGGTCAAGGGTAGTCGAGTTGTGGACTTTTCCAGACAGATCCATCAAAGAGATTGTTGTCGAAGTATTCAAATCTGCTTTGAATTTTACATTAACAAATGCATCTGCGATCGTTGGGAAGGCCTCTGAAAGTTCTGTTAGCAAATGCTACCTTTTCGGCTGGAGCATTGAATAAATCGCGGTCAGCCGCAACATCAGATGGAGAAATATCATTGTCGCCAAAAACATATAACAAAGCTTCGGTAGAATATAAAACTTCACCATTTACGCAAATCACTTCCGCACGAACCCAGATTTCTTTATCGGTCCCGCATTGATTGGAGGAGTCACATAATGATCGCTAGTTGCTCCAGGAATGTTCAACCAACCTGTGATTTCTGTTTTAAATTGCCATTGGATACTCACTCCTGAATAATTGAAAAGCAAGAAATTAGTGTTTTCGCCAGACCAAATTTCAGCTGGGTCAACAACTGCTTCTCCACCCGCACAGATGAGTTCATCAATAAAGAATATCTCACTTCCTTCGCAGCCATTGGCATCGGTTACCGTTACCAAATAAGCGCCTGGTTCCAGATTTTGTACACAATAGATATCCAAAGTATTTATAATCAAACCACTACTCAGATCAATCCACTCCACAGTATATGGTTCCTCACCTCCAACCGGATCAACACATGCAAAACTACCATATGGATCGAAGGTAAAATTCAATTCCAGCGTTGCATGATCCTCAACAATGAAAGTAGCTGTTGCTGTACAAAAATCATTATCTGTATAAACCTGAACGGTGTATTCGCCAGCGCTCAACCCATTAATATCCTCAGTTGTTGCACCATTACTCCATTGAAAATAAAATGGACCGGTTCCGCTTACAGTGAGATCAATCGCTCCGTCATTACCAGCACAGCTAACGTGTGTAACCTCGCCTTCAACTCCGATTCCTGCGCTTGGTTCGATCACAATAGTTTTAAAAATCCAGCAGTTATTTTCATCAGCAATCAAAACGTAGTAGGTACCTGGAGGAATGTTATGAGCGCAAATCACATGACCGGTAACGGAAGTTGCAATAAAATCAAAATCAGTGTTTAGAATCATTCCATCAACGGACGGTGTGTCATTTGTAAAATCAGGGTTTGGAACATTTGGTAACGGATTTGGACAGGTAAATACCCATAATCTGTATGGTGCGGTTCCTCCGTTGATGTGCAAACAACCATCAATTTCAGGATCACAAGCATCACTCGTAATTTCAAATTCTGCTGTCAAAGGTTCCAAATCTGGAATTACAACAACAAATAAGTCCAGCATCCATTGGCATCGTCGATAATCACGTAATAGGTTCCAGCAGGAATATCTTCAGCACAAATTTCATTTCCATAAAAACCATGGGGATCAATTTCCATGGCATCCGTTTGAGTCATTCCGTCAACAGTCATATTGCCGTTTGCGTCCATTGTTGGGTCTGGCAAGTTCGTTCCCGGGCTTGGATCCGGGCATGTAAAAACATGAATATTATAAGGTTGGGTACCGCCTTCAATAATTAAACATCCATCAACCTGTCCGTCACAAACATCACTTGTTACAATAAATTCAGCTTTCAAAGGATTTGCTTCCGGAATTTCAACTGTCAACAAAGTGTAACATCCATTGGCATCAACTACCAGCACTAAATAGGTTCCGGCTGGAATATTATTTGCGCATCGAATGTATTCGTCGACTGTCCCATCATTTAAAAAATCAAAATCATTAGTTGGTGCCACTCCTTCAATTGTTGGGCCGTTAGTTGTAAAATCAACATTTGCATCGATTGGGAAAGGTTGAGGTAAATGCCAAACGAAGACATGATACGGCGCCGTTCCTCCGCTCACTGTCAAACAGCCATTTACCTGGTCATCACAGATATCGCTGGTGATTTCAAACTCAGCAGTCAACCCCTCCGTTTCCGGTATTTCAACGACGATATAAGTCCAGCACCAGTTTGCATCAGCTACGAGTACATAATAAGTTCCAGCTGGAATATCCTGAGCACATCTTTCATAAGGATTATTTGGAGTATCCTCTAAAGGCAATGCATCAGTTTCAGTCATTCCGTCAACCGTAACATTTCCATTATTGTCAAAAACAGGATTTGGTAAATCTCCAGAGGTATTTGGATCAGGACATGTAAAAACCCAAATGTGATAAGGTTGAGTCCCTCCTTCAACAATCAAACACCCATCAACCTGATCATCGCATTGGCTTCCCGTGAAAACAAATTTCGCTTCTAACTCAGCTGGTTGATTTACTTCGAAAGTTCCGGCAGCATAGCAGGTTCCATCCAAAAAAGTAATTACAACATGGTAGGAACCAGCAAACAGATTGTCAATATCTTCTGTATCAGCAGAAAATCCATTCGGTCCTTCCCATTCAAATAATAATGGAATGTCAATTGGAATGAACAAGTCAATGGCGCCATCATGGCCACCAAAGCAACTTACATCAACAATATCAGCTTCCAAAAAGTAATCAATAACCGGAATACTAAAATAGATCGTTGAACTACAACCGGTTGCATCCACAACCACTACTTCATAATTTCCAGGTGCTAAATTGTTAAAACAAACTTCCAGATCATTGGAAGAAACAGTTGTTCCATCATTATTGTATAATGAAATCGTGAAAGGTGCTTGCCCACCGGTAATAGAAATACAAACGTCAGCTCCATCGCAGGTATATTCAAAACTTGCAATTGCCACATCCAGATCACAATTGTTGCAGGGCCCGTTGGTCCACTCAGTAACTCCGTAGTAGTTTTTGGCAACACAGGCATTTGGATACGTCACTCCATTGCATCCACAAACCGGATCATAAATGGTAATACAGGCAATGTCATTGTTGATTAGACTCAAATCAATACAATCTATTGTTGCATCCTGGACGGAAACAGCAGTTGTTACTTGAGCAAAAGCATTATTAATAAATAAAGAAAGGAAAAACAGGAAAAGCAATTTTGAACTTAGGTGTGTTTTAATTTTTGAAATGGTCATCGCGTTCATGATAAATTTATTTAATTATGGAATATGTTCTAAAATTGGGTGGGATTCTGATTCAAAATTGCATGAATCCATACCATCTATTCAAATCATGAAAGCAAGAAACGTAAAAGTCCAAACGTAGATTTCTAAGTCAAATTTTTTATACTTTTTGACAGTTAATGAGCAAATTTCAAAATGGAGATCAATGGAAATTGAGACTATTTTTTAAAACCACAATAAAAACCATCATTTATAAATAATTGGTTTACAATACTGTTTTACCTAAAATCTCTATAAATTAAACCCTTGTTCTTTAAAATGAAAAGGTTGGCTGTTACAATCTCCTATAATTTTCAAAATGTAAGCGTCCAGAGCAATTTTTACAACCCTGAAAAATGAAATATTAAAATAAAAGGAGGCAGGAAATATAATTAAACAAAAAAAAACCGCCTCAAAAATGAAGCGGTTTTTCTCTTTTTTTAACCTATTTATATTTTATGCCCTGGGCAATAATATCAGTGATTTTGAAAACATCTTTGATCCTTGCTGTATGTTTACGATTAAAGCACCCGGAGTTACATTTTCAAGGTTTAAATCGCGGTTGTAAATTCCATCAAAGTCATCGACATCTTCCTGGTAAACGACTTTCCCGGTAACATCTATAACCTTAACTTTGGTGGGTACTGCCTCACCCTGGAATCTCACATTGACTGCACCATAAGTTGGATTAGGATAGGCGTCAAAACTTTGAAGCTGAAGTACATTATTATTGAGTGTTGGTTGAATTTCAGGAGTTTCTTCAATGATAATCTCCTCTTCAACAACAGGCGCTTCATCTTTTGGACAGTCATCAAATTGAGCTTCGATATCAATCGTTGATCCACCACTTATGACCGTAAGAGTAAAATAATCACCGGGTTCATGCTTGTCCCGCTCTCTCACCAATTCACTGTGAGAATGAACACGAACGCCATCCAAAGCAGTAATAATGTCCCCTTTCTGGATATAAGCTCTCTCAGCAGCCGTACCGTCAATGACGCTGCTCACTTTCATTCCTTTGCCCGTCCTGGAAGTATATACACCGATAAATGGTTTGCAGATATCTCTGTTTTTGTAATCGTAGCTGTAATTGCCATGATTATAGTTGTAGTTGTAGTTGTAATTATAGTTGTAGATTGTAGTTGTAATTCCTATCTTTTTTCGCAGTCAACGTTGAATTGGTTTGAGCAGCATTCCCGTTGCGTAAGTATGAAACTGAAATGGTTTCTCCGGGTTTGTATTGTGCTAAAATATCAGTGAGGTCGCGGTTTGAATCTACATCCTGACCGTTCAATGCTGTGATAATATCTCCTTCCTGCAAGCCAGCCGCTTCAGCACCGCCTCCTTTTACGATTCCAGTAACAAGTACTCCGTCATCGTGAGATTCAGGATAAATGCCGAGTAAAGGTTTATCTGATGATCGGTGCAGATTTCTCATGGTTTCTTTCATCATTTTTCTCATCGTTTCTTTCGTCGCTTTTGATTGTGATTCTCAAACTTTTCAACTCTTCATCAAGGTCTTCAATTTCATCGTATAATTCATTTACTTTTGCTTCCTGTGCCTGTCGAAAAAAGAAAACCGTTTCATCATCTCCAGAACTTTTTTCGATATGAAGGACTTCACCGCCATTAGATTCGGTGTAAACATTTAATTCAACGTCTTTGCCTTCCAGGCCATCCAAATTGAGTTCTTCGAGATTTTTCTCCAGGTTGGATCCCTTATTAAGGGTTTTTCTCTCTATGGTAACATTCCCATCTTCATCAACAATTTTTGTGATGACGACAACTTTATCGTTGTCTGCTTGATCATTTTGCTGCGCTAAAAGTAAGTTGGGAGTTAAAAATAAAACAAAAGCCAAAAGGCTGAGGAGCGTAAAAATACTTTTTTTCATAAGTGAAATACTTTTGAGGGTAAATAAATGGGCGCTTGAAGAGTTGTTTTATTAATGACGGATTAAATTACAAAACGTTGCAGAGAATATTGTTAAATGAGGAAGATTTGCATTGATTTTAACACTATTTCTTTACTTTTTTAACAAAATCATAAGTTAAAATTAGCCATGAGCAACTGTAATTGGCGTTTTCCTGCTGAAATTTTAGGATTTTAAAAGGGGAATTGTATTTTGGATAATGATCACTTTTTTTCAAAACAATTAAAAACCAACCTCAAATGACTCCTCAACCTGGTAGAATAAAATTGTTGTTCAGCTTTTTCCTCTGTTGCTTTTCTGTTTATATCCATTCCCAAAACGAACTTCCTTCATTCATCACCGACAGCCTAGATATTTATGCAGAACGATCCTTGACCGAATGGAATGTTCCCGGTATTGCTGTTTGCGTGGTAAAAGACGGTAAGGTAGTCGTACAAAAAAGCTATGGTATCCGAGAATTTGGAAAGAAGGAAAAGGTCGATGAAAATACACTTTTTATGATCGGTTCGAATTCCAAAGCTTTTACTGCAACTGCGCTCGCCATGTTGGAAGAACAAGGAAAATGTACCTTGAAAGACAAAGTAATCGATTGGGTTCCAAATTTTAAAATGAAAGACCCCTGGATTACTGCCAATGCCAATCTCACCGATATTTTGTGCCACCGCATGGGCATGCAAACTTTCCAGGGAGACTTCATGATTTTTGATTCTGACTTCAGCAGCGATGAAATAATTGAACGATTCAGCAAACTGACACCCGTCCACGAATTCCGAACAGACTGGGGTTATTTCAATGCAGGTTATATTCTTGCAGGAAAAGCCATCAAAAATATCAGCGGCCAAAGCTGGGAGGTCTTTCTCAAAGAAAATTTATTTACCCCTTTGGAGATGGATCGGACATTGGCGCTGTCTGCAGAAATTTTGAATGCAACAAATAAAGCAACACCCCACACATTAGTTAACGGTGAAATTCTGAAAATAGATTATGGAATGATAGATCAGACGGCTCCGGCTGGAGCCATTTCTTCTTCTACCAATGATATGAGTCATTGGCTAATCGCCCAACTGGATCAAGGCAAATACAATGAAAAAGAAGTCATTTCTCCCAATGTTATAAAAACTACACGACAACCTCAGTCCATCATTGGTCGAAACGGTCACCCCTTCAATAAAAGCAATTATAACTTGTATGCCTTAGGCTGGTCATTGGAAGATTATGAAGGTTATGAAATCGTTTCACATACGGGCGGAATCCATGGATTTGTCACGTCTGTTACGCTTGTTCCAAGTGAAAATCTGGGAATTGTAGTCCTCACCAACACCGATCAAAACGCTCTTTACGAAGCACTGAAATGGGAAATCATGGATGCGTTTTTAGGTTTACCTTACCGGGGATATAGTACGCTTTATAGCAATTATATGAATCAATACGCTGCTTTAGAAGAAGCGAAATTTGGAGCCTGGCAAGATTCAGTTGACTTGAAACTACAACCTCCGGTAGCGCTTTCCTCTTTTACTGGAAAATACCAAAATGACATTTATGGTGATATTGAAATCAAAGAAAATAACGGCCAATTATTGTTAACCTTCGAACATCACCCTAAGCTTAGCGCAACAGTGGGTTATCTTAGAGGCAATCTTTTTTTGTGTGTTTTCAATAATCCATTATTTGGTAAAAGCGTTATGCCTTTTAAAATAGAAAACGGAAAAGTGGTCGGTATGACTTTAAAAGTTGCTGATTTTATTGAGAAAACAACTTATGATTTTAGTAAAAAATAGCATTTAAAAACCGTTAAATGAAGTATAGCTTTTTTTCTCTAAAAACCACTTTTGTATATTTGAAAAAATTAAAAAATAATCAAAATGACCAAAGAAGACGTTTTAAAAGAACTGGAAAGCCTGGGCAATGAAAGCACCAAAAATATATTTCTGAAACATGGTGCCAAAGAACCTTTTTTTGGTGTAAAAGTTGGCGACATGAAAAAGATCGTTAAAAAAGTGAAAAAAGCCCACGAGCTCAGCCTGGAGCTTTATAATTCTGGGAATGGTGACGCTATGTATCTCGCAGGCCTCATCGCTGATGAAAATCAAATAAGCAAGAAAGATCTGGATGATTGGGTAAAAAAAGCCAATTGGTACATGATCAGCGAATACACTGTTCCATGGATTGCCGCTGAAAGCAAGTACGGCTGGGAGCTTGGCCAAAAATGGATCAAATCAAAAGACGAACGTATTGCCTCATCCGGTTGGGCTACACTGTCAAGCCTGGCTTCTATAAAACCTGATGAAGAATTAGATATTGAAACCTATGATAAATTGCTTGATTATGTAGGAGACAATATCCATGAGGCAAAAAACCGTGTCCGTTATACAATGAACGGATTTGTTATCGCAGTTGCAGCTTATATTCCTGCGCTGATGAAAAAGGCAATTAAAATTGCGGAAAAGATTGGCAAAGTCAGTGTCGATTTAGGAGGCACCTCTTGCAAAGTTCCTTTGGCAACGGATTATATTCAAAATTTGATTGACAAAGGAAGAGTTGGCAAAAAGCGGAAAATGGCTCGCTGCTAAAATCTATTTTCCTTTCTTTTTTAAATAGGAAATAAATTCGTCAGCAAACCAAAAGGAGTTTGGTTTTGCACCATGAATGTTAATATGCGTTTTATCAGCCCAATTATTTTTATTGATAAAAACATCTGGAGGGGGAATGAAAACTTCACCAAATTTTTGGTAAAATTTTAGCTCTTTGGGCATAAATTCTATCCCACCATAAAACGGGGTGTATAAAAAAAGTAATTCAACTTCATTGGCTTTACACAATTGACTCATTTTTTCAATATAATATTTAGGAAACTGCATGTTTATGGCTCTGACAATTGGAAATTCTTGTCTTTTATGCAATTCCAACTCTCCTTGTTTGACCTTTTCCAGTAAAGTTGAATCCACAACTTGGCTCCAATAAGCATGACCATATTCAGACTCCGTATATTCATACGCAGGTTTTGTGTAAAAAAGAGTCTGCTTCCAATATTCAACACGGCTAACACCAGCATAATACCAATCTGAAAAATATGCATGATTTAAAAAGACGGGAGATCCTTTCATTGATTCAGTATCTGCTAGGTAAGGGAACATCGGATGACCGCCAAAGTTTTCATCTTGCCGAACTTCTAAAACGACATATTTTACTGTTCTTTTTTTTAAAAGGTCTTTTAAAATAACGTAATTCAAATTTCGTCCATACTGGCAGAAACTGAGGTTTGCAAAATGCCAGTCGAGCCCGGTTTGCTTTTGAACCCAATGTTCAACAAAATAATCATTAACACTTGATTTTGTAACAGATGATCCAATAAAAGCAACATCAATTGGTTTTGGATGATGATAAATCCGATTATAAATCCAATGACCATAATCACTGCAATCTCCTTTTATAAAATTCCAGGCAAATTCCCTGTCGTAATCCATCGTAAAAAGAAGAACCCAACCCAAAAAAGGTAGGCTTAAAAAGATCAAAATATTTTTTAAAAATAACTTCATGATCAAAACTGAAAATAAATAAACTCAGGTGCTGCCTTAAATTCTCCGAAGAAAATAATTGCAAATAATAAAAAATAATAAAAACTCCATCGAACTGGTTTTGCCATCCATTTTGTAACATTATTGATATCTCCGTCTTTTGAAACAGCATCCAAAACAAAAACCAAAAGCAGAAAAATTATGGAATACCAACCATAAAGCGCATTGGTGAAAAGCGTATTGAAGTTAGCCATTTCTAAATAAGGGATCCTCTGAAAAACAAGTACTGCCTCGCCAATCGACTCTGCCCTGAAAAATACCCAAGCGGCCATTACGACAGTAAAGGTTAAAAGCAATCTGAAAATAGCGGGCGTTTTTAAATGAAGCCGTGTTAATTTGTTTTCTAAAATATAAGCCAATCCATGCACGCCACCCCAGGCCAAAAAGGTCCAGTTGGCACCATGCCAAAGCCCTGAAATTAAAAAGGTCAGTAAAATGTTAATCGCCCAACGAGTGGTTGTACCTTTATTTCCGCCCAGCGGTATGTAGACATAATCCCTAAACCAGGTGGACAGTGAAATATGCCATCGCTGCCAAAATTCTTTCAAAGATTTTGAAAAATAAGGGGCTCGAAAATTTTGCATCAAATCAAAGCCAAACATTCTCGCTGTGCCGATGGCAATGTCCGAATAACCCGAAAAATCACAATAAATCTGAACGCCGAAAAAGAAAGTTGCCAGCATCAGTTCTGTCCCTGAGAAAGCTTCCGGATTTTCAAAAACCACATTCACGGAGTAAGCCAGGCGATCAGCAACGACGGTCTTTTTAACCAATCCCCAGAGGATCAACCGAACTCCGGATACTGCTTTTTCGTAATCAAAAACGCGATCTCTTTGAAACTGTGGCAGGAGCTGCTTCGCTCTTTCGATCGGCCCAGCAACCAATTGCGGAAAGAAGGCAACATAAGCGAAGAAACTAATAAAATCCTTTGTCGGCTTTAACTGTCCTCGATAAATATCAATAGTATAACTCAGCGTTTGAAAGGTATAAAAACTGATACCGACCGGAAGGATTATTTTCAAAGTGCTAGGATTGGCCTGAAAACCAAACAAACTCAATAAATCTGCAAACTCTGCAACGAAAAAACCAAAATATTTAAAGAAAAAAAGAATGCCCAAATTGACTGCTAAACTAAGCGCTAGGAACCTTTGCTTTTTTGAAGTTTCAGATTCATTTCCCAATTGAATCCCCACCCAATAATCGGTCAGAGAACTGATTATAATTAATCCCAAAAAACGCCAATCCCAAAAGCTGTAAAAAACGTAACTGGCAAGCAACAATAATACGTTCTGAAACATCCGCTTATTCGAAAATTTCCAGTAAAGCGCAAAAACGATAGGAAGGAAAACAAAAAAAGCAATCGAATTGAAAAGCATGGTTTTTGTTTAACTACTTGAAAGGCTGCAAGATTAGCTTTTCATTTTATTTTACCGCCTTTGAGAATTTGGCGTTAAGAAATCCAATCGTGAAATAGCTGAAAAAGTAACCCACGAGTGAAGCTCCATCTCGTCTCTTAAAATTTGAAACGCTCAAATCAAAAGAGCTGAACGGCTTGGGTTACGAATGAAGAGCAATTGGATTTTAGTCAAATAATCTTAGCGGCGATTTTTTTTTGGTTCGTTATTTTTGATCGTTCAAAAAAAATGAACAGAAACAATCTCTGTAGTTCAAAACTGTTATCCAATTCAAATTCAGAGATATTTTCCAAGAACGGAATTCGACCTTATTTAACCAAACTTATATTCATTATTGTTATCGAAGCAACTTCTATCAGCCATTCACAAGCTTCAAAAACGCTTCTTTGTAAACTCTGCCGATAGGGATTTCTATTTTTCCGATTTCGACATCTTGAGCGGTAAAAGCGGTGATTTTGTTTTTTGCTACAATGAAAGATTTGTGAGCGCGTAAAAACTGCTTTGGAGGAAGCAATTCATGGAAATTGCCTATTGAAATTTTAGTCAAAATCTGCTGATCTGAAAAAACGATTTTAACGTAGTCTTTTACGCCTTCGACATACAAAATATCGTCAAAATCAATTTTTATCGTTTTACGATCCGCTTTGACCAAAAGGTGTCCGGGAATCTCGGCTTCATCGTTTTGAATGGTTTTTCTTTGCTGCAAAAACTTATCAATGGCTTTGAGGAAACGCTTGAGTGGAATAGGCTTGACGAGGTAGTCCAAAACATTGAGTTCAAAGCCTTCAACGGCGTATTCGCGATAAGCAGTCGTGATGATCACTTCCGGTTTTATTTCTATGGATTCGATCAGTTCCAATCCACTTAGATCCGGCATTTCAATATCAAGAAAAACCAGATCAGGTTGGAGCGTTTTCAATTGATTGAATGCTTCAATCGGATCTGTTGATGTTCCGCAAATTTCAAACTGATCCAACTTCGAAAGATGCTGTTCGATCACATTTATAGCCAGAGGTTCATCATCAACGATATAACATTTATACTTTTTCATGATTGAAGTTTACTTCCAGCCGAACACTAAAAAAATCCTCGTTATCATCAATTTCCAGGCGATGATGTTTTGGATAGATTAGCGCCAACCTTTGCTGAATATTTTGCAGCCCAACGCCTCCGTTTGTTGTTTTTTTATTTTTTTTCTTTTTGCTGTTTTCGATGTTGAAAACAAATTTGTCCTCAAAGACTTTCCCTTTCAAATTTATCCAAAAAATACCACTTTCGTTTGCTCCGCCATGTTTAAAACAGTTTTCAACAAAAGGAAGCAAAATCAAAGGAGACACTTTAATCTTTTCATCTATCACTGAAAATTCAGCATTGAGTTGCAATTTTTCGCCGTAACGCAATTTTTCCAGATCAAGATAACTTTTCAACAATTCCACTTCTTTTGAAAGCGATACTTTTTTTTTGTTTGCCCAGTAAACCAGGTAATCCAGCAGCTCCGTCAATTTCAAAATACTATCAGCCGTCAAATCTGATTTCTGCAAAGCCAGACTATAAATATTATTGAGGGTATTAAATAAAAAATGTGGATGCAATTGTCCTTTAAGGAGTTTTAATTCGGCTTCAGCTTTTGCTTTGATCAGTTGCTCGTTCAATTGTTGATTTTTCCGCCAATCGCCAATGATGTAAAGGCAAACCGCTAACGCCACGACCGAATAATCGCGAATGATATTTTTTAGCATTTTGCTGGCAGGCATTTTCCAGTATTCTCCTTCATTGATATAGTTCACCAATTCCATCCACCTTATCCGCGCAAAAAAGATAAAAGCCATAGCCACAACCACACATAAAATGAAAAAGAATAATTTCTTCTTTTGCAAAAATTTGGGAACTGCAAACCAGGCTATAAAATAAGTCGGGATCATTAAAACAGGTAGCGACAGAATCGTAGAACGTAAGAAGATTAATCCTTTGCCAGGAGACAAATGAATCATATTTGCCAGATACTCCAGCAATACATAAACCGACCACAACAGAACGTGAATGGCAACTTCTTTTAGTGAAATGTTTTTCCAGTTCATTCATTAAAGAACGGGAATATTCAGGAAAGTTTTAGCCTTTGTCTATGAATGAAATGTTAGGGTAGACTTACAACCGGATTGACCATACAACCGACAAAAAAACAAAATCCGGTTGTTGCTCTACACTATTTGACCGTTGCTCTACTTGTTGATTTTTAATTTTAAAACCACGGTAAATTTGGATCATTGTTAACCAAAAAAAATAGCAAATTATGAAAAATTTATTTTTAGCATTAGCAACAATTTTGTTAACCGGAATTTTTTATCAACCAGCAAATGCGCATGTTTCATTGGACTCGAAAGCCACAATCGATGAGGAATTATTTGGCGGAGCTTATCTGGTTTTTGCTGGAAAATTTGGTGGTGAACTAACTAAAAAAGACATTGCCAATACCAAAACGCTCAGCGTTGAAGGTTGTGCAAAAGGTTCCAAAATTTACACCTTTGATTTGAAGGTCACCAAAAACGGAAAGACCACAACTTTCCATGGAAAATCCGATCAGCTGACAGAAGAAATGCACGCACAATTGAAGCAGCTATCCGTCGGAGATGAGTTCACTTTTGAAAATACCAAAGCCCGCCTTCCAAAAGAAGGAACCGTCGATGTCTGGGCAAAGAAATTCACGATTGTTTAATTTCAAGGTCAGCCGAGGTGGTAATCTAAAAGATGCCTCCTCGGTTCTTATATTTTCAAAAACACACAAAAACTTAGTGTATTTACGTGAGCTTAGTGCCTTAGTGGTGAAAATAATTAAACAGCTAAGCAAATCAGTACTATGTTGCAGTAAGTAGAATCATTTATAATCAAATAGCTCCCGGCCGGTCATGGCTTTTCAACGAAATATGCAAATGGTCTTCCGTCCCAAAATGGCGTAAAGTATTAAATCCCATCATTTCAAAATATCCTTGCAAAATACGATTCCGAAACTCGCTGTGGTTCTTTGTTCGCACGTCAAAAGCATGGGCGAAACCATTTTTTTGCTTGTAATGTAAAGAATGCGTTTTGGTAGGCAAACCCATTTTTTGATAATCTTCAGGAAGCCGCGAAGCATCTGTTAAAAGCAGATCACGATCAATAAAAAGTATGGTACTAATGCTCAGTCTAAGTATCGGATGAAGGCTGGTAAATTCTTTTTGCACAGCTTCCGTTTTAGCATGCCCTCCTTTCAAAAAAAACAGGCCATTAAAACAATAGACGATAACTAACCCTCCAGCGATTAGCATTTTCAATTTAAAAGAATTTCCATCCCCTAGTTTTCCTGTTGCCCTGAAATAGATATAACCAAAATAGATCGTTAAAAGAATAACCGTGGAAAGAGCTCCTGCGAGTATTGAAAGTTGGGGATTTGAAGCATAAGTTTCATGCATATAAACGGCACCCCGGATCAGGATGACAAAAGGTAGTATCAGCAGGATGACAATTTTTATAACAAAAAATAGTAGTGCTTTCATAAGATTCGTTAATTTCAAATTAAAAAACTTATTTGTTTTTTGCTATAAATTACGTTGTATATATCCACTTTTTCGATAAATGAAATGTAAATCGATATAAATATGAACCGAAGTATTTTCCTGACTTTTATTTTTTTAATTTGTTATCAACCTACTGGCTTCAGCCAGCTCCTTGACATTTTAGACTCCGGAGGTCCTTTGATGCCCGAACAAGCTGCTTATGATGTCAAAGAATACAATCTTACTTTAGAAGTATTCCCTCAGGACAGTTCGATCAAAGGATTTTTACAAACAAAAGCATTAATCGTCCATCCAACCTACTGGTTTGTCTTGGATATTGATACCGTTTTCACTATCGAAAGTGTAACCGAATTACAGGAAGGAGACATGGTATTTCCCAGAAAATTTCACCAGGAAATCGGTAAACTCTGGATTGATTTGAGTAGTACCCGCTGCCCTGGCGAAATGATTCATATCACTGTTAATTATCACGGGAAACCACGCATAGCCAAACGCCCACCCTGGGATGGCGGCTTCACCTGGAAGCAAACAAAGGATGGTTTGCCATGGATTTCAACGACATGCCAGGGGGAAGGTGCTGACCTTTGGTGGCCCAACAAAGATCATGTTTCTGACAAACCGGATCGAATGGGTTTGCACATCACTGTTCCCGAAGGGCTCGTGGTCGCTACCAATGGAAAACTAATCACAACGAAAACAAATAATAATTCAACAGTCACATACGATTGGCAAGTTTCTACCCCGATTAGCAATTATAATATTTCGTTGAATATCGCGCCGTATAAAGTGATCGAAGGAGCATTGGAAAGTGTGAGCGGAAATACTTTTTCGGTTTATTTTTGGGTGCTTCCTGAAAATTATGAAGATGGTAAAAAGTTCTTTCCACAGATTCTCGATCACCTACGATTTTTTGAGGAACTTTTAGGCCCTTATCCTTTTCAGGCTGATAAATATGGCGTTGTTCAAACCCCTCACCTGGGCATGGAACACCAGACTATCATTGCCTATGGAGCTAATTTCAATAACGGTTCAATGACTGGTAAGGATTGGGGCTATGACGCATTGCATCAGCATGAACTTTCCCATGAGTGGTGGGGGAATCTGGTAACCAATTCCGACTGGCGGGATATGTGGCTTCATGAAGGTTTTGGCACTTACATGCAACCCCTTTATGTGGAATATTTGCATGGTAAAGAGGCCTATCACCAGGCCATGAAGACAATGCGTTATTTCGGAAATACACGAACTATCGCACCAAGGGAAGTGACTAGCGCGAATGAAATTTATAAAGCGCCGATCTATGCCAAAGGTGCATGGATATTACATACGTTGCGCTATTTGATTGGTGATAAAGCATTTTTTGAAACGTTGAAGAAAATGGCTTATCCAAATTTAGATGAAAATCCGGTTATGGATGGCAGTCAGGTTCGTTTTGCAACCACTGATGATTTTTTAACGATTGCTGAAGAGGTTTCAGGCAAGGAGCTGGATTGGTTTTTTGAAGTTTATCTGCGGCAGCCAGAGTTGCCTGTGCTTTATTCTTTGGTTGAAAATGGAACGCTAAAGATACGCTGGAAAAGCCCCGAGAACCTGCCTTTTCCGATGCCTGTCGAAGTAAAAATCGGGAACGAAGTCATTCGCTACGACATTCCAGCGGAAGGATTTACTATTAAGCTAAAAAAAGGAGACAAACCGGAAGTTGATCCCGATCATTGGTTGTTGATGGAGATTTCGAGATAAATATACCAAAAAACTTAGCGAATCTAAGTGTCCTTTGAGCCTCGGTGGTAAAAAAATTAAAACCACTAAGACGCCCTAGTTCATCAAGGAACACTAAGCGTAATCAACATTTTCAGAAGTACGACTAAGTCCTTTACCAAAAGTATTAAAACTTGTTTTCTAAAACCTAAATATCTCCCAAACATCCATTAACTTTGCGCATTCAACAATCAAGCAATGATCAATCGATTATTAATAAAAAATTACGCGATCATTGAGGAACTCGAAATTTCCTTTTCTGATCGATTAACCATAATCACCGGCGAAACGGGAGCGGGTAAATCCATTCTGCTTGGAGCCCTCGGGCTGATCATGGGCAAGCGCGCTGATACGAAGTCATTGTACAACGATGAAAAAAAGTGTGTCGTCGAAGCCTTTTTTGATGTTTCGAAATATGGATTAAAAGCCTTTTTTGAGCAAAATGATATTGACTTTGATGATCAGGTTGTTGTTCGCCGTGAATTGACTCCCTCTGGCAAATCCAGGGCTTTTGTCAACGATACTCCGGTGAATCTGAATATCCTGCAGCAATTGAGTGGCGCACTAATCGACCTGCATCAGCAATTTGATACTTTAGATATTCACAATGTCTCTTTTCAGCTACGCATGATCGATGCGCTGGCAGAAAACAATGTATTGCTTTCTGAATACCAAAAACTGTTTAAACAATACCAATCCAACAATAATAAACTGCGCAAGCTCATTCGCCAGAATGAAAATGCTGCAAAAGAAACTGATTTTATAAACTTCCAATTGAAAGAGTTTAATGATGTCGAATTGGTGGATGGAGAGCAGGAAGAGATGGAAGATGAAATTGGACGATTGACCAATGCGGAAGATATCAAAAGAGTGTTGGGCGGTGCCTTTCTGCATTTGAGTGAAAATGAGCAATCGGTGATCGGTCAGTTGGAAGAAATCTCAACCAACCTTTCCAATATCAAGCAATTCCATCCGGACCTCAACAAAATTTATGAACGATATGAAAGTCTGATCCTGGAATTACAGGATCTCTCTCAGGAATTTGAAAAAATCGCAGAAGATACTGAATATGATCCGGAGCGAATTTCGGAAATTCAAACACGGCTCGATTTAATCTACAAACTCCTAAACAAATACCACGTTAAAACAGTTGGTGAACTCCTTGAGATTCAAAATAATTTACAAGCCCAACTGAACGCTTTTGATGATTTGTCAGAAGAGATCGAAACACTGAAAATGGAACTCAACCTTCAAAAAGATAAGCTCTCCGGTCTCTCACAAAAATTGTCAAAAAACAGAAAAGAAGTTGTCCCCAGCTTTGAGAAGAAAGTTCACAGCTTACTGGCTCAATTGTCCATGGAATATGCGCAACTGAAAGTTGAAATCACTGAATTACCGGAATTAAACAGCACGGGCATTGACGAAGTTAATTTCCTCTTCGCTCCCAACAAAGGAAGCCGTTTTTTGGCGATCAAAGATGTGGCCTCGGGTGGTGAGTTATCGAGATTGACTTTATGCACTAAATCTTTGGTAGCCAGCGCGATTCCATTACCTACTTTGATTTTTGATGAAATTGACACCGGAATTTCAGGCGATGTGGCACTGAAGATGGGGAACATTTTACAGGAGCTTTCAAGCCGCCACCAGGTGATAGCGATAACGCACACACCGCAGATTGCCGTAAAAGCAGACACGCATTATTTTGTTTATAAAAAGGTTACCGAAAATAGTACCGTTACCAACGTCAAGCTCTTATCTTTTGATGAACGGGTGAGGGCCGTTGCAACGATGCTCAGTGGCAGTCCACCATCAGCCTCAGCTATTGAAAATGCAAAAGAGCTGCTGAGGCTATGATCGATTACAACAACAAACGGTTCAGAAGTATCGAAAACACAGCTAATGGAGAAGTTTCCGGGGATACGATATTTCATTATTGGCAGGAAGGAAATGTGGTTTGGGCAACTTATAAAGGAGGAAATATTACCTTTGGCAATTTAGTCGCAAGCATGGATCGCAATGGAAATTTGGATATGCGTTATCAACAGGTAAGTGAAACCGGAGATTTGAAAACCGGAAAGTGTATATCCAAACCGGAACTCCTTGATGATGGACGCATTCGATTACATGAATCCTGGCAATGGACCAGCGGTGATCAGTCAAAAGGAGAATCGATAGTGGAGGAAATATAATCAAAGAATAGTGAGTAAGGTGGTAATATAGTTAGTGAATTAGAAGGCTGGACATTTATTTTTCACCCACTAACTACATAACTTTCTAACCACTTTACAATTTTAAACCAGAAACTTACAAACTATGGCAAACAACTTACTAGCGGGAAAAAAAGGAGTTATTTTTGGCGCATTAGACGAGCAGTCGATCGCATGGAAAGTCGCAGAGCACTGTGTGGAAGAAGGTGCTCAAATCGTACTGACCAATGCACCGGTTGCGATGCGTTTTGGAAAAATCCAGGAATTGGCCGATAAACTTAATGCTGAAGTCATTCCGGCAGATGCTACCAGCGAAGAGGATTTGGAAAATCTTTTTACAAAATCCATGGAAATAATGGGTGGCAAACTCGACTTCGCGCTCCACTCCATCGGCATGTCTCTCAACGTCCGTAAAAACCGCCAATACACAGATATTAAATACGATTGGATGCAGAAAACATTTGATATCTCTGCGATCTCTTTCCATAAAATGATGCAAACGCTTTTGAAACTTGATGCAGTAAACGACTGGGGATCGATCCTGGCGCTGACTTATATCGCCTCGCAGCGTGTTTTCCCTGATTACAACGAAATGGCGGAATCCAAAGCTTTGTTGGAGTCATTTGCCCGTAGTTTTGGCTATCATTTTGGAACCCTGAAAAATGTACGCGTCAATACTATTTCGCAATCTCCAACCTGGACAACAGCAGGAAGCGGCGTAAAAGGATTCAAAGAATTTTTCGATTATGCTGATAAAATGTCTCCCCTTGGTAATGCATCAGCAGAAGCTTGTGCTGATTATTGTGTAGCTATGTTTTCCGATTTTACAAAAATGGTGACCATGCAAAACCTTTATCACGATGGTGGATTCTCAAATATGGGCTTGAATCCTGCTGTTTTGGGAATGTAAAAATGGGTAAAGAAACCTTAATAGTTAGATTTTCTGTCAATCATCTGGTTCAACGTGCATCAGGACTTCAGCGATTTCGGGAAGTTCATTTCTGATGGTATCTTTTACATTATGAGCGATTTCATGGCCTTCTTTTACCGTTAGGTTTCCATCAACAATTAAGTGCAAATCTACCCAAAAGGTCATTCCGGTTTTTCGGATAAAACACTTTTCGGTATCCACAACGCCATCAACTTTTTTGGCAAGTTGTCGTATCTCGACAACTAAATCATCGTGCAAATGCTCGTCCATGATCTCACCAAGAGCAGGCCTGAAAATTAAATAACTGTTGTAATAAATAAAGCCTGCTGCTACAAGTGCTGCCCAATCATCTGCGGTTTCGTAGCCTTCGCCAAAAATCAGTGCAATCGAAATACCTACAAAGGCAGCTATCGAAGTGATCGCATCACTCCTGTGATGCCAGGCATCCGCTTCCAAAGCAGAACTTTTCGTTTCTTTGCTTTTTTTACTGATAACCCGATAAAATATTTCTTTTATCAAAATGATTATTCCGAGTACTACCAAAGTATAAGATTCGGGCGATTGATGAGGCGTGATGATGTGTTGGATACTTTGAAAAATGATAACCGTCGCCGATATCACCAAAAACCCAACGATCAAAAAAGTGATCAAGGGTTCTGCTCTTCCATGACCGTAAGGGTGATCGTCATCGGCGGGTTTCGTTGCATATTTTAATCCAAATAAAACCAAAATCGAGGAAAAAATATCTGAGGTAGACTCAATCGCATCCGCGATCAATGCGTAAGAATTCCCAAAATAACCCGTGATACCTTTTATGATCGCCAAACCTAAATTTCCAAAAATACTTAGGTAAATGGTTTTGATTGCTTGTTTTTTATTGGATGACATTGAGCTTTTCGCTTTCACTAATATTTTTTTACCGGTATTCTTTCCGTAATCTGTGAAACTGTCGATAGTATAAATAGTTTCAACAATTTAGATTCTTACTTGCTTCGTCTTAAGGGAGGAATTCTCAATCCTTCCTCCGAGCTTTGAATCAAAGTCTCTAACCTCCGCAACTGGGTGTCTTCTCTTTTGGCACTCATCACCCAATGGATCGATGGTTTTTTGGCTGATGGCGGTAAAGCTTGAAAGTAGGCCCAGGCTTTTTTATTCGCTTTTATTTTTTGCTCAAAAGCTTTATCGAGGTCGATCTTTTCTTGTTCAAAAGAATATGCTTTTAAATTTTTCTCGTCCAATTTTTTAAAAGCTTCCATACCTGCAGGCTTCATTTTTCCCAACTTTGTCAACTCAGCTATTTTCTGAATATTTACGGCGCTCCAGATACTTTTCGGTTTACGAGGAGTGAATCTTATTTTATAACTTTTCTCATCAATCGATTTGCGAAGTCCGTCAATCCAGCCGTAGCATAGCGCCTCGTCAACCGACTGTGACCAGGTTATACTCGGAATGCCTGATTTCACTTTATAAAAGCCAACCCATTGTTCCGAAAAGTCTTTATGATTTTTTTCCAGCCACTGGCGAAATTCATCAGGTGTGGCGAAAAACTTTACATCCATTTTTCTTTTTTTGAAAGATTAGAAATGAGGCCTTTTCTGGCTAAAAAGGACAAGATGTTAAACTTTTTCCTTCAGCGCAATTGATTTATAAAATTCATCTAAATATTTGTTGAACTGTTCTGGTTCTTCAATGCTTCCGGTATGCCCTCCTCCTTCGATATATTTCAAAACGGAATGAGGAATCTTCGAATGCATAAATTTTGCCTTCGCAGGAACCGTAGCTTTATCCTGAGTTCCGACTATAATCAGCGTGGGACATTTGATGTTTTCAAGTTCGGCTTCTACTCCTTTTCGGTTGATCACTCCTTCAACGGCACGAACGATGGTTTTCGGGAGACTTTGCAATTCATTTTTACATTTTTCCCGATCCTCTGCTCGAGTTTCATCATTCAAAAACTTTTCACTAAACATGATATTCATGACCGGCTTAGTAACCACTTTGATATTTATCAGTTTTACGATTGTATTTAAAAACCAATATTTCAATTTATTGGGTTCATCTTGCGCGGTAGTTTCCATCAAAACCAGCGATTTGATCAAATCCGGTCTTCTCGACGCCAAACGCAATCCTACAAATCCACCCATTGAAAGTCCGGCAAAATGAACTTTGCCAAGCTTTAGTTTTTCAATTAACTGAACGGCATCCTCATACAAATTATCCATTTCGTAACCTCCTTCTGTCACTTCAGTTTGCCCTTGTCCACGATGGTCATAAGTCACAATTCGGTATCGATCTTTCAATTGAGCCACTTGCTTGTCAAACATTTTACCACTCCACAAAAGGCCGTGAGAAAAGACAATGGTTTCACTTCCTGACCCCTGTATTGCATAAAAATAATTGCACCCGTTGATATTTATTGTGGCCATTTTCAAAGAATTTTAGTAGTCATTGATCAAAGAAAACATTCTCTGTCGAAGATAAAAATATTCACCAAACAATTTGAATTAAAGAAAAAATGTAATTTCTCTTGGAATGATCGCCAGTTTATTAATTTTATAAAAATTAAACAAACCTAACTCTGAGATAAGACGAAACGAATGACTTTCCAAATTATACAAGACGATCCCTGGCTGACTCCATACGAAAACGAAATCCGAAAGCGATTCGAAAATTTTCAAAACACAAAAATCTGGATTGAAGAGGAGTACGGTAGTTTAAAAAATTACGCTTCTTTTCACCATTATTTAGGTTTTCATTACGAGAAAAGTAAAAAAGGCTGGTACTACCGCGAGTGGGCACCAGCAGCGCAGCAGTTGTTTCTTTTTGGTGATTTCAACAATTGGAACACTGAAAGTCACCCTTTGCTTAAAAAGCGCGAAGGAATCTGGGAGATCTTTTTACCAGATGATGAAAACGGCCCGCTTTTAAAGCATGGGCAAAACATAAAAATTATCGTTCATTCAAATAATAACAAAAGAACCCGGATTCCTGCATATATCACCAGAGCGGTTCAAGATCCGGAAACACATGTCTTTGACGGACAAATCTGGAATCCGGAGCAGCCTTTTGAATGGACCGACAGCAAATTTAAATTGGATGCTGCTACTGGCCCTTTGATTTATGAGTGCCATGTTGGAATGGCCCAGGAAAAAGAAGGTGTTGGCACCTATCTCGAATTTGCGGAAAATGTATTGCCACGCATCCACGCTTTGGGATACAACTGCATCCAGATGATGGCGATTCAGGAGCATCCATACTATGGATCGTTTGGTTATCATGTTTCTAATTATTTTGCGCCTTCTTCGCGTTTTGGAACGCCTGAAGATTTGAAATTTCTAATCAACAAGGCCCATGAATTGGGTATTGCCGTGATCCTCGACGTGATCCATTCACATGCGGTCAAGAATATTGATGATGGATTGAATGACTTTGATGGCTCCGGACACCAGTATTTTCATGAAGGCGGAAGGGGTTACCATGAATCCTGGGATTCTAAATTGTTCAATTATGAAAAAAATGAAGTCCGTCGGTTTTTATTGTCCAACCTTCATTATTGGATGACTGATTTTCACTTCGATGGTTTCCGCTTTGACGGAGTAACTTCCATGTTGTATCACCATCATGGAAATTTCGTAGCTTTTGATCATTACGATAAATATTTTAAAGAAGGGGTGGATTCGGATGCTGTGCTTTTCCTTCAACTCGCCAATGAGCTGATCCACCACCTCAATCCAAATGCGCTTTCCATTGCAGAAGATATGAGCGGTATGCCTGGACTCTGCCAACCCGCAGAAAGCGGAGGAGTAGGTTTTGATTACCGTCTCGGCATGGGTATTCCTGATTATTGGATTAAGCTTTTGAAGCACAGCAAAGATGAAGACTGGAATATTCACGAATTATGGAGTACTTTAAATAATCGCCGCTACAGAGAAAAAACAATCGCTTATGCCGAATCTCATGATCAGGCCATGGTCGGAGACAAAACAACTGCCTTTTGGTTGATGGACAAAGAGATGTACTGGCACATGAAAAAAGATGATCAGAATTTAATCATTGATCGTGGAATTGCTTTACATAAAATGATCCGTCTTTTCACTATTTCCTTAGGTGGTGAAGGATATTTGAATTTTATCGGCAATGAATTTGGGCATCCGGAATGGATTGATTTCCCAAGGGAAGGAAACGACTGGAGCTACAAATATGCACGCCGCCAATGGTCATTAGTTGATAATCCTAAATTGAAATACGAATGGTTTAACAACTTTGATCAGGCCATGATCCATTGCATTAAAGAAGGGAAGATATTGTCCGCTCCACTTGCCAAGCAACTGAATATGGATGCTTCAAATAAGGTGATTGTTTTTGAAAGGGGGAATTATATCTTCATTTTTAATTTTCATGCAAATCACTCCATTCCTGATTATCGGTTTTCTGTCCCAAATCCAGGCAATTACACGATAGTCTTAAATTCCGATAATGAAAGATTTGGAGGACATGGTCGGATCGACGAAAAACTTACTTATCAATCAACAGGCGATGATAGAAATGCACAGCTTCAAATTTATATTCCAAATCGAACAGCTTTGGTTTTGAAGAGAGTGGAATAAAATCGAAAAAAATGAGTTTGCCATCAAGTGTAACCTAAACGCTACACTGCCATTCTCTGTTTGCAACTAATTTCCAAATCAGACAGCGCATTCATAAAATAAATATATCCATCGTAGGGAGAACTGTAAGGGCTTAGATAGTCACGCGTTGCACCATCTTCAAAGGCTTTTGTACTCATGTAATAGAAATGGTCAGAAGTCTGTAATTTGCTCCAAACATGAATCAGATCCTTATCTTTTGAGTTGATGACTACCTCTTCCAGTCCATAAAGCTTTTGAAGTGCCTCTTGCTGCATCGCGTTGCGCATCCACGCAGAAAGGTCTTTTTCAGAATCCCGCCATGATACTGGAACATGGATATCGTAAACATCTTTGACTTCCAATTCATCTACCAATTCAGTTGCTGTTTTAAACTGCAAGCCATTTTCTATAAAAGCAGTTGGTAGTTTTTTAATAAAATCAAAAACGCCAGTGGAAACATCGATATGCTGACCGAATGTTTCATATGGCATAAATATATTGACACAGTCACCCTTTTCCTTGCTAGTCCATTTAGCTAGTTTCTCTGCAGTAAGGGGATATTCACTCCATTTGGGATCATTATAATGATGGGTGATATCTGCTGAAAGCTTATAATTTTTTAATACCGTTTTTATTTTTTTGACATTCGGAGCCCGATACAAATAATTGTAAGAACGCCCTTTTAAAAAGTTATCCAATCCTTCCGCCATAACTCCTTTAAACCCAAGTTTTTCTAACCGTGCAGCCAAATCATTGCTGTAAATCATCCCTGTGTTCCGAAACACGGTAGGTCGTTTTCCAAAATGCTCTTCAACTTTAGCCATATGTTTTTTGACCTGCCGTTCAAATTCAGTCGGCGAATAAATATAACTCAGTGAGTGATAATAAGTTTGCCCGATAAATTCCACTTGCCCGGTTTTTGCCAGTTCAATAAAAGAGGCCAGCACATCCGGGCGATGCGCTTCCATTTGTTCAATCAAAGTCCCTGACAAGGACAAACTCACCTTAAATTTTTCGCCATGTTTCCGGATATTTTCCATCATGATCTGATTCATCGGAAGATAACAGATCGATGAAATTTTATCCAGAAATGATTTATTCAATCCATCGTTTTCATAAAAATGATCTTTTCCTATTTCAAAAAAGGTATATGGTTTTAGTCGATTCGGTTGATGAAGATTAAAGTAGAGGCAGACGTTTTTCATAGTCAGGTGTTAATAGCGTTTTATTTGTTCTCAAGATTCTTTTGCAGTTGTTCCAGTTGCTCCCAATCCCCTATGGAAGCCAGTTGCGCCTGTTTTTGCCAGGTGGAAACATGCTCAGCAGTTGGTGCGGCGTTTTTAGCTATCTGCTTAAAAACACTGCTCTTGGTATTGACAACATCTACCCAGGTAAAGATGCCTGCTTTGTTTAAAATAGTTTCGACGTCCTTATCGATCCCTTTTATTTTTGTGAGTTCATCTTTCGGATTATTTGTAAATTCCTTCAAATCGATGTCTGATGAAAGGGAAGCCATTACTTCGTTAACTTTCGCACTGGTCTGAGGAGATACAGAATCGCCATCCACAGGAATTGGCCTTCCTAAAACAGCTTCGTAAGCTTTGAGGATTCCAATTGCAGACTGATCCCAGGTTACTCTTTCAATGTCTTTAAAAGTGCCTTCAACTACCTCTTTTCTAATTTCTTCATTGAGCAAAAGATCATTGATTTGCTTCGCCATCAAATCAACATCCCAAAAATCAGCTTTGAGGGCGTGATCCATCACTTCAGCAGCGCCCGATTGTTTGGATATCACTGCAGGAATACCAAATTGTGCAGCTTCCACTGCGGAAAGGCCGAAAGGCTCCGAAACCGATGGCATACAATACACATCGGCCATTGCCAACAGCTTATTGACTTTATCCCGGTTTAAAAATCCAGTAAAATGGAACTTATTTCCAACTTTTCGATAGGCTCCGGTTTCAATGATCCGTTTCAATTGATCACCATTACCGGCCATTACAAATCGGACATTATCGTTTTTAGCAATAACTTTTGAAGCGATATCAAGAAAAATTTCCGGCCCTTTCTGCTCCGTTATTCTTCCTAAAAACAAAACCAGTTTCTCAGGAAAATCCTTTTTAACATGAAATACTTCCACCGGCTCAATTCCATTATGAACCGGAAATATCTTAGTCGGATTGATGCCGTAATGCTTTTCGACCACTTTTCCTGTGTAATAACTAACCGGTATAACAGCATCCGCGTTTTCCAGACCGTACTTTTCCAAATCGTAATTCCAGCCTCTGGCATCAGGTCCAGCGCGGTCATAACTCAAAGCATGTGCATGAATAACCAAAGGTTTTCCACTTTGATATTTTACTTTTAAGCCTGCCAGCATCGTCATCCAATCATGTACGTGGATGATATCAAACTCGAGATTAGAAGCCAAAGCGGCTACATAATCTGCATATTCAGATACTTTGTATTCTACATCTTCTCCATACATTTCATTCAAAGAAAATCGGCCAAGATCAACCTCGTGGCTTTCACCTGTCAATGAGGTTAAATCAGAAGAAGAAACTTTTTGGCTTTCAGTCTTTAGCTGATCAATCTTTGGTGCTTCTGTTTCCATCAAGTCATAAGGATAAATCGCTGTTTTCCCTTCCATTGCGATCGTATATACTTTTGAAAAAGATTCATATTTTTTGATGGCTTCTTCGTACTCTTTTTTATAGGTGATTTTACCCTTTACATCAATGTTATTTAGCCCAAGTATTTCAACATTTTGCAGATAAGTGTCTGGACTTGACTTTGGAAGGATCAACGTCAGATCACTCACTTTTGACATCGCTTTAGCAATACCATAACATGCGATACCTAGCCCACCATTGATCAAAGGAGGAAATTCCCACCCCAGCATAAGTACTTTAATTTTATTCATTTCAAGTATGTTTTTTAATCTTCAGTTTTTTTTCTCATTATCAAATATTGGAAGGGATTTATTCGGTCAATTTGGATCACAAAATTATGGGTTTTTTTTTGTAAAAAAGAGTATCCTTTAGTTTATAGATCATTTATTTTTCAAAATTAAACCTAAACTAGATGTTTTTTGTTTCTTTTAGCTGGTTCATAAGGGAGACCTAAGCACTTTAAAAAAAAGAAACACTATTTGCCCTAAAAATACTATTCCTAAACGTTTCCAAAATTAAGCTAAGTTTTATACTTTGGCGGGCTAATTGAAGGGGTTTTAATACCAATAATGCAATTATTGATATTAAAACACTATTTATAATATTCATATAAAAGGGGGAAATGCAAGACATAATCAAAGAAGAAAACGTGAAAAGAAACGAAAATGAACGTTTTCCAGGCAAGATTCAAACTTTTAATCAAGAAGAAAATCAATTTACCTTTCGGTGTGACAACGGTGTAACACTTCTGGTAGATGTTTTAAATGATAAAATACTTAGATTTCGATATTCAACAACCGGTTTATTTCAAAAGGATTTTTCCTACGCTATTGATCCGAAATTTAAGCCAGGCTCACCTGAAATTGAATTTAAAGAAAAAAGCGATCACTACAGAATAACCACCAAAAGGGTGATTTGCCGTATTCGAAAAGAAGGGCTTATTGTAAAGATATTGGATAAATCAGGCACAATGATCTTCGAAGATGAAAAAGGATTTCATTGGGAAGATAATCTTGAATTTGGTGGTGAAATCATAAAGATCAGTAAACAACTCAAACCCAAAGAGTTTTTCTACGGCTTAGGAGATAAATCCAACAGGCTAAATTTAAGAAAAAACAGATATCAGATTTGGGGAACTGATTCTTATGGGTACGGTAAAAATACGGACCCCCTTTATAAAAATGTTCCCTTTTATTATGGCATACATGATGGCATCGGCTATGGTGTCTTTTTCGATAATTCTTTCCGGACTCATTTTGATTTTGGAAAAGAAAGGGCCAATGTTACCAGTTTTTGGGCTGACGGAGGGGAGATGAATTATTATTTCATTTATGGACCAGAACTTCTAAATGTTGCCGAGCAGTTTACCGATCTCACCGGCAAGCCAGAGTTGCCGCCACTTTGGGCTTTAGGATATCATCAGTGTAAATGGAGTTATTACCCTGAATCAAAAGTATACGAAATCGCAAAAGGATTTAGAGATCGAAAAATCCCTTGTGATGCTTTGTATTTGGATATCGATTACATGGATGGCTTTCGTTGTTTTACCTGGGATAAAGAGAAGTTTCCTGATCCCAAGAAGATGGTTGCAAATCTTGAAAAAGACGGATTCAAAACAGTCGTCATGATTGACCCCGGCATTAAAGTCGATCTGGATTATTGGGTTTGTAAAGATGGGGTAGAAAAAGATATGTTTTGTGTCAGAGGTGACGGACCATTATTGGTCGCTCCTGTGTGGCCCGGAGATTGCTATTTTCCGGATTTTACCAATCCAAAAGTACGCGATTGGTGGGCTGGGCTTTACAAAGAATTGATTGCCGAAATTGGTGTGAAAGGGGTTTGGAACGATATGAATGAGCCCGCTATTTTTATGGAAGACAATTTTACGCAATCCGAAAAAACTTTTTATAATGATGTAAGGCATGATTATGATGGCCATCCAGCCAGCCACCGAAAAGCGCATAATGTTTATGGTATGCAAATGACAAGGGCTACTTATGAAGGTATTAAAAAATTTGCCCCTGATCTCCGCCCTTTCGTAATCACCAGATCTTCATTTGCAGGTTCGCAGCGATATACTTCTGGCTGGACAGGCGATAACGTTGCTAGCTGGGAACACCTTTGGATTGCGAATGTACAATGCCAAAGTATGAGTGTATCCGGTATGTCGTTCATCGGTTCTGATATTGGTGGATTTATCGATACCCCTGACGGAGAGCTATACCTCAGATGGCTTCAAATGGCTGTTTTCCATCCTTTCTTCCGGACGCATTCTTCCGGTGATCACGGCGATCAGGAACCCTGGTCATTTGGTGAAAAATTTACTGAATTAAGTAAAAAGGCTATTGAATTCCGATACAAGATTTTGCCTTATATCTATACTACTTTCTGGCAGTATGTAACTAAAGGAACACCAATGCTCAGGCCTTTGTCGTTTCTCGATCAACACGATTATGATACTTTGCATCGGGTAGAGGAATTTGGTTTCGGAGATTTGATGCTGATCTGTCCAATTTCTCAGCCAAAAGTTGATGGAAGATGGATGTATTTGCCAAAGGGGGAATGGTATAACTTCTGGACAGATAAACCTATGGCTTCTGGTGTGGAATTTTGGGCAGATACCGAAATTGATGAAATCCCGGTTTTTATCCGTGCCGGTGCCGTCTTGCCAATCTTTCCTCTTCAGCAATATGTCGGAGAAGTTATGAACCCACAGATCTGCCTGCATGTCTATTACATCAATGGTAGTGAACAACAAAGTCAATTGTATCTGGATGCTGGTGATGGTTATGATTATCAAAATGAAGGATATAGCCTTTTTGATTTCAAAGTCTACGGAACCGATAAAACGCTAAGTATTGAACAAAAAATGGAAGGGACTTTCAAAGGTTTCTCAAATGAATTTAAAATTAAGCTGCACGCAATGCCAGGAGAAGTTTTGAGTATTAAATCAAACGATGCTGCTATTAATTTTGAAAATACTAACCTAAATAACAAAGAGTTGACTGTTTTTAAAGTCAATCATAATTTTGAAAAAATCACGATCGAAATCCATCACCACGATGAAGAGGAATAATATGAGTCGTAATAACTGACGCAAGCATTCACAAAAAAAACTAAGAAGTTTTCCTAAAAAATAAATTTTAACTTCTCTGAAAAATAATATTTGGTTTCCCGGCACTGATCTCTCTGACTCCTCAGAAAGGGAAAACCGTCAGCCCACATACCAAATATTACTTTCAAAGATTTTTACAAAAACGACTTTTGAGGCAGCCGACGACCA
Source organism: uncultured Saprospiraceae bacterium (assembly GCA_963793295.1). Taxonomy (GTDB): domain Bacteria; phylum Bacteroidota; class Bacteroidia; order Chitinophagales; family Saprospiraceae; genus JAHDHW01. The sequence goes on along the minus strand of CAWBZX010000029.1, from coordinate 85,695 downwards.
AGCTGGTTTATGGCTTGATCGTATTCGTCCGGTTCTCTCGCTTTGGTTCTTTCGGATGAATCGGGCCATTCGCCTGGATTTGCTTCATCACCTGCTCAATAGCTGTTTCCAGTTGCGGATCAATACCTTTGGCTAAAGCCGTTGGATCTTCTTTCACTTCGATATCTGGGTCAACACCATGCCCTTCTTTGAACCAGGTGCCGTCCGGATTATACATCCTGAAGGTTGGCACAGTGACCATACCACCGTCAATAAGCGTGGGAGCTCCTGTAATACCAATCAATCCTCCCCAGGTTCGGGTACCGATCAGAGGGCCTAAGCCTGCTTTCCGGAAGTAATCCGGAAAAGCATCGCCGCCAGAGCCTGCCCAGCCATTAATGAGCATCGCCATGGAACCAAAATGAGCAACCGGAGGCCATTGCCAGTTTTCACCATCGCGCACTGCCCAATAAGCCAATGGCTTACGGTTGAGGAGTTCGATAAACCGATCAGGGATCTGTCCACCATTGTTGAAACGTTCATCGACAATAAGGCCTTCTTTGTTCCACTGGCCGTAAAATTGGCGTACCAGTTCATTCTGCCCGCCAACGCCGGTGCTGGGCACATAAATGTAGCCGATCTTACCTCCTGAAGCTTCATCCACGCGCTTACGGTTACTTTCGATCCAGGCCAGGTTACGAAGGCGCGTTTCGCTACTCATGGTTTTTACTACAACTGTTTTGGCATCTTCCCAGGAAGGTTTACTGTTGTAAGTCAATTCTACTGCTTTATCTGAAAGACCTTCGAAGGCAGCGTAAGGATCAGCATATTCATCCAGCGCAATTCCATTGACGGCGAGGATGTAATCGCCTTCTTTGATGGCAACGCCAGGTTCGTCAAGTGGAGAGCGTACCTCATTGTCCCAATCCGCACCGCGAATGATGTTTTTAATTTTAAAATGGTCATTGGCTTTTTCCCAATCTACGCCCAGGTAACCAACAGCTTTTTGTTTCGAAGATTCGTTATCTCCTCCGCCTCGATAGGTGTGGGAAGCATTCAATTCACCGATCAATTCACCAAGTATAAAATTCACATCGCTGCGATTCATCGCGTATTGGATCAGGGAACCGTATTGTTCTTTCATCGCATTCCAATCGACGCCGTGCATTTCTTTGTCATAGAAAAAGTCGCGCTGAAAGCGCCAGGCATCATTGAAAATTTGTTCCCATTCTTTTCGGGGATCGACGGTCATTTCCATTTCATTGAGCGCCATGGTTTTTTCCATTTTTTGATCTGCCTCAACTTTTATAATGCCATAATTTTTTTCTTGTCGCACTAATATTTTTTTCCCATCTGCGCTCAGTTGATAACCATTCACCTCTTTTAGAATCGTCTTTTCTTCGCGTTCTTTCAGATCAAAATAAATTAAATCTCCTTTTTCATCATTAGACCCCGCATTTGGCCAACGTTGAAAAATGACTTTATCACCAACTGAAGAAATACGGCTCATGTTTCCGGATTTCGGAGGCAAAACCACCATTCTTCTTTCAAAATTGTCAAAATCAATCTTTACTTCTTCGATTTTTTTATCCTGATCTGAACTGTCTTTGTCTTCCTTGGTTTCGTCTGTGATTGCTTCATCCAGTTTGATAGCAACCGTATCATTTTCGGTAGAAAGTGGTGATCCCACATCTGCTCGAAGCGTGATTGCTGCCAATTGTGTAGCGTTGGGATACGACCAGGAATTGTCAAAATCGCTGTACACGGGTTTGAAAGAGCGATTGGTCATACAATACAAGTATTTGCCTTCCGAACCAAAAGTAGGGTTCAAATCTGAGTAGAAACCAGATGTTGCCTGGGTCGTCTTTTTACTTTCTGTGTTGTAAATAAAAATAGCATTATTCCGATTGTCTAAAGTTTTGGTGTAAGCCAACCAACGACTATCCGTTGACCAGCTAGCTTGCCAGTTACGCAAAGCGCCTTCGTACAGAGAAATGTCCTGATCCACGCGATGCATGGCATTAGCTTCCATATCATAAACCCAAATGACCATCGTTTGATCTACAAAACTGAGTTTTTTACTATCCGGTGCCCAGTACAATTTATAGCGAAAGCCCGGACCAAGGTTTGTCAATTTTTTCTCCTTCGAACCTTCTGTCAGATCACGGATTGTCAGTTCATACTCACCGCTTTTATCACTCCAATATGCAATATACCGGCCATTGGGCGACCAGGCAGGAAATCGTTCTGCAACGCCGGTTGTGCGCGTTAGATTTCGTGTATATCCCTTTTCAGCAGGAAGGGAAAACACCTCACCCCGTGCTTCAATAGCAACTCGGTTGCCATCTGGTGAAATCGACATATTTGATGCATATTTTTCGACACTTTCTTTTCGTGGTTTGATAGACATAAGATCTGTTCCAACCTGAATATCAACTTCACTAATCTTTTTTGATTCCAGGTTAAAAAGGTGGAGTTTTCCTTTTGCTTCAAAAACAATCTCTTCCGGGCCGATTGCCGGAAAATGAACATCAAATTCTTTGAAAAAAGTGACCTGTTCGTTTTTATCAGATTTGGTATCATAGACCCAAAGATTGAAACGTGCATTTTCACCCTGATCCGAAAGATAGTAGATCTTGTCACCGGCCCACATTGGTAGCTCATCGTTAGCGATGTTATCAGTCACGTTTTTTGATTCCAAACTTTCCAGATCAAAGATCCAGACATCTGCTGCCGTTCCTCCACGATAGCGTTTCCAGGTTCGGAACATCCGCGTGCGATCCGTGAAAGCTATTTTTTTACCATCGGGTGATAAACAACCAAACTCTCCGTAAGCTAACGGTAGTTTTTCAGCCATTCCACCTTCATTACTCACTTTATAAAATTGCGAAAAACGTTGTTTACCGCTTTCCCGGCTGGAAACGTAGAGCAAATGTTTTCCGTCAGGATACCAGTCCAGCAAGCGATCAGTCATACCATGGTGCGTTACCCGTGTCGGCAAACCTCCATTGGTCGGAACAATGTAAATGTCCATATTCCCATCATAATTACCAGAAAAAGCAATCAAAGAACCATCAGGTGAAAAACGTGGAAAAACTTCTTTTCCAGTTGGCGAAGTAAGCTTGGCTGCAACGCCGCCTTCTTTGGCTACGGTCCAGATATCACCGCCGTAGGAAAAGGCAACATGTGTTTTAGAAACATCAGGATATTGAAATAATCGAGCACTGATTTGCGCGAAGATATTGTTAAAAAAAAGGATGCTTAAAATAATGGTTAAGGAGATTCTCATAGTTATTGGTTTTAGAGTCAAAAAGAATATTTCAAAGTCAGAACGACTTAAAAATCTGAAGTTAGGAAATTAACTTCTAGAGAATAACATAACAGGCTAGTTTTTCTATAAACAGCCTTTTTTTATAGAGAAAAGTACGAATTGAAAATCTTTATCAGCTGCAAAATTGATTTGGAATATTAGTTTCTTGAAGTTGCTAGATTTAGTTCCAATAATTTCGGAACTGCTTTCAAAGAATTTATCTGGTGATGCTTGTTATCTTCAGAAAAATAACTATACCTGGCTTTTGGTTCAAATTTTTGCAGCTCCAGATCATAAGCTTCCGTCATATTCTTTTTAAATTTTTTGTAATAAAAGTGCTGAACTTTTTTATCTATAACATCTCCAAACAAATGGTAAAAGACTAGCTTGGCAATGAATCCGTTTTTTAAGACCGTGTTGATTTCCCAATTCAATCCCTCCGAAAAGGATGGTTTTATTATAATCAAATGCGCCTTTTTTATCAATTGAAAAACCTGATCTTTCCATGAATCATGATCAACATACATTCTGAACGCTCCCAGTTCCGGAAACTCTTCTTGAGGTTTACCCACAGCTATAAATTTGTGAGGTTTGACTTCAGAGGAGATCTCTTCTTCAAACGAAGCCAGTTGTTGCACATTTAAGGTAAATAAACTAACAGGAGTAGCTCTCCCTCTACTATCATCGTCAAAAGCTCTTAGAAAAAGGATAAATGGCTCCTCCGAATGCATGATATCTTCAAAATGTATGATTTCGAGATTTTTGCGTTTATACTTTTTATGCTTTTTAAATGCATAGCCCATTATAAACGCAATGCAGACACAAGCTAAATAATACTCCATATGACTATAAAAAGATTAATATCGCAAAAACTATCAATACCAAAATCATATATCCAATTGTAAAATAAGCTTGCTTTTTTTGCTTATTCGCGAATTGTAAAAGCACCTCTTTTTCTTCATCAGATGTCGCTTGCTCTGCTTTTTTCTCAGTATTTTGGTATCTTCTAATAACGAAATATATTCCAACTCCAAACATGAGTAATGCTAGTAATGCCATTTGTTATTCTTTGTAATTTAAATTATTTTTTCTTATAAGCGGCAACAGCTGTGTTGAGTATTTCCCTTGCTACCTTTTCGTCTGCAAAGCCTTTCGGTTCCATTTTACCGGGTCCTTTGTAATTGGCAAACCAAAGCTTTACAATTTCAGAAACACCATTGAAATTAGCATCTAATTCTTCGAGGCTATTTACTTCATAGAAAGGAGTATCTTCCAAAACGGCGATCAATTTATCATCCTGCTCGCCTCTATCAAGGAGTTGCAAAACACCGATCACTTTACTTTTTATAACGCTCCCGCGTTCAACAGCTGGCCCAAGTACAATCACATCCAAAGGATCACCATCGCCGCCCAATTCTTTTGGTAAAAGGGTTTTTGGAATCATCCCATAATTTCCTGGATAACCCAAATATTTCACTTCTCTGGGTTTGCCGTCAACAAATTCCCACTTCAAAGTACCGCTCGTTTTTTCAACTTCCCACTTTTCAACACTTCCCGTCGGAATTTCAATAACTACATTAATATCGCCATCTTCAAAAACAGCTTCGTAACCTGTCAAATAATTGTGTTCTCCTTTAATCGTATAGGGGTCGCCAGATTCAGCCGGAGCGGTTTGCTCATCTTGAATTGGAGCTGCAACTTCAGGAGCAGGGCTATTGCAGGAACTAGTAATTATGGCAAATGCGACAAAAAGTAAAAAGTTAAAGTAAGTTGGTTTATTCATTTTTAAACTATTTCAAAAGGACTTTAAAAAGCAATTTAAATTACAATTATCTCGCCTAAGTTTTAAAAAACTGAAAACTGACATTTGACTTTAAATAGGAAAAAATCAATCTCCGCTTCTATCTAAATTAAGGGCACAAAGAACACACAAAAAATTAAAATCACCCAACAAATACTGTGGAATTCGCATCTTCCATTTATCCAACTATAATTTATTTTAAAGAATCACCAACCATTTTTAAAAGCCACCTCGTTGTTTAAAATAGCGACAATATCCAGTAAATGAATTATTCTCTAAAAAGTATAGACAAAGAACTGATCGAAGGGTGTAGGCGGCGCGACCGCCTCGCCCAGAAGTACCTGTACGAACGATTTTATGGAAAAATGCTGGGTATCAGTATGCGCTATACCAAAGATCGTGAAGAGGCTGATGATGTATTGAATCGATCTTTTTTAAAAATTTTTGATTCTTTTGAAAAATACGAACACCAGGGAACTTTGAGCGGTTGGATCGCGAAAATAGTTTTTAACACTTCCATTGACTTTATCCGGCAAAGAGCTAAATACCAGGAAGTTATGGATTTTAATATCGAAAAAGAAATAGCCATTGAAGCTGAAGTAATCAAGCAATTATTTGCTGAAGATCTGTTTCACGAAATACAAAAACTGCCAGATACCACACGGACCATTTTCTCCCTTTTTGTCATCGACGGATACAAACACAGAGAGATTGCAGAACTACTGAAAATTAGTGCCAACACCTCAAAATGGCACTTGGCAATGGGAAAAAAACAACTCCGTGAAGTTTTGAAAAGCTATAATAAGAGTAGTCTGACTTATGAAAAATAAACATAAAAATACCGATCGGCTTATACAAAGGAAAATCAAAAATTACGAGTTTGAATTTTCCGACCATGCATGGGATAAAATGGAGGCTTCCATGGACAGTCCGCCTCCTTCCACTCGTAGCAACAATTTTTTAAACAACAAAAATTTAATGATTATGCTACTATTATTGGTTATCCTTTTATTGGGTGTGTTGGGCACCTTAAATCCTGCGGAGCAGCCAGCTTCAGCAATGATCCCTAAAAAACCCTACATCGAAACATCGAATTCACAATTACAAGAAGAGACCGCCGAGCCTTTCATTTTACCGACACCATTGATATCGAATACAACGAACTGGGCTAATCAACAGAAAGTAACAGAAGCTAAAGAAATCTATAAGATATTTCCTGAGGTTTTATCTCCTAGGAATCTGTTTTTACCAATACCCATCGACAGAGATACCAGCCTTCGCCAAAAGCTGGAAAAGCAGCTTAGCCAATATTATGCCCATTATGCTCCCGAAAAAGTGTACCTGCATTTTGACCGGACTTTCTTTAAACCGGGCGAAAATATATGGTTCAGTGCTTATGTGCGAGATGCAAATTCTTTGAAAGCCAGCTCAAAAAGCGACCTGGTTTATGTTGAACTTTTAAATCCAAATGGTGGTATTCAAAAAACTATTAAACTCATCGCTAGAAACGGACACGTTAAAGGTGACTTTAAATTGGATGAATCAGCCGTTGGCGGAATGTACAAAATCAAAGCATACACCAGTTGGCAAAAGAATACAAATTCCTTTTTTGAAAGGGATATACAGGTGCAAGTTTCCGTATTGCCAAATCTTCGAATGAATTTAGAATTTATGCGAAAAGCCTATGGTCCCGGCGATGCAGTTGAAGCAAAACTAGATCTCAACACTTTGAGCAATCAAGCTTTAACAAAACATGCTTTTAACGGTGTTGTCATGTTGAACGGTGCAATGATCTCTGAGGTTAAAGGCAAAACTGATAAAGAAGGGAAAGCGAAGGTAAATTTCAATTTGCCAAAAGATTTGGAAAGCAATGATGGTTTACTCAACGTGCTAATTGATTACAACGGTCAAATGGAATCCATTTCAAGAAAAATCCCTATCGTTTTAAATAAAATCGATCTGGCGATATTGCCAGAAGGCGGTGAAATGATCGCAGGACTTTCAAATAAAATTGCTTTCAAAGCAATAAACGAATTTGGAAAACCTGCGGATATTGAAGGTGAAATTTTTGATAGCCGTGGTGAAAAAATCACCTCGATCCGATCTTATCACCAAGGTATGGGGGCCTTTAATTTCACACCTCAGGCTGATGAAAATTATTTTGCCAAAATCACCAAACCTATTGGTGTTGCAGGGGAATTTGAGTTACCTGCGTCTTTGCCTCGCGGATATTCTGTTCAGGTTATAGGACAGAAAGATGAGTATCTTGAAGTTGAAATCAGTTCAACAGAGAACGAAGTTTTAACGGCTGTTTTACAAACACGGGGTAAGATTTATCATGCTAAAACAACTCCTAAAAAAGCAGGCACACATCAACTCGCTTTCAATTTGGACAACATGCCAATTGGTATCGCTTCGTTAACCCTTTTTGATTCCAAAGAAATTCCTCGTGCAGAACGTTTGGTCTTTTTAAATCCTGGCAAAAAACTGGATATCCAGATTAAAACAGATAAGGAAAAATACCTTCCAAGAGAAAAGGTGACCATGAGTATAGAAGTAAAAGACGAGCGTGGAATGCCATTGCCAGGAAAATTTTCTATGGGTATTGTTGACGATAATTTATTAACTTTTGCTGACGACAAGCAAGGCGGGATAATGGCTTACCTATTGCTCGAGTCTGAGTTGAAAGGAGAAATTGAGGAACCTAATTTTTACTTTGAGCCAAAAGAAAAACATCCAGAAAAGGATCAACTGCAAGCGCTTGATTATTTGATGCTTACACAAGGCTGGCGTCGAATCAACTGGATTGACAGAAATGACCAACCTTTGGCCGATCTTCAGTTTGAAAGCGAAAAAGCAGAGATTGCCGGACAAGTTATGAGTTTCCGAAATACCCCTATTGCCGATGTAGAAGTTTCGATTCCTGGAACGATTTACCAAACCAGGACAGACGAGAACGGTTTTTTCAGTTTGAACGATGTTCATTTGGAATATGGGGCTGTGAATCTAATGGTTAAAAGTGATGCTTTTCAGAAAAATTATGCGATAAAAAAATACCAAAGCGATCTCAATTTTCAAATCTATACTTTTGCAAAACCTGAATTGTTCTTAGAAATGGTTGAAAGTAAAAAAGGTAGTTTTATAAAAGGACAGGTTAAAGACGTCGAAACGGGAGAACCTTTGATTTATGCAACGGTATTTTTGGAAGAAACTGGTCTGAGCGCCACAACAGATTTTGATGGTAATTTTATCATAAATGATGTTCCTCCAGGAAATTACACCTTGAATTCTACTTATATAGGTTATACCCAACTTACTTCACCAGTGGAAATTGGAAATAATGAAGGTTTGGTTGCAACAATTGGGATATCGCAAAATGGTGCAAACTTGGATGCTGTCGTGGTTACAGATTACAAAGTTCCATTGATTAAACAGGATAACACTACTCAGGGACAAACCATCACTGCACAACAAATCAGAAAGCTTCCTACAAGAAATGTTTCGGCTTTGGCAGCAACAACAGCGGGCCTTTCGCAAGTCGATGAAGGTTCAGAGGTAACTGTTCGAGGGGCACGAGCGGATGCTACTGATTATTACATTGATGGAATTCGAGTGAGGGGAACTTCAGCTCTGCGACCGTCACAGTCTAAAAAAGCAAAAAGAGAAAAGGAAGATAAGATTGTAAATATGGTTGATGATTTGAATAAAGATATAGCGCTGGATTCAATTACTGTTGTTGATGATCCTTCTTTTTTCAACAAACTTAAAACAGATCATAAAACCGGAATCATCCAAAATGGATTTTATCTATCCAAAGATTTTTATTCTCCAAAATATAGCAAAGACGAAGAAGTTTTGGTTCGAAATGATTTCCGATCAACAGTCTACTGGAATCCTGAAATCAATGTTGGACGTAATGGAAAGGCTGAAGTAGAATTTTATACGACCGACGCTTTAACTACTTTCCGTGTGACGATCGAAGGATTAACAATCGATGGTGGATTGGGGCAACAAGTTGCTCGTTTTTACAGTCAGCAACCAGTTGGCATGAGCACAAAAATTCCTTCAACATTATTGACTGGTGATCAGGTGACCATTCCACTTACATTGTCTAATAATTCAAATAATAATGTCGATGGCCAACTCTCAATATCTATTCCTGAAGGTTTAAAACCTATTGAACAACTAGATGTAAATCAAACTTTAGTTGCAGGAAAAACAAAGACCATTTACTTAAAATTTGAAGCTGTTACAGAAATTCCAGCGGGAATGATCGACATCTATTTTGATGGCGGAAATGGAATTCAAGATGCCTTTTCTCAACCAATAAAAGTATTACCCCGAGGCTTCCCAGTTGCTGAGGTCTTCGCCGGAAATGAATTAGAAAAAACTTTTGAAGTCAATATCAATAAACCGATTGAAGGTTCTTTAAACGCCACTTTCACCACTTATCCGTCGGTTTTGAGCGATCTCTTAACTGGATTGGACCGGATGCTTCGACAACCGGGCGGTTGCTTTGAACAAACTTCCAGCAGCAATTATCCGAATCTTTTGGTGCTTGATTATCTTCGTTCAACCGGAAATATTGACTCCGACGTTGAGCAAAAGGCAATGGATTTTTTAGAAAAAGGCTACAACAGATTGCTGACTTTTGAAATAAAAGGGGGTGGATTTGACTGGTTTGGACAGCCTCCGGCTCACGAAGCACTTTCCGCTTACGGCTTGATGGAATTTAAAGATATGCAAGCTGTTTATTCGGTGGACCCTGATTTGATTGATCGCACTGCAAAATGGTTGCTTTCCCGAAAAGATGGAAATGGAGGTTGGAAAAGTAGCAAACGTGGTTTGCATAGCTGGAATGGCGTCAACCCTATCGCCGATGCTTATATTTCGTGGGCAGTTACAGCAGCAGGTTATGGTTCAAAAATCAAAGACGAGATTGAGAAATCTTATCAAGCTGCAATAAAAACCGAAGATCCGTATATCATGGCTTTGATGGCGAATACACTTTTGAAAATTGAGGACAAACGAGCAAACGAATTGATGCAAGCTTTAATGAAATTGCAAAAAAAGGATGGAAGTTGGAATGGTTTGACACATTCAATGACGCATTCCAAAGGGATCAGTTTGAAAGTTGAGACTACCGCATTATCCGTTCTCGCAATCTTGAAAAGCGATAAAAGTAGTCAGTATTTAGAAAAAGCGATCCAATTCATTGCTAGTTCGAAAAATCAATATGGTTTTGGATCTACTCAATCTACCGTTTTAGCTATGAAAGCTTTAGTTGAATACGCTAAATATTTCAAAGATGTACAGGAAAGCGGCGTTGTTGCTTTGACCATCAATGGAGAAGAAATTGCCAAAGAGGCCTATAGCAAAAAACAAAAAAACCAACTCGTTTTGGACAAGTTGAGCCAATATTTTAAGGAAGGGACCAACACGGTAACTGTTTCCTTCTTAAAAACGCAAAATGCTTTTCCTTATGATTTGGCGATCAATTACAATACGCTTCAGCCGAACAACAGTCCCGAATGTCAGGTGACATTGAACACAGAATTGAAAGCGTTGTCTACCGAAATGGGCAAAAATATCAGGCTGACCACTACCTTGAAAAACATAACTACAAAAACCCTTCACAATCCAATCGCCAAAGTAGGTTTACCTGCTGGATTAAGTGCGCAGCCCTGGCAACTGAAAGAAATGCAGGAAAATGGCCTTTTTGATTTTTATGAATTGGTTGACGGATATGTGATTTTTTACTTCCGCGGATTGAATGCTAAAGCAAGCAAAACTATTTCATTGGACCTCAAAGCAGATATTCCGGGAACCTATGAAGCCCCTGCTTCTGTCGCTTATTTGTATTACACCAATGAGTTTCAAAATTGGAGCAAACCAGAAAGGTTAGTTATAAATGAATAATTGAATTAGAAAGGTCCATTTGAAGCATCAAATGGACCTTTCTAAACCTAGCTAATTTTGATCTTAAACCATTTATACTTTTGGCTTGATCCAAAAGTATCAAAAAATCAAGACTGGATTTCCTTTTGGACAATTCTAAGCTCGATTTAGCAACGTAGCCAAACTCGTTTCACTCAAACATGGCTACTTTCGCAGCTCAACCCTCAAAACTTTCACTAAAAATTGTTTCCAAAATTAAAAAAGGTCAAAGAAAACCGCTTTCATTTTGGAGCGCTTGGAACGGCAAAATGCGTGGGTGAGGGTGCCGGCCAAGAGTCTAGCATTTATTTTCTGCGTTGCTTGATACGGGGTATCAAAGAGCGATGGGAAAAGGATTTTTTTATGCCACAAAATCCAGTCGGTTTTGCTCGCCTTTTTATCGATGAAATCGACTATCCAGATTCATGAATACCTTATTTTAAAATAGAAAAAGTTATGAACTAAAAAGTCATTCGCCGAAGGCACTCAATGAAAATTCCTAAATTTTGGATAATCGATATAACCTTTCGAGCCGGGAGTATAAAACGTGGCCGGGTCCGGTGCAGCAACCTGCAAATCTTTTTCAAAACGATAAGGCAAATCCGGATTGGCAATAAAAAGCCTTCCAAAAGCAATGGCATCAGCTTTTCCAGAGGCGACATCATGCTCCGCAGATTCTTTATCGTAGTTATTATTCGCGATCAAAAAACCTTTGTAAAGCTGCCGGTAATGGCCGATCACATCCTTTATGGCAAAAGGCTTGTCTGACTCGACCCATGGTCTACTCATATGCAAATAAGCCAGATCGTAGCTGTTTAGTTTGTTGATAATATAATCAAATGTGGCTGCTGTTTCCTCGTCAATGGTAATCCCGGACATGCCATCCAGCATTGGATTTAGTCGTAAACCTATTTTATTTTCAGGCATCACTGTCTTTAAAGCATCGATCACCTCAAAAAGAATTCGACTTTTATTTTCACTATTTCCACCGTATTGATCTGTTCTTTGATTGCTGCAGTTTGTAAAAAACTGGTGAAACAAATAACCATTGGAAGAATGGATCTCTACTCCGTCAAAACCCGCTGCCATCGCGTTTTCGCCTGCTTTTTTAAAATCCTTCACAATGGATTGAATTTCTTCGACGGTCAAAGCCTTTGGTGTAACGCTTTCTTTTTTACCCTTTGGTGTTCGAATATTGATCCCTGGGTTGATCGCCGAAGGAGCGACGGGCAATGCTCCATCTTGAAAATCAGGGTGTGAGATTCTTCCAACATGCCACAATTGAACAAATATTTTCCCTCCGGCCTGATGAACTGCTTCAGTCACCTTCCGCCAGGCAGCGACTTGCTTTTCAGAATAAATTCCTGGAACATGTAAATAACCAACACCTTGTTTTGAAACGACCGTTCCTTCGGAAATAATCAGTCCAGCACTAGCTCTTTGCCTGTAATATTCAACATGAAGCTCCGTTGGTGCAGCCTCAGGATTATCCGCTCGACTTCTAGTCAGCGGCGCCATGATTAATCTATTTTTGATTCGTATTTCGCCAACTTTTGCAGGTTTTAATATTTCCATGAATGGTAAACGTCCAACCTTTAAAAAAGATCATGAATAAGGCTGTCGAATGATTGTTTTCCATTTTTCGGGAGCAGCACGACGGATATCGGTCAGATAAATTTCATGGTGTTTGCCAGAGATTTTAAAACCATTTTCATGGATTTGCTCGTGCACTTTCTGGATAGTTGGTCCTTCTTCTGAGAATGGGCCAATGTGCATAATTTGGGTAGCTGTACCCTCTTCAAAGGATTCAAAACAGATTTTTGGAAGGGCAGGAGGATTCTTTTTTTGTTTTAATTGTTCCTTTGCTTTTTCAACAATCGTTTTTGTCACCAATTCCGGTTGCATGATCATCATGGTCCATTTCCAATCATCCTTTTTATTGATATCAAATTTGGTCATATCATCGACCCACCAAAGCCCCTCAAGTGGCATCACGCCATAATCTATGGCCAGTTCCCCTTTTTTGATCATGAACTTAATGGTGTAGGAAAGTTGAAATAAAACCTCAACTGCTTCCTTATAATTTTGCGAGGTATTAGGGTTGCCTGTTCCGTCAATTTTCAAATAATTCATTTTGGGAACGGCAACCATTTCCACCGCTTTTGCTGAAGCTTTATAAAAGGGTTTTAATTCCTTCTTAAAATCAATTTTCACCATTTTTTAACTGCCTTTCTAATATGCTACAATATCTTTTTTTGTCAATGTTGAATCAATATTTTTCTGCTTGTTGCATTTTCTCCTGAGACAAGGCGTAACACATAAAGCCCTTCAGCAAGATCCTTAACCTGTATTTGAAGAATATTACTTTGTGATTGCATTTGAAAGGTTTTGACCCGTTGCCCATTGATCGGTATCAATTCAATGTTTAGGTCTTTCTCCAACGGGTTTTCAAAGTGTAGGGTGACCTGTGAATTAGCCGGATTTGGGGTCAATGAAAAAGCATTTCCATTGATATTTTCGGTGATGTCCAATGGTCCTTCAGTGGTAAAGGAATAGATTTGAGAAGCTGTTTCTCCGCAGCCGTAATCTGCGACAATTCGCCAATAATAGGTCGTATTTTCATCCAATGCACTTGTGAAGTTATAAGAGTTGTTATTGACCTGAAAGGTATATAAAATATTATTTTCAAAGTCGGATTCGCTTGTTGAAATTTCAATACTTTTACTGTTTGCTGTATTGGCACCTGCCCAGAAAAAATTAATTGTAGGCCCAACTTCCATTTCTCCATCTGAAGGGTTGACTAAATTGGCATTTTCCATTTCAATCACCTCGATAGCGACAGTGGTTTGCCCGTTATTATTATTATCTGTTGCAAAAATTTCCAAATCAAACATCCCTGCTTCCGCTCCTGAAATAGTAACCTCCACTTCTGTACCTGGCGCAGCTGGATTAGCACTGAATGAAACCGTTGTACCCGTTGGCAAATTGCCGGTTGACAGATTTGCCCCGGAAACGTCAAACCCATTACCAAGAAATATTGTAAAAGTGAAATCCTCGCCTTCACACATTTCATAAGCATTTGCTGATGGAATCACTGAAGTATTTGGTGGAACCACAACTTCATCAAAGAAATAAAAACCAGTTTGCATATCGGAGATCAGCGGTAAGCCAGAAGGCAAAACAAAAATCCCCCAGGCGCCTGCATAATAATTGGTGTTTGGACCGTCATAGGTGTCGTAATATTCTATGCGAGTCGGAAACATAGGGTTTGAAATGTCAAAAACCTGCAACCCGTCATAATAGTAAGAAGCATACAAAACATCACCCAGAATATAAATATTGTGAACAATTTGATTGGTCGTAGACTCCGCATTCATAAACGCAATTACGTCCATATCCTCATAGTTACTGACATCTACCACTTTAATGTCTGTCCCGTGGGTTTCATCACACATAAAGTAATATTGACCATCATCCGATAACCATCCTGAATGGTTATATCCTTGTTCCGGATAATCAGTCATTGTGCCCAAAGTGATCGGGTTTTCAGGATCTGTAAAATCAGTTACCACCAAGCCACTGTTGCCGGCATTAAGATAAGCGATATGGTCTCTTATATAAGCATCATGAACATAACTTACGCTGTAATTTGAATTAGGGTAAGAAGCCAATTGCGTTGGCACTTCCGGATTGGCAAGCGATAATATTTTTACATTAAACCCACTTCCTCCCAAAGCGTATAACCTGCCATTGTCTTCGTCTATAAAAATATTGTGCGATCTGGTTATAAACTCGTTGGATTCGTATACCAATTCTACTGTATTTGGGAGTCCACTCAAATCAAAAATCTGCAACATACTGGGGCCTTCATCTGCCACGGCATAGAGGTAGTTTTGATAAGTTTTTATATCTCGATGTGATATCTGGCTGCCTTGAATCGTTCCCGCTGCAAATGCAACCGGTTCTTCCGCCAAAGGTTGTGTGGTCATATCAAAAAAATGAAAACCGTCGGTTGAAGAAATGATCCCATATTCGATACCATTTACTTCAACTCCCCAAACATCGTGATAAGGATTGTCAAAAAATGCAGGCGTGATTGTTTCATCATGCCAGTGTCCTAAAAGGCTTGCTTCAGATTGACCAAATGATACAAAAGGAATGCAGATCAACAATACAATCGCAAAGTTTTTCATAAAGTTTTTTATTTAAAAATGACAAATCAATAAGAGTGGAGTTGTATTAACCTAAGCTTTCTAAAAGGCAGTATTTTTTGGTCGGAAATATAGCAAATCTACCCAAAAAATAATCTGGATTTAAAAGTACGAAAAAATTCCTACTTTGCTGTAACCAATTTTTTTCAAATGGACTTTTTAAAAAAATCGACGACCCATGCTTTAGTCTGATTATCAGTCATGCTGTCGGTAGCAACTACAGCTTTTAGCTTTGAAGAAAGGAGATGATCTGTTTTAATTTCTTTTTCCAACTCATGTTTCATATTCGCAGGACCAAAAATTACAATTGATTCGCAATCAGCAATTTCTTGTTTTACCAGTTTACAAAAATCTCTGGCTTGTTTTTTTATTTTCTGTTCTTTCGACTTTTCGTTATCAACGTATTGTTCTCCAAATCTGCCAGGTTGATTGGATTCTCCGGCAACTCGTTCACGCGATTCGATTCCAGATTTAATTATTTTCAATTGCTTTTGATTGCCGGTCAACATAACAATTTTCGCTTTTTTTGAATCGATCCAAACACCTACATTCTTTTCCATATTTTTTTTTATGTTTTAATTGCTGCATTCAATATAACAAAAACCTCATTCAATTTTAGTAAACTGAATGAGGTTTTTTAAATGAAAATATTTTTAAAATGAACGACGTATTTAAGCAGCCCTTTGGGTTAAAGAAAGCTGTTCGATTCCTTTGAGTCCGATTTGTCCTGCATGAGCAAGCATTTGATCCGCTTTGACTTTGGTCATGCCCGTGCTGGATTGTATTTTTTTCTTATCCTTCAAAAAGCCCGGAATCTCATTTGCATAGACCTTGTTCAATATCTCCGGATAAAAATGCACAGCAACCGCTTCATATTTTTGTGAGGTCCCGGAACCGAAAAAATCACCAAAATAATGCCCGCACTTCATCAATAATCCATCTTTCTTATCCACGACCATTTGCTCTTTTTCAGAAGAAGAGATTAATTGACCATCCAAAATATATATGAAACAGGCTTCATTGGGCATCGGTACTCCACGCTTAAAAGGCGTTTGCAGTGTTGCCTTTTCAAACAACATTTTATCAAACAGATTCAGGCATTTATGATCCAGTATCATATTTTTGATTTTTAGTTCACAAAGGTTTTACTTCAGAAAACTTAAAAATACAATACTTCAAGTAAAGCGATTATGCTATTTGGTTCAAAAAGATTTAGAATTGGATTTCCTGGTCAAAGTGAAGTTGGTTTTTCAGGCCACGAATCTCAACGTTCACTTTCAAGGTTTCGGCGTTCCAGTCTATTTTGATGATCCCAAAGTTCTTTTGCCCGGTCATTTTATCATCGATGCGGAGTTCGTTGTACTCTTCACCAACCGTTTCCCAGGAGTGTGTGAGGCCACTCGAAGTGATGTCGTACAAATCGTAGGGTAAACCTTCCAGCTTTATTTTTGAAACTTCGGCAATGTGGCGATCACCGCTTAAAAGGAGGACTGCTTTTGGTTTTTTTTCTTCTAAAAGATCAAACAACCGTTTTCGCGCTTTTGGGAAATTGGCCCACTTTTCATATCCATGATCTTTGGCGATCATCTGAATACCGCAGCCGATGATATTTAAAACAATTGAAGTATCAGAAAGCTCTTTGGTCAGCCATTGCCACTGCGTTTCCCCTAAAACATCTCCTTCTTCATTTGGCTGATAGCGATTATTTATTGAGATGTCCCTGGTCAGTTCATCTCTAAAATATCGCCCATCAAGTAGGATAATTTTTACTTTTTTGTTCTTTTTCCCAAAGGTGAAAGCCTGATAAGCACCTTCTCTTTTTCTGACGGATGCTTTTTTTGGAATGTCCAAAAAATCGAGCAACAGTTGTTTGCTTTCTACCTTTTTCGGATAACTTTGATCTCCATCGTTTTCACCGTAATCGTGATCATCCCAGATACCGATGATGGGACATGTTTTCAGTAATTGCTGATAAGTTGGATTCAATTTTTGGGCATCGTATTTCTTTTTAAGGGTTTCCATATTTTCGGTGTCTCCATAAATAATATCACCCAACCAGATCCAAAGATCAGGTTGATTTTGGACGACAGATTCCCAAGTCGGTTGCGCCATATCATGTTTGTTACAAGAGCCAAAAGCAATGGTTGTTAACGATTCTTCTGTATTTAAAGCCTTAGATTTAGCAAACGTAAGTGGTGTGGGTGGTGTCCTTTCACAGCTGGAAACCACAAAAATTACAATAAAAAGGAGCAGCAGCTTTTTCATCCATTTATTATTTGAAGGGCAAAACTAGCGTTTTGAAATGATTGTACTTTGAATTTGATGTAAAGAAAGTTTAAAGAAATTACATCAAAATATTATTCGCCGCTTGCACGGCAGCTGGCAAGTCCTTTTCATCCATCATATCACGGAGATCGATTTCAATGGTACGGCTCAGCGCTGTAATTGGAACATCATTGGCGGCGCCTTCAATTCGTTTTCTGGTAGCGGTTGATCCGCATGTTTGTTACTTACAAAATCCAAAACAAAAATCCCCCAGGTCCTGCTCGAATTGACGATCGCTCCCCATATTTTGCGGCCTTCCCAAAGGCGGTCGTAAGAGGCATTGTTTTTAAAACCAATCAAAAAAGCAACCGCTGTACCGATCAAGGCTATCGGCAACCAGGGCAAAGACAACCAATTCCAATCCATCAAAACATATAGCAGCGTTGGAATAGCTGATATAATAATGAATTTATAAATATCTCTTCGCGTCCAAATGATAACTTCTTTCAGTGAAAAATTTTTTCCAGCGTGCATAGTATTAAGGGCTTGTTTGTAAAATAGTAACCATCTTTTTGAAAGCACTACCTCCATCAGGATGAAAGTAATGTTGCTTTCGGAATAAAAATAACAAAAAAAACCGTTTGGCAAATGAATACCAAACGGTAAGGTTTTTTGGAAATTAACAAATAAAGAAATCTACAACTTCATCCACTTCATTTGTTTGGATACGGATTGATCCGTTTTAAGGGAGACCAGGTACATACCAGCAGGAATATGGTCAAGCGAAATTTCGAAAGAATGGCTCAAAACAATAGGTTCATTCAAAATGACTTTACCAAATATATCAAAAACGGTAAGTTGGACATGCATCGTTTCATCTGTTTTTTGGACGATCCTCAGTAAACCTTCCGAGGGATTTGGCGCAATCTGAATATCATGGTTCCAACTGTTTTCTTTGACAGCCAATGGCGTATTTCTTTTAAAAATATAAGCGGCTCCGACATCAAATATCTGATCTTGGCCATCGGGCTGATCTGCCCTCCAGGCGCCCACAGCAATCTGATCGTCCCTGATCGAAACAGAAGCCCCAAATAAGTCGTCGATTTGGCGGTTAAGACCAATCACTTTTTGAACCTCCTGCCAAACGCCATTTGGTTGTCTTTCGAAAATGTAAGCGGAGCCGGCTCCACTGACCGAATTACCACCCGACGGATCTTCATCTTCCATTTCTGCTCCGATCACCGCAATGTTTCCATGAAGGTCAAGAGCTCCTCCGAAAAAATCATTTTGCGAATGATCACTTGCATACAATTTTTGTGTTTCTTCCCAAACGCCACTGCTATTGCGCTCAAAAAAGTAAGCAGCACCTGTATTCCCTGCAATTCCGCCTCCAGGCAAATCCGCTTCTGCCCTTGCGCCGATCAAAGCTTTGTCACCATCAATGGCTACATCCCAACCAAAATTATCGAATGCACTACGATCTGAAGCAAGCAGTTTTTGGGTTTCTTCCCAATCTCCGCTGCTGCTGTTTTTTTCAAAAATATAGGCTGCTCCGGCACTGAAGTAAAAATTAGGGTCATCGTCTTTGTTCATTGCACCGATAATCGCCCGATCGCCTCTTATATCCACAAATTTTCCAAAATCATCTCCAGCTGCCCTATCCGATGCAACTAGTTTTTTCACCTGGTTCCAGGTACCGTTAGGTTGCCGTTCAAATACATAAGCCGACCCGGCAGCGTCCATAGGGTTATTACCTCCAGCATCCTCGTCATCATTATAAGCACCCACTAAAATGTAATCGCCAGAAATGGCAACATTATGTCCAAAATAGTCTGCTTGCCCGAAATCGCTCGCGATTAGTCTTTGAACCATTACCCAAACATCATTGGGCTCCCGATGATAAACATAAACAGCACCGGCATTTCCATAAACATTAGTGCCATCATCTTCGTCTTCATTATAGGCACCGACCACAGCAAATTCGCCATCAATAGCCACTGAAAAACCAAAATAGCCTAAGGATTCGGGATTTGGTGAAGTAAGTTTGGTTACTTCTGACCAATTATCCATGTTATCTTTTTTGAAGATAAAAGCTGCTCCGGCACTATTAACAAATGGATCATTGTCTTCCCACCAGGCTCCAGTTATCATATATTCCCCATCAATAGCAATGGAAATTCCGATGTTATCGCCAGCTTCCCAATCGGAAGTGATAAATCGGTCAATTGGCATCCAGTTTTGTGAGAATAAAGGGCTTTTATTAAAAAGGAAAGTGGTACATATTATCAAAAATAGGGTTCTAAAATTAAGGTTATCAGAGATCATAGTTAATTGGATTTTTGAACATTAAAAAAGTAACATTTAAAGATAGGGAAAAGGAAAACTCCTTTCTGTCCCTCAAAAAGGGGACATTTCAGAAAATATTTCTATTTTTAAAAGGTGAAAAAAGCCTTATCATATAGCTATATTGATTTTGCCAATGCGCTTGGAAAACCAAGTTATCAGGTTCGTGACAAGGATTATGAAGATCTTTTGAAGAGTATTGAACAGCATCCTCTTGCTAAAGGAATCGTTTCTATTGGCCCTTATTTTTTCGTGATTGGGAACGTACAAACCTGGAAAACGCTTTACCTAAGTGAAGAAGTGGAGCAAATAACGGGTTATACTTTAAAAGAAGGAATGGAGATGGGACCTGAATTGCTGGTGCGTTTCACGCATCCAGAGGATTATAACTTTGCCATGCAAACCAATCAAAAAGCTATCGAGATACTTTATCAACAGCCAATCGAAGATCGTGCTTATTTCACTTGTTCATTTTACTATCGGGGTTTGCGAAAAGACGGCAAAGTGTTGAGTATTCAGCATCAAATATTCCCAATAGGTTTTGACATCCAGGGTAATCCTTATGTTTTTGCGATGATCCTTACCGATATTTCACACCTTAATCTACCGAGTAATCCACGAACCGTGCTTTTTGATCGAAAGCGAAATCAACTTCAGGTGATCAAGCCAGGTGATTATTTTATTGCTGGAAAGCCGCTAAAATTTTCAAAAAGGGAAAAAGAAGTTCTTGGGTTTTTGGCATCCGGATATTCCAGCAAGGCAATCGCTGAAAAACTACAATTGAGTTTTCATACCATAGTTACCTATCGCAAAAGATTATTGGAAAAGACAGAAGTTAAAAACACGACCGAACTGGTTAATTTTGCAATGGTAAATGCCTTGTTGTAAGCATAATAAAGAGGGTTAAATCAATGATCTTTCCGTGATATAGCTGAATACTTTCCTCACCGTTTTTTTCCTGATGCTAATTTGAAGATCCCGATCCATTTGAATCAAGGTATATTGAAACTTAAAATCCAGGTAATCCTTTTTCATTTCAACAATTTTCAAGGAATAGGAATTTTCGATGATGTATTCAGAAAAGCTTTCCAGCGTATTTTTTAATTCTTCTTCAAGAATTTCTATACTTTTCACAAAACGAATATCCATTTGAAAATCAATACTCATCAGCCGGATATCCCGCTTGGTATAGTTTACTATTTCATTAGAATAAACCTTATTGTTTGGAATAAAAACGACTACATCATCATCGTTGAGTAGTTTTAGTTTTAATAAGCCGATCTCAAGGATTTTCCCTTTTTGATTATCAATTTTTACATAATCATCAATCTCAAAATCTTTCGAAAAACTATTATAGATTCCTATTATCAGATCATTGATAAATTCTTTGGAGATGATGGCAAATGCCGCTGCAACGATACTCAATGAAGTCAAAAGTGTCCGAAAGTCGATCCCGAAAAAACCAAATAATGTGATAATCAAACCAAGAGAAAATAATAAACGGTAAATATTATTGAAGCCAGCAAATATATTATCCTTCTTTTCATCAATCCCTCTGATTTTTAACCGTCCAAGATATATTACTTTGACTACGTTAAGACTTAAGCGGAGAACAAGTACGTAGATCAGGAAAAGGACTAATGAATTAAGCACATTGTTGTTGCTAATTTTCATAGAAAAGGCCTCATCACTATATTTCATGTAAATAGCTCCTGACAACAGGATTAATTCAACTATACTTTTAATGACTATTTTCATTTCAATTCAATTATAAAAATGAATCTTCGCAATATTAGAACAATTCAAAGGGAAATTCAGCTTTTCAAACAAAAAAAGTTTGCCCGGTAAACTGATCAAGGGAAATTCTTTACAATCATAATCTTTGAAGAAGCTTTCAATTATTTAATATCTATTTTAATACTAAGAAATCTATGGGTATAAGTTTTTGAACAAGACCAGGTTGAATTTGTTACTAGGCAGAAGAATCGAAATGATACACCAAACAAGGATTATTCTTAAATACTGTCTATTTTTTGCTTTCTTTATCATCACAACTTTTTCGCATGCTTTTATTAAACAATATTTTGAAGATTTATTAAAATTATAAATAAATGTTTGAACTGAATAATATCCCTTCTCAGAATGGAAGAATAGCAATTGTTACTGGAGCCAATGTTGGCCTGGGATATGAAACGGCTCTGGCTTTAGCCAAAAAAGAAATGAAAGTGGTCATGGCTTGTCGCAACTTAGAGAAAGCAAATGGAGCCATTGAAAAAATCAAAAACCAAATGCCTAAAGCAGATTTGGAAGTCATACAAGTTGACCTGAGTAAGTTAAGTTCAGTCGATGATTTTGCAGAAAATTATCTAAAGAAATACAATCAACTGGATTTACTGATCAACAACGCTGGAGTGATGATGCCGCCTTTTTCCGTTGACCGACGATGGGTTTGAATTACAATTGGCTGCCAACCATCTTGGGCCACTTTAAGCTGACGGGGCTTTTGTTAGATACTATTGAAAAAACGTCAAATTCAAGAGTCGTTTCATTGAGCTCCAATGCGCACAAGCGCGGAAAAATCAATTTCGACTGATTTGCATAGTCAAAAAAAATATTCCGCTATGGAAGCTTATGGACAAAGCAAATTGGCCTGCCTGATGTTTGCTTACGAATTGCAAAGGAGACTTGGAAAAAGCAAGTTATCAAACGATTTCGACAGCAGCTCATCCGGGAGTTTCTATTACCAATTTAGGACAACATATTCCTCTTCTGGGCTAAAATATTGATGACGCCATTGCTCCTTTTGTAACCCATTCTCCTAAAAATGGTGCAAAACCCACCCTTTATGCTGCGCTTGGCGAAGATGTGAAAGGCGGTGAATATTTTGGTCCAACCGGTTTTAACGAAATGAAAGGTAAAGCGGGAAAAGTCGATTCCACTCCATTGTCTAAGGATAAAGAAATTGCAAAACGACTTTGGGAGGTCTCCGAGGAATTAACCAAAACAAACTACTTGTCCTAGCATTTACTTTATAATAAAACAATGCAAACAAAGTAAGTAACCTATTTTATCCAGCATTCTTTATTGTCCAATTTCTTGTTCAAACAAAAAAGTCTTTGTGATGTTAAATTTGCTCAAACAATAGCAATGAAAAAGTTTTTTAAGATCTCAGGAATTATACTAGGTGTTATTTTCACCATTGGTCTTATAACATATCTTATTTATAACGAACCTTTACCTACCGGTGAAAAAGGTCCAAAAGCGGATCAGTTAGCAGATAAAATGTTAAACGCTATAAATCACGAAGCCTATAAAAATACGCGATTTTTAGAATGGAGTATGGTTGGCCGCCATTTTTATAAATGGGACAAACAATTGCATAAAGTGGAAGTGAAATGGAAGGAGAACATAATAGTTTTGTATCCAAATTCTCCTGAAAAAAATGAGCTCATTGCACCTAAAGATCTATCTGACGAACAAAAAAATAAGTTATTTAAAACAGCAACTGATTATTTTAACAATGATTCTTTTTGGTTAATTGCTCCTCACAAAGTTTATGATCCTGGTGTTGAAAGACGATTGGTAAAACACGATAATAAAGATGCTTTGTTAGTAACTTATACATCGGGAGGTTCTACACCCGGAGATTCCTATCTCTGGATTTTAGATGAAAATGGATTACCTACAAGCTTCAAATTATGGGTTTCTGTACTCCCAATCGGAGGTATTGAAGCCACTTGGGAAGACTGGATTACAATGGATTCGGGCCTTCCCTTAGCTAAAACCCACGAAATACTTTCTTTTAAAATGGATATGGGTGAACTGAAAGGGTATAATGATCCTGTAACCGATCTGGAAGAAACAAACGAAGGCGCATTTTAAAACTACTTTCTCCAAGGCTCAAATCCACCTGGCTTATCATGTAATATGACACCTTCTGAAAATCTTTTAGTTTTCACACACGATAATCAGATCGTATTTTCTATTTAAAAATTAGCTTTTTCTGGCCTGTACGCCAAATCATCAATCCCCTAATTCTTTATTATCAAGCTCTGCAACGTTTTTTGCAAAAAAGCGGTCTTGTAAATATTTTTCCTCGTACTGACGTACATCGAGATGCACCCAGGTGTTTGCTGTATATTCTCTTCCAATGCCTGGGTGGCCAGGTTCCAGTGCTTTATAGTTTTTCTTGTTCCAACGAATCTGGCAATTGCTTTTTTGGACGAGCAAGTCCCTCGCATCATTACAGACAGCTCGTTTATCCTGCCCACGACCAACATCAAAAGTAAAATCCAGGGCTTTGCCCATGTGGTTAGTAGAGGTTCTCGATTTATCAATATTATCAATATGGCATCGATAGCCTGAGGTTATGTGGGTTTTTATATATTTTGATTCGGAAGCGAAAAACAAAAAAGCTCGGTAGGTATGTAAAACAGCTTTATGGATTCCAGGGAATTCGTACTGATGCACCGATTCTCTCAATTCATCATTTCCTGATCGGCTCCAGTACAATTCCATTGGTCTTCTGGATTTCAGGAACACTTTTTTGAACCTTTGCTGACCAAAACCTCCACAAGGGCAGGGTTGCATTCTATTATTACTGCCTTTTTTGCGAGGGCAGCTCAATGCTGCAAAATCAATCGGAAATTTGTTAGCAAAAATATCCAAAGCAGTATACACATCCGTATCTACAACGCCGGTCGGATTAGCCATATTCATAAATTCTTTTTGAAAAACCATCACCTGGTTTCTGGTATTTTTGCCAAAATCACCATCCCAAGCCGTTCCGGCAAAGCCTGCCAGGCGTAGTTGGAGTTCTTCTACATCTTTTCCTTTACTGTCTTTTTTTAGGGTTCGGTCTCCGAATTTCATTATTAATAATATTTAATTTAGAATGTGGTGATTTTCAAATACATATTGCTAATATAAGTGATTTGTTGAAAGAACGAAGCATGTACTTGTTTTAAGTTTAATATTCTTGTTAAAAATTAATGACAAAGTCTTTTTACGAAATTTGAACAGTTTAGTTTTTAGAAAAAAATTATCTTTAAAAGAATAGATGTTAAAGGTATTTTGAAATAACACAATTTATGAAAAAGACAGCTTTTGTAACCGGAGGTACTGGTTTTCTTGGAATTAACCTAATCAGAGCACTTTGTGAAAAAAATTGGTCCGTGACCGCTTTACACCGTCCAACTTCTAATCTTAAATATTTAAAAGATTTGCCCATTAAATTGGCTGAAGGGTCAATTACGGCTAAAGCTTCCCTCGAAAAAGCCATTCCACAAAATACTGAAGTTGTCTTTCATTTGGCTGGTGACACCAATATGTGGTCAAAAAATAATGCTCGCCAAACGGCCATCAATGTGGATGGTACTCGAAACATGATCGATGTTTCTGTTGCCAAAGGAGTTGCTACTTTTATACACACTTCAAGTATTTCTGCATGGGGATCAGCGACTGGTTTGATAGATGAGAATACATCGCAGCAGGCAGAAAATTCCTGGATCAACTATGAGCGAACGAAATGGCTCGGAGAGCAAGAAGCGCTGAAAGGAATGGAAAAAGGGCTTAAAGTTGTCATTATCAATCCAGGGTCTATCGTTGGTCCTTTTGACACCAATAGCTGGGCAAAGATGTTTTTTGCATTACGGGATGGGAAAGTTCCCGGAGTACCGCCTGGAGATAATAGTTTTGTTCATGTCAATGATGTGGTACAAGCGCATATTTTAGCTGTTGAAAAAGGGAAGAGTGGCCATAATTACCTGGCGACCGGCGAAAACACTTCTATACAGGCTTTTGCAAATGAAGTTGTGAATCAAATGGGTTTGCAAAAAACACCTCCTAGTATTCCTAACTTTATTTTAAAATTAGTCGCAAAAATTGGTGCAATTACCGCTTATTTCACTGGCAAGGAACCAACCATGACACCAGAGATTGTTGAATTTATGTCCAGAAAAGGCGTCTCCTATTCTAATGCGAAAGCACTTAGAGAATTGGGTTATCAATCCAAGCATTGGAAACAAGGAGTCAAAGAATCTTATGAATGGTTAAAAAGTGAAGGCTTGCTTTAGCGTTTCATTTTTATTAAATAATCACCTTCTTCAAAAAATACTTGCATATTAAAATCAAAGAATATACTTTTGTAAGTAATTACTCACTTTTATTTTAATCGAGTATAAATGACTGATAAGAAAGAAAGTATTTTAAGTGCAGCATTGGAGCTTTTTGCAAATGACGGCTACTCCGCAACGTCAACAAGCAAGATTGCTAAAAAAGCAGGTGTTTCTGAAGGTTTGATTTTTAGGCATTTTGAAAACAAGAAAGGTTTATTAGATGCAATTGTGGAGAGTGCCCAACTTCGTCTAAGCGAAATTTCTGCACATATACTTTTTGAAAGTGACCCAAAGCAAGTTATACACAAAACGATAGAACTTCCTTTTAATATAGCTGCTAACAATAAGATGGAAATCGATTTTTGGAAGTTACAATTTAAACTGAAGTGGGAAGTGGAATACAATAATCCAAATAAAATGAAGCCTGTCATCGACAAACTGACTTGGGCATTTTCAGAACTAAATTATGAGGAACCAGAAAAAGAAGCCATTTTATTAAATCAAATTATTGATGCCATTTCAATTGGTATTTTAAGGGATGGGAATGAGCCGCAAGAGCCATTTAAATTGTTCCTTTTGAATAAATATAAGGTCTAAAAAATTTATCACACAAGTAAGTAAGTACTCACTAATAAATATATTTTTAAACTCAATAAAAAACTCAATAATGAAAAAAGTAGCATTAATCACCGGAGCCTCAAGTGGCATCGGAAAAGAATTTGCACTCATCCACGCTGAAAAAGGAGGCGACCTGATTATCACCGCGAGAAGAGCAGATAACTTAAAACAGCTTAAAACCGAATTAGAGCAAAAATACTCCATCAAAGTCATGGTGATCGCCAAAGATTTGAGCCTCCCAAATTCGCCAAAAGAGATTTACAATGAAGTCAAAAAGGCAGGAATCGAAGTCGATTATTTGATCAATAACGCTGGTTTTGGTGGTCGTGGTAAGTTTCACGAAAGAGAATGGTCACAGGATTTGACAATGATCAATTTGAATGTAACAGCACTCACCGCCATGACGAGGCTTTTTCTCCCGGATTTTGTAAAAAGAAATAGTGGTAAAATTCTAAACGTTTCTTCTACTGCGAGCTTGATGCCTGGGCCGCTGCAAGCCGTTTATTATGCCACAAAGGCGTACGTTACTTCCTTCAGTAATGCAATTGCTGAAGAATTACACGATACCAAAATTACTGTCACCGCCCTGCTACCTGGTGCAACAGAGACAGAATTTGCCAACACTTCTGGAATGGATAAAACGGAATTATTTAAAAACACCTTCAGCGCACGCGAAGTTGCTCAGGATGGATATGATGGCATGCTTGCCAGCAAATTAAATGTCATGGCAGGAGTCACTTTTGGACAAAAAATGATGATGGCCACCATCCCGCTAACACCGAAAAAAATGATCTTGAGCCAGATTCGTAAAATGCAGGAAGTTAAAAATTAATCATAATGGACTTCATACAACACTCCCTCAACTGGTGCAAAGGCGAATTTTTCGAAGCTAAATTAATCCTGACTTTTGGTATTGGTGTAATTATAATTGCAATTCTTTTTTATACCTGGGGCAATACGCCAAGTGCCAAAGCCATGCTTTTTCCATTGCTGGTTGTAGGCTTGATGTTTTCAATCATTGGTGGTGGCATGCTTTACAGCAATCCAAAACGAATGGTTGAATTTCCAAAAGCTTATGAAGAAAATCCGACCGCATTCATCAAATCCGAAAAGGCTAGAGTAGACGAATTTATAAGTTGGTATCCAAAAACCAGATACATCATGGCGGGGCTTGCTTTAATTGGTCTGGCGTGTTTTCTTTTTTGGGCAACGCCAATCGGCCGAGCAATTGGAATCGCTTTAATTTTAATGGCTTTGGCAACTTTTGTAGTAGATCATTTTTCTGAAGAACGAGCTGAAATTTATTACAAAGAGATTATGAATCAACTTGAATAAATCAATCTCATGCAAAATCCAATTCCTTTAAAAGTAAGCAATGAAAACCTGAAGTTTTACAACACTACCCAGGGAGCATATATTGTTGGGATTTTAGGGCATGCCTTTGCAATTTTTGGATTCTGGAATCTTGGAATAAAAGAAATGGTATATTTTAACGCTTTTATCAGCGTCCCTGCTTTTTTGTCTGCATTTGTCATTAACCGATTAGGACGGCATAATCTGGCGTTCTCCTTCGCTTTTTTTGAATTATTTGTTCATCAGATTATTGGTGTTTATTTTACGGGATGGGGATATGGATTGCAATTTTGGTTAATCTATTTAGCTGGACTAAGCTTTTTTAACCCGCAATGGAATACCAAGGTCCAATATTTATTATTGGCTTTAATTGCAGGCACATATGTTTTTCTTTTTCTAAATTGTCAGGAAGGTGTTTATTTGATAGAACCGAATTCACTGCAAATTGGAAACTTGTCAAATGCAATTTTTGCGATTGCAGTGCTATCCTTGCTTATCAATTATTATTCAAAATCAACGCTTAGAGCAGAGAAAAAACTCATTGCAGAAAAGGAAATCACGGAACAGCAAAACAAACAACTCACCGAACAGCACGAAACCCTGGTCATCGAGCAAGACAAAACCAATCGTTTGCTCAATAAAGTGGAATCTCTTTTTGGTCAGCAAGTTTCGCAGGAAGTTGCCCAAGCCATGATCAATAGCGAATCGGAAATTGACAGTAAAATCTATGACGCCACGGTTATGTTTCTCGATATCAGAGATTTTACAGTTTTTGCAGACTCGAGAGAGCCGTCCGAAGTAGCCAAATTTCAAAACATTGTTTTCAGTGAATTGATCGAAATTGTACGACTCAACAAAGGCATCGTAAACCAGATACTTGGTGATGGAATTTTAGCTTTGTTTGGTGCTCCTGTAGAGAATAAGGATCATGTAAAAAATGCGGTCAAAGCAGGCTACGAAATGATCGAAAAAGTCAATGAGCTTGGAGAAAGTGGTAAAATCCCTCCTATCAAGATCGGCATTGGCTTAAATTCAGGAAAAATCATGGCTGGAAATGTCGGAAACGACATCCGAAAATTTTATTCCATTACCGGAACAAATGTGATCATAGCCTCAAGAATTGAACAATTAAATAAAACATTTAACAGCCAGTTTCTGGTATCAGAAAATATTTATTCAAGCATCAAAGACGATGCTCCTCACCTTCAAGATCATGGTGAAATTGCATTAAAAGGAATTGAAAAGAAAATTTCGGTTTATCAATTAGTTTAATTACCCAATTGATTTTTGATCTGCTAAGATTATTTTTTTAATAATGACAATTTGCCCTAAATGGTAATGACTATGTTCAATAATTCCTTGAATATTTCGATAATAATTGCCGTATTTTTCATCTGAAAAGGTTTCCCAAAGCTTATGCTCTGGTAATTGCTCCACTAAGCTGGCAAATTTTTCAGCATCCGACCAGACCTTCTCCAACAATTTTTCCCAGTCTTCCTGAGACTCGATCGGTGGATGGTCAAAACTGAACTTATCATGGCCATCGAGTGGTCCGCCTTGTAATACTTTTAAAGCTACGCTTACAAAATAATGAATATGGTAAGTGAGCGCCGCAATCGTATTAAAAGAATAAACTTGTGTGGTGGCTTGTTGCCAGGTCACATCCGCCAAATTATCTTTCAGGTTCGACCAAGTCCAATTCACCCCAAAATGGAGCTCTCTAAAGTGTTTTGCTAAATGTTCTGTTAATTTCGTCATCCCTGTTTTTATTACTGATTTATACGATTAGACAGAAAAGACCAATAGCTTTTGCTTTTTTTTCTATTAGAATTGAGTATTGTGTTTAACTGGAAATTGTGCGGGAATATTCTCTTTTGATTCTCCTAGATTTTGCCGAAGGTCGATTTCAATTCCTCTTGCAATCGTAGAGATCGGAACATCATTAGAGGTTCCTTCAAAGGGATTTTCTCCTGTTCTGCCAATTCTTTCCATTGTGTGAAACACCCAGGCCACAATAACATAAAAAGGGATAGAAAACCAAACAAATAAGTCACCAATTAAGGGTTGACTATCGACAAAATTTTTCCCGATTTCAGCAAATTGAGGCACAAGTGCCAAAGGAAGTAGCAACACAAAAATCCACATAAAAAAATGATTGAGCGTAGCGAATTGTCTTGGGTAAGGAAAGTTTTTAATCCGCTCACTTTTACCTTGAAGGGTAAAAAGCTCTTGAAGGACAGCTTCCAATTCTAAAAACGAAAACTCCCAAATGATTCCAGCTTCTTTTAGTTTTTTTAGATGATGAGATTGCTGGTATAATAAGGCTGTCTGTTTGTTGTTTTTGGTCATTACATATTCAAGGTCTTCTTCAGAAAGATATGGTTTCAAGTCCTCTTCCAAAGTCGAATCTCGTTCAGGTGGTCCTATATCCCATTCCTGATTTGTTTTATGATTTACGGTGGTTTCCCAAGGTTTAGGCATACGCATCGCATGACGCAATGCGGTCATCCAGGCAATATGACGATAAGTAAGGGTTTTGATTTCTTTTTTCAGCTGCGCTTCTGTAAAAGGTGTAGAAGCATATTCATTGGTCAACATATCCTGAACAAACATTCCAAATGTCCTGGAAGTATTTACAATTCCACCCCAAATTTTTCTTGCTTCCCAGATTCTCCCATAAGCAGAGTTATTTTGAAACCCGATGACGAATGCCACTGCAGTACCAATCAATGCTAAAGGTGTCCATGGAATTTTTAGCCATTCTAAATCCAAAAAATAATAGACCGCAACCCATGCCGTAATTATTACTACAAACAAAAGTGTTTCAAATCGTGTCCACCAAGCCATTTCAAAGGCGGTGTAAGTTTTTTTTATATACATAAATTAAGGTATGAAAATGATCAGTTTAAAATATATTGGGTTCAATTATCACGATATCTCTGGGGTGTCAATCCCGTTTTGTTTTTAAAAGGTCTACTGAAATAATGGGGATAGTTAAACCCAAGTTTTTTGATAACACAAATTTCGGTATTTGAAATGATACTCAACTAATACATAAACGAAAAGTAGCAA
The DNA here is from genome assembly GCA_963793295.1 of uncultured Saprospiraceae bacterium. Classification (GTDB taxonomy): domain Bacteria; phylum Bacteroidota; class Bacteroidia; order Chitinophagales; family Saprospiraceae; genus JAHDHW01. The sequence continues at coordinate 54,690 of CAWBZX010000029.1, read as the reverse complement.
TTTCTCCTCATTATAAAAAATCTAGTAATATTTCCGACCATCCAAGTCAATTCCTGGTTTTATAAATTCCCGATTGCTGTGAATGTAAACATGGAAGTTTTTATCCAGTTTTAATACGCTTTGAAAAATCCTCGATTGTTTTTTAACTGCTAGAGGCGAAATTTCAAAATTATCATTCAACTCAATACCATTGCATTAAAAATGATCTGAGCGGGGCGACACTTAATTTTGCAGACTAAATGACTCAGTTTATTTTAATTTTATAAATACTCTATTTAAAAAAGTTTATAATTATTACAAAAATTCTTAATTTAACGACACTCAATTTTTTTAATGCTCCTTGAAAGTAGTTTTAATATTACTTCTACTTATTAAAAATAAAGCGTTTCTCTACTAATATGGAGATTTACAAAAAAAAGACGGATGAAAAAAGAAAAACAAGATCCTCTCTCGGATAAATCTAAAAAAGGAATAAGTCGCAGAGGTTTTTTAAGGGGTGCTGGCTTAACAACTGCTGGAACCATGCTACTCAGTTATGATATTTTGGCTTTTGAAGCGAAAGAATCTTTTGAAAAAGGGACCATGGTGGGCATCAAAGGGATCGAAATAAAAATGAAGGTCAATGGGGTGATGCAGACTTTAGAAGTCGAACCCAGAACCACTCTTGCCAATGCGCTCCGCGACAAACTTGGTCTGACTGGTACAAAAATAGGGTGCGATCGTGGCTCGTGCTCGGCCTGTACCGTATTTCTGGATGGAAAACCTGTAAATTCTTGTATGACCCTTGCTCTTGACATTGGAGACAAAGAGGTTACTACCATCGAAGGGATTGCTGATGGCAATGAATTACATCCTGTGCAAGAGGCATTTATTGAACATGATGCAACCCAATGCGGATATTGTACTCCCGGCTTGGTGATGTCGTGTGTTCATCTGCTTGAACATAATGCTAATCCGAGTTTAAATGACGTCAAACATGCCACGCGAGGAAATCTCTGCCGATGTGGAACCTATCCTCATGTATTTAAAGCTGCATTATCGGCAGCAAAAAAAATGAAATAAGATGGAAAAAAGAAAAGAAATATTTCCGTACGGAATTCCTGGTCATAATTTAAGAGAGATAGAAAGGGAAATTCCCAATGATGAACCACCAGCGTGGCCAATTAATGATAAGCTCAAAGAAGTTGGAAAAAGGGTGAAAAGAATTGATGCCAGGGCAAAGGTCACTGGAGAAGCTAAGTTTACTTCAGATATACAGTTACCTGGGATGCTTTATGCCAAATTTTTAAGATCCAATGTACCACATGCCACTATCAGATCCATTGATTTTAGTGAAGCAGAACAACTTCCTGGAGTGCATGCTATTAATGTAATAAAAAATATGTCAGATGGAAAAGAAGGTAGTGGTACGAGTGCGTATCCTGAGATCAAAGTATGTAGGCCAACCCATTGCTGCGGTAGCAGCAGAAACACTGGATATCGCAAAGGATGCCATTTCTAAAATAAAAGTGAAATATGATGAAAAATCATTTGTCATAGATATAGAAGAAGCTATGCAACCCGATGCACCTCTTGTATTTGATGCGCCTATTGAACGGCAGGAAGATGGCGGAGATGTGGGGGTGGTACATGATGGAAGCAAAGGACAAGGAAATCTTAGGGGTCCTTCGACAAGCAGTTTTTACGGAGGCCCAAGAGGAGACATAGAGCAAGGCTTTGCCGAAGCAGATGTAATTGTTAGAGAGAACCTACAGAACCCAGGTTCATACCCATATGCCTTTAGAGACACATGGTGTGGTGATAGATTGGAAACACAATGAAATGATGGTTTATGCTTCCACTCAAAATACGGCTGGAGTCAGAAACGAACTGGCTGACTATTTTGATCTTCCCAAAAGTCAGGTAAGGGTTGTATGTGACTTTATGGGTGGTGGCTTTGGAGCTAAACATAGTGCCGGGAGCTTTGGACCAATGGCAGCCAAATTATCACGAGAAACTGGTCGGCCGGTATGGCTTATGATTGACAGAAAAGAAGAACACCTAGCAGAAGGAAATCGACCTAGTTCTATTCAAACTTTGAAAATTGGTGCTAAAAAGAATGGTACCCTGACTGCTATAGAACAAAAATCTCATGGGACTGCCGGTGTAGGCCTTGGAGCAGGTGTTGGCAGGGTTGCTCAGGTCTTATATGAATGTCCTAATTTTAAAACAGAACAGTATGATGTCTTGACTAATGCAGGGCCTGGAGCTGCATGGCGAGCTCCTGGTAATGTTCAAGGAGCATTCGGTCTGGAACAAGCCATTGACGAATTAGCGGAAAAGCTTAATATGGATCCTCTAGTCACTTAGAGACAAAATCGATAAGAGTGAAGTACGAAAAGTAGAACGACAACGAGGTGCCGAATTATTCAATTGGTCAAGAAGAAAGAAAGCCGGATCCTCTGAGGGTATTGTTAAAAAAGGACTCGGTATGGCTCAGTCTTGCTGGCCACGATTTGTTACTCTCAATTCTTCAATAGAAGTCAGAATTATCAATGACGGATCTGTCGAAGTAAGAGGAAGTGTTCAGGATATTGGCACTGGGACAAAGACCATTCTCGCACAGGTTGTAGCTGAAGAACTTGGATTGAAGACTACTGATATCACCGTACGGATCGGGGATACTTTATTCCCAGATGGTCCGGGCTCCGGTGGTAGTGTTGTTACTGGTTCTATTACACCACCAGCAAGGAATGCTGCCTATGAAGCAAAAATGAAGCTTTTCAAGCAATTGGCAGCGAAATGGGAAACAGACGCATCCAAATTAGTCGCTGCTGATGGACACATTATACATACTGAGGATGAATCTAAGAAAATCACTTTCAAAGATGCGCTTAAAGGAATGCGGACAGGACAGATAACTGCTACCGCAAGTCGATCAAATGATTATGGAGGATTTCAACAACCCTGGGGACTCGCCTATGGTGATTTGGGTTCAGTTCAATTTGCCGAAGTATCCGTCAATACAGATACAGGATTTGTAAAAGTAGATCAGGATAGTCGCAGCTCACAGTTGTGGACGACCTTTAAATATGCTTCAACTAGAAAGTCAGGTAAATGGAGGAGTTATTCAGGGCGTTTCTTATGCTTTGTACGAAAATCGTGTTATGGATAATGGTACCGGTCATTTTATGAATGCCAATGTAGATCAGTACAAAGTTCCATTCTCCATGGAGATTCCTGAGATCGATATCATTATTGTTGAAGAGTATAACGCAGCTTCTTCTACAGATGCCTATGGAATTGGAGAACCTGCTAATATTGCAACAGCTGCAGCTATTGCCAATGCTGTTTATAATGCTATCGGTGTAAGGATTTACGAACTTCCGATTACACCAGCGAAGATTTTAAAAGCATTAAATAAAATATAGGAATAAAGAAAATAACTATGAATAAATTTAGTTGGTATGATGCCCGGTCCGTAAAAGATGCGGTACAACAAGTGAATACGACGGTAGGTGAAGAATTATATGCTCCCTCAGGCAATGCTGCAGTTTTCAAATCTGGAGGCATTGATATTCTTGATATGGTAAAAGAAGGATTGATCGAGCCTAAAACGATCGTCAATGTGCGAAATATTCCAGGTTTGGATAAAATCAATTATAACAATGACGGACTAAGTATAGGAGCTAATGTTACCCTGGCAGAAATGGAATCAAATAATGATATATTGACTAATTATTATGCCCTTCATCAAGCTATTGCCCATGCTGCTACTCCTCAATTAAGAAATATGTCCACCATTGCAGGGAATATCGCGCAACGTACCCGTTGTTGGTATTTCAGATCAGCAGATCATCATTGTTTCAGAAAGGGAGGCGATCACTGTTTTGCCAGACATTCTAAGAATGGTCAGAATGAAAACCACGCCATCCTTGACAATGGATCTTGTGTAAGTGTTTATGCTTCTTCCATTGCCACTGCATTACTGGCCTATCAAGGTTCCGTCGTGATTACAAATGCTAAAATGGAAACAAGAGAAGTACCTTTCAATGATTTTTTTGTTTCTCCTGCTCAGGATATTAGTAAGGAAACTATCCTCGACTCCAATGACCTGATCACTGAAATCAGGCTTCCCAGACCTTCCGCTGGCACAAAAAGTTTTTATACAAAGCAAGTGGAAAGAGAATCTTATGATTGGTCTATCGGTGATGTGGCTATTGTAGCAGAAATGAATGGAAATACTTGTAAAAAAATAGTCATTGCTATGGGTTCTGCTGCCCCAACGCCTATCCGGGCTCTCCAGGCAGAGAAAATCTTAGTCAATAAGACAATTACAGAAGAACTTGCCACTCAAGCTGCCAAAGCAGCTATGGAGAACGCCAAACCACTTTCTAAAAACAGTTATAAGGTACCACTCTTTGAATCTATTATTAAACAAGGATTACTCAAACTTGCCTAATCATGGAAATTAAACCTATCAAAAATAAATTCTGTAAATACCTCAAAGCAAAAAGCCCATATGGCCTGACTGAAGGAGGAGAAAATCCATGGTTTCTACTCGATCAGGCTAATACGATATGCTGGTGTATTAAATCAGCAAGTGGTGCTGGCCCTGATAATGGATTAGTAGGACCTGGAGAATGCACCCAAGGTCGATCTTGTTTTGTTCCACCAAATGAATGAATCTAAAATATCCTGAAAATCGGCTTTATTTTTTGATCTCAAATATTCGAGATAACTATTTTTCCTCGTTGTAAAAAATCTTATAAAATTTTCGACCATCCGGATCAATACCCTGCTGAATCAATTCTTTGTTTCCGTGGATGTAAACGTGGAAATTTTTGTCCAGCTTTAATACACTTTTGAAAATCCTGGATTGTGATTTAACCGCTTGAGGTGAAATTTCGAAATGATCTTCTAGTTCTACGTCGCTGTTTTCCCAAAAAGTAGTTTTAAAATTATCGAAAGATTTGATGACATTTTGGTCCTGAAAAACTTCTGATTCGAATTCTTCTTTCACAAAGTTGTCATTCGTTTTGAAATAAGCGACAGAGCGATTCAACAAGTCAATTTGATCGGTCTTGTTGACCTCAAACTCATCAGCGACCTGATTGGTTATAAACTGTTTCGTTACGTTCATCAATTGTTTGGTGTAATAAAAATCGTCGCTGCAAGGCTTCAATTTTAAAAAATCATCACGCCAATATTGCGCCTCAACAACTTTGTTCGATCGATCAACGATGCAAATTCTGTAACCATCTTCTTTCTCGAGGTTCAGGATCAGGCATCCTTTGTCCAATTTTTCGACATTGATTCCATCATCATGATTCAACGAAAAGCTTTCCCCACTTTCTTTCAATTTTAAAAAAGCCTGTTTGTTTTCCGATTTAAAAATTCCGATAGCATCCATCATTTCTCCTTCAACGACGATATCTGAAAAGTAAGCCACAAAAAGATCTCCTGACTTTATCTGCGGATGTAATGATATTTCGTACAAATGTCTGGCGACATCAACTGATTTGGCGTGAAATCCATCTGGATCATCAAAAATCTGAGAGGCAAAATTGAACAATGGATTCCGCTGAAAATCTTCATTCAAAAAGGTGAATGAATAAAATTCGGGATTGGAAAATGATCCCAAAAAGTATTTTATCAGCAGGTCTTTTAATTGATAATCACCGATGTCCAACGTAGAATTTGACAAAAGAAGTTCTTCTTCATTATTTTTGTTTCCAATATGGTGAGCGGATACTTTTTCGATTTTGCAGTTTGAATATTCGAGCATTTGTTTTGGATCAAAGTTATTAAAATCATTTTCAATTTAATTTATTTGATTCATTCTTTTGTGATAATGTCAGAAAAGTCAGACCATCAAATCAGTTATATTTTACAATAAAAATCCAACCATCTGGTTATATTTAAAACCACAGAAAAATCATTCTGTGGTTTTTTTATTTTTGCAGTCTCAATTATGATTAGAAAATTAACATTCTTGGTATTTCTTTGGATTGCAGGCACACACTCCCTGGCGGCACAGACCTTTCCAGAAGCAACGGATTATTCGAGGCAAAGTACTGATTCTCTTGGTCAACAGGGGTTAACCGTTGAACCGGACACTTTTGATTTCACTTATTTCTACCAGGATAATCCGGGACTACAATATTCATTCTCGGATACTTTGCTCAACAATAATTTTCAACATTACGACCCTGCCCGAACAGGCAAATTGGATTATGCAAATCTTGGCTATTTAGGTTCAGCGCTAAATCAGCTTGTTTATCAGCCAATTTATCGGCAAGGCTTTGAAATTGGTTTTCATCAATTTGATTTGTATAAAATTGACGGCGCGACCTTACCTTTTTATAAACTAAAAAAAGCGTTTACAAACGTTTGGTTTTTGAATGGCACTACCAAGCAAGATGGCTATTTCAAAGGGCAGTTTAGCAGGGATTTTGCCAATGGTTTTAATTTTTCAATCGACTATAAAAAAATCAATAGCACCGGCAGATATAAATCAGAGCGCGCAATCAATACTGCTTTGGCTACGGGTTTTTGGTACCACAACAAGGGCGGAAAATACGATGCTTTTATCTCTTATGTTTTCAACTCCATTGAACAACAAGATAATGGAGGCATCAATGACACCCTTCTGACAACCGACAATACCGAAAGAGAATTTAATTTTCCTGTCAAACTTTCAACAGCTTTTACTTACCACGAAGAGCGGGAATATATTTTCACCCATCATTACAATATACTGGGCCAACCCGATTCTATTAAAAGTACTACTAAAAAAAGGAGTTTGACTTTTACCCAGAATTTTAAATTTGCTAAAAACAGATACAAATTTTATGATGAAAGCCCGGACTCCAGTTATTATGGCATTTTGCAAACCGATAATCGTGGCCTCCGGCATTTTGTGGAATATAGAAAATTAGAGACTTCTCTATGGATCAGCACCTCAAAGGAAAATAATTCTGATGGTCCTTCACAACGAGATCTGTTTAAAGCCGGCCTGATTTTCAAAAGATATTTATTGGAACAGGAACCCCTGGATTCGACCTTGAATAATCTTTTTGCTACTGCTCAATGGAATTTTACACCCAGCAATCGCTTGTCTGTCAAAACTTCTGGGCACTTTGGGTTATGGGACAACGCTGGAGATTACCGGCTTAACGGAAACCTGTATTTTGATTTAAAGGTAGCTGGCTTTCTCAATATCAATGTGACGAACCAACTTTATCAACCTTCCTTAATGCAATATCGGATGTTCGTATCTCAGCAGCCTTTATGGGAAAATAAGTTTGATAAAACCCTTGAAACCAATCTTGAAATTTCTTACGGTCTTCCAAAAATAAGATTTGAAGTTTCAGGGCAGTATCATTTATTGAATAATTACATTTATTATGATACCCTGGCTTTTCCTCAACAAACCGGAATTCCAATAAGCATATTGCAACTTATCATTATCCAAAACTTTAAAGTTGGAAATATCCATCTGGATAATTCGATCGTATTGCAGTCCCAGTCGGAGGACAAAATCCGCCTTCCTTCTTTTTACTCCAAACACAGTTTGTATTTTGAAGGAAAGATTTTTAAAAAGGTGATGCTTTTAAGAACGGGTTTTGATTTGCGGATGAGCAGTGATTATTTCGCAAATTATTACCAGCCGCTTGTTGGCCAGTTTCATCTTCAGGATAAGGAAGAGGTATTGTTTTATCCGGCAGTTGATGTATTCCTGACTTTTAAAGTAAAAAGCCTTCGTTTTTTCATAAAGGGAGAAAACATGACCCATCTTATTTACAATCAGTATCAACAATTATTTGTTCAGATTCCGGGCTATCCACAACCATTTGTAAATCTTCGCCTGGGGCTTTCCTGGCAGTTTTTGAATTAAAATTTACAATTCGTAATTCGGACTAAAGCTGGATTTACCTTCTGAATAAAAATCATTAATATAGTCAACTATTTCATTGGGCTCATCGATTATTGGCATGAGGTCCAAATCCGGTTCATTGATATTTTTGAATTTATTCAGCATGACATCAACAATCCATTCTTTTAAGCCAGTCCAATACTCTGTACCAACTAAAATAACCGGAACACGGGTAATTTTTTTTGTTTGAATCAAAGTAAGCACCTCAAAAAGCTCATCCATTGTTCCAAAGCCTCCTGGTAAGACAATAAAAGCCTGGGCGTATTTTACGAACAATACTTTGCGAACAAAGAAATATCGATGATTCAAATTGTGTTCGGCATCAATGAAAGGGTTATGGCTTTGTTCAAAAGGAAGATCAATATTTAAACCAACCGACAAGCCGCCGTTCATTTTAGCACCTTTGTTTCCTGCTTCCATGATGCCAGGGCCACCACCGGTTATAACGCCATATCCTTCATCGGTCAACCTTGAAGCAATATTTACCGCAAGTTTATAATATTTATCATCAGCCTGAGTTCGAGCCGATCCAAAAATCGAAATACAAGGGTCTGTATTATTCATTACTTCAAAGCCATCGACAAATTCGGAGATCACCTTGAACATTGTCCAGGAATTTTCTCCTTTCATTTTACTCCATTGCTTCACTCTTCGGCTGGGAGTGTTATTTTCCAAATCTTTTCCTTTTGGGGTATTATCCATAATATCTTTTTTTTGCGTCAAAAAGCCCATCAAATTAATTGACGGGCTTCCCTTTATCTTTCTATTTCACTTATTTGTCAAATAATCGGTTTTAACAATCGTCCGATCACACTTTGTAAAGTGCATGTTTATCGTACTCTTGTTTTACAAACTTAATTAAATCATCAAGATTTTCATACTTTTCAAACAAATCACCAAGCTTACTAAATTGCGTTGATTTAATAGAAACGTTATTCTTGACATCTTCCTCTGTTATTTTTTCCTCGCTCAATATAATTAACCGTTCCACAACATTGCGCAATTCACGAATATTTCCGGTCCAGTTAACTTCCTGAAGGGCTTTAAGCGCACCTTTGGTAGCCTCTTTTGGATTTGTGCCATACTCATTACAGATAAGCTCAATAAAATGTTCTACTAACAATGGAATATCTTCAAGTCGTTCATTCAAGGTTGGAACTTCTACAATGATTACGGCAAGTCGATGATATAAATCTTCACGGAACCTGTTGAGGGAAATTTCGCCACGAAGATCTTTATTAGTTGCAGCGATAACCCGAACATCAACTTTAATTTCTTTCTCCCCACCAACTCTGGTTATTTTACTTTCCTGCAAGGCACGAAGCACTTTAGCCTGGGCTTTAAGGCTCATGTCGCCTATTTCGTCGAGGAATATGGTTCCTCCGTTCGCTTGTTCAAATTTTCCAATGCGCTGTTTATGGGCAGAGGTAAAAGAACCTTTTTCATGTCCAAACAATTCACTTTCAATAAGTTCTGAAGGGATCGCTGCACAGTTCACCTCGATGATTGGATTGTCCTTTCGTGGGCTTTTTTCGTGAATCCAGCGGGCAACCAATTCTTTTCCGGTACCATTGGAACCGGTTATCAATACGCGCGCCTCAGTAGGAGCGACTCGGTCAATGGTCTCTTTAATCCCTTCAATTGCTTTAGAATCTCCAATAATAGCCTGCGTTTTTGCTTTTGATACTTTTCGCTTTAATACTTTGGTTTCTACTATCAAGCTAGACTTATCCATTGCATTGCGAACAGTGATAAGCATACGATTGAGATCCGGCGGTTTTGAAATAAAATCAAATGCTCCTCTTTTTACAGCATCAACGGCTGTATCAATATTGGCATGCCCTGAAATCATAATTACAGGAATATCTGGGACTAACAGTTGAACGCGTTCTAAAGCCTCCAGACCATCCATTTTTGGCATTTTAATATCCATGATTACCACATCATATTCAGTTTGTTTGAGCTTCACCATGCAATCGAGCCCATCAGTGGCTTCATCAACTTCGTATTTTTCAAATTCCAGAATTTCACGGAGGGTTTTTCGGATACTCGCCTCGTCATCAACAATTAATATTTTAGCCATAAAATGTAGGATAATTGGGTTTTGAAAAGAAAAAAATTAATTTATCATATTATCAAAAACTGCAATTTTAACGCCAATTTTTAGTTAAGGATGCTTTTTTGAAAGATAAATTAAAAATTATAACAATTAGTCAGTTGTTCTCTGCGGGGTTTTAAATTAGCAAGATTTAAAGACTAAAACAACGGAATAATAAATTTTAGGAAAAATTTAAGTCAAATTGTTAAAGCCCCGCTAACAGAGTTAGCGGGGCTTTAATTTTATTATTTACAAATAGAATTTTTTAATGTAAAAGTGTTATATCGCCTCGATATAGTAAAACAAGTCCGTCGCTAAATTCTACTTCGATTAAATACACAAAGGCTGCAGGATTCATAAAATCGCCTTTAAAAGTACCATCCCACCAAACAGGTCCAGGGTCATTTGGAACCAAATCCCTAGCTTCAAACATGGTTTCTCCCCAACGGTCAAATACCTGAAAACTCACAATCCGCTCTACGCCTTTTCCTGAATAAACCCTAAAAAAATCATTGGTGCCATCACCATTTGGTGAAAATGCATTTGGTATAAAGACATTACGGTTTTTATCTACCGTGATAAGGATATCGTCAGCACCCAGACAGCCATTTGCATCGATAACGGTCAACGTATAGAGTACATCATCTATTGGGCTCACCCAAACTTCAGAACAATCTGACTGGCTACAACTTAGGTCAGTGGTTGGATCCCAAATGATTGAATCAATGGGCAATAAGGAACCAATAATCGGATCTAAATTGGCACTATCCCCCAATTCAATTTCAATATCAGGACCAAGATTCACCAAAATCGCTGGTGGTTCGTTGACCATTATATCCTCTTCAGCAGTACATCCGTTTACATCAAAAACCGTAACAAAATGATCTCCCGCTAAAATCGGATATGTTCCTGTAATTTGCTGAGGAGGACCTCCATCAACAGAAAATAAATATTGAAGGAAATTTCCTCCTGCTCCACCATACGCAGTATCGATAGCTACAAATGTCTGAAAACCATAGCATTCGGGTTCTGGAATCGGCGAAATAACAAAAGTAATCGGTGGCGGCTCTGAAATCGTATAACTAGCTTCATCGGAGCAACCGTTTTGATCAGTGACCGTGACGGTATAAGATCCCACAGATAATCCGGTCGCCAAAGAAGAGATTGATACATTATTGGTCCAGGTATAAGTTGCAGGTCCTGCATTCCCACCTGTCCATACGACTTCGATTTGACCGTCTTGATCTCCATTACAAGTTACGTCAGTTGTATTTGCAGAATTTATCAATGCTACAAGGGAATCTGGTTCACCAACTTCAATAGTAAATGGAAAAGTACATCCATTTGCATCCGTAATCAAAACGAAGAAAGTATCCGCAGGCACTCCTGTTATTGTCGGGCCATTTATATTTGGGTTTAACCATTGATAATCATAGCCAGGTGTTCCACCTGATGCTTCCACAGTGGCTTCTCCATCAGAGGTTCCGTAACAGCTCGTAGGAGTACTAAAAGTGTTTGCAACATTTACCCCTAATGGCGCTGGAGCACTAATTTCTATAGAATCAGTAACCGAACACTCTCCGTCATTTACTTCTATTGTTTGAAAACCCTGGCAAAGTTGTGCAGCCGAACTAGACATTGCGTTCAAATCAGATTCACCAGATACCCAGTTAAAATTATAAAGACCAGTTCCGGCGGTTCCTCCCGAAGCCAACGCCGTGGCTTGTCCATCACACGGTATTCCATTATTACAACTGACTGCAGCTAAATTTGTAAATACGATATCAATGGATGGCGGATTCGGCAGATAAATATCTATGACCTGCTCTTCATCACAAGCTCCGGCATCGGTCACAGTAACTGTATAAGTAGAATCTCCTACCAATCCGGGTAAAAGTGGATTTGGGCTTGTAAGGCCTGTCGACCAGGCATAGCTATAAGGTTGTATGCCACCACTGATAAAAACGGCAACTGTTCCATTATTATCACCGGGACAATTTGGCGTTTGTAATTGGATCGAATCCAAAGTAAGAGGCAAAGGAGCATATAAAGTTGCCGTATCTATTGTAACACAACCATCTTCCGCGGTAATGGTTACAAAATAAGTACCCGGTCCTAAGCCAGTAATAGTAGAACCTGCTCCCGGAAACGGAGGATCCCAGGTATAAGAATCAATCGGAGAATTCCCCGGAATTGCGTTAACTGTTAATTCACCATTCATATCGCTTGGACAGGCCACACTTACCGAATCCCAGGACACTACTATTGGTGGCTCTGGTGGATTAATATTTAGGCAATGTATAATTTCGCAGTTGTTATCATCTGTAATAGATACACAATAAGCTCCGGCAGGCACTCCTGAAAGGGAAGGTCCAAAATCACCTGTTGTCCATTCATAAGTATAATCGGAACCGGGATTTATTACTCCCCCCGATGCCATTATCTCAACAGCACCGTCGCTTCCACCACCAAAACAAGAAATATGCATTAAACTTACCGTATCTACTTCAATTGAAGCAACCTGTAAACCGTTTTGAGCAAATTGAGAGCAACCTGCTGCATCCGTAACAGTAACAGAATACACGCCTTGTCCAAGATTATTTATCTGGGTTACCCCAACTTCTAATGTCGACCAAATTATCGTATGTGGTGCTATTCCTCCTAAAGGTAAACTAGTTATTTCCATAAAACCATCTGTAGAACCAGCACAAGTAGGGGGAGTCCCATTTATAAAAACCAATAATTCAGGAGCGTCAAAAACTTCAACATTCGCAATTTGAAGGTCACCATTACTATCAGAAACAGTCACCGAATAGGTTCCTGGTGCTAATCCGTTATCTCCAGGTGGCATCCCATCACCTACAGTATCTGATCCGCCACTATTCGCAATCGTTCCAGCGCCATTTATAGAAGTATTTGAAATATTCTCCCAGAGATAACCATATGGCGGGACACCACCGGATACGGTTATGTTGAATGTTCCATTATCATCGCCTGCCAGAGTACTGCAACTTGTAAAATTGACGGTAAAATCGCCAGCAACTATTGTCGAACCATTTTGACCGATAAATCCTAATTCTTCCTGTGCAGAATTAAATACTTCTATTTCAGTCAAATCACCTGTAAATGTAATAGGAGTATCAGTACCTGGAGCACCAATAACATCAAAGCAGATTTCAAAGATTACGGATCCATCAGGAATCGTAATACCACCAAATGTTATATCCAACCAACTAACGGTCAATGCATCAGTGGGCATTGCCGGACCAAAAAATAAATCAGATAAAACACCTGAAGTATTTACCGAATTGTATTGTAAAATAGCAGGATCCCAGGTTATTGTAAATTGAAAATTGAGAATATCAATAAAATCTTCTACAGTTATCTCTACACAAACGACATCTCCATTATTGGTAAATTCGTCAGAAGCCGTAAATGTAACCGTTGTACATGCTGACATATCAACTGTAAAACTTGCTGCACAACTTACCCCATCTTCTACTAATACGGTATAAACCCCAGGTTGTGGAACCGTAAATTCAATCGTTTCGCCATGTGTGAATGAACTGCCATTTACATCTGCTTCAATACTAGGATCGCTATTTAGTGTTACAATAACATTTGTATAATTTGATCCATCAAATTCCGGCAAACCTCCTTCGATAGTAAATGAAGCAGTACAATCTCCATTTGCATTATTATTGATATTTGAGGCTTGAATCGCATTGAGGTAGGTAACTGAAAAAGCATCGTTGATGTTGATATTCATACAAGGCCCTAATTCCATTGTAACAGGATCCTGCTCCGGTCCAAAAGAAGCAAAATCATCAAAGGTCATGGGCGCAAACCATACCTGCATTGGGCTTCCCGCATTAAAAGTCGATTGTACCAAACCATTATTAAAAAAAGTAGCATTTCCGTTGATATCGACTCCTTGTTGCACTGAGGTAACACTGGGCGGATTAATATGACAAGGATCTGTTAATATGGTCGTCCAGTTTGTTCCACTGATCGTAGGAGGGCAATTATAAAAAATATAACTAAACCCTGGTGCAGATAAAGGTTGAGGATCACCACTTAAATCACCTCCAAAGTGCATCACATCCAAAGAATCTCCCATGCAAAGGTAAAGTACATTATTAGATTGAGCAGACTGGAATAAAGTCTGTGTTGAAGTACCTCCATCAGGATTTGCACCGGGAGGACAAACTGCACTTGTGAATGTATTTTGTTGCGGATTGTAATCTCCTGTCACCACCTTTGTGGGAGTCTGAGCAACTACAAAAAAACAACTTAATACAAAGATGGTAAGTGGGATTATACGTCTAATCATTTTTTCATTGTTTTTATTAAAACTTGTCACGGGGGTAAAATCGCGCAAAAATAGCAAGAGGAAGGAAACTTTTACTAAAAAAATGTAAAAAATATTCACTCGCTATCCCTTTCGATTTTCAACCTTAAAATTATCGTTAATTTGCTCTGAGACCTGGCTTAAAGATTCATCCGCATATTCCAAACCAATATTAATAAATAGATGATTTTTTAAAGAGGAATACACTTCTAAACGCTATTTCAAAAGCAAAGTTAGTTCCAATTTTATTTAAAAAAAGTTTAAAGGGTCAAAAGGGTAAATACAAACAGGTAAAACTATTTTATAGCGGGAAATATTGCCTGTTATCGCGACAAAACAGGCTTATTTTGGTCAACAAATTTAAAACATTTTTATCATATATTTTCAGAAAATCAGACAAATTTAAATCGTTTTCAAACCTTTGTCACCTAAGTTGCGAAAAGCAGGAATCAAAACAATAATTAATTTCTAATTTATCTTGCCCGAAAGAATTATCGTATCAATATGATCACTTCCAAAAGAATAAGGAATATAAGCAATGGATGGAATTGGCTTTGTAATAAAAATATTGGCAATTTTGCCTAAGCCAATACTTCCATGAGTAGCCTGTAATTCCATTGCTGCAGCCCCGTTAATTGTCGCAGCGTTAATCGCTTCTTCCGGCGTCATTTTCATTTTTATGCATGCCAAAGAAAGTACAAAAGGCATTTTCCCGGAAGGGGTTGAACCTGGGTTGTAATCTGTCGCCAATGCAACCGGCAAACCGGCATCAATAATTTTACGGGCTGGTGGATAATGATCATTTAAGAAAAAAGGAGCTGAAGGGAGCAGGGTTGGCATTGTTTCAGAATGCAACAAACACTCAATTTCTTCATCATTAACAACTTCCAGATGATCCACGGAAATAGCACCATTACGGACACTCGCCTGAATTCCGCCCATACAGTTAAATTGATTGGTATGGATCTTTGCTTTTAATCCAAATTGCTGACCAGCCTGAATAATCCGTTCCGTTTCTTCGGGAGAAAAAGCCACTTTTTCACAAAAAACATCAATATAATCCGCTAGTCCTTCACCAGCTATTTTGGGCAACATTTCATTGATAATCAGATCGATATAAGCGTTTTGATTTCCTTTGTATTCCTGTGGCAAAGCGTGGGCTCCAAGAAAGGTGGCTTTAATCGTCAGTTCAGATTTTTCCTTTAATTTTCGAATTACGCGAAGCATTTTAAGCTCTGCTTCTACGGTTAAGCCATAACCGCTTTTTATTTCAATAGCACCGGTACCATAGCGTTTCACTTCTTCAAGCCGTTGCCAGGATTTGTCAAACAGCTGTTCCTCTGAAGTATTTTGAAGACGGCGGGCAGAGTTAAGGATTCCACCTCCGCGCATTGCAATCTCTTCGTAGGATAATCCATTGATTCGATCTGCAAATTCTCCCTCTCTGCTGCCTGCAAATACCAGATGTGTATGTGAATCACACCAACTTGGAAAAACCATTTTTCCATCCGCATTAATAATCGTTCCGGCTGAATCAGGACAGGATTCCATTTTGCCAAAGCCGGTAATTTTATCGCCATCAATGCGCAACCATGCATCATCAATACTCAGTAAATGACGCATCGCCTCACCCTTGACGACAGAGCGAGGCGATGCTGAAGATTCATCCACCTGAATAAGTTTCTTTATATTTTTGATTAAAATAGAACTCATTGCTTAGGTTTAGTTTGTGTGTTTACAAAAGTAAACAAAACTCTTTCTTTGACAAATCCACTGTCTAATCTCACGTGAGCTTCAAATCTATGAAAGTGACTTTCGCATATTATTCTTGGCTCACTTTCTAATCATGAGATTTACTAAGAAACCACAAAACTTAAACGGTTGCAAAGTCTATTTCAGGAGTGATAAGTCTTTTACGATTCCATTAAAACCTTTAGCTGTAATTTCCTTGCGGTATTGGTCTGCCAATTCACGACTTGGAAACTCTCCGATCATGATTTTATAAACTGTTTTTTCATTTATCCGAGCGATATGAACAATCATCTGATCATCAAATTTCGCCTGTACTTTGACTGCTTTTTGCAATACATTTCCATATTCACTGTAAACACCAATTTGTACACTAAATCCTGTGGAGGGATGGCGTGTCACTTTAAAATTAAAAAGCCCCGCCCCTTCTTCAATATCCTCGTCATTATTTGACAGATCCGAATCAGAAATGATATTTTTATTGGAAGCCACAGGAGTAGATTTTGATGGTTTCAATGCAGGTCTTGAAATATTCTCTTTTATCGGTGAATGCACTGCGCTTGTCTCAGATACATTGCTGGATTCAACGTGACCATATGATCTTGGGATGGTACGATTGGCCGGTATATCATGTGCTTTAAGGATTTTCATCATAGTTATAGGAGGGACCACTTCTTCATATTTTTGAAGTAATTCTCCATTTGATGAAAATACCAAAACTGAAGGCAACATCCGGATATTGTATTTTTGCTTATAAGCAAAACCATCAAAGTCATCAATATCAACTTTTACAGGGATATAGTTTTGGTTAATATAAGCAACAACGGAAGGGTCCTTATATGTTACTTCATCCATCCAATGGCAGGGTTCACACCAGCTTGCTGTAAATTGCACAAAATAAAGTTTGCCTTCATCGGTAGCCATCTCTTTTGCTTTGTTGAGACTCCCTTTGTAAAAATCAATTGTTGTTGGCAAAGAAGCACTTAAATACATGGGTAACATGAGTAAAAAGAACAGTCGAGTAATCATATTCTTTTGGTGTTAATAGATGATAGAATGTTGTAATAAAGTGCGGTGAGTGATTGTAGTTTTCTCCGCAGTTTTAGTATGTTTTTACATAACAAATTTTTGTTATGCTTATTTTTTTTCAAAATGCAAATATGATACCAGATACATTACAACAAGCAATAATTTGTTTTCAAATGCTATAAAATCCTAATAATTTCGTTTATGAAAACATTTAAAAATACACAATAAATTGATTATCATCAACTTAGGAAAAAGAACGTCTTTTATTTTTTAACTAAAACTCGATTTTAAACTATTCCTTTTGTTTTATTTTTATTAATTGCAGTCTGACGAAAAATAATTATTAAGAATAATAGCATGTTTTTTTCTTAGCAAATTATATTTCAGCTCTTTAATTCATAATAGAAATTTGTTTCCATATTCTTTCAAAATACGGATATTGAAATGGAGCCTTACTTGTACATTCCTCATTCAACTTATAAGAAACTATGCGTCACTTTTCATATCTTGCCGTCTATTTTACCGATTATTTGAGATATTAGAAACCTAAGGATCTGAATTCCAATTATTTGAGCACAAAACTTAAAGAGGTAAAATACAAAACAAATGTCAAGAAAACTAGCATCCATTACTGGTGTTCACGGATATGTTCCGGAATACATTCTTACCAATGCAGAACTGGAAACCATGGTTGACACCACTGACGAATGGATTCGTACACGCACAGGAGTTAAACAACGACATATATTAAAAGATAAGAACATGACGGCCTCTGACATGGGGGCTATTATGGTGAAAGGGCTATTGAAAAAAACCAATACCAACCCTAAAGACATTGAAATGTTGTTGTGTGCGACCATTACAGGTGATCGGGTATTCCCAGATACTGCCAATACGATTTCTGATAAAGTCGGTGCTACAAATGCTTTTGGTTATGATATCCATGCAGCTTGCTCTGGCTTTTTGTATGCTTTGACCACAGGAGCTAAATTTATCGAAGCCGGCATGTGCAAAAAAGTTGTAATTGTTGGGATGGATGTCATGTCCTCGATACTTGATTATACGGATCGGACAACTTGTGTTATTTTTGGTGATGGAGGTGGGGCGGTTTTGCTGGAACCAACGGAAGACGGTACAGGAATTATTGATTCTGTTTTAAAAGCAGATGGGTCTGGCAGGCATTTCCTTCATATGAAAGCCGGAGGATCTGAAAAACCACCCAGCCTTGAAACGATTGCTGCCAAAGAACACTTCGTGTACCAGGAAGGGCGAACTGTTTTCAAACAAGCCGTAAATGGGATGATAAGTACCGTAAAGGAGGTCATGTCCCGCAACAATCTCACTATCGACGATATTGACTGGATTGTACCTCATCAGGCAAATATCAGAATAATCAATGCAGTCGCTGACGGCTTGAATTGTCCGATAGAGAAGGTCATGATTAATATTCAAAAATATGGTAACACTACTGCCGGAACTTTGCCCCTCTGTTTGTGGAATTATGAAGATCAATTGAAAAAAGGAGACAACATTATTTTGACAGCTTTTGGTGGTGGGTTTACCTGGGGAGCGACTTATCTCAAATGGTCATATGGTAAGTAAACCTTTGCATTTTTGTTGATCTTTTCCGATTTAATTTTAATATCTTTGCACCGATTTTAAATCCAGTTATTTTAATAGAAAAAATTATATTAGATTCTCATGGCTAATACTTCAGAAATAAAAAATGGCCTTTGTTTAAATTTTAACAATGATGTGTGGAAAGTTGTGGAATTCCTGCATGTAAAACCAGGTAAAGGCCCTGCATTTGTAAGGTGCAAACTCAAAAGTTTGACGGACGGAAAAGTAGTGGATAATACATGGCCATCAAGCCATAAGATAGATATCGTAAGAGTAGAGAGAAGAAAATTTCAATTTCTTTATAAAGACGACATGGGCTATCATTTTATGAATACTGAAACCTACGATCAAACCACTTTCGAAGAGCGATTAATTGATAATCCAAAGCTGTTGAAAGAAAGTGCAGAGGTTGATATCCTTTTTGATGGTGTTAAAAATATTCCATTGTCTTTAGAAATGCCTCAGTATGTTGAAATGGAAATCACATATACGGAGCCTGGAGATAGAGGAAATACCTCCTCAAGCAATGTCATGAAACCAGCAACTACTGAATCCGGAGCAGAAATTAAAGTTCCTCTTTTTATAAATATTGGTGATGTCGTTAAAATAGAAACTGCCACAGGTAATTATATGGAAAGGGTAAAAAGTTAAGTTTTATAATCTTTATTCCTTAAATTACGCACGGTTTTAGACCAACTTTAACAACTTATTCGAAGAAAAACTAAACATACGCTAATGGATTTTAAAGAAATTCAAGAGTTAATCAAGCTTATCAATAAATCTAATCTCACCGAATTTAAAATGGAAAAAGGTGATTTTAAAATTTCGATCCGTACCAAAAAATTCGGAAAAATGATGAGCCAACCCATTCTGCAAGCACAACCACAAATGGTTCCTATCCAAACTGCGCAAATGCAGCAACCTGCAGCATCTCAAGGGAGTTCATCAACAAAAGAGGAAGCAGCGGCTTCCGATAATCAAACTAATGGTGAAACTTCTACAGGAGCAAAGGATAATTATGTTGCCGTAAAATCCCCGATCGTAGGTACCTTCTATCGTTCTGCTTCGCCTGACAAACCACCTTACATTAAAGTGGGAGATACTGTTGGCGTTGGTGACGTAGTATGTATTGTTGAGGCTATGAAGCTTTTCAATGAAATAGAATCAGAGGTTAGTGGAAAAGTTGTGAAGATAATAGCTGAAGATGCTACGCCCGTTGAGTATGATCAGGTTTTATTTTTAATTGATCCAAAAGGATAATTAATAACGGTAATGCATTTTTGTTTGAACCTCAAAGTTGAAATTAATACGCTGTACCTTCCGTTAACCAATGCACTATGTTAAAAACTTTTGACAAGATATTAATAGCCAACCGTGGAGAAATTGCCTTGCGAATCATTCGGACTTGCAAAGAAATGGGTATAAAAACGGTTGCCGTTTATTCTACTGCCGACAGAGAAAGCCTTCACGTACGTTTTGCCGATGAAGCGGTTTGTATCGGTCCTCCCTCCTCAGCTGAATCCTATTTAAGTATTCCAAGAATAATGGCTGCCGTCGAAATAACTAATGCAGATGCGGTCCACCCAGGATATGGGTTTTTAGCTGAAAATGCTGATTTTGCAGAAGTTTGTGCAGAATACGGCATCAAATTTATCGGCCCAACCCCCGAACAGATTCGTAAAATGGGAGATAAAATCACTGCTAAAGAAACCATGATAGCCGCTGGTGTTCCGGTTGTTCCGGGATCAGGAGGATTATTGAAGGATCTTAAACAAGGGCAAAAAATCGCACAAGAAATCGGTTATCCAGTTATGTTGAAAGCTACTGCAGGTGGTGGTGGCCGGGGTATGCGGATCGTTCGGGATGAGGATGGATTTGAACCCGCATGGGCAAGCGCGCGCCAGGAAGCAAAAGCTGCTTTTGGTAATGATGGAATTTACGTTGAAAAATTTGTTGAAGAACCTCGCCATATCGAATTTCAAATTGCCGGTGATCAATACGGAAAAGTTATTCACCTTTCAGAAAGAGATTGTTCTATACAAAGACGACATCAAAAATTGGTCGAGGAATCTCCATCTCCTTTCCTTACGAAAAAGTTGCGAAAGGAAATGGGCGAAGCAGCCATCAAAGCGGGCGAAGCTATAAATTATGAAGGTGTTGGAACGGTAGAATTTTTGGTTGATAAACATCGAAATTTCTTTTTCATGGAGATGAATACCCGTATTCAGGTTGAGCATACCGTTACGGAAGAAGTAATCGACCATGACCTGATCAAAGAACAAATAAAACTCGCAGCCGGCGACAAAATTGTAGGGGGCAACTACCTGCCGACCATGCATGCCATAGAAGTGAGAATCAACGCGGAGGATCCTTTTAACGATTTTCGGCCAAGTCCTGGCAATATTACTTCTTTCCATAGTGCTAAAGGGCATGGCGTTCGAGTCGATACACATGTTTATGCAGGATACACGATTCCTCCTTATTACGATTCCATGATTGCTAAATTGATTTGTCGTGCCCAAACCAGAGAAGAATGTATTAAAAAAATGGAACGGGCTTTAGATGAATTTATCATTGAAGGGGTAAAAACAACTATTCCATTTCACAAATTGTTAATGAAAAATCCTGATTTTCGATCGGGCAATTTCAATACTGGATTTCTCAATGAATGGGATTTCAAAACAGCATTGAAAGAAGCATAGCTCTGCCCCAAATTAGTTTTCAAATAATAAACAGCCAGCCTCACGTTTTAAAAAATGAGGCTGTTTGTTTTTAGTATCTTTGAAGCTCAATAATGTAAAACTGGAATGAAGAGTTTTTGGCGGTTATTAAGATACATGAAAAAGTACAAGCTCAATGTTTTTCTGAACATTGTTTGCAATCTTTTTATGTCTCTCTTTACTGCTGTCAGCATCCCGGCGATCATTCCTTTTTTATATATTTTATTCGATCAAGCCCCAAAAGTGACTCAAAAACCAGAGATCACCAGTATTGATAGTGCTATCGAATATGCACAATATCTTTTCAGCAATTCTATCCTGATTAATGGTCAAAGTAAGACATTGGTTTACATTTGTGTGGTCATCGTTATCCTTTATTTCTTAATAAACTTATTCCGTTATCTGTCCTTATTCTTTATGGTTCCTGTTCTAAATGGAATCGTAAGGGATATTCGAAATGAATTATTCTCAAAAATCACTGTTCTTCCACTGTCATACTTCTCGGAGGAGAAAAAAGGAGATTTATTATCCCGAATGACCGCTGATGTTGCAGAAATCCAATGGAGTATTTTAATGGCCGTTGAAGCGATTTTCAGAGAGCCTATAATCATTGTATTATGCCTGGCGACCATGATCTATATTAGCCCTTCGCTTACTTTATTTGTACTTATACTGCTAATATTCACAACAGTAATCATCGGTGGTATTGGAAAAACTTTAAAGCGTCAATCTTCACTGGCACAGCAAAAACTGGGTTCATTAATTTCTATTCTGGAAGAAAGCCTTTCTGGTCTTCGAATTATTCAGGGATTTAACGCCGAGAATTATCAAAAGAAGAAATTTGAAGATGAAAACAACAAATATCGCGATTTACTGGTTCGCGTCTTTAGGAGGAGAGATTTATCTTCTCCGCTTTCTGAATTTCTTGGAATCACAGTTGTTTCGATTTTATTGTGGTATGCTTCTCTACAGGTATTTGCCGGGACATTAGAAGCAACGACGCTATTTGCCTATTTACTTGCGTTCTTTTATATCATAAATCCAGCTAAATCATTTTCAGCAGCTTATTATAATGTTCAAAAAGGAATAGCAGCTACCGAACGTATAGAGGCCATACTTGATGCGGAAGTTACAATTACTGAAGATCCGGAAGCCCAACCAATCAGTGATTTAAAAAACAGCATTGAATACAAGAATGTGTTTTTTTCCTATAAAAATGACGAAAAGCAAGTTTTAAAAAATATTAACCTTCACATTCCAAAAGGTAAAGTAATCGCTTTGGTTGGACCTTCCGGAGGAGGTAAATCGACACTTGTTGATTTATTGCCACGGTTTATGGACCCAATCAAAGGAGGCGTTTTTATTGATGAAATCAACATCAAGTCTTATAAAATCAAAGATTTAAGATCGCTGATGGGCATTGTTTCGCAGGAAGCCATTTTATTTAATGACACGATTTTTAATAATATAGTTTTTGGACTGAAAGATGTTTCTGAAGCTGATGTAATCAAAGCTGCTAAAGTAGCCAATGCGCATGATTTTATTATGGAAACCGAAAATGGCTATCAATCTAATATTGGAGACAGAGGCTCAAAACTCAGTGGTGGCCAACGACAGCGATTGACCATTGCCAGAGCTGTATTAAAAAATCCTCCGATTATGATACTCGATGAAGCGACTTCCGCGTTAGATTCAGAGTCCGAGAAACTGGTTCAGGAAGCGTTAATTAAACTCATGGAAAATCGTACTTCTATCGTTATTGCCCACAGATTGTCAACGATCCAGCATGCTGATGAAATTGTCGTTATTGAAGAAGGGAAGATTATCGAAAGAGGTACACATCATGATCTTATGAAAAACGGCGGAGCCTACCGGAAGTTGGTCGCATTACAAGCATTCTAAGTATAATATTTGATATAATAAGGTTATTTAACAACCTCTTAAGACAAAAAGCCTTAAATTCTATTTAATCTTTGCAGGTAATGTAATGAAGTTGTAATTTTACCTTTCATGATTGAACCTAAAATCAACAATTAATAACATACGTTTATGAGAATAATTATACTTTCTGGGCTTTTCCTCCTCTTTGTTTTTGCAACTCAAGCTCAAATAACAATTACTGATACTTACTTTCCACTGTCTGGAGATACGCTAAAAACAGCTTTCGATGGGATGCCGTCCGGAATAGTAATCAACCCTCCTGGGGGCTCAACAGATCAGAACTGGGATTTCAGTTCGGCACAAGGCATGTCAAGGGAAGTAGTCTACCGCCCGGCCTCAGAAGGTGGTGCCAGTGCAGAATTCCCTTCTGCTGACCTCTTTATTCAGATTGATCCCGTTGGAGAGACATATTATAAAAAAACAGCTTCTACTTTTGAATTAGTAGGGTATCAGGGTTTAGATCCGGCAAACCTCGGAATCAGCATCATTGTGCATCTTAACCCAACATTAATAGAACGAAGAGCACCGCTAAATTTTATTGATTTTGGAAATAGTTATTCTGCTATTCTATTACCTTTTGCTGCCGAAGATATTCCAGGAGGAATATTAGATAGTTTACCCATCACACCAGATTCAATTCGAATACGTATAGCAATCGACCGTACCAATGTAGTTGACGGTTGGGGAAAAGTTACTATTCCAGGAGGGGTGTATGATGTATTGCGTGAAAAACAAATAGAAGAAAGAAATACTCTTATAGATGTTAAGATTGGGATCGGTCCTTTTTCACAGTGGATTGAGGATGTTACGGTTCCCGGTTTAGATTTTCTGGGCAAAGACACCATTACAACTTATTCTTTTTACAATGACGAAGAAAAGGAAGCTATTGCCATTGTGACTGTTGACAATCAAGATAACGATATTGTAAATGCTGTGGAATATAAAGACAACGGCATACAAACCAATATTCGCTATGTCAATACCGGAAAACCCGATTTGATAGCTTATCCAAATCCGGCAATTGATGATGTGCGCATTGATTTTTTCAACTTACCGTCATCCGTCTATACTTTAAAAATATACAATATACTTGGCATCGTTGTTATGGAAAAGAAATACAACATATCAGGAGACCGGAGTGAAAAGATAAGTCTCACCAATCTTCGAAAAGGAACTTATCTATATAGTCTTATAAGCGACAACGGAAAGATCATTTCAACAAAAAGGTTAATGATTATGAGACCATAAATATTTTCTTTTATTAGAAAATGTAAAAAGGCAAGTTCTAATAGAGCTTGCCTTTTTTAGTTTTTGACCGGGCAACTTCTGAACTACTTTGTTGTCTTTTATTTAGAACAAACTTTCAATTCAAAATAAAAAATGATGAAACGGATACTTTTTACTTCTCTTTGTTTTTTCTTGTTTAGTCTGAGTCTGATCGCTCAAAAAGAAGAAACTGTTTTTGGTTATAGCGGTTTGAGGATGACCGGGATTTGGGGTGGCCCTTCCAGTGGCACTTCTCATTATGGCGAAAATAATGTGTTCCACAATGGAGGATTTGTCGGACTTGAATTTAATAATTCCATTTTCCTTGGATGGGGATGGTATAAAATCAGGGATAAAGTTCTTTTTAATGATTTACCTATTCAAGATTTCAACTTGAACTACAGCGGTTTCATGCTTGGTATTTCGGCTTTTCCCAATAAAGTTGTACATCCAAAGTTTGCATTTCTTATCGGAAAAGGCACTCATCAATTCCAATTCGAAGGAAATGATCGGGTTTTTATTTTCCAACCGGCAGGAGGTCTTGAAGTCAATATTTTCCGATGGTGGCACCTCTCTCTTGAAGGAGGATATCGGATGGCTATCAATTCCAATTATATAAATCTTTCTGACGCTGATCTTTCCGCCTGGTTTGCAGAATTAAAATTCAGGTTTGGTTTCTCTTGGGGCTGGTAAAACATTGGCAACAACCAAAATTATTTAAAAATAATAACGAGACTAGCTGAAAGCATAAAGCATGGCAATAAAATGCCCGACACTTCCTGCAATCACAAATAGATGCCATATTGAATGGCTGTATGGAATTTTTTTCCACACATAAAATATAGTTCCTAAAGTATAAAAAGCGCCACCAATTATTATCCAATACAAACAAGGGTCATTCATTTGATCAAGCATAGGAGGTATTGTCAGCACGGCCATCCAACCCAAACCCAAATAAAAAATCAAGGAAAGAAATTTTAGCCTGTGAATAAAAAAGGCCTTGTAAATGATACCTATTAAAACCAAGCCCCATAAAATGCTGAGATAAATCATTCCTAATCCGTTGCTCAGGTATTTTATTAAAAATGGGGTATGGGTTCCTGCTATTAAAAAATAAATGCTGATGTGATCAATTTTTCTGAATGCTCGTTTAAACCAAGGGTCTCTTATGCTATGATAAACCGTAGATGCGGTGTAAACCATGAATAGAGAAAAACAAAAAATACTTAAACCCAATATCTGATGCCAATCTCCACTCTTCGAACCAATCGTTAGTAAAACTGGTGTACCAACCAGCGTTAACAATACTCCGAAACCATGGGTAATAGCATTGACAAATTCTTCACGTTCAATACGAGAAGGTACAAATCTACTCATTTGATCATTTTTTCATAAGCAATGTTACGCAACTCTTTGCTTAATAATCAAAATCTGCAACTTTTTTTATCTATAAAAAATAGTGTCGAGAAAATGATGGAAAGAACAAGAAAACTTGGAAATTATTACTAAAATGAGATACAAGACCTGAAACATTCTTTAAGAATGAGACAACAATTTCGAAACGAGGGGCAACTCTTCAACAAATGCCTGAAAGGAATTTCAATAAATATAAATCAAGGGAGATATTAATGCTGTTCTCTTATTAACCAACCCAGGTATAACCACCATCATTGCCTTTTGACTTACTGGTAAGCACCTTATTAGATGATGTGACAAAACTCTTTACCTTTAGGTCTGCCAATTTCAATTTTTCCTTTTTCATCGGATTATAACGATTTAGTGTGTTTCATATACACGATTAAAAATAAAATTAATACCTATTCAAAAAATAAATATCTGTTTTTGGTTACAATCGTGACAGGCATTTGACTGCCTTTTTTTGGGTAAATTTGCTATCTAAAATGGTCCTTGTCTAGAAAACAAATAAGCTATTACAAAATGCATGTTTTTTCATATGTGTAATAACTCTAATGTTCAGACTCTTAACACGAGAAAAACAATATAAAGGTTTCAAAAAAGTTATTTTTTATTAAAAATTTTAATATTATTATTAACAAAATGTATTTTAAGTATAAATAATGCTAAAACTTTCAATCTTCGAAAACGATTCTTCAAACGCGTCAGTTATCGCTATGGAGGACTCCTTTTTAGTTAAAATGGGCATTCGCTTAATGATAAAAAGGGAAGATTTGATCCATCCTGAAATATCTGGTAATAAATGGAGAAAATTAAAATACAACCTGTTTGAAGCCAGAAAACGAAACTCATCCACTCTGTTGACTTTTGGCGGAGCTTATTCTAATCATATCTATGCTACAGCTGCTGCCGGAAAAAAATTTGGCTTTAAAACCATTGGAGTCATCAGAGGAGAAAAGCCTCAGGTACTTAACCCAACACTTCAGCAATCAATGGAAAATGGAATGAAACTCTTTTTTGTTAACCGTACTGTTTATCGCAACAAAAAGAAACTTTTATCTGGACTCCCATTAGATTTTGAATCCATCTATGTCCTTCCGGAAGGAGGAACAAACTGTTTAGCTTTGAAAGGCTGTTCGGAAATAGTCAAAGAATATAGCGACAATTCAATCATTGACTATTGGTGCGTATCCTGCGGGACGGGAGGAACATTGGCGGGTATCGTCACTGCATTGTCCTCTCAGCAAAAAGCAATTGGATTCTCTGCGTTAAAAGGTGATTTTTTAAAAAAGGAAGTTGAAGGATTGCTGTCAGATTGTAGTGATGAACCCTACCAAAACTGGTCAATAAATACCGATTATCATTTTGGAGGTTATGCAAAATTCAACAATACCCTGATCCGGTTTATCAATGAATTTAAACATAAAACTCAGATACAACTTGACCCGATCTACACTGGAAAATTGTTTTATGGAATTTTTGACTTAATCGAAAAAGGATACTTTCCAAAAGGTTCAACGATCATGGCCGTCCACACAGGCGGTCAACAAGGAATTTTAGGATTTAATCAAAGATTCGGAAATCTGCTGGAATTGTAAAAAGTACTAAATGTAATCGTCAGGCTTCTTCTTTCACTTTTTCTAATTCATTTATTTCAACAATTGGTAACTCAACAAAGAATTCAGTGCCCTTTCCAACTTCCGTTTCGAAATAAATATCTCCGTTCACAGATTCGATTATATTTTTTGAGATGGCCAGGCCAAGACCTGTACCGGAGCTTTTGGTCGTGAAATTGGGAACGAAAACTTTTTCTTTTTTATCATCCGAAATTCCGCTACCATTGTCACTTACTTTAATTACAACCAGGCTATCTTGTCGATAAAGATAAACATCGATTTTACCATCCCGTCCATCTGGAATGGATTGTTCCGCGTTTTTCATAAGATTATTAAGCACACGAATGAGATGATTTTTATCTGCATAAACAAAAAACTCTTCATCCGGCAACTGAATCGAGATATCCATTTCCAATCCTTGGCTAAACAAATCATAAACAGAAGATACTAAGGTATTGATATTAATTTTTTGGTTTTCGGCTCTTGGCATTTTTGCAAAATTCGAAAACTCAGAAGCAATTTGCGCTAAATTATCAATCTGTTCAATCAACGTATTTGAAACGCGTTTTAACAGCGGTTCTAGATTATCAGGGTTCGATTTGAACGCGTGGAGCAAGTACTGAATACTCAATTTCATTGGCGTTAATGGATTTTTGATCTCATGAGCTACTTGTTTTGCCATTTCGCGCCAAGCGCCTTCTCTTTCAGATTGAGCTAATTTATCAGCACTTTCTTCAAGTTTTTTAATCATTTTGTTATATTCAGAAATCAAAGCACCAAGCTCATCCTGGTTTTTCCATTCTAAAGGTTCATTACGCCTTCCCAGTTTAAATTGCTTCAATTTTTCTCCGATTATGGCAATAGGGCTCGTGATAGAGTTGGCAACTGCAATCGCAAAACCACTCGCAATGAGCAGCAAAAACACATAAACATTCATCAACGTACTCATAAAAATAGTTACATCGCTTCTCAATTTGCTTTGCTTTGAATAATAAGGAAGCCCGAGATAGGCAATGGTTTTATCATCTACTTTTAAAGGAATATAAGCAGCTTTATAAACCAACTTGCCGATGCGTTCATTTTCCTGAAAGTACTCTGACAATTTTTGTTTGTTGAGCGCATTAAAAGCCAAAGCTCCCATCTGACCAGCAACGATTCCTTTATTAAAAATATCTTCTTCCGAAGAGCTAATCAACTTTCCTGACAAATCATACATGTTTACATCCATCCGATGGATTCGTGACAATGGCTCAGCAATATTCAGCTGTTCAAGATCCAACTGTCCATTATTATAGAGAGAATCGTTATTCTTTGCGATTAAAGAAAGTTCATGTAGCGCATCCGCTTTCACTGAGCTGGTTTTACGTTCCAGCCTACTTTCGTGGTAATCGTTGGAAGAGGTCTTAAAAAACCAAACCGTTACAAAGCCAATGAAAATAAAAGAGACGACAATAAGACCGATTACTGATAATTGTATCCTGTTTTTGAGGGAAGGTTTTTTTACAAGATAAAATTTCAGAGAATCAGGTAATATTTTGACCGAAGTATTGATCAATGCAAAGAATAAAATGAAGGCAAAAAACATACTAAAAATATAGGAAAACAAGGAAATGGCCTTTTTCATATAGTCCTCAGTTTGCTTACCTATTATTACAACAATTCCATCTTCAGAATGATAAATCAATTCTGAACGATTTAATACGACTACTGCTTTCCTTTCACCTTTTTCAGGCAGATCATCAGTTGACAATACATTTCCGTATATATTACCTTCCGAATCTATCCGGTTATTGTTTTTATAAATTGCATAATCGTATTTATCTAAATCCTTTAGGTTTTTATAGGGTTTGTCAATAAGCAATTCAGTATAAACTTTCGATTGATCTCTTCTTTTTCTCTGAAATTTAAACCCAAGCGTCAAATTATTTTGAGAATTATCTACTGTCGGGATGCTGACTTCCATGAGGTAAACATTATGGCCTCCGTCATCCGTCCAATATCTGAGGTTATCAATTGAGGTCGAATCTGATGACTCCATTTCCAAATCAAAACTTACTTTATTCCATTCCTGCCCTTCAATAATCGGGTTTCCATATCTGTCAAAGCCATAAACTGAATAAGTATAATTGTAGTACAAATAACCACGGCTCGAATAATATTCATCGACTTGTTTTAAAAGTGTTTCTTTATCTAATTTAAATGGAAAAGGAGGAGCCGATTTTTTAAAAAAATTATTTTCCTCAATATCACCTTTTAATTCTCCTAAATCTTTTTCGGCTATTGCATCCTTCATAAAAGCTAATTCCTGCGCATAAGCAATTCGCACAAGACGATCCTTGAATGAATTGTACCGGAAAAGTAAAATAGATGGGAAAGCGGATAAAATAACCAACCAAATGACAAGCCATGTAAAATTTGTTGTCCCGCTATCAATAAAAAGATCAAAAACTAAAATAAATATAAAGGCAATCAACAAAAGATATATGGGAGGAATAATAAAATCAATTATAAAAAAAAGAGGAATGCTAACTGCAGTCGCTATACCCAAAGCAATTAACCTTTGATATCTGTTCATTCCAATTTTAACAATAGTCATCATCATTCGATGGCTAAATAAAAAGAGCGCAACCAGCAACAAAATCACTCCCGTTACTGCAAATAAGTTTTGGCTATCAAGGTTAAAAACATTCTCAAAATCGAAAGTAAGATTTGTATTGAAAACCAGTGTTTTGAAGACTCCCGTTAATGTGAATATAGCAGCCAGAATTGACAAATAATTGAGCGTTGTTACTGTAAACTTAGTACGATGAGTTAAGTGATCATAAGATCGGACGGGAAACTCTTTGTGAAAAAACACCATTATCCAAAGCAGTAAGATAATGTTGATCAACAAATCGCCTAATGAGCTGCTCAAACCAGTTCTTGATGTTTCGCTAAAGAGCTGAAGAGCTGAAAAATTTGAACTGAAATCGAAAAAAATACTTACAAAGCGTACTCCAAATATCGAAATAACTAAAAAGGCAGCTCCCTGCCAGGGATATCCCTTTTGTATCAAATGCTTAGAAATATTATTAAAAAGCACTGCCAAAACAATAAAAGCTAGTAAATAAAGCCACAGCCCAATTTGTAATTGAATCTTGCTGATAAGGTTTTTCCCTTGTGAAAGAAAACAAAGAGTAGCTCCATACTGGGTTCTAATTGGATGAGGGGTTTCCAGGTTTACCAGTTCATATCTTTGTGGTATTCTTTTGCTAGCTACAAATTCGTTGCTGAGATAGTTGCTTTCCAGACTATAATGATATTTGATTGGTATGAGAGAGCAAACAACATATTCTCCAATTGAAGCATTTCTAAAGCGCTGAAGGATTAACTCATAATAACCGTTTTCAAGGTTGATGAATTTCGAACTTCGTTCACTTGTAGCTTCCGCTATATCTGATAAGGCAGGAAAAGCAAAATTGTTTGTCCAGAAAGCTAATGAATCGCCTTGAAAAACAGTAATTGTAAATTCTTGTTCTACCAGACTTTTAAGGATCGCAAAATCATCGTCTCTTAAATTAGCATCAATTTCATCTACCCCTTTTAGTTGCCGCTCAATAAAACCTTTATTATCAAAAACAGCAGCAACTTCCTTCTCTAAATGATGTAAATGTTCATTGATCTGCGCAGCATAGTTATCAGTCTGGGGAGCAATACGGATATAATAATTAAATCCAATCGCAATGCCAAACAGAAAAACAGTTAAAGCTAAATGATAATATTGCTGCTTTGTCATAAATTGAATTCTGAAGAGACGACTTTTGGATTAAGAAATTGAAAACCCTTAAAATATTAGTTTAATTTTTAATTCAACCACAAAATCTAATCCAAAAAATACTGATTTTTTTTGTTCTCTGGGCGGAGCTCAACTTGGTGAAATATCCCTGAATTATTAGGCCAAAAATATTAATGAAAAAAAACTGAATAATACTCTAACCTTACAAATAAACATAAACTTCGCAAAGTTAACGTTTTACAAATTAAAAATAAAACTATTTAATTTTCTAATCCAGCTTTTAATAGAAATATTTCAGGAAATAAATATCATTAATTTTATTAAACTTAAACAGTTACTAAATTTATGGAACGATAATATTAAATTTCAAGTATTCTTTATAAGTTGTTTGACGGAATTAAATAAAATAGTTAATAAAAATCACTGTAAACTGCTCTATCGCGGTCTCCGATCTTATCGGAGAATGAGGAAAGTCCGGACAACGTAGAGCACCACACCATCTAACGGATGGGGTTTGCTGATCTCTTATGGGATTAGCAAACACAGAAAGTGTCGCAGAAAATAACCGCCCTGATTTTATCGGGGTAAGGGTGAAAACGTGCGGTAAGAGCGCACGATCCAACAGGGCAACCTGCTGGAGGGATAAACCTTGTGGGTTGAAATGCCACGTACATTCTGATTCACCGGATCTTTGAGATTCGTTGAGCTGGGTTGCTCGCTCAGTTTTCTTATTTTAAGAAATTCAGGAAGGGTAGGCAGATAGATTCCGACAGTGATGTCGGGACTAGATAAATGATAGAGATTCTCAGGATAGCTTGCTGTCCGGGAATACAAAATCCGGCTTATAGGTTTGCAGTGATTTTTATTTTGTTTTTAAACATTTCTCAAAAGTATTTTAGTGAAAGTTGCAATTACATTTATCTTCTTTTTCTTTTTAAATAACCTTTCTGCACAGCCTGGATGCACCGATCTCCAAGCACTTAATTATGATGCAAATGCTACTGAAAACGATGGTTCTTGCATTTATCCAATGACGAATTATAGTCTAACCCAAATCTGTGAGTTACCTAATATTTTGGCTGAATGTTCAGGAGTAGAATTGATCGATTCTGGATTATGGGTTCACAATGACAGTGGAAATGAAGCTAATATTTATCGAATCGATTCGCTCAATGGTGAGGTTTTACAACCAACAATTATCGCAAATGCAACTAATCAAGATTGGGAAGATTTTGCGGAAAGTGAAGATTATCTTTTTATCGGTGACTTCGGCAATAATCCTGGCAATCGTACAGATCTGAAAATTTATCGAATCAACAAAAATGATCTTTCAAATGATATGATCAATGCTGAGGTGATTGAGTTTGAATATAGTGATCAGATCGATTTTTCAGAAAACAATAACAACCACAATTTTGATTGTGAAGCTTTTTTATTTTACAATGACCAATTACATTTATTCACAAAGAACTGGGCTGACCATCAAACCAAGCATTACACCCTTTCAGCAGAGCCTGGGGTATATGTCGCTCAGTTGAAAGACACCTTGAATGTAGGTGGTTTGATTACCGGAGCTGATATCAGTGAAAACAACAATGAGGTAGTTTTACTAGGGTACACGGAGCTTGGTTTTAATTTTATGTGGTTGCTTTTTGATTTTAATACTGATAATTTTTTTTCAGGGAACAAACGAAATATATCTCTTGGCACTGGCCTGTCCAATAGTCAAACAGAAGGCATCACCTTTCGAGAAAACGGATTTGGATATATTGTTTCTGAAGAATTTATAGTCAATAATCAAATAACTTTATCTCAAAAAATGCTTTCTTTTTCTACCAATCAGTGGATAACCCAGGTCACTCCAACCAAAGATATTTCTTCTTTAAAATCGATTAAAGTTTACCCTAACCCATCTCAAGGTTTCTTCGAAATTGAAAATTCGGATCAGAAAAAATTACGGTGGAAACTTTACAATGAGACCGGGAGATTAAAAAAAAGTGGAGAAGCGCCTAATTTGAAAACCAGAATTGATTCTTCTGATTTGCTGGCGGGAATTTATTATCTTATAATTTTCAACGAAAAGGAACAAATTAATTTTACCATTATAAAAGAATAAAAAAAGGAATTCTGACTAGTCAGAATTCCTTTTTTTATTTTCTTAAAATACACTTTTACTAATCCTGTATTCCAGCACCTCCAAAATCAAACAATAGTGAAAATCGAAGTGTATTGTCTAGCGGATTACGTTGATTGGTTGTAGGAATCAAATACGAAAAATTCAAACCAAAAATATTGTATTTTAATCCAAGTCCAACAGTAAAAAATCTACGATTTCCTTTGGTAGTATTTTCGGTATAATATCCTGCCCTTACTGCAAATTGCTCATCATACCAATATTCTAATCCAATAGAATACATCAATTCCCTTAACTCTTCAGCGCCGCCACCAGGTGCATCACTAAATGAACCTAACATTGCTCCAAAAGTAGACTGTTCTTTATAATCAGGAATCCCGTTAGCATCGGTATCATAATTTGGATCATTTGGATAAACCGGAGTTGGAACAAGCAATTTATTAATATCAGCAGCTATGGTAAAAGTATTGAATTCATCGAAATTAAACTTCCAGGCTGCACCAATTCCAAGATTCGTCGGAATGTAATCCTTGTTAATAGATTTAGTGTATGAGATTTTAGTCCCAAGATTGGTTATTGCTAATCCAGCTGATAATTCAGATTCACCATTCGCATGTTTGATTGGTGTAACGAATGTCATAGATAAATCTGCAGCACCAGCAATTCCGGGAGTTATGTCCACATCTCCAATTCGTTGTCCGGAAGCTAAATTACTATAGATGAATTTAGGTGTAAAACCTACTGACAATTTTGGAGATAGTTTTCTAGCATAAGCTACCGCAATTTCAAACTCGTTAGGTTTTCCGGTACCAAGTGGCTGACCATTTTCATCGGTAAAAGAAATGGTACCTAAAGAAAAATAACGTAGGCTCATTCCAATAGTCTGGAGCTCATCGATTTGCTTATATCCGGATAGATAAGCCAGGTAAACATCTTGTAAACCCAAAGCTCTTAGCCAGGGAGTATAAGTTGCTGATACACTGATATCATTTTTGACATTAGCCAATTTTGATGCATTAAGTGCCATTGAGTTTGCATCTGGAGAAAGCGCAATTCCAACATCGCCCATTGCACCCGAACGAGCATCAGGAATGATCCTCAAAAATGGTACAGCAGTAACAATTGTATTTGGACAAGGAGAGCCATCTGGCAATATATAATTTCCGCTCCCTATGGGGCTTTCAAGGCAAGTTTGTGCATTAACGATCAGACTTGTTAAAAGTAGCATTGTAATTGAAACAACGCTTAGTAATAATTTCTTCATGATGTTCATAAAATGGTTTCAAAAAAAAAATCCCGCAAATATAATGATTTGTGCACGAAGATATTGTGTAAAACAACGCTTCAAAACACATATTTTATTTTAGAATAACTAACTTTTCAAAATCACTCTCAGTCGTTTGATTTCCTTCGGCTCTTACTTTTACTTTATAAAGATAAACTCCCTTGCCCAATTGTCCTCCATAATCATCCGTTCCATCCCAATTTATCCCCGAAACTCTTCTACCATCTGTAAAAACGTTATCTTCAATCGTTTTAATCAATCTACCACTAATTGTAAAAATCTGAATCTGGATATCCAAATTTTGATTCTTCAAATTGTGTTCAAACTGAAAACTGGTGGAGGTGGTAAACGGATTAGGATAATTTAAAACGTAATCTAAGGTCACTTCAGTACTTGAGGCCACTAAAAATTCTGTATATCCTTCACCAGAATTATTCGCCACGTCCCAGGCTCTGACTTTTATCGCATGAATACCTTCTTCTAGGTCAAACAATGGATACCGAACTTCTCCTTTTGTATAATCATCAAGTTCGGATTCATAAAAGTCATTAAGTATATAAGTCTCTTGTGTAATCTCATCCAAAACCCCTGTCAGATCATGGCCAATACTATTACCAACAACATTAATACCATTATCGTCAGAAAGCTTAACCAAGAGAGTCGGATTGGAGCTAGTAATGCCTCCAAACGCAAAATCTTCAGCATTCATGAATACTTCAACAAGGGGCCCTTGATCGTCATTGATCGCTCCTTCAAAGGTTCCCCCAATAATCATTTTATCATAAAAACCTCTTGCATCTGTAGCGACTCCATTTTCCGCATAATAGCTTATTTTGCCAAATCCATATTCATAATTGATGTCTTTTGGAACAACAAAAGAAAAACTAAAAGCGCCATTAACTACTTTAGCGCGGCCTTTAAAAATTATATTCCTTTGAATTTGAAAATCCCGTTTATAACTTCCATTATTTTGACCAAGCGTGCTTACTGTAATTTCTTTATCAAAAATAGTTGGATAAACGGTTCCATTAAAACTTGTTAGTGTATTGCCGTTAAAATCCTGAACTAACCCTTCGATGGTTACTTTTTGTAACGCCCGGATAGTATCTCCCTCCACCCCGTCAGAAAGGTCATGATCATTAATTTTTGTAGTAACAATATTTTGTTTGGGGATAGCCAGTTTTAAAGCTGGATCACCGATAAGTGTAAATTTACGAGAATTTGTTGTGGACGCTCCACTGGTATTCTTGGCGTTTCGCAGTATTTCTCCGATAGAAATCACTTCCTCCCCAAGCGGTTGAAAAATTAAATCAAAAACCGATGCTGTCAATACTTGATTGGCTGATGAAAATACCGCTCTGGTGGTTGTGTACAGCGCGATAACTCCTCCATCATCTTTCAACATAGCTAATTCGCCAGCGGTAGTAATTGATGGTTCATCATATCCTGCAAAGGAACAAGTAGCCGTAACCAAAAGAGGGAGTTTATTATAATTATCCCAATTGTTAATATCATTAATTGTAAGGACTCGTTCTTGTGCCCAACCACTTGAACCTCCGTGCCCCATATAATCAATAACTAACACACCTTTATAAATATCCCGATTGAGAGCTTCAGTAGCTTTGGGGAATCGTTCTCCTCCTGGTGTAGATTCTTGTTGATAAGCATCGAAATATATTTTGTTCATATTGAAAATTGGATTTTCATTACGAACATTTTGAGCTATTCCATCTGCATCAATGATATGCCTATTTGAATCTTCATCATCTGCATTAAACACAAGGCGATTTCGCCAATCTCCCATTGATTCAGGATTGGTTTCATAATCTACAATTTTCTGAACAACAGTGTTCGCTTCAAAACCGGTCCGAGCAGGAATTCTACCTATGCTGATGTCAAGCGCTCCAATCAGATTCTGCCCCTCACCTTCTGTTAGTAATGCAAAATAATCATCTGAAGGAAAAGAATATATTGGTTCGAGAGAAGTAGTTGTTTCATAAACGGTTATATAGTTTTTACCTTGTCCGGTAATATCTTTAAAATCAAATGAACCGTCCCCCATCAACAATAAATACTTGAACTTATCACTATTTCTATCATATAACATTTTTGCAAAATCGCGAATAGCAGAAGCATCTTGCCGTCCACTGGAAAACTCATTGAACAACAAATCTATCCTTACCTTTTCTACTGTAAAACCATTAAAACTCTGGCGATGATCAATTAATTTGTTAGTAGCTTCTTCAAAGTCAGGATGATAAACAATTACCATGTCTACATTGTCAATTCCGTGATAATTTTGATTTCCAACAGGACCAACAGCTTCAGGGCTTGTAAAAGATCCACTCGGATCAAAAGCAACAAATTCTTTCAAAATATTTTCCGTGTTTCCTCCAAAATTTAACATCGAGCCATTCAGGTCAAAGGTTTGTTTTTTAGGTTTCAACCGATCTGAAATATCCCAAACTAACGTGCTATTATTTACACCCGAAACTTCAAAATTAGTCGCGTTATAATCTAATGTTTTACGGTCTCTGAAAGATAACTGCTCGCCATTCAATTTGAGCTGACGACGTACATTCAATTCAATATAATCAAGCCACCCGATATTGGTACCGTCACCAACAGCCGGGTAGGAAATATTTACTGCAACATTACTTCCGGAAGGGTTGAAAGTTCCATTTATTTCTGTATTTCTGGCATAAGTAGATTCATTATTCGTCCAATTCACCTTTGTAACGGTAGTGGAAAAAGTCTGTCCCGTCGCACTTACAACAAGATTGCTTCCTGTTCTCCCTCTCGCTGCAAACCTTACCTTCAAACTTGCTGGTTCATTTGTAATAATATTTGGAAAAGAAAAATCGCTGTAAGTGCGTTCTCTTACCGGATTGAAAGGGTCGCCGTACCAGTCCCTACCCGATCCCTGGGCTCCAACGGATTCATTAAGTAAATTGAATTTATCTTCCTCAAATCTACTATATGCATCAAAGCTGGTAGAAGTGTACTGCGTCGAATTTACGGATGCTTGCGGAGCGGGCCGAAGTCCGTTTTCATTTTTAATTTTTATAAAATAGTAGTTTTTATCAGCATATACATTTTTAGGCCTTTGAAAAGCTCCAGTTGCTTCGTTAAAATACCATTTATCAGGGCCTTCAGCATAAAATAATATATAATCTCCGCTGTTAAATTGGCCGTCGCCTTCCCCGTTAATATAGATCCCAAGCTCTGTGAGTGCTTTATTTCGTGGCTCATCGATTGCTTCAGGTACCATACCACCTCCTCCACCAAATATCCCTATCTTCCGTGGATCGATATTGTCTATATCAATTCCAAGGTCATTTTTTAAAAAATTGTAATCCATCTTATGAATACCAGTACCTGACACCGCTATCTTATAAATCTCACCATCTTCTAAAATTGAATGAAAGGGATAGGTCGTCCGTGAAGTCCCTTGTGGCTGTTCAGTATATTTTAATTTTAGCTCAAAAGAAGTAACTCTTTCAAATTGACCTGAGCCTTTCTTTATAATAGGTATAAAAGAATAATACAAATAATAATCGCCGCGGTCATTAAAAATCGTTGCTTCAAAATTTAATTCTTGCCCAATATACTGATCGTCTTCAGACAAATTCTTATTGAATGATTCATATTGAACATTTACAATTTCGACGGTAGCAGAACCATAGGTATTTACTTTGTGCCGATCCGAAAAAATTGGCAATGATGGATAAACAGGATTGAAGGTAGCTCCCTCAAAACTCCATATTTTTGTTTCAAAATTTCCTGTGGGATTATGGATAATTGGATCATTATCCCAATTAATAGATTCCCGAACGTTAATTGAAGATTGTGCAAAAACTATTGAAACACAAAACATTAAAACAAATAATATTGTACAATTCTTCATGCTAATTTTATATGTTTGTTTTTTGTAAGAAAGAATACAAAACGATATTACAATTTTGGCAAACCTAAAATCGTTTACTAAATTGTTATAGAAACGTTAATGTATTTGAAGTATTGTTTTCGAAATAGCAAGTACGTGACTTTTTCGTTAGTTTAACAAACTTAGCCCTTTTTCGTTTTTCAACCTAACTAATTTATTTCAATGTTTAGAAATCTATTCCTAATTTTTAGCCTATGGTTGGTTTGCTTTTGTGTAAATGCGCAGGATCCAATATTTAGCCAGTTTTACTCTGCTCCTTTGCAAATAAATCCTGCCTTTGCAGGAAACACCTATGCACCTCACATTACAATGAATTATCGAAATCAATGGCCATCGCTCAATAAAGCCTACGTGACCTATTCATTAGCCTATGATCAATTTTTGCCTTCATTGAATATTGGTTATGGTCTATCTCTGCTTGCTGATGAAGCAGGAAATGGATTATTGAGTACAAATAAGATTAGTGGTTTCTTTGCTTATCGTTTACAGGTTAAAAGGGATTTCTTTTTAAAATTTGGTGTTGAAGCAAGCGGTGTACAAGCACGATATAATTGGAATAAGTTTGTTTTTTTGGATCAAATCGATCCAAGATTTGGAACTACAACTCCTGGAGGCACCCCAATACCTTCTGAAGAAATTCCACCTGAAAATCTTAATAATTCTTACTTTGATATCTCAGCAGGAATACTTGCTTATAGTAAAATGTTTTATGGAGGTATATCCATGAAACATTTAAATACACCCGATGAATCACTGCTCGGAGTAAATGATAATTTAAACACTGGTTTACCTATGCGTTTCACGATTCATGGAGGCATGGAAATTAAAGTAAGAGAAGGCAATAAACGAAAGTCGGCGGCGTTTATATCACCGAATATCATGTTCATTAAACAAGGCGATTTTGGGCAACTGAATGTTGGAGCCTATGGAAGTTTAGGTCTTGTATATGCAGGAGTATGGTATCGTCACGCTCTTTCCAACCCTGATGCAACCATTATTTTAGTAGGTGTGAAGAAGGGGATTTTTAAAATTGGTTATAGTTATGACGTGACAGTTTCAGGTCTTGCAGGTTATACAGGTGGAAGCCATGAAATTTCATTAACTTTGAACTTTGAACAAGACCGGGGAGTAGATTACAGCGATTGTTTTCAACTTTTCAGATAATTTCACATAACACCTTATTTTAACTGCAATTTCAATACTTTTGTAGTGAGTAAAAAAAGAGTTGCTTTTTTAAAAAAGGCATTGAATTTGCATCTATCTAAACAAAGCATCCATTGATATTTTTGGATTTTAATTTTTTCACTATATTTGTTGGTCATTTTAAAAAGAAAATATTTAAACAATGAAAAAACTGTTGAAGTTAGGTTCACTTCTCATCTTAACAGCATTGCTCTTTAGTGCATGCGGTAAGAAAGAAAGATCAGCTACCACCGGATGGAAATACAACGATCAAAAGTGGGGTGGTTTTGAAAAGAAAGATTATGAAGGACAGGTCAATGGACCCAACCTCGTATTAATTCAAGGCGGTACGTTCTCTATGGGAATGACCGATCAAGATGTTGTTTTCGAATGGAATGCCATTCCAAGAAGGGTTACTGTTTCTTCTTTTTATATGGATGAAACTGAAGTTTCAAATATAGATTATCGCGAATATCTATACTGGACTAGAAAAGTATTCAGTGAATCATATCCTGAAGTATATTTGGATGCACTTCCGGACACACTAGTGTGGAGAGAAGAACTTTCATTTAATGAACCTTTTGTAGAAACTTATCTGAGACACCCATCTTATGACAATTATCCAGTTGTTGGTGTTTCTTGGATTCAGGCGAATGAATATTGTAAGTGGAGGACAGACCGTGTTAATGAAATGATCCTTGTTGAAAAAGGTATTCTTAACATCAATCCAGAACAAAAAGACGAAGACAATTTTAATACTGAATCATATCTTGTAGGTCAGTATCAAGGAGATGTCAGAAAGAATTTACCTGATTTACAAACCGGTGGTGAACGGCCAGTTCGATTTGAAGATGGTATTTTATTACCTTCTTATCGATTACCTACCGAAGCGGAATGGGAATATGCTGCTCTTGCATTAGTGGGTAACCAACCAACAAATGATGAAAGAATTTCGGATCGGCGTTTATATCCTTGGAATGGTAATACGGTACGTTATCAACAACGTAATAAATACCAAGGACAGATTCTTGCAAACTTCAAAAGAGGACGTGGTGATTATATGGGTATGGCCGGTAAACTAAATGACCAGGCTCATATTCCAGCTCCAGTCCGAACTTATATTCCAAATGATTATGGTTTATACCATATGGCTGGTAATGTAAATGAATGGACTATGGATCTTTACCGTCCTTTGACTAGTTCTACTATAAGAGACGTTGATGATCAGGATTTGAACCCGTTCCGTGGTAATAAATTCCAAACTAAAGTTCTTGACGAAAACGGAGCTCCTGTTGAAAAAGACAGCTTGGGCCGAATCCGTTATCGTTATGTTGAAGATGATGAAGCTGCAACTCGCGAGAATTATAAGCGCGGACAGGTATACAATTATCTTGATGGTGATAAAGAATCTTATGTACTTTATGATTATGGAAAAA
Source organism: uncultured Saprospiraceae bacterium (assembly GCA_963793295.1). Classification (GTDB taxonomy): domain Bacteria; phylum Bacteroidota; class Bacteroidia; order Chitinophagales; family Saprospiraceae; genus JAHDHW01. The sequence continues at coordinate 13,208 of CAWBZX010000029.1, read as the reverse complement.
CCACTTTGATTAGTGACAAATCAAGAGTTATTAAAGGTGGATCATGGGCTGATCGTGCATGGTGGCTTTCTCCTGGTGCACGTAGATTTAAAGAAGAAGATAAAGCAGATCGATCCGTAGGTTTCCGTTGTGCTATGACAAGAACAGGTGGACCTACCGGTAATGAAGATGCAGGAGGTAATCACTTCAAAGTAAAAGAAAAGAAAGTAAAAAGGCGATATAAATAATATCCTTTAAAAAGATTTAAAAAGTCTCCGCATTAAGATTAAATGCGGGGACTTTTTTTTATTATTGACCCTTAGTTTAAAAAGCAAAAGATGATTCTGTTGAAAGAACTTTATGAAATATTCATTCAACATCCAGATGTTGTAATCGATAGCCGCAAGGTAATTGAAGGTTGCCTTTTTTTTGCTTTGCGAGGAGAACATTTCGATGGCAACGAGTTTGCTGAACAAGCGATAAAAAATGGAGCCGCTTATGCCATTATTGATAACCCAACTTTTCAAAAAAACGACAAACACCTTCTAGTTGAAGATGTGTTAAAAACCTTGCAAGACCTCGCAAGTCTTCATCGACAACATTTTGATATCCCTATTCTTGCAATTACGGGTTCCAACGGAAAAACAACAACTAAAGAACTAATCAATTTTGTATTAAAAAGTTATTACAAAACACATTGCACAAAAGGAAATTTCAACAATCATATTGGCGTTCCGCTCACGCTATTAGCCATGCAAAAAAATACCGAAATTGCAGTTATAGAAATGGGAGCGAATCATATTGGAGAGATCGGATTTTTATGTCAAACAGTTAAACCAACACATGGAATAATTACAAATATCGGCAAAGCACATCTGGAAGGGTTTGGAGGTATAAAAGGTGTCAAAAAAGGGAAGAGTGAGCTTTATAAGTTTCTTTTGAAAAATGAAGGTGTTGCCTTTGTTAACCTGGATGAACCTTTTTTAAATGAATTATCTGCTGGAATTCCACATCGAATTTTTTATCACCAAAGTAATAAACCATCTCCTGAAAATATTCCCTTCGAAATAAAATTAGTTGCTGAAAATCCTTATGTAAAAGTTGCTTTTCTAGATGGAAGGAAATTGATTGAGGTTCAAAGCCAAATTATTGGCCTTTATAATTTTAACAATATTCAGACAGCAATTGCTGTGGGTAAATACTTTAAAGTTCCGGTCAATAAAATTAAAGACGCTATTGAAAGTTACGTTCCTTCTGACAATCGATCACAAATCATTGAAAAAGAAGGTAATATTTATATTCTGGATGCTTATAATGCAAATCCAAACAGTATGATGCTAGCTTTGAACAATCTTCAAAAAGTAAAAGGAAGTCACAAAGTAGCTATTCTTGGAGATATGCTTGAACTTGGAGAATTTAGCGAAAAAGAACACCATGATATTCTTGAACAAGCTCAAAAAATGAATTTCGATCAATTAGTTGTCGTTGGAAAAGAGTTTGAAAAAACAACAAAAAAAAACAATAATGTCTTACATTTCAAAGACATTGAATCCTTGAAAGACTGGTACATAAAGCAAGAATATCAAAACACCGTACTCCTTCTTAAGGGATCAAGAGGCATAAAACTCGAAAGAATATTAGAATTGTAATGAGTTACCAACCTAAGCAAAACGTTTAAATACATTTAACAGTCGATCGGGAATATCCTCGCGACAAGTTGACTGATAGTCATTATAGGAGCATGGGACTAATTTATGCCGTTTGAGTTTTCTATTTGTTTTTACCGGAACTTGCATCCACCATCTGCCACTTTTTGAGCTTTTCCAAAACCTTACTTGCAAATCATTAGCTTTTGATTCCACGACATATTCCACCAAACTTTTTGTTGATACCGGAAAATCATTCTTCCGGCTGTAATATCCATCAAAAAAGTACCATATTAATTGTGCAACTACTTGCGCTGTTTGCTGATTGCGATCTAGCTTACCTTCAAACCCATAAAAGCCTATGGAAGACAGCTTTTCACTCATACCAGCATAGCGACAAATTTGACAAGCTTCATCTGCAAAAAAACCATTAGGGCTTGCATTCATAACTCCCGGAGCATCTGGTTGTTTGATGCTGGCTAAATTAAAACTTAAAAGATCAGCGTCCCGAATGACTGGCTCCAATTGGTCCAAAGCAGCTTTTGCTTTTCCAAGCCTGATACAGTCATAGTTTTTATCCTCAAAGACACCGATCACTTTCGGCGAAATAAAATGCGTTTGAAAACCAATAAAACTGAGATTAAAGAGGTGGGATTCTTTTTTATCCACGATCTGATTCAAAACTGTTTTCTCAGAATCAAAAGAATACGGAATGGTTTCATCAATGCAAGCTAGATTGACCAGATGTCCTTGAGACTGATAGGCAAGATATTGAGCAATAACCGAATCGGCTATTTTTTCCAATAATGACAGGAAAAATACCGCTAGTCACTAGCTCTTCGATCACGGGCACTAAAAAAGAATGGTCTTTTTTTCGAATATTACCAAGGTCTGCAATGGCAAGTTTTTGAAAAGGAAAACTCAATTTGTATAAAGATTCTCTTACTTTATTAGCTTCAGCATGATCAATACCAATAATGACAATTTTAATCTTTTTGAGATCAGGTAATTCATCTTTGAAAATTAAAATATTTTTCCCTATCTGATCATCAGACAACTTTTTTATGCCCTTAATGATTTGAGTTGAAACCGGCCGCAACCAATTATTCAGCATGCTTTATTTTTTTTTATAAAAGTAATTATTAATATAATTTTTTCAACTGATTTACCTGTTTTTGTCCGAATTGAAATTTGAAAAATAAAATTGTCCAATAAAATTGAATGAACCATAAAATTTCAAGTTCTTTGCTGTTAAATTCTCAATTAATATTTTAACTATTATGGATGATCTTTTAAATGAATATCGAGATAAAAAACCAGAGATTGTTTTTGAATGGACAGATGAGAAAACTGGTGCCGAAGGATGGGTTGTTATAAATTCTCTTCGAAACGGAGCAGCCGGTGGCGGAACACGTATGAGGGAAGGATTAAGCAAAGAAGAAGTCGTGTCTTTGGCAAAAGTAATGGAAATCAAATTCTCGGTTTGTGGTCCAGACATTGGTGGCGCAAAATCGGGAATTAATTTTAATCCAAACGATCCTCGTCGTCAAGAGGTGCTAAAACGATGGTACAGAGCTATATTTCCACTGCTAAAGAATTATTATGGTACTGGTGGCGATTTAAATGTTGATGAACTGAAAGATGTCGTTCCTATCACGGAAGAATTAGGCCTGTGGCATCCTCAGGAAGGTATTGTAAATGGGCACTTTCATTCTCCAGACGGAGAAAAGGTAAATATTATTGGTCAATTACGCTATGGTTGCGCGAAAATTGTGGAAGATCCGCAGTTTGTCCCTGATGGACATAAATATGCTGTGGCTGACATGATTACAGGCTATGGCGTTGCCGAATCTGTGAAACATTATTATAATATATATCGTAACAGCACACTGGATGGTAAAAACGTTATCATTCAAGGATGGGGCAATGTAGCGTCTGCTGCTGCCTGTTATCTTGCAAACGACGGAGCCCGGATAGTTGGCATTATTGATAAAGATTTTGGCCTAATTAAAGAAGAAGGCCTATCCTTTGAAGAAATAAAAAAACTTTTCACTCAAAAGAAAGGAAATAAAATCAATTCTGACGAACTATTGCCTTTTGCTGAAGTAAACGAAAGAATATGGGATTTAGGAGCCGATATCTTCGTTCCAGGAGCCGCATCAAAATTAGTGACCCGCCAACAAATTGACTCTTTGATTATGGGAGGTTTAGAGGTCATGTCATGTGGTGCAAATGTTCCTTTTGTGGATGACGGTGTATTTTTTGGCCCAACAGCCAGATATACAGATTCTAAAATTAGTCTGATTCCTGATTTTATAGCGAACTGTGGAATGGCGAGGGTCTTTGCTTATTTAATGCATCCTGGGGTAAGTGTTACGGATGAAGCTATTTTTGGTGATGTTTCAACTACAATTAAAGAGGCTTTGCAACAGGTTTATTACTATAATCCAAGCTTCGAAAACATCTCAACTTCAGCGTTAAGATTATCTCTTTCTAAATTAATGAATATCAATCAATTATCGTAAAGAATACTCCAACACATGCAATAATAGGAAGTTATATAGTAAAAAAAAACCTAAAACATTTGTGACAACCAAAAAAAACAATATTTTTGTATTCAAAGCTAAAACAGATTCATATAATACTGACTATTTATTTAGTCCCCTAATTTTTTAATCATCAAAGTCAAAACCCTATGACAAGGAATATTTTTGTACTAATAGTATGTCTACTCGGCCTAACTATTTCCACCGGCTCCGCGCAAGGCGAATCCGATTATAAAGGTTTAAAGTTCGATGCTCACCCCAAGCATCAATCAGAAATTGGGATCAGTGCCGGTTTGTTTATGGTGCTGGGAGATATTTATCCACAACCAAATTGGGGTGTCGGGCTCCACTTTAAAAGAGCCTTTGATTATGCATTTGCATGGAGAATAGATGCTAACTATGGCGTTGCCAAGGGTTTAGAACCAAGGAATTCGGGTGGGTCTACTTCTTCAGCAGCTGCAGCAAATTATGTTTTAAATGGCTCCCAAAATAACGGATTAGATTATACCGCGAATTCCTGGTATCATAATCATCAAACAAAATTTATGTCCTTGACTTTTCAGGGCGTTTGGAGTTTAAACAGCTTCAACTTTAAAAAGCAAACCCGTAAAGCAAACATTTATCTTCTTGGAGGAGTAGGTGCTAATTCTTTTAAAGCCTATTATGATGCAAAAGGTAGTGGCGGCGTTCAACATGACTTTGATCGCGTTGGAGATGGACTGGATACTGAAGGATCTAAAGCTGACCGTAAAACAGCCACAGACAGAATAAAAAGCATTCTGGATGGCGATTATGAAACCCGTGCAGAAATAGCTTCTGGAAGGCATACTGATAGTGACCCTGAATCATTCCAGATTAATTTCCATGCCAATGCAGGAGTTGGTGTTTCAGTCAAAATAAGTGATAAGTTCAATATTTCTATTGAACAACTAGTTACTTTTGTATTTGGCAGAGAAGGCGACCTCCTTGATGGATATAGATGGAGAAATTCAACTAACTTAACTCAAAACAATGATCTTCTCAGTTATACAAATCTTCGCTTTAACTTTAACATTGGTAAAAAAGAAAGCCGATCTGAGCCTTTATGGTGGGTAAGCCCACTGAGCTTAATGGCTGAAGATCTCGCTGAAGTTAAAGCTCGTCCTGTATTTGATACCACTGATAATGACAACGACGGTGTAGTGGATATGTTAGATGAAGAAAAGGACACTCCTGAAGGTTTTCCAGTCAATACGAAAGGGGTTCAATTAGACAGTGATAATGATGGAGTTGTTGACGGAAATGATAAAGAACCATATTCTCCCCCGGGTTACAACACAGATGCAGAAGGAATAGCACAGGTTCCTGCTCCTGATTATGCAAATGTGGATGATGTTAATAGAATTGTAGACACCAAGCTTTCTGAATATTCGAAGACTGCTGATGCAGCAAGTGATTGGTGGTTACCTATGATTCATTTTGATTTGGATCGCTATGATATCAAAGCATCAGAATTAGGTAAACTTCGGTCTGTAGCTGATGTAATGAAGAACTATCCTAACAAACGTGTAGCGGTAGTTGGTCATACTGACCGTTCGGCCAGTAGCTGTTATAACGATGTTCTTTCTTACAATCGTGCTGAAGCCGCTATTAACTATATAGTCGGTAAATACGGTATTTCTCGTGATCGGTTTATTCTTAATTGGAGCGGAGAGGGTGATGCACTTGTAGATTCTAATAATGCCAATCTTTGGAATAGACGCGTAGAGTTTCGGATTGCTTCGAATGAAGTAGAAGAAGATCGACCTGATTGCCGTAAAAATGCTGGAAAAGGAAAAAAAGGAACCGGTTATTCTGGTAACAAAGAAGCAGGTTATTAAAATATAGTTTCTTTTAAAAACAAAAAAGGATGATTCTAAGAATCATCCTTTTTTGTTTTACTCAAAGCCAGTCAATTAATAACTCCCCACAGACAACATCACCAATGTGCATTCAACCTGAGTTTCAATTCCTGCCCTTTTTGCAAGCTGCATTAATTCAAAATTTTCAGCGCCAGGATTAAAAACAATCCTTTTAGGTTTCAGAAAAATAATGTAATCGTAATATTCCCTTTGATTGTGAGGATTAAGATAAAGTGTTACTGTATGAATAGCGGAAAACGAAGGTTTCCCAATTAAAATTTTGGTGCCCATTATCTCACCTGCTCTTATTCCAATAGGAAACACTTCAATCCCATTTTCAATCATACGTTGAACCGCATGATAGGCATATCGTGATGGATTTGGCGTCGCTCCTAATACAATCGTTTTTTTCACTTTTAAGTTATTGAGCTAAATTATCGATAGCTATTTTTTATACCTACTTATAAAAAACAAGAAGCCAGAGAAATAGTTGAATTCATTTCTCTGGCTTTCAAATTATAAAGGTTTCACTATTATAAAAATGACCTATTTTCCTTTGTCAATCATTTTAAACCAACAATCGAATTGGTGCTTCCAAAATCCCTTTGAGGGTCTGTAGAAACTGTGCACCTGTAGCACCATCTACTACTCTATGGTCACAAGACAAAGTAACTTTCATCATATTACCAATAGCCAATTCACCATCTTTGACGATTGGTTTTTCAGCTATACTGCCTACTGCCAGTATACATGAATCAGGTGTATTAATAATGGCCGTAAACTCCTCAATATCAAACATACCCAGATTTGAGATTGTAAATGTATTGCCTTGCATTTCGTCAGGTTGCAATTTTCGGTTTTTAGCTTTTTCAGCTAAGTCTTTTACTTCAACCTTTATCTGAGAAAGTGATTTCATGTCAGCATGACGAATTACAGGTACTAATAGTCCTTCATCGACAGCTACAGCCACACCAATATTTATTGCTTTATTGTGCCGTATTTTATCTCCTAACCAGGAAGAATTAACTGCTGGATGTTGTCGCAAAGCAACAGCACAAGCTTTAACAATAATATCGTTGAAAGATATCCTAACTGGTGAAAGTTCATTGATTTCTTCACGGGCCGTAATTGCATTGCCCATGTCGATCTCTACTGTCAGATAAAAGTGAGGCGCTGAAAATTTACTTTCACCAAGTCTACGCGCTATCGTTTTTCTCATCTGAGAAACCGGAATATCTTCAAAACCATCTCCCGATCCGTTGAAGTTGAAGGCAGGAACAACAGGTTGCGTAACTTCCTGAGGAGTAGCTGGAACAGCAACAGTAGCAGCCGGTTTTGATTCTAAAAATGATTCTACATCTCTTTTTATAATCCTGCCATTATCACCGGATCCTGAAACTTTAGAAATATCCAGGCCAGCTTCTGAAGCTATCTTTTTTGCTAAAGGAGAAGCTTTAAGCCTTGACTCACCTGTTGCAGGAACAGACACAACTTCTGCATCAGCAGCTACATTTACAGTCTCTTCCACTGGAGGAGTTTCGGTAACTTGTTCATCAGTGGTGGCACTCACCTCATCTTCTGCAGCTGCCAAAGCAGCTTTATAGTCCTCTCCTTCTTCGCCAATCACAGCTAAAATCCCATTTACAGGCACTGCTCCTTCTTTTATTCCAATATATAAAAGCACTCCTTCCTGGTAGCTTTCCAATTCCATAGTTGCTTTATCCGTCTCCACCTCTGCCAAAACATCTCCAGGTTCCACTGCATCACCAACTTTTTTGAGCCAACCTACGATATTCCCTTCCTCCATCGTATCACTCATACGGGGCATTCGAATGACCTCAGCCATAATTCTATATTATTTTAAAATTTTTAAATATTCTTTTTTAAAGAAGATAAACCAATGGTTATTTTTAAACATAAATCATTTATCTCCATTCGTTTTCAATCATGAAAAGATTAATTAATCAACAAATTCATAATTTTGAAAATCATTGCAAAAATGCAATATTTTATGTGAAAATATGGCATAATTGACTCAAAATATGGCAAACACCAAACACAAGACAACATACTCCTGGAAATGTTGTAATTACAGTAGGGCTTCTTTATAAAACTGTATACTTTTATTTCTAACTTTGCCATTATGAATTTTTCATCAAAATTAATCGAAGACGCAGTCAATGCTTTTGCCAGACTACCCGGAATTGGCAAAAAGACAGCGCTGCGTTTGGTCTTGCACCTTATCAAACAAGAAACAGATTTTTCCGAACAATTTGCAGATGCAATTGTCAACATGCGGAAAAATATCAAATCTTGTCAAAAATGTCATAATTTATCTGACACACCGATTTGTAATATTTGCAATAATCCGCGACGCGATGCTAATACGATCTGTGTCGTTGAAAGTATCCGGGATATTCTGGCTATTGAAGACACCAGTCAATTTAAAGGTTTGTACCATGTGCTCGGAGGAGTCATTTCACCTATCGAAGGCATCGGTCCCGGAGAACTTAATATAGATGACCTCATTGAGCGTATAAAAAACGAAAATGTAAAAGAGGTCATTATGGCTATCAGTCCTACGATAGAAGGGGACACTACGATTTTTTATATTTCTAAAAAGCTCAAAGATCAAAATGTAAAACTTAGTACTATTGCTCGGGGCGTATCTTTTGGAGGTGAATTAGAGTATGCTGATGAACTCACCCTTGGCCGTTCAATAGTCGCTCGTGTTCCATACCGAAAACATGGTGAATAATCTATGGGAAGCAATTTAATATGAAGCTATCCGTAATCATTGTCAATTACAATGTAAAATATTTTCTTGAACAGGCTTTGTTATCTGTACAGAAAGCATGTCATAATATTCAAGCAGAAGTTTTTGTGGTGGACAACAATTCTGTCGATGATTCTGTGCAGATGGTCAAAGCAAAATTTCCGAAAGTAAAGCTCATTGTCAATAACAATAATCCAGGGTTTTCGATTGCAAATAATCAGGCTATCCGCCAATCAAAAGGCGAATATGTTTTATTGCTAAATCCAGACACTGTCGTCGAAGAAGACACTTTTGAAAAGTGCATTGATTTCATGGATGCTCACCCAAAAGCCGGAGGATTGGGTGTAAAAATGATCGATGGTTCTGGCAATTTTCTTCCAGAATCGAAACGTGGATTCCCTTCCCCAAAAGTAGCTTTTTTTAAGGCATTTGGCTTTTCCGGACTTTTTCCAAAATCCAAATTATTTAATCATTATCACCTCGGTTATCTTGACAAAGATGAAACCCACGAAGTAGAAGTTCTTGCTGGAGCTTTCATGCTATTGCGTAAGTCCGTTCTTGACGAAATTGGCCTGCTTGATGAATCATTTTTTATGTATGGTGAGGACATTGACCTTTCTTACCGGATCATCCAGGCTGGCTATAAAAACTATTATTTCGCAGATACCACGATCATCCATTATAAAGGAGAAAGCACCAAAAAGGGTAGTCTCAATTATGTCAGGACTTTCTACAATGCGATGATTATTTTTGCCCGCAAACATTTTAAAGGAGAGAAAGCATGGCTTTTTATTTTAATGCTACAATTCGCCATTTATTTCAGAGCTTTTATCACAGTCACTGGAAATTTCCTGAAAAACATTTACCTGCCACTTTTAGATGCTTTGGCAATTTTTGGCGGAATGTATTTTCTAAAAGATTTTTGGGCAAATTATCACTTTCAAAACCCGGATTATTACCAGCCTTCATTCATGCTTTTTAATGTTCCGCTTTATATTGGGATATGGCTCGTTTCGGTTTACTTTAGTGGCGGATATGATCACAAAGGTGGTATTCGCCGCCTGATCCGCGGGCTTTTGATGGGTACTATTTTACTTGCAGCAGTTTATGGTTTTTTAGAATTAGAATACCGTGCTTCCCGAACGCTCATCATTCTTGGGATGGTCTGGGCTACTATTTCGATGACGAGTCTACGCGTAATTCTTCATTTTATAAAAAACAAAAACTTCAATTTAGAAAAGGAAAAAGCGAAGAATTTAATAATCGTTGGAAGTAAAAACGAAAGTAAACGGGTCATGGGCCTCGTCCATCAGGCGCAATTGATGAAAAATTTTATTGGAACCGTTTCGCCCAATGGCACCAATGATTCCAAAACCTATCTCAGCAACCTGCAACAACTCGACGAGGTAGTCCATATTTATAAAATTGACGAAATCATTTTTTGCTCAAAAGATGTTTCTTCACAGGATATCATGAAATGGATGACGAGGCTCGGTCCGGAAATTGAATACAAAATTGTCCCTGAAGAAAGTTTGAGTATCATCGGCAGTAGTTCCAAAAACTCCGCTGGTGAGCTTTATACCATTGACATCCAGTTCAGAATAGCTCATTCCATGAATCGCCGAAACAAACGGTTTATTGATATTAGCCTGGCATTAGCCTTTTTGATTTCTCTTCCAATTTGTATTTTATTTGTCAAACAAAAAAGTGCGTTCATATCCAATATTTTTCAAGTACTCATAGGAAAAAAAAGTTGGGTCGGCTATGCTCCTGCGGCTCAGCAAATGGAAAATCTTCCAAAGATCAAAACAGGTGTTTTATCACCTCTCGATGCGCTAAAATTGGAAAACGTAAATGCACAAACGATTCAGCACCTCAACTTCCTTTATGCAAAGGATTATAGTGCTTCCAATGACTTGGATATTATTTGGAAAGGATTTCGGAACATAGGTAAAACTTAACTTATGTTTAAAGTGGACCCAACAAAACGGTTTTCCAAAACAGTAGAAAATTATCTAGCTTACCGGCCAGGTTATCCAGCTGAGCTTATTGAATTCATGAAGGAAAATCTTAACCTTGATTCCGACGCTGTTGTTGCAGATATCGGTTCAGGAACAGGTAAACTGACTGTTCTTTTTTTAAAAAATGACAACCCTACTTTTGCAGTAGAACCGAATGCAGCAATGCGCTTTTCAGCGGAGCATCTTTTCATTGAATTCACCAATTTCGAAAGTGTCATGGGAACTGCGGAAAAAACAACCCTAAAAGATAAGTCCGTGGATTTTGTTATCGCTGGGCAAGCTTTTCATTGGTTTGACCCGAAAAAAACGAAATCCGAATTTCAAAGGATTTTAAAAGTTGACGGAAAAGTTTTTCTGATCTGGAACAAAAGGATGGATGAAAAATCTGCTTTCATGAAAGCTTACAATGACTTTTTAATTAATTGGGCGACGGATTACGAAGCAACGAGCCTGAGAAAGATTGATCAAAAAGTATTGAGTAATTTTTATGCCCCAAGCTATTTTCACCAAAAAGATTTTTTCCATTTTCAAAGTTTTAATTTTAATGGGTTGAAAGGACGTTATTTATCTTGTTCGTATGCTTTTGATCATACACATCCGAAACACGAAGCGGCGATTAACGTTTTGAGCAGTATATTTGAACGATTCCAAGAAGATGGATCGGTAAAAATGTGGTACAGGACAGAAGTTTATTATGGTTTTTTATAGAAGTCAGAATGTTAAGAGGAATGAAGAATGAGAAGCCTTTCAACCATAAACCATTTTACCTAATTAACGCAAGTTGCGAAACACCTTGCTAATTATGAATGATGAATTATGAATTTTCTCCAAAAACGTGTAAAAACCAACTTATCATTCATCATTTTTAACTCATCATTTTCAAGTTTGCGATATATCGCAACTCATATCTTAGCAAAAGAGCTAAAAGAGGTAACTTTAAATAAACAAAAACAGGAACTACATGTGGTAATAAGTATCGCAACTAAGCACATATTAAATGATGCAGAATTCAAGGCACTTCCACATGTAGCTTACTTTTTCCCGAGTCAGGACAGTACTTAAGGACATAGCTTAAATCGACTATGATCCAGAATAAGTCATGAGTTAAGCCGGAAGAAGAAGTATCCTTTTTATTTAACTTTTATTTAGTTACCATGCACGACAAAATTTTGAAATACTCCACCGGAATTGATATGTCCGGTGATGATTTTAAAGTCTGTTTTAGCCAGATAGATTTTGAACAACGAGTCAAAGTAAAAGGAAGCCGTAAGTTTACCAATACACTTAATGGTTACAAATCTTTTGACACCTGGTTAAAAAAACATCATAAGGATAAAACAGTACCTTTAAAAATCACAGTAGAAGCTACAGGCATCTATCATGAAAAGTTAAGCTATTTTTTATTTAAAAACGGCTATACTATTTCTGTGGTTTTACCTAATCGTTCTAAAAAATATTTAGAATCGCTAGGACTAAAATCCAAAACAGACAAACTGGACGCAAAAGGTTTGGCACAAATGGGAGCAGAACAAAACCTGCAACCCTGGCAGCCTTTTTCAGATCATATTTATGAATTGAAGACCTTAACTCGTCACCGGGATCGGCTTCAAAAAATGATCACCAGCACTAGTAATCAGATTCATGCCCATGAAAGGATGGGATATGTAACCAAATCTGTTATTCGTCAGCTAAAGCAGCTACTTAACAACTTCAATAAACAGCTTGATAAAGTTGAAGCTGAAATTGAAAAAGTATTGAACAAAGATGACCAAATTGCTTGCAGAACCAAATTAATTGCTGATTCGATAAAAGGCGTTGGTGTAATGACTGTGGCTACTATAGCTGCTGAAACTAATGGTTTCCAACTTTTTTCTTCCGCATCACAATTAAGCTTCTTATTGCGGTTATGATGTAGTAGAAAATGAAAGTGGAAAACGAAAAGGTAAAACCAAGATTTCAAAAAAAGGAAATGCTCACATTCGAAAAGCTTTGCATTTTCCTGCTTTAAATGTCGTACGACTCAAACACCGGGACTTTTCCCGATCTTTTTGAAAGAATCCTGGACAGAACTCGCATCCCGATGAAAGGATATGTGGCTGTCCAAAGAAAACTGCTTTGCTTGATTTATACTTTATGGAAAAATGAGCATAGCTTTGATCCGCAATTTCCATAAAGCTAAAGTCTATTGCAAAGTAAAGTAAAGTAAGTAGAATATAAATTTGGCGCAAAAAAATAGCCCCAAATTTAATCTGAGGCTAAACTAGATGAACTTTAGTCAAGCTCTGCTTCCTAAAGCCCTCTTTTGTTACCTCTAATTTATAAAATATTTTTTTTACAAGATTACTTGTTTCTTTAAACAG